>JAEZKC010000036.1 GCA_023436205.1 Fibrobacterota bacterium
TGCTCGATTGCGCGGTGGCGGGGATTTCCCATCCCCAGCTCGGCGAGGTTCCGGCTTTGTACGTGGTCCCGCGCGACGCGAGCTTCGATGCGGACTTGCTTCTCGACCACTGTCGGCACCACCTGTCGTCCTACAAGGTGCCCCATGTGGTGCATCAGCTGGACGAAATCCCGCGCACAGGCTCCGGCAAGATCATCCGCTTCCGGCTGAAGGAGATGGTGCAGCCGTTGCCCTGACCCGGCGGCGCCTGACCTTCCCGCGGAAAGCCGGGCGCCGGATCCTCAGGGTTCGGCGCCCGTTCCGCTTTTCCGGTTGGCATCCGGAGCATGTTTCAGGTGGATGTCGAGGGCCGTGCGGCCTGAACCATCCGGAACAGGCGATCCGGCGTCACAGGCAGCGTGTCGATCTCAATGCCGAGCGGCGCGAGCGCATCCGACACCGCATTGGCGATGGCGGCCGGCGCGCCGATGGTGCCGCCCTCTCCCATGCCACGGAAGCCGCCGATGTTGTTCGGCAGCTCCGCCTCCACATGCAGGATCTCAATCTCAGGCATGGTGCTGGCGATGGGCACGAGATAGTCGGCGAGGCTCGCGGTGAGCAATTGCCCGCCCTCGTCGTGCACCACCTCCTCCAGCAAAGCGGCGCCAATGCCCTGCGCCACCGCCCCGTGCACCTGCCCGTCCACGATCAGCGGATTGATGATGCGCCCGCAATCCTCCGCCACGGCGAAGCGCGTCACTGTGACGGCGAAGGTCGCCGGGTCGATCTCCACCATGGCGAGGTGGGTGGAGGCGCAGGCCGTGCCGAGATAGGGGTCATAGCTCTCGGAAGCGACGAGGTCTTCCCGCTGCTCATGGGGGATGCGCCCCATCTGCGCGTAGACCGCGTGGGCCACCTCCCGGAACGTCAGTGTTGCGTTGGAGGAGCGGGCGCGGATGACCCCGCCTTCGGCCTCGAGATCCTCCACCGGCACATCCATCAGGAAGGCGGCGGCCTTCAGCACCTTCGCCTTGACCACGCGCGCGGTCTTGGTGGCTGCGCCGCCGCCGAGCACCGCCGAACGGCTGGCATAGGTGCCCGTGCCCATGGGCACGAGGGCGCTGTCGCCGTGCTGGATCTCGATGTCCTCCATGCGGCAGCCCAGTTCGTCGGCGACCACCTGGGCGAGCGTCGTTTCCAGCCCCTGCCCGTGGGACGAGATGCCGAACGCGGCGGTGACGGAGCCGGTTGCGTCGATGCGGATGGAGGCGGTCTCTGTGCCGGTATTGATGGGCATGCCGGGCGCGACGGCGATGCGCGAGCCGATGCCCGTCAGCTCCGCATAGCTCGCGAAGCCAATGCCGACCCAGCGGCCCTCCGCCCGCGCTGCGTCGCGCTGGCGCACCAGCGCCGGATAATCCACCAGCTCGCACACGCCCTCTAGGCATTCCTGGAAGGCGGAGCGGTCCCAGATGATGCCCGAGCCGGTGCGGTAGGGAAATTCCTCCGCCGTCACCAGATTCCGGCGTCGGATCTCCGCCGGGTCCATGCCGAGCTTGCGGGCCGCCATGTCCATCAATCGTTCCATGGCGAAGGTGGAGGAGGGGCGGCCGACGCCGCGATAGGGGCCTGTCGGCGGCTTGGGAGTGAGCACGCCGCGCACCCGGCCGCGATAATGCTCCATGCGATAGGGGCCGGGCAGAAAGCTGACCACCTGCACCGGCTCAAGCGCGCCGGTCCACGGATAGATCGAGTAGGCGCCGATATCGCCAATCACGTCCGCTCTAAGGCCGAGGAGGCGGCCGTCCGCATCCACCGCCAGCTCCGCCTCGATGGTCTCGTCGAAGGCCTGGCTCATGGCGGTGAGGTCTTCCATGCGGTCGGCGACGAACTTCACCGGGCGCTCCAGCTTGCGCGCGAGCACGCAGACCAGCATCTCCTCGTGGTTCAGCGAGCCCTTGCCGCCGAAGCTGCCGCCCACGTCGGGCGCCACCACGCGGATGCGGTTGCCTGGAAGGTCGAGGCTGGCGCCGAGCACATCGCAGATGATGCCGGGGATATTGGTGGAGGAGTGAAGGGTCAGGGCTTGGCGCCGCCTGTCCCATTCGGCGAGGTAGGAGCGGGTTTCCATAGGCATGGGCGTCTTGCGCGTCATGCGGAAGCGACCCTTCACCACCACCGGCGCCGAAGCGATGGCCGCGTCCACGTCGCCGCGGGCGAAGGTGCGGGAGATGATGACGTTGGTGCCGGCCTCCTCATGGAGGAGAGGGGCGCCGTCCGCCGCTGCATCGTCCTTCGCGACGGCGACGGGGAGCGGCTCGTACTCGATGGAGATCAGCTCCAACGCGGCCTCGGCGGCGTAGCGGCTTTCCGCCACCACGGCGACCACCGGCTCGCCCACGTAGCGCACCTTGCCCTCGGCAAGGGGGCGAAAGGGCGTCGCGTAATAGCCCTTCATGCGGGACGTGGGGATGGCCGGCTTGAAGTCGGAGACGATATCCCCGGCGTCGAAGATCGCGACCACGCCGGGCACTGCGAAGGCCTCCCCGACATCGATGGACCTGATGCGCGCATGGG
>JAEZKC010000060.1 GCA_023436205.1 Fibrobacterota bacterium
CATAGCTTTTTATGTTCTCTTTAATACTGATGGCGGTAATTGGTAAGAATCTTAGGCTCAAAGGAAGTAAGAGATGTTAGGACCCACAGTAAAAGTTTCTATTATTATTCCGGTGTATAATGCTGAAAAGTATTTAAAAGAATGCTTGAATAGTGTTATTAATCAATCCTTGCGTGAAATAGAGCTCATTTGTATAAATGACGGATCACGAGATAGGTCACTTGACATTTTGAAAGAATATAAAAGAATCGATAAAAGAGTTGTTGTTCTCAATCAAGAGAATCGAGGGGTAGGTTATACTAGAAATAGAGGTATAAATATATCATCTGGCGAGTTTGTTATGTTTATGGATCCGGATGATTGGTATCCAAACAGAAAAGTTGTGGAAACCCTCTATAAAAAAGCAATAGAGAATCAAGTCTTAGTCTGTGGAGGTTCATTTAGTGAATATATAAATGGAAGAATTAATACATTATTTAGAGATGATTATTGTGATTATGTACTTAAAAAAGAGGGTAAAGTAAATTATAGTGATTATCAGTTTGATTATGGATTTACCCGTTTTATATATAAACGTGAGTTTCTGACTTATAATAAGATATATTTTCCTGAATATGTGAGGTTTCAAGATCCTCCTTTTTTTACAAAAGTAATGATTCATGCTAAAGTATTCTACGCAGTTCCTATTATAACTTATTGCTATCGGAGAGGTAATATAGTTAATTGGGACGCTAGAAGTACAAATGATTTAGTAAAAGGGCTAATAGATAATTTGATTATATCTGGGAAGTATAGGTTGTCTAAATTACATATATTAACAGTTAATAGGTTTAATAATGAATATATCAAGCCAATTCTGAAAAACATCAATAGAAATAATTTAATATTATTGGAATTGATATTAAAGGCAAATTCGTTAGTGGATATTTCATTATTAAAGAATAATCGCAAGTGTAACGAGTTTATGCTTGAGCCTCTAAAACGTTCTATTGAAGAACATGATATAGAAGAATTGAAAAAAAAACTAAAGATACTTCGGCAGGACTATGATAATGTGATAAACTCGAAATCATATAAAATTGGGAAAGATATTATGCATAGAATTTCCAATATCGTTAGCATGTATAGAATGAAATAGTCTAAACGGGCTTATTGCTGTTTATTATTAATTGGAGGAGTAAGGTAATGCAAAAAAAAATTAAAATACTGGTTGCATATCACAGACCAGAAAAATTGTTTAAAGATGATGTTTTGACTCCAATTCATGTTGGGAGAGCTTTGGCCTTGAAATCTAGCCAAAAAGACAGGAATTTGTCTTGGATGCTAGAAAATATGATAGGTGATGATACTGGAGACAATATATCTGACAAAAACGCATCATATAATGAAATGACTGCCATATATTGGGCGTGGAAGAATTATAATGAACTGGGCAATCCAGATTATCTAGGTTTTATGCATTATCGGCGTCATTTTATTTATAGACAAGAAGAACAAAGTTGTGTTATTTGCAATAAAGTAGAAGATAGTTATCTTGATGATCTAAATTATTCAAGGGAAACAATTAGTAGTTTGTTGGATGATTCTGATTTTATATGTCCTAAGCCATTTTATAGAAAAACCGTTTATGAGCATTATAAACAAAATCATAGAATAGAAGATCTGGATATTGTTATTGACATAATTAATGATAAATATCCTGATTATAAAAATGCATCTAATACTTATTTAAATGGATATAATGCATTTTTTTTCAATATGTTTATTTTTCCTAAAGAAATATTTTTTGACTACGCAGAATGGATATTTGGTATATTATCTGAGTTTGAAAAACGAACCGATATTAAAGGGAAACGGCTTTTTATATCGGAAAGATTAACAGGGATTTACATTACTCGTTTGCTTGAAAAAAATTTTAAAGGTAAATATTTATCAACTATGTATATTGAAGGACCTCATACTATACCAGTAATATTTTCAACTGATGAAAAATATGCAGATGTCACATCTGTAACGATGACTTCAATATTAGAAAATGCAAAAGAGAATACATTCTATGATTTTTATTTATTAATTCCATCGAAGTTCGAACAAAGCAAAATCAGAAATATTGATAAAATTAAAGATAAATACGTTAATTGTAATATCACTTATATTGATATGAAGGATAATTTTTCTGATGCAAATTTAGTTGGGGCACATATTACTATGCCAACATATTACAGGTTGATGGCTGCAAAGCTATTACCTAACCATAATAAATGCATTTATCTTGATTCCGATATAATAGTGAATGATGATTTAACTGATTTCTACAATATAAACATTGATGATTTCTGTGTCGCAGGTGTTAAAGCTCCCGCATATCATTTTCATGCGGATGGCAACCAGAAGTATTGCAAAAAAGTTGGACTGGAATCTATCAACCAATATATTAACGCAGGTGTATTATTATTAAATTTAAAAGCAATTCGGGAAAAAAATTTAACTGAAGAATTTATTCGTATGTCAAGAATGGATCTCCCATCACAAGATCAAGATGTTATAAACAAAGTTTGTTATAACGACATTAAGCATATCCCTTTTAAATTTAATAATATGATGTCAAAGTATCCTAATGATCATAATCGATTGAAAAAGTTGTTTAATGCGGAAGAAGTTGAAGAAGCAATTAGAAACCCTGTAATTATTCACTATTGTGATAAAATTAAACCATGGCAAGATCCGACATGTTTGTTTGCAGATTATTGGTGGAAATATGCGGTCCTATCTCCATATGGGAAGCGTTATGCTTCAGAGATAACAAAGTTTATTAAGATAGGAGATGAAAATAACCGCGTAAAAAAAGAGTTGAGTGAATTACGTATAAGTTATAATAATATCCAGAATTCTGTATCTTTTAAAATCGGCAGAATGGTTACATTATTTCCGCGTAAACTACGCGCCGGAATTCGTTGTTTTAAAGAACATGGCTTTTGTTATACCTTGCGAAGAGGGAAAGAAAAAATTCTGAGGAGAAAAACAAAATGAGTGTTAAGATTTCTGTTATAATCCCAGTTTATAATATGGAGAAATATTTACGTGGATGTCTTCAAAGTGTGATAAGTCAATACCTCGAAAATATTGAGATAATATGCATAAATGATGGGTCTACAGATGAATCCTTAAATATATTACAGGAGTATAAAGATAAGGATGATAGAATCATAATTGTTGACCAGAATAATACTGGTGTTGGTAAAGCTCGTAATAATGGTATTAGCCTAGCTAAAGGTGAGTTTATTGCCTTTATGGACCCAGATGATTATTATCGATCTAATGACGTTCTTCAAATTTTATATAATAAGGCAAATGAACAAAATGTCCTGGTTTGCGGAGGATCTTTCTGTGAAGATCACAATGGTGTTATAAAGTCAAATTATCCGCCGCACCTTGCTAAATATATTTTTAAAGAAGAAAAGCTAATTGAATATAAAGA
>JAEZKC010000065.1 GCA_023436205.1 Fibrobacterota bacterium
AATCCAGTTCATCCACAAAGCTCTCATGTACAAACGAACGAAGAAGATCCTCCACAAGTCTGGGATCGCTGAAAAGCCGTGTGTACCATCTGTCGTGGTAGGAGGACATGGAGGGAATATAAATCGAGGTTTCAGGGTGGTTTGAAATTGGTATATACTATGAAAATTCAGAGGTACTCACGAATCTGTTTTCGGTAACTCTCAGGTATGCTTTTCCCGCAAGGATTCAATCTGTTCCAAGCTTAATCCGGTGACATCGTGGATAAAGTCGTTACCCATTCCTTTCTCTATCAGTTTGACGGCAGTCTTTTCCAGTCCTTTCTCCATGCCCTTTTCAAGACCTTTTTGAAGACCCTCTTCCAGACCTTTTTGAAGACCCTCTTCCAGACCTTTTTTCATGATTTTTTCTTCGTACTTTTTAACTCTTGTTTCCCACATACTGCTCTCCTTCAATAAATCATCCACCGTATCTATTACTGCCGGCTGCTCTTCGATATTGTGCATTTTGCGGATTCTGTCCGCGATAGCGGCGTACGATGTCGCCGCCTATGTCACGAAATCTGTCTTCCTTTGTCTACCATTTCATAAAGAGTCTGGTAAAACTCTTCTGCTCTGAAGAAAACATCTTTGTGAGTCGCTCCATCTATATACCGGGTTTCAATGTTGGGTATCTGTTCATCATATTGTTTTCCGACATCAACTTCCCAGGTCTCATCCTGTGTTCCGATAACTCTGTAAACTGGTACTGCTATTTTTATATCAACAGGTATCCTCCGGTTGTGTCTATTGACAGTCGATTCGTTTTCAAGCATAAGGGATTCAAATCTGTCTTTAGGTAAATGCTTTATCTTTTCTATGAACAATTTTTTAAGTTCAGAAGAATTCTTGACATCATAAACCTCATCAAAATCAGAATACTCCTCCTCTAGCTTTCCCAGGATCTGTTTATAGAAAAATCTCCCGATAGGCTGAAGCAGGTTATGCCTGTACAAGAATCCCCAAATTCCCTTCACGTCTCTAAGAGAAGGAGAAGCCGCCACTAATAACACTTCATCTATTCTGGGATCAATGCCGGCCAGAGTAAGTGCGATAGGACCACCGTAGGATATTCCGATAACAGAAACCATCTCTTCTATCCCCAAGTTGTCCAGTAATCCACTCATGTCTTTTGCATTATCCTGGTAGGTCATCATTTCCGTAATGGGAGAACTTAACCCGGCCCCTCTTCTATCCGGCAGGATCATTTTTCCAAACAAGCCTTTTTGCATCATCCAATAGGAAGCTCTGGTTACTATTGTGTGATTTCCCCCCGAACCTCCGCCGTGGATAAACAGTGCTGTCTTTTTCTGTCCGTTTTCCTTGCTCGCGATTCTTGTATAGATATCTATTCCGTTCTCCAATGAGCAAGTTCTGAACTCTTCCTTGATTGTATAATCACAAATCTTTGTAAACATGTCAAGCTCCTTGTATGTCTTGAATTACAGCAATAACAGAGAAAGGGAAATCATGATAAGCCCGAATACTCCTGTAAAGATATCCACGATTACAATCTGCCTGCCTTTATTTCTGCTGAGCATACCTGCAACCCACTTCTGGAACTTTTCATAATCGAAGAGAAAAAAAACTGCTTTGATCGATGTAAGGGAGAAAAGAATTGAAAGCACAAGGGAATACTTGATATCAGTAGTGATCTCTTTATACCAGGTAAACATGACTAGAGCTATTCCGATAATGGCGACTGGAACAATCCACCCCGGTCTCTTTTTCGAATAGGCTCTGGCAATAAACTTGTTTTCATCCCAGGGAAGAATATGCATGTAAAAAGGTTTCAGTAAAGCTGCGGTACCGAAAATAATCCCCAGCAGTTTGAAATAGTTCATCAGGGCTCCTTCCTTATTACTGCTTTAGTTTAAGGTTTCATCCGAATATTTTACACAAACTATTCTTTGTGCATGGGGAATATCGCATGGATTGTACCAATCGCAATACCATTTTAAATCAAAGGCTTAGCCATTTTGTGGGTTTTAAAGGGTGTGAATAAGTTCTTAATTTTGCACATTTGCCACACTGTTCACACCCTTAGAGTGGATGTTTCAGGGAGATGATGAAGACAGAGAATACAACGCAGGGCCTTACGTTTACAACCGCTCTTCAAACCACCTGACTGTAAGGCGATTAGACCCGCTTATTAAAAGCTTTCCAGCTGGTGATCGAACCAGGAGGCGGTTTCCAGGATCATTTTCGGCCGCTCCAAAGGAAAAACTTATTTGCGTCTTATTCTTAAAGGGAAATCATACTCTATTGTGATTCCCAAACAATATTTCATTTCGAAACCCAAAATGCTTTCAAAAAGAACTTTGAAACGGTCTTTTCTGTAACCTAATCCGTATCGCAGTAGAACATCCCTGTATGGTTCAGTTCTATCCATGTTTTCTGTTTTTTCTCTTCTTACTTCTCGGCCAGAGAAGACTTGATATCCGCCCCAATAATGTAAGTCAAAAGAAGATGAATCTCTCACGTACCATCTTTTTTCAGAGTTACTGCTTTGGTACTTCTCTTCTCCCCAAAAGTAATCAGGTTCGGCTCTAAAGAAAAATCCTCTGTAAATGTGAAAATCCATCGGAAGAGAGAGCGAAAACCAGTTGTGAGTATATGTACCTTCAATTCTTTCAACAGTGATGGTATCTATTCCGAATCGTGCACTAGAATAGTAGAAGTCTTCCTCATTATTCAAAGTGAGAGGATTTAGGCCCGCTTTCAGTGCAATTCTAACTTTATCATTGAAAAAGGAATGGCTGTAGAAAACGGAAATTTTGTTTTGGAAAGATAAGCTTTCATTGTACCAGTCAGTTGCATGCAGGGAAATACCGTTTCTGAGTGCTCTTTCTTGCATGATACCTTCGAAATACCTGAAAGAGCAATTCAAATCAGAGAGCGGAAAGAATATTGATTGTCGAATTATTAACCTGATTATCGAAACAAAACAAATGAGGAAAATGAAGCAGCTTTTGTATTTTCGCCCACCCCGGAGAGGGCGGGCGAAGAAATCGTATTATAGTGACTAATCTGCAGGGAACAGTTCCTTGACCTTGTCAGAGAGCATCTGCTCAAGCTGCCACAGTGCCGCAGGAAGGTCCTCCTCCCAGTAACCGTAAACACTTATACTCTTTACCAGTGATGATGTGTTTATTGATATTTGACGAGTACCCCCGCCTGCCCAGGACATGTTCCAGTATGAGCTGTCCAAATCTGCGATTTCATTTTCTGATATGAATGATGTGAGAGAATCGTAGAACGGTGATTCTGTTGTTGTGGTGGTATCAAGGTAAATTGAATCTTGCCAGTCAGTTGTCTTGTGGTTCACGGAACCATCAGAGAAAAAGGTATAGAATTGCCTTCTGAAATATTCAGGAGAAACGGAGCCGTTGTTAGTGGAATAGGTGATCTGTCCCTGATCGCTGTTATTATTGCAAGACAAGGGGAACGGAGCAACGGTTGAGCTTACGTTAATAGTATCTGACAGTCCGAATTTGTTGGTAATAACGATTTTCCAGTTGAATGTGGAATCGAGTGCAGTTGAATCAGCTGCTATGGTCAAATATGGTCTATCGCAATCGGAAGACGCGGAGGATCTGGCTGTGCTTTTGGAAATCCAGAATGTACAGGAAGAGAGCACCGGGACACCGTTTTCACAAATGGGGTAAAACCAGCAGTTCCCGTATCCTTGATTGACGCTCATCCATCCAAGCTGTACCCAGGATGGGTTGTCAATCAGCTTCACTGTGGCACTGTCACCATCATAATGGAATGCACTCAGGTACACGTACTGCAGTGCCCCTTCAGTGAAAAGACCCAGGATATTGACCATTGAATCTTTTTTGAAGAAGTAAGGCTTTCTTTTTGAGATGTCGATGACCATATCTGTGGTGTCACTGTAAACTTTACCCTGGTAAATCGTATCTGTGATGTAAATGGTATCTTCTGAGTTTGGATAATCGACAAGACGACTGATGGTGTCAATCTGTTTAAGGTAGACATAAATTGGTTTGAGTCCACCGCAGGAGGAGCCAAATGCGGTGGGAGTTAATCCAGAAGGTACAGTATCTGAAAATACGGTATCGGATTCATTTCCATTTACAGTAATGATCCGCAGGAGTGTGTCCGGCTGATTCTGTACAGGATGATGTACAAATGTTGTGTACAATGTATCAGAACTCTTCTCAGGCAGGCTGACAGGCTTTTCTGCACTGCATCGGGCTAAGATCAGAAGACATGTAATTGCAAGCAGGGTGGTTAGCAGGTGTCTCATAGTTTCTCCTCTTGTGGGACGGTAGCCTTCTTAAAAAAAATGCAGTTTATGGGCAATCAGGTTTACGGATTATTATCGAAGATAAATTAGGGTATGATGGTTTGAGAATGGGTTAGGGGGATTTATTTATATATATGTATACAGGTGTTGTGTGGGGGAGCAGCGGAAGAATATGGACCGAAATTCAGATCGTTATCCCGGTTCTTCACTTCGTTATACAGGATTTTTTTTTCGATTTTCGATATTGCTTTCTTCCGGAAAACGTAAATTCGGGAAATTCCACCCTTTTATAATTTCTTCACTTCCGCACCTCTTTTCCTCAAAATTTCCACTATCCCCTCACTGCCAATCACATGTCCAGCGCCAACCACCACGAAGGCCGGGCCGCTGTTTTTATCAAGGTAGGAGGTGACGTAATCTGCCATGGTGTAATTGCGGTCTGTGACAAGCTTTTTGAATAGCTTGTTGTAATTGGCGATTTCATCACTGAAATCTTCAAATACAAGTTTCTCAAGCTGATCTTCACGACCGCAGCGGAAAGCCTGCATCAGTTTACCGACAATTTCCCTGTTCTTTTGCCGGTCCTTTATGGAATAAAGGAGGAAACTTTCACTGTTGAGTTCCTGCAGGAGCGCCACCTGCTTCTCAACTGTCTCGATCTGCAGAATCTCCTTGTTGCTCTTTTGGGCCTTGGCCATGAAATGGAGATCGATCCCGTATTCGTTTTGTAACCCGCTAGCCTGCATATCGATGGATTCAAGGGTCAGGGCGAGAAGCCACGGCTCGAACTTGCTGAATTGTTCAATAGTCAGATTATACCCCTCGAGAGCTTTTACCACCTCTGCGTAACCTTTTTTAGACAGCACATCCTTGAGTGTTTTATCCCCTTTAAGCATGCCCTTGGAAAAGAGAGCTTGTGACTTTTTAGCGAAATCAGGTGCTTCACTGTTGATTTCCACAACAAGGTTTTTGGAAAGAATAAATACTGAGTCGATAACGGATGCAAGAGGGTAGAAATCGGGGGAACCGAAATGAACTGATCCGAAGAGATACGCTTTTTTCCCTTTCAAAGTGATTTCATAGAGGAGCGGGTGGGTGCAGGAGCTGTCGGAAACTGCTTCTTGTCTGGAAAGGGTATCTCCAGTGCTTTTTACGCTTGGGCTTTTCTGGTTTGCACAGGTCGTGCTGACGGTAAGCGCAACAATTAAGAGTAAATGTGATATTTTCATTCTTTTTCCAATGTTGGTTTGGTTCAGGACCTTTCGGGAACTTAATAAAAATAATATGGTGCGAGTTACCATCCACTACTGTGTTGTTAAATTCGTGATTGCAGAACTCCGATGCCTGTTTTCGATGAGGCTGCAATGCGAGAGAGGTGTCTGGTGTGCTATGAGGCGTCTTCGCCGTGAATTATGTATTCTATTTCGCAGAACATTCGGAATTTGCGATGGACGATGAGCGATGATCAAATTTTGAATTGAAGAAAAGTACGGTGTCTTGGTCCGTAAGTTCATAATTCGAATATCGCCCATCGTAGGTCGTAGATCAATCAGTATTTACTATCCGCGACTATGCTTCGACTCCGGCGGACCTACGCATGAACGGAGCGTGAGGACATCGTACAATCTTACTAATTCTTTTCAATCCACAATTAACAATCCCAAATCAACAATTCCCTTTGACACCTTTTAGGCCTAAGCCCAGTATGATCGGAACGGGGCAGCATCACTTTAATGATCCGACTTGATAATCCGCAATCATCAATCAAAAATCAACAATTCTCTTCTGGTGGCATCAAAAAAATACAGACGATCCATTTCGAGCTTAATCTTGAGCGCTTTTAAGTTTGATGGGGTAGTTCTGTTGATAATGATGAAGGCAGAATTATCAATAAATGCATGTAGTAGGCATTCGTGGCCGATGTTTTCAGCCAGATCAAAATCAAGAACCATATCCGGATCTTCTTCGGTGATACTTGCGGCTTCCGGACGAATGCCTAGCAGAAGCTTTTTTCCAGCTAAAGGCTCAAGTCTGGTGGAAAGTGGTTCTCGAATTCGTATGGAAAGATTACTGGCGGTAAATGTGATACCTTGATCATTTTTGTCAATGGATCCCTCCAGAAGATTCATGGGTGGGGAGCCTATGAATTTAGCCACAAAGGTGTTTGATGGCCGGTTGTAGACCTCCTCGGGAGTCCCCAGCTGCTGGATGTAGCCACCCTCAAGCACGGCTATCCGGTCACCCAGGGTCATGGCTTCCACCTGGTCATGGGTGACATACACGGTGGTGATGCCCAGTTTGCGCTGGAGCGCTTTGAGTTCCGCGCGCATCTCCGCACGCAGCTTGGCATCGAGGTTTGAAAGCGGTTCATCCATAAGAAACAGCGCGGGATTTCTCACGATTGCCCGCCCGATTGCAACCCGCTGGCGTTGTCCGCCCGAAAGCTCTGATGGTTTGCGGTCGAGAAGATTTTCTATTTTGAGTGTACTGGCCACCTGCTTTACTCTGCTGAGGCGTTCCTGCTTTGAAAGTTTAGTTTTTAGATTGGTAAGGGGAAACTCTATGTTCTTCTCTATTGTCATGTGAGGATAGAGTGCATAGCTCTGGAAAACAAATGAGATATCCCGTTCGAAAGGCGGGAGGAAGATTCCGTTGCCACTGTCAGCCACCGCTTTACCCGCGAAAAGGATCGCTCCGCTCGTGGGTTTTTCAAGCCCGGCGATCAAGTTGAGGGTGGTGCTTTTTCCGCAGCCGGAAGGTCCAAGCAGCACAAAGAACTCTCCGGGAGTGATGGTGAGGTCGAGTGTCTTGAGCACCTCCACTTCACCTCTGAAACTGCGAAACTTCTTTGAAACTCCCCGTAACGTGATCTCCGTCGCGGCTGTGGGCATTTGTGAACTCCCTTTATGGCAAAATGATTCCGTTCATGTCGAGAATAGTCTTGGTAGTCGAAGCATAACTTCTATATATTATTGTATGTATATCGCATATCTGACTCCGCACATGCTGAGCGTAGTTTCGAAGTCGAAGCATAACTTTTCATCACACATCAATTCTTTACCGATCCGCTCATCAGCCCGCTCACGATATAGCGTTGAAACACCAGTGTCAGCACTACCAGTGGAATGGTGGCCACCGCCGATGCCGCCATGAGGTTTCCCCAGGGTATCTCTCCATGAATCCCCTGGAAAAGTGCGATCCCCACAGGGATGGTCTGGGCTGTGTAGTCTATGGTTAGCATCAGTGCAAAGAGAAACTCGTTAAAGCTCATGATAAATACAAGAAGAAAGGAGGAGAAAATCCCCGGGAGTGCAAGAGGTAGAATTATTCGAAACAGCGTCTTCGCTCTTCCGCATCCGTCAACTAGAGAGGCCTTGTCAAGATCGACCGGGATCTGAGAGAAATAGCTCATGTTTATCCACAGGGCGATTGGTGTGGTCCATGCCGTATAGGGGAGTATAAGCGCAGTATGTGTATTGGTGAGCCCAAGTGACGAAAAGAGTTGGAAAAGATACCCCACGATACTTATCTGGGGAAACATCGACATGGCCAGAACTGCAAGCGGAATGATAATTCTTCCGGGAAAGCGAAAACGGGAAACCGCGTAGCCGGCAAGGCTTGTGATAAGAGTGACTGCCGCAGCAGTAAAGATCGATACGATAAGTGAATTGACAAGGTAACTTGGAAAGTGCAGGGAATCTGATGTGAGCACCTCAAAATAGTTTTTAAAGGTCAAGGTATAGTCCCCTGATATCAGAAAGTCCGGTCTGTTTGAAAATGACACCACGAGCATCCAGATGAAGGGGGTAAGTGTAAAGAGTAGAAGGGCTGTTGAACCAAATAGGATCATCAGGATGGTTACATTCTTCTCCCGCATGCTATTTCCCCAGACTGGAACTGAATTTACCGCTTCGCACATAGAACAGCGTTACTGCAAAAGATAAGACAAACATGATAACCGATACTGCTGCTCCCTGGCCGAACTGGTCATTGTTGAAATATTTGAATCCCAAATAAGAAAGCGTCTGGGTGCTTCCCCCCGGACCTCCTCCGGTGAGCACATACACCAGGTCAAACACCCTTACAGAGTCAATTGTCCTGAAGATGAGTGCCACCACTATTACAGGTGCAAGCAGGGGAAGGGTAATCTTTGTGAAGCGGCGAATCATACCCGCACCGTCGACTTTCGCCTGAAGGTAAATATCTTGTGGGATAGCCTGCAGCCCGGCAAGAAGGATTATGACTACAAATGGAGTGGTTTTCCAGACATCTGCGATGACAATGGCCCAGAATGCGCTGGCGGTGCTGCCAAGCCAGTTGATATTCGATGAACTCAGGCCGGTGCTTGTTAAGAGATGATTTATAACTCCGTAACTGTATTGATACATGAGCTGCCAAATTCTTCCCGCGATCACCGTGGGAATGGCCCAGGGGATTAAAACTGCTGCTCTGAGATAGCCGCGAGCGAAGAATTTTTCATTGAGTAACAGCGCAAAGAGGAGCCCCAGGGATGTTTCCAGAACAACGGCAACTGCAGTGAATGCAAAGGTAAAGGCGGTGGCCCTCCAGAATGCTCCTGAGGAAAGCTGATGCGTGTAGTTTTGCAGACCGATGAATTTTTTGGGCAGGAATGCCACATTTCTGAAAAGGCTTTCGTAGGTGGTGCCCGCTATCGGTACAAGAATGAATGAAACGGTGATGATCAGCACCGGAGCCAGAAACAGCAGGGCGGTGATGATCTCACGCTTGTCATAGACATCCCAGAATCTGTCATTTTTGCTCATAAGTGGCAATAATCCCTGTTATTTCCCTGTCCGCATTCTCCAGTGCATCCTCAGGTTTGATTTGACCGGCAATGCTTGCGTTCAGCTGTTTCTGCAACACTTGAGAGATTTCCGAATAGTAGGGGACCAGCGGTCGTGGTATGGCGTTTACAAAAACAGGTCTGAGTTCCTGCAGGTGAGGTGCAGCTTGCAGTATCACTTTATCGCTGTAGAGATCCTCTCTTCCCGGGTTCCATCCAAGCTTAAGGACCATGTCCTTTTGTGTTTCATAGGAGGTCAGGTATGAGAGGAACTTGACAGCCTCATCTGGCATGTCGGTGTAGGCGGAAACCACTGCGTGCCATCCTCCCAGAGTGGCCGCGCTCTGATGATCATCGAAAGCGGGCAGGGGAGCGATTCCCACCTTTCCTTTCACGGCGGATTCATCGCTGTTGTGAAGTCCCCATGCGTAGGGCCAGTTGCGTTCGAAAAGAGCATTGCCAGCCTGGAATGTCATGCGTACCTCTTCCTCTTTCATATCGGTAAAGGTGTTCGGCGGGGAAACGTGATGCTCATGGATAAGTGCCCTCATGAAGTTGAGGGCCAGAGCGTTCTGAGTGCTGTTTACAATAGATTTTTTCTGATCGAGGAACCCTCCTCCTGCTGAAGCGAAGCTTTCCAGAGCATTACAGATTAGTCCCTCATACTGCGCCCCCTGCCACACGTATCCCCAGAAGTCTTTGTTCGTCTTTCGTTCCTTTTCCTGTATCTCTCTGCTCATCGTGAGCAGCTCTTCCCATGTTTGCGGAGGAGCACTGTAGCCGTATTTTTGCAGAAGATCTTTTCTATAGTAAAGCAGACCGCCATCGATGTAGAGCGGCAGACCAATCAGGGATCCGTTGTAGGAATCGGCCAGAGACAGCACGCGATTGAAAAATGGTGCTGTATCGACTTTGTAGTCGTCAAGCGGCAGAAGCCATCCGGAGGCGGCGAGCTGTCCGATCCAGGCAACATCCACAAGCATCACGTCGGGGTCTTTGCGTTTGCCCCTGAGAGAGAAGATGATGCTCTGCTTGCGCTGGTCGGTATCGGTAGTCTGACGTATGAGTTTTACAGGGGTGCCGGTCTCTTTCTGGAACTGTTCGACCGCTTTCTCCCAGTAGGCAATTTCGTTTGGCGCCCCTCCCACCATAAGTGAGAGTTCCTTTTCTCCGCCGCAGCCCCAGAAGAGTGCCGAAAGTAGTGTTGACAAAAATAAAAAGTGGTAACAGCCTGGCAAATGGAGTGATTTCATCCTGCCGCTCCGGAAGATTGAAGTTGAAAAGGGTATATTTTAAAAGAGTTAAATGTGGAGGGAAAAGTCAAAGGAAAAATGACTTGTTACTGATAAGTGTGCTCCGGAGCCTTTCATGCCAGGCCTTTGGTTTGCATACAGATCGCACAACTAGTGAAGTATGTCATAAAAATCGTGGTCACCGAACTCCGATGACTATCTTCGAGAGAGCCACAGTGAGGGAGATGTTGCTGGTGGCCTGTAAGGCGTCTTCGCCGTTAGTAAAAATACTGGCCGCATAGCTATTAAACAGGTAGTGCGGTTCGGTTATCCCATTCTCCGTTCCAATTGTTTGATACGCTGTTCAAGTTGTTGATTTTTCAATTCAAGCACTTGGATTTTATGCACAGACTGCTGAATCTTTCCCTCATACAGTTGAATCTTCTGCTCTTGTTGCTGAATCTTCTGCACATTCTCCCAGTTTCTCTGCTCATCACCCCGCTTGGCACTCTCAAGCTCCTCTTTGAAAAACTCCCTCAGGACTTCCTCCAGCATCTTGTTGCTCTCTTCATCCAGTTCCAATCACAACACCTCTGATAATTTTTATAATATCCGGAATCATCTTTTGAGGAGCTTAAATAGCCCTTGGCCTCGGACTCTCCATTAAGCTCCCTGAATATTACGGCTATCTCGCCCAGTTTCTTTGGCAGCTGAGGGTGGTGAATGTGTTTGAGAGTCAGAAGCAGAATTCTAAGGTAGGGTATACCGGTTATGCGTTCATCAGGCATTTTTGAGAGATTGAAAACTGCGGCTGATTTACGGCTGAATCCTTCCTTTACAAGCAGATCGTGGGGATGATTCATGATGGCGCCTCCCTTGTGGCTAAGTTAAGATATATCGCAGGAGGTGTGTGGATTGCAAAAAAAAGGTGGCCTAGGGGCAGGGTGATATTACGAGAGAAAGGCTTTGGTTCCTTCTTCCAGGGGCGTTTCAGTGTAGAATGTTGCGGTCTTGTCTATCTTAACCATCGGGTATGCTTTTCTGCTCACAATTCAGCACAGTGCCCTCATGATGAACTGGTGTACATTTCTTTTCTATCTTCGCTTTCAGTTTACCTGTCGCCCTGGGTCTTGTAAACCCAGTTGACCTTTCCCAGATCATTATATATATTAGAATATTTCTTCCTGAAAAATCGACACAATTTCGTTTACAGGTGAAAGCGTGATCATAGCCATCGACGGGCCTGCCGGTTCAGGCAAAAGTTCGACTGCCAAAGCGGTTGCTGCCAGACTGGGAATCGTCTATCTGGACACTGGGGCCATGTACAGGGCCATAACCCTCAAGGGTTTGCGCAAAGGCATTCCGTTTAGCGATGATGCAGCTCTGGAAAAGATCATGCAGGAAACCCGTATCACTTTCGAAGGAACACCTCCCGATACGAAGATTTTCATGGACGGGGAGGATGTTTCCCAGATCATTCGCGGTGATGAGGTGACTAAAAACGTTTCCGATTACTGTGCCCGCGGTGTGGTACGCAAATCGCTCGTTGATCAGCAGCGGCTCATCGCCTCCGGTCGGTCAGTTGTTGCCGATGGTCGCGATATCGGAACCGTGGTTTTCCCCAAAGCCGATCTGAAAATATTCATGGTGGCATCGGTTGAAGAGAGAGCCCGCAGGCGCCAGAAGGATTTTGCCTCCATGGGAGTGCAGAAGTCGCTTGAGGAGCTTGCGGAAGACATAAAGATTCGTGATCACAAGGATTCCACCAGGGCAAACAGCCCGCTTCTAAAGGCGCAAGACGCCCTCGAAATGGACACTACCGGGATGACCCTGGAGGAGCAGATAAATTTTATTGTGCAAAAAGCAACCGAGTTTCTCAATAACGGGAATACCCGGACTCTTTAATAGTATCTATTAACCCTAACCAAAAGTTACAGGAGTCAGAACCAATATGACGGATTCTGAAATGAAGCCCCGCACCGGGGTTGATGCCTCTGGAAATGCAGTCGATCTCTCGGATTTCGAGGAGAGCTATTACAGACCGGGACAGGTCGAAGAGATTCTTCAGGATTACGACAAGTCTCTTGAAGGCATCGAAGAGGGCCAGGTTGTCAAAGGCAAAATTCTGCGTATCAACGAGAAGGAAGTCATCGTTGACGTGAATTTCAAGTCCGAAGGCATTATCCCTATTTCTGAGTTTAAAAATGTTCAGGATTTCAAACCCGGTGACGAGATCGATGTCTACCTCGAACAGGTGGAAGACAGCGAAGGGCAGATTATCCTCTCCAAGTCCCGTGCAGATTTTCTCAAAGTCTGGGACAGAATTTACGAATCTTACGAAAATCAGGAAACTGTCGAAGGCCGTCTGGTCCGCCGGATCAAGGGCGGTGTGGTGGTCGATCTGTTTGGGGTCGATGCGTTCCTGCCCGGTTCTCAGATCGATCTTCGCCAGATCCCCGACATGGACGCCATCATTGGCCAGTCCTTCAAGTTCCGTGTTATAAAGGTGAACAAGGCTCGCCGCAACATCGTGGTTTCCCGCAGAGTTATCCTCGAAGAGGACCGTTCAGCAATGCGCGAAAAGATCCTTGCCGAGCTGGAAAAGAGCCAGGTTCGCGAAGGTACAGTCAAGAACATCACCGATTTCGGAGCATTTATCGATCTTGGCGGTGTCGACGGACTTCTGCATATCACCGACATGTCCTGGGGCCGTGTCAACCATCCTTCTGAGATCGTTGCCCTGGGCGACAAGCTCAAGGTCAAGGTTCTCGATTTCAACGAAAACAAAGAGCGTATCTCTCTGGGGCTCAAGCAGCTCACCGAACATCCATGGAAGGGAATCGAGGAGAAGTATCCCGAAGGTTCCAAGGTTCGCGGAAAGATCGTTTCCATCACCGATTACGGTGCTTTCATGGAACTGGAGAAGGGTATCGAGGGTCTTATCCATATTTCCGAAATGTCCTGGACCCAGCATATCAAGCATCCTTCCAAGATTGTCGGAATCGGCGACATTGTGGAAGCTGTGGTGCTCAAGATCGACAAGGAAAGCCAGAAGATTTCCCTGGGATTCAAGCAGCTTGAACCCGATCCGTGGGAAAATGTTCCCGCTGAATTCCCGGTTGGTACCAATGTAAAGGGTAAGGTTCGCAACATCGCTGCTTTCGGTGCCTTTGTGGAACTGAAGGAAGGTGTTGACGGTCTGATCCATATTTCCGATATGTCCTGGACCAAGAAGATCAACCACCCCGGTGAAGTGCTCAAGAAGGGCGACACACTGGAAGTCAAGGTTCTCGATATCGATCAGGAGAAGCGTCGTATTTCTCTGGGTATCAAGCAGCTTTCTGACGACCCCTGGGCTGATCTGGCAAAGTCCTTCACCGTGGGAACAGAATTTCCTGAGTGTGAAGTAGCCAGGATTCTCGATCGCGG
The DNA here is from genome assembly GCA_023436205.1 of Fibrobacterota bacterium. Lineage (GTDB taxonomy): Bacteria > Fibrobacterota > Chitinivibrionia > Chitinivibrionales > Chitinispirillaceae > JAEZKC01. Next base: position 13,775 of record JAEZKC010000065.1, read on the forward strand.
CATGGTTGTAAACATTAACGCCGATGTTGAAGGGTTCATTCCTCTCAACCAGCTTGGAGAAGATGTGAACCATCCTTCACGCATTTACAAGATGGGTGACAAGGTTCCTGCCACCGTTATCGAGTTCGATCTTGAAGGACGTAAAATCGTTCTCAGCATCAGCGAATACTTCAAGAGCAAGGAAAGCAAGCTCTGGGCTGACTACCAGGCCGCTTTTCCTGTCAAGCCCGCTTCAGAAGTGAAGCCCTCCAAGAAGGAGGAAGAGGGTGAAGGCAGTGAGGGAGAGGCTGCAGCCGAGTAAGCAGTAGATTTAGTTTAGTGAAACAAGGCGGCTCCGGAGTGATTCGGGGCCGTTTTTTTTGGGGCGGAGGGGCAGGGCGCACCCGTTTGAAGGTGATGGGATGATGTTCCCGAATTCTGATAGAAATCCGACAGGTGTTAACCATTTCTTCCAAAGTGTTTACTACGAGTGGTATCTGAAGGAAACGTCTCGATGAATCATGATGGCCTGACGAAAACAAATCGCAAGCTGTGGCCGAAACGATTAAAACGACCACTCTCATTAATGGCCACTACTTTACGTAAGCTCCCGTTATTGATGCGGCAGTATTGAGTGTAAGGGCGGGTGCGCATGCCAAGTGCTACGGTTGTATTAAAAGCAGGGATAGAGTCTTCTACGACAAAACAGAACACATAAAAAAATGCCCACTTCGTTAGGAGAGTAACAGGCGAAAATCCGTAAGTATCGAAGTAGGTAAAACCTGAAGCGTGGTTACTTTTTAGGATCAGGCATGAACTGGTGTTTTTGACAAAATTGCTAATAATCTCTTAGTTTGCTCGGGTACGTTGGCTATCTTTTCTGCGGATAAGGCATCACCCAGCTTTATAAGCAGCAGTTCATCATCACTTCCGATAATGGTCATTTCGTTAGAAAGCAGAAAATCCTCAAAATCATGACTGAGAATAGATAGTGTTTTCTCATGATTAACAGAAGCAACTTTGAATTTATCAAAGAACATCGATTTTGTTTCCGGTTTGATTACATCATCGGTTTTATCGATGAATTTCGGGCATAAGAAATTATTCTTTGGCGCTATTTTGAAACTCCCAACATCTAAAACGGGATTTTTTATGCAGATTACAGAGTGGTTGATTCCAATCTTATATTTCAGGAAACGCTTCATATAGGTCAAATCTAAAGCTGTAATGCTACTTTCCCCAGTGGTAAATTCAATAATGTTCGATCCCTTTACCTTGTGCTCAGGAAGTTCGACATTAAACCGGGTTAATAGATCGAAAGCCTTTGAGTCATTTCTGTCCTGATAAGAAAACTTTTTTTCAGTAGTGAATTTTTCCAGTTTGGAAATTCTGGAAAAGTTCTTGGCAATTGACAGAACAAAACTAATAATGGAAATCGCAAGAGATGCTATAAAGACCAATACAAATAATCCAGTTAATCCGCTATTCGGTAAGGAACTGAAAAGAATAATGGAGGATATAGATAGCGTAATGAGGAGTAACGTAAGATAGTAATTTCTCATTTTGGGTATTCCATTCGGGCTTGTGGACAGTAAAGCAGTTTGCTTTCTAATATATAAAATGTGCTGATATTGCAACAATCTCAAAATAATCATGCTTTGAGGTGCCTTCGCAGAATGCTGATTACAGTTCCAGCCCAAGTCAGAAAACCCTCCAGTTTCCGCTAACTCTCAAAGACCAGTCTCTAACCTTGGCCACGGCTGTAAAGCTTGCCGGACCTATAAAGATCATTTCTGTAAAAATTTCCAGCCCGGAGGACATTTTTTCCTGTATTTTAAATGATGGGCGTACCTTCAGACCGGGGCAGACAGTGAGAATAGCAGTAGACAGGGATATAGCAGCGTTCAGGACGCTTAACAGCCAGAATGATAAGATGGCCCTGGGATTGAGCGGGACATCGGTGGCTTTGGAGTATGCGTCGTTTGGTGATGGGCAGATCAGGCCGGGGTCTGATGCCGAAGGTGCGGAGCGATACGATTACTACTACATGCTTACAGATCATCTGGGCTCCACCCGCATGGTGGTGAAGGATAAGGGCAATCAGCTGACCGAAGCGGTATTATATGCTCCTTACGGGAAGATGGTTGAGGAGCTTGCTTCAAGTGGTGAAAAAGATGTGCGGGAGAAGTTTACCGGCAAGGAGTACGACACCGACGGAAGCGGGAATGGGGGGACTGGGATAGGGCTGTTTTATTTCGGTGCTCGGTATTATGATGCGGATGTGGGTCGGTGGGTGAGTACAGATCCGGCGGAGCAGTTCTGGGATTTGTATGCTTATGCAGGGAACGGATTTAATCCGATCAGTGCAATTGATAGTGACGGAAACCAACTTGCAGTTGATGATTATACTCTTGAAACAAACCCTGATGACCCAAGAGAAATCGATCCTGAGTTAGTACCTTCTAAATGGGCTGCGATAAAAGCCTCCATTGATTTCTTTTTTACGGCACAATTAATCTCTTCTCTTAAATCTTTTTTTGTTGCCCGCAGTGCTATGTCTGAGGCTGCTGCAATCAATCAAGGTTCTAAAGCGATACTAAGAGATGGATACTACGAAGTAAATGGTTATAAGTTCAGTAAGTATTACTATGAAAAATTATGGAATACTGGTAGAGGTGGCCCATCTCTTGTTGTAGAAGAAATACTTAAAGCAACAGGAGGGAAAGGTGTGCCCGATGCTTTGAAAAAGGGATTTTTTACATATGAAAGTGGTGGCTGGGAGCTAGTTTACAACCCCAAAACTATGGAAGTCTGGCATCTCCAACCTGTGAGATAAATTTTTTATGGAACAAATAGATCAATATTTAGAAATATTATCAAATACACACAATGTAGAATTGTTGCCACCGGATTATAATAATATTCTCGAAGCTGAAATTAATGATTATATAGAACGAATGAGAAAATGTAGTACAATAGAGGAAGCAGATAAAATCATTGTTAAGTTAGGGTTTTATCAAGAAAAACTTGCTAAGTTAAACTTTAAGTACAATGTACCTTTATCAAAAAAGATAGGATTAATCATAAGATATTTGGATAGAGCAGATGATTTAGAGACTAGAAGGTTTTTTTTAACACAATCCCAAATATTCTGGCACTGATTCTTTATCCCGCCTTTCGCGCAATGCCGCGCACGGGCGAAGTGTCCTCATTTGCGCCCTGCGTTGCATTGTGCGATGGGCGGCTACCTTATATGCCAGTGCGGCTAGGGAGCGGGCTAAGATATAATTGCGCGCTC
>JAEZKC010000074.1 GCA_023436205.1 Fibrobacterota bacterium
AAAATGTGAAATCAATTCACAAAATGAAAGGTCACTAAATTATTTAGCAACCTTTCCTAAAAGCAAATTAGTTATATTCAATACGGTGCGTCTGGATGATTGGCATTTCGTTAAACATATTACGATAACATTTCCTCGCTACATCAAGAAGTATATCAATAAAAATATCTCCTTCCCCTGGAGAAAAATAAGCCAATCCATCTCTAAAGATAGATAACAAATATGTATCAGAAACGCACTTGAATGGAGATCGATACACCTTACAGCATACTGTGTGTAAATATTCTATTATGTCATTTTCGTTGTACTTTTTCATATTAGGGAAGGTAATTACATACATGATTCCCTTTCGGATAATAGTCATTTCATTATCAAAAAGCATTTGATAGTCCAAATAATTAAGACCGTGAATAGCCATTTCAAGGTCATTTACTACATATGATAAATCATAATTCGAGCCAAGTACTTCATTGATAAGAAGATTCTTGTCATATTGTGTCTTTAGTATATAATCCTCTGTGCCGCTTTTAGAGCTGACCAATACTTCATAAAGGTCTTTATACAAAGGTATTGCATACTCATAGAAATCACATGTAGAAGTGAATGACATATTGAGTACTTCTTTAAAAATCTTATTAAATGACGTATTATAATGTAACCCATAAACCGTTGCATATAAGGTAGATAATGACTCGATACGAACATGTTCAAACCCTAGTTTTTTAAGCATAGAAACTACTGGAATACTATTCAAAGATAGATATTTTATCTTGTTTGCTTTACCGAGCATAGGCAGTAAAAAGCCGGATAGGGCGAAATTTACATCAAAAAAATAGAATTTATTCGATGTATACATGAAGAAAAGTAACCCGTTTCTCTTATTCATACACATTGCTTCAATACCAATCACTGTAGAATTGCAACTATCATAAAGAAATTGATGAATAACGTTACTATCATCTATCCCACAATTTATAATAGTCCTTTTAAAACTAGTACGAGGTTCATAGTGTGGGTAGAGTAATGAACATTTATTATATTCGAAGCAGGTATTAAAAACATTAGACATTTTGTCATCATGTAAGCACATGTTTGTCACACAATCATCACATAATCTTAATGGCAAATTCGCTTCGTTGAAGTCTTCTAAAATTATTGTTATAGATTCTTCTGTGTTTTCCACATTAACATTTGTGTTAGCATCAATTTCTAATTCATTACCGATAAATATAGATTCTTCTGTGGCAATGCTTATTAAATCTTTATTATCAGCAGGAGTCAATTGCTTGATAAATTCATCTTCATTCTCTAATTCTTCCTCACTTAGTTGCAACACAAGAGATAGATCAATGTCGTCATTGTTATGAGTATCAATTTTTTGATCATCAAAGTTTAATGGCGTACTGACTTTTGACGGTTCACAAGGTGTTATATCAAGCAGATTAATTTGATTAGGTATATTTGTTGGGGATTTCTTTTTCTTCTTTTCTAGTAGCTCCAGGCCCTCTGTAGATGAAGCTTTAGTTATTAGTGGTGGAGTATAAGAGTATGCATTAATTAACCTTAACTGACATGTATTTATTAATGTTTCTGAGAGTGAGGATTGATCTGCAGCATATAGAAGAGATAACTCTCTTTGTACACATGTTGATACAATATCTTTACTTCTCTCATCATTATAGGAAAGTTGACTAGAAATAAAAGAGGATAAACTAGCTGTAAGTTCCCTTTGGTTTATCGGTCCACTCCATTCATTCTTACTTAAATAAGTAAAGAGGTATTTATTAAAGGTTATAAGTGGATAAACACTAATATCATTACCGGGAGCTAATGGAACTACAGATAAAAAAGTAGTTGGCTCTAATATGCACATTTTACCCGTGAAAAGTGTATACCTTAGACACGTTCTTTCATCATCTAATCGGTTATTCAGATAAGTATATGAAAGTTTACAATAAGTACAGGCATTTTGCTTAAGTTTAGATTTACGCACAAACGTACAGTTACATAAAGTTTTACAGTCTTTAAATGGTTTTGCAAAAAAATCTTTCCCAATATTCTCAATATAAGCTTTATCAAACCCAACGTTATCATAAAGCACTCCATGTGAGATATGAGCATAAAGAACTGAGCAATTTGCTATACTCTCAGGAGTCTGTTCGAAAATGGTACCTAGACCACATAAAAATCGGCACTGGTCCTCTAGTGTAAGTTGAGTTGAGAGATAGTATAAGCATGGATAATCCATTAATTGTATTTTGTTTATTTTTATCACTCCTATCGATATATTGTTAAACTTATATACTCATATATAGGATCATAATGTCAATCTTAATATATTTATACTATTTGGAAAAATTTATTTATAAGCACTTGACATATACTATAGTGATAGGATAAACTCTTATTATATTGGTAGTGAAAGGACGGAAGTATGTCAATAGATCAGATAACAGGGTATTTAAAAGAAGTCAGAAATAAGAACAATCTAACTCAAGAAGAATTATCAATAAAAAGCGGTGTCAACATAAAAACAATCCAACAGTATGAACAAAATCCGCAGAAAATGAAAAGAGGCAGTTTAGAAAACCTGATACGCCTTGCAAAAGCATTGAATTGCTCAATTGATGATCTCTTTATAGAACAAAGCATGGATATACATGAAATTTATCCAGGGGCAAATGAAGCAATAGAAATAATCAATAATCATGTTCAAACTTCAATTACGATAATTAATGGGAAAGAAGGTAGCGGAAAACACACGCTAATAAATTCATTAATAAAAGAGTTTGGAGTTATACACCTTAGTGA
>JAEZKC010000029.1 GCA_023436205.1 Fibrobacterota bacterium
GTGTTCGTGGGCGGGCCGACCCCGACGAGCATCGCGCCGGGCATCGCCGACATCCGGGCGCGCGCGGCGGCGCTGGGGCGCGATCCACGCGACATCGCCGTCTTCACCCTCGCCACCGCCATCCCTGCCCGCAGCCGCGCAGAGGCGGAGGACAAGCTCGCCGACTATCGCCGCTACACCGATCCCGCCGGCGTGCTGGCCCTGTTCTCCGGCTGGACCGGCATCGATTTCTCGACCTTCGACCTCGACGCGCCGCTGACCCTGAGCGAGGTCAAGGAGAACGCCGTCCAGTCGCTGCTGGAGACTTTCACGGTGGCCGACCCCGACCGGGTGTGGCCCCTGCGCGAGATCATCGCCCACAACGGCATCGGCGGACGCGGCCCGGTCTTCGCCGGCACGCCGGCCGACATCGCCGACGAGCTGGAAGCCTGGGTCGCGGCGGCGGACGTGGACGGCTTCAACCTCTCCCACGCCTTCTTCCCGGACACCTTCACCGATGTGGTCGACCTGCTGGTGCCCGAGCTGCAGCGACGCGGCCTCTACAAGCAGGACTACGCCCCGGGCACGCTCCGCGCCAAGCTCTCCGGCACTGACCGGCTAAAGGACACCCATGCCTGCGCAGCCGCTCGCCGGCTGGCCGAGGCCGCCTAATATCAATTAATTCTGGTGATTAACTAGACAATCCAGCTTGGCCATGCCAATCATGGTGGGCTGGAGAGGGAGACCGGGGTGACGGCGAAGGGGAGCGACGGCCAGAGGCGGTTGGACCGCGCCGATCTGATCGACGATGTCGCTTTCCATGATGGCGACGCGGGTGACGGCGGGGCTGGCGGCAGCGCCCAGCCCTCCGGCTGGAACCTCGCCCCCGTGATCGCGGCGCTGAAGCTGTCGCGCGATGTCCAGCACAACATCCGCCATCGCGGCCTGCTGCGCCCGCCACCCTCCCGCGAAGCCATCATTTCCGCGCTTCGGGGGCTCGCCGCCGCGCTCTTCCCGGCCCATTACGGACCGCAGGGGCTCGCCGCCGAGACCGTCGACTACTTCGTCGGCGCCACTTTGAACGATGCCCTCACCACCCTCGCCGAGCAGGCGCGGCGCAGCCTGCCCTTTTCCACCGGCGAGGCGCGCTCCGAGGCGGCGTTCGAGCGCGACGCCATCGAGATCGTCCGCGCCTTCGCCCAGCAACTGCCGGAGATCCGTGCCCTCCTCGTCAGCGACATTCGCGCGGCCTATGAGAACGATCCGGCGGCCACCGGTTTCGCCGAGATCCTGCTGGTCTATCCCGGCCTCACGGCGGTGGTGCACCACCGCATCGCCCATGCGCTCTACCGTCTCGGCGCCGGCTTCCTCGCGCGGCTCATCTCCGACATCGCCCATTCGCGCACGGGCATCGACATCCATCCCGGCGCCAGCATCGACGCGAGCTTCTTCATCGATCACGGCCCCGGCGTCGTCATCGGCGAGACCACCATCATCGGCGAGCGGGTGCGGCTCTATCAGGCGGTGACGCTGGGCGCGCGCAATTTCCCGACCGACGCCTCGGGCGCCATCATCAAGGGCGCGCCGCGCCATCCCATCATCGAGGACGACGTGGTGATCTTTTCCGGGGCGACCGTGCTCGGGCGCATCACCATCGGCCGTGGCTCGACCATCGGCGGCAATGTCTGGCTCACCCATTCGGTGCCGCCGGGCAGCCATCTCACGCAGGCGCAGAACCGCTCGGTGGGCGGCGCGGGAGACCCCGCGCCCGGCCTCATCGCAAGCACCTGAGCGCCGCTCCAGCCTTTCAACAGGGGACCCGAATGACTGAAGAGCCTGCCATCAGAAGGACGTTGAACGAGGCCGCCGCCCGGCAGCTCGCCAATGCCACGAAGACCCGCGCGCAATGGTCCGGCATCACGCCGCGCTGGCTCGTCTCCTTCCTGCCGTGGACGCCGGTGGAAGCCGGCATCTACCGCCTCAACCGCGTCAAGGAATCCAACGGCGAGATCGACGCCGACGTGGAGTGCTCGCCCCGCCGCGACCAGGACCCGGACCTGCCGGAGACCTTCGTGGACTATGAGGAGGCGCCGCGCGAATACTCGCTCAATGCGGTGACCACCATCCTCGACGTGCAGACCCGCGTCTCGGACCTCTATTCCCACCCCTACGACCAGATTCAGGAGCAGCTGCGCCTGCTCATCGAGAAGGTGAAGGAGAAGCAGGAGGCCGAGCTCATCAACAATGCCGAATACGGCCTTTTGACCAACGCCGCGCCTTCGCAGAAGATCGCCACCCGCACCGGCGCGCCGACGCCGGACGATCTGGATGAGCTGATCACCCGGGTGTGGAAGGAGCCGGCCTTCTTCCTCGCCCATCCGCGCGCCATCGCCGCCTTCGGCCGCGAATGCACCCGCCGCGGTGTGCCGCCGCCCACGGTGACGCTTTTCGGCACCCCATTCCTCCCCTGGCGCGGCCTGCCGCTGGTGCCGTCCGACAAGCTCTATGTGGACGAGAACGGCAAGACCAACATCCTGCTGCTGCGCACCGGCGAAAAGAAGCAGGGCGTGATCGGCCTGTTCCAGCCGGGCGTGCCCGGCGAGGTGGCGCCGAGCCTCTCGGTG
>JAEZKC010000106.1 GCA_023436205.1 Fibrobacterota bacterium
TGAATCTAGAATATCGAAGTGGAAGAAATCTGTTCTTGACAGTGTACCTTAAAATAAGAAACGATGGTGACCACCAACGCTACCGACAGGGCAGCCTGGTTCACCAGGCTTTACATTCATTCAGGGATGGGGTTTACCCCGTTCCCCCTGTTCAAAGGAACCCTGCCCGCAGGGGGCGCAACGAAGTCAGCTCCCCGGCAATCCTGAACTTTGCCCAGGGGATGATCTGAATACATTTCTGGCGGCCTGACGATGACCTGCAAGCAGGACTGGGGGAATTTATAAATTGCCGGAAAAGCAGTTCCGCAAATATTCTACCCTGAAGCAGTCCCGAAAACTATCTTCCTGAACTTATCCATTCAAACCAGAGAAAGGTCAGAGATGAAAGCAAAATTTCTCCATTGCATCACGGTTGTCTGTACCGCAGTTCTTTGCGCTTCAGCGCAAGAGGCCACACAAAGCAACTCAGGATGGAAGTATACCGTATTGACCAACCTGACGCTTACCTTGAACACCTACAGTGATAACTGGGCGGGCGGTGAATTCAGCGCGTTTTCTTGGGCATGGCAGTTCAACGGCACCGCCGAAAAGGCACTAGCGCCCTGGGTGAAGAGCAATAACACCCTGAAATTAGCCTTCGGCCAGACAGCATTGCAGGACTCCGCCAAAAACTGGGGGGAACTGAAGAAATCAACCGATCTGATCGACTTAGAAACCATGGCCCGCTTTACCCTCAAATCCGTTGTCGATCCATTCGTCGGCGTGAGAGTGGTTTCCCAGTTTTCAGATCAGCGGGTGGAAAATGCCACTTATTACGGCAACCCAATCGTAATCACCGAAAGCTTCGGTGCAATCAGGGACATCATTAAGAATGAGCGGCTTGACTGGACTGCCCGTCTGGGTGGCGCACTTCGCCAGTCGATCGATCTCAACGAGGACACAGTCGTGCAGCCAGAGACAATCATTAATGACGGCGGTATTGAATTCGTAACCAACCTGAAAGCCAAAACAGAGGACAATCGGATCAGCTACCTGACTCAGGTGAAGGTGTACGAGGCTCTTTTCAGCAGCATACCCGGTTCAGACACCCTCAATGAATGGCGTTACCCTGACGTACTGTGGGAGAACACCCTTGGAATAACCCTGGCCAAATACATAATGCTCAATCTCTACGCCCAGCTAATCTACGATAAAGAAATTGACGATGCCGTGCGCTGGAAAAACGTTGTCGGTCTGGCATTAACCTTTTCAGCTGCAAATTGGTAGTACCCGTTAAGCGAGGAAAACATGAAAAAAAGCAAGGATACAACCCCTAGCGTTCACAAATGGCGTTTTTTCAGAGCCGGTGGATTCGATCAGGTGCGGCTGGACACTGCGCAGGACCTGCTTTCGCTTGAACATCTGGACCAGAAATTGTGGGTTGCCCTTGCAGCTCCCGTTAACAATGTAGATTTTGACAGCCGGACCCTCTCGATGATCGATACTGATAATGACGGCAGGGTCCGGGCTATTGAATTGATTGACGCAGTGAAATGGGCGTGCAAACGGCTTAGTGACCCAGAAGATCTGATCCGGGCTAAAGATTCCCTCAGCCTGGACTCGATCAACCAAGCCTGTGATGAAGGAAAGGTGTTGGCCGCCTCATTACGCAGCGCTCTCAAAGCTCTGGGCAAAGATGAGAACGGTTCAATATCGGTAAACGACACTGTGACACTTGAAAAGGTGCTCTCAGAAAGAGCCTTTAACGGTGATGGAGTCATTACGGAAGATGCGACGGATGACGAATCTCTAAAAAGAGCTATTCGTGAGATTGCTTCAGCCCTGGGTGCAGTTACCGACCGTTCGGGCAAAGGCGGAATCGATGCCTCAAAAATCGAGTTGTTTTTCAATCAGGCTTCAGAATACAACGATTGGATAAAAGAAGCTGACGAGGCCTCCTCCACCATGCGGAATGATGAAAACACCGAAGACGCAATGGCGGCTATAGATGCTCTACGGGAAAAAGTCGACGACTACTTTGCCCGTTGCGCGCTCGCCAGGTTTGATGAACGGTCGATTCCGATGCTTAACGGCGGGGATCAGGAGTTCAGCGCCTTGAGCGGCAGCGCACTGTCGATCAAGAGTGATCATTTGGCCAAACTCCCTCTTTCCAGAGTCGGCACACAATCATCTTTACCTCTGACACAAGGAATAAACCCGGCTTGGACTGCGGCCATTGGAAATCTCAAGATAAGAGCCCTCCAACCCCTTTTAGGCGACAAGGAGTGCCTGCTGGAGTCGGAGTGGAGAGACCTTCTTGCAAAGTTCGACCACTTGTATGCCTGGAAAGCGCGCAAACCGGCGGTAGCTGTTGACACTTTGGACATCAAACGTATCCGTGAGCTGCTTGAAGGCCCGATCAAGGAGACTCTAACCGCGCTCATCGAGCAGGATAAGGCAGAGGCTCAAACCTATTCGTCACTGGTCGATCTCGAAAAGCTTGCGCGGCTAAAGAGGGATCTGCATCATTTGTGTAGGAACTTTGTGAATTTCAAGGATTTCTACAACAAGGACGGCACTGCCATTTTCCAGGCCGGGGCTCTGTACCTGGATCAGCGCAGCTGCCACTTGTGCATCAAAATTGAAGATGCCACAAGACACAGCCTCATGGCTGCGATGGCGGGCACCTATCTGGTATACTGCGAGTGCAGGCGCGCTGGGGGATCACAAAAAATGACAGTGGTCGGAGCAGTCACCAGCGGTGACTCAGAAAATCTCATAGTTGGGCGAAACGGTGTTTTTTACGATCGCAGCGGTAAAGACTGGGATGCGACAGTGATAAAAATCATCGAAAACCCTATCAGCATTCGCCAAGCTTTCTGGTTACCTTACAAAAGTTTTGTGCGACTAATTGAAACTCAGGTGGCCAAAAGAGCGGTTGCTGCGGAATCCCGGTCCAACGCGAAATTGACAGATGCTGCCACGACCGCAGTGAACGTCGATACCGCAAAGATGCCCCCTCCTCAGAAACTCGACATAGGGATCGTTGCCGCTCTGGGCGTTGCCGCCGGGGCGCTGGGAACATTCATCGCAACCTTCTTTGGCTACATCGCGGGGATTATCAAGCTGGGACCGCTTGCCACGATTGGCGCCATTGCAGGAGTGCTTGTTCTTATTTCAGGACCCTCGATCGTGCTTGCCTACATTAAGCTTCGTAAACGGAATCTGGGTCCTATCCTGGATGCCGCCGGCTGGGCTCTAAATGCGAAGGCACGGATAAGCGTGCCGTTCGGCGCAGTACTGACCAAAGTGGCTGTGCTGCCGCAAGGAGCCCGCTGCGACCGTTTCGATCCTTACGCAGAGAAGAAATCACCTCTGCCCAGGATCATCGTCGGATCACTGCTTTTGTTTATTGCCTTTACAGTCCTCAACAACCTGGGCTTTATCAATCAATGGACAGGTGGAAGAATGGGTATCGCAAAAGTTAAACCCGTTCCCGCAATCGAGATAAACAGCCCCAGCAATTCGGCTGTCGTACCTACATCAACTCAAAACTAGCCGGTTTTTTTGAGCTGATCGAGAATATCCGAGGACAGAAATGGATTTGAAAGGGTCGACTTCCAGTTGACCCTTTTGGTAGGATTCCAGAGCGGGAGATGGAACTGGTGACAGAAAAGGCGTCTTCGCCGTTAACAATATTAGGATTATACTTCGACTCCGGCGGACCTACGCTCTGGGTGAGCGGAACGAAGGCAGCATCACACAACGGAACAGATCCCGTTTCCTGGTCGTGAAGTCATGCCGTCGTGAGCTCGTGCAGTCTCTTCTACTTTCTTCCGCTTAAAATTGCACACCGGCAGTCAGCTGTACAACCGATGCGTCGAAGCGGCGTGTCCCGTTGACAGAAATGCCACTCAATAGTGGGTAGCTGTAGTCGTATTTCAGCCGACCCATATTCAGATAGCGCACCCCGAACATGAATCTCTCATTAAGCTCCAATCCGGCGCTGGCCGCCCAGCAGAAGGTGGTGGCGGGCGTTTCAAAATCTACTGTTCTGGTTGTACCAAATGCAGCAACCTCCATTTCATTCTGCCAGAGTAAATTCAATCCGCCTGAAACGGAAAATACAGCATCAATCAGACCTGCGGGCAATTTCACTCGCGGCCCGACAGTAATCGGCAGGGTAATGTAGCTTCCCCCCTCCGTTTCCACACCCGACATCGGATTCCGTTCATGATCGAGGTAATTATAGGACACAGACGCATCCGCCAGAACTGTAAGATTGGGCACCCCGATATCAAGTCCATACTGAAATCCAAGCCCCGGCCCGATTCCGGCAAACCCCTGTGAATCGAAGTTTCCTGAATCTGCCAAAGCCCCCAGAGGCTGGCTCAAAAAAACATAGACTCCTGAGAAACTGTCTGCATGGGCAATGGCGGCAATCAAGGCAATTACTGCTATGGTGTTGCGAATTTTCATGATAAGACTCCCGGAACAAGAGTGGTGGACGAGCACTGTATATATGAACAATTTAACATCAGGAGGCGCATCTTTTCAACCTTGGAAGATTCGACCCAGCGACCTATTGCGATTTTTCATTCTTAACCTCACTTCCAATACAAGAATCCGGTAAAAACATCCACCAGTCATTACAGCTCAATGATTTGGCAATCAACAATCATCAATCGTTTTACAGAGACGGGATTCATCCCGTTCCCGTTCCGATTGATATATTGAAATCTTTCAGTCGTGAAGTCGTCCAGTCCTTTTAAGAACCCTTCGACTCCGGCCGAGCTGTGCTTTCTACGATCGGAATCGAAGGACAGGCTGGGTGAGCGGAACGGGGCGGCATCGTTTACGAATGTCAAGTTTCTCAGATCGTGAAGTCATGCTGTCGTTCAGTCGTGCAGTCTCTTCTAAGAACCCTTCGACTCCGGCGGACCTGTGCTTCCTACGATCGGAATCGAAGGACAGGCTGGGTGAGTGGAACGGGGCGGCATCGTTTACAGGTATTCCGATTACATCACAAGTCGACCTCCTCAAATCAACAATCATCAATCAAAAATCAACAATTCCCTACATTCCCCCCACTACCATCCCCACCACCAAACCTACCGCCCCCGCAGTGGTCATCCACAGAAGATTTATCTTTCTCTGATTTCTAAGCTCCTTCTCGAGCTCCCCAGTTTTCACTTTAGATTCCTCAGTTATTGTCTTTAGCGAATCATTTTTACTGTAGAGCGAGTCTATCAGGAGTTTTGAACTCTCCCGGTATTCCATGATGAAAGAAGTGGCCAGGGACATGTTACCAAATGCACTGTTGAGGTTCTGCTGTAGGGAAGAGATGGTCTGTGCCAGACTGTCAAGTGTATCCACAATACCTAAAGTTGACCGCAGCCGCTTAAGTGATCCGTGAGCGGCTTCCACACCGGTGCGATTTATGATAAACAGGGTATCCATATTACAGCGCAGACTTTTCCCGCGCACGCCGATAAGAGTATCGATATCGGGTTTGTTGTACTCGAAAAGGGAGTTATCCAGAACGGTATTGGTGCCGGTCTGGGCGGGGAGAATCCCGGTGATAGAGAGAAGCACTATAAATACAAACAATACTCTCATCTGAAATCCTCCAGCGGTGGCCCGGCCACCGCCTCCCTGATTTTTGACACCTGCGATCTTACCTCGACCAGATTGAGATCCACCTTACGCTTGATCTCCCTGTTCAAAGAATCGATCCTCTGCGTGCGAGTCCAGAGAGAATCGTTGAGAAGGCGAAGACTGTCCATGGCAAGCTGCTGCTTTTGGAGTAAATGGCTAGCCTGGTCAAGACGCGAGGAGACATCTTTAATGAGCTCACGCGTGCTTGCAGAATCTGAAGAGCCGGTGTTGCGAAAAACAAACATTAAGACCAGGATTATCAAAGCAATAAGCGCCAAAAGATTTGTGACGTGAAGAAATTTAATCATCACATCCCCACCTGACGGTTGCCGATCGATACCAGAACACATGACAGGGGAAATGGGAAAACCTCACGCAAAGACGCCAAGACGCAAAAAAGAAAATGCGAAGCAGACAAGAGGTACCTATCGGAATAAAACCAAGCGGCATGGCCACTGACGGCAGAAGGCAAGGAAAACGTGAAGAGAAAAGATCCACAGCAGCAACTTTCGTTATTGCGTTCCGAGCTTGCTTCTCAGAGCACATGAGAAGCTGTATGCGAATATGATGAAACACAACCAGCTTACTGCGATATTCCAGCAGATTTAATATAGTATAATATGGCAAGGGGTGGGAAGTAAAGGAATTGGGTTGAGCGGAAATATTTCATGCCGGAGGAGGTGGGGCCAATATTTTGTGAAGGAAGACCCTAAAAGCTGAAAATACGTCATCTTACCGAGAATATGTAGATTCCAACTGCACTTTTAAGCAAACCTGTCAACCGACCAGGTTCAGGTTGTCCAGTAGTTGCTCCGTGGATTTTTCTGCGGGGCATTTTTAGTTTCGTCGAAAAAGCAGGAAACAAACAGATAATTTAGTATCAGCCCTTTTTTCCTGGGCAGAAAGCGAGAATGAGGCCGGAAATAAAGTAGGATTAGGACTGGAGATAAATTGGGAAACTACGCTTTGACCAAATCATAAAGAGGACTCATACTGTATTCACTCCTGAATGATTGTTAATATTATTACCAAAGAATCTAGCATTGTAATTTATCTAAAATTGGCCCTCATAGATCAATAATATCTAATCCCCCTCACACTCCCATTTCCACCGCCAATCCCTCCTCCAGCATCACACTGTTCACCGATACCCATACTCCCTCACCTCCCCTGAACCGCAGCGACCCTTTCAAATCGGTAAAGTTCTTGTTTGTATCAAATATCCACACTTCCCCCAAAAACCTCTCAAAGGTCTGCCCCTTGTAAGACTTCAGCAGACAAGGCCTTCCTAAGAGCAGCCCCTCAATGCGGGCTTTAGCCGCCAGACCCTTTTGCATACTCCCGCCCTTAAGCTCCGGAGCATTGATTCCTATAAACCTGAGAGACACATAAGAATAGGTGTTCCACCCCAGATCCACCATGAAATCTGCGGTGTCGCCATCTACCACATGATGACAAATACACCTGAAAAGCCCTTTATTCAATGCTTCTTCATAGGCAACCGGATGATCCTGAAAAAGCGGAGGTTTACGCATACTTTTTACCATTCCTGCAAGTAGCGTGGGCAGCACTGGATTGACCGCCCCCGCTATGCTTTAGATTACTATTTCCATGCTTTATTTATGCATTCTCGTCTTTTCTGTCAGGAAGCTTGCCAGATATTCTCAAAACGGGTGGAGAATGCCTGCGCCACGATTCCGCTATTTAGATGTACACTCAGTTCATAAATATCACGAATCGATGTACTCGTCAGATTATGGCTACCCACGCATACACTTGCCTTATCAGAAACAAGGAATTTTGAATGCAGCAGCGTGGATGGATCATCCTGTTTAACCGCGATACCTGCATTCCTGAGCCGCTTCACCAAAGGGCTGTTGATAACTGTACTACGATATGGATCACCCGGTGTGTCGCGATCAAGAATTACCCTGACGTTCACACCGGCTGCCGCCCGTTCTTCCAGTGCCTGTATGATTGCTGCAGAGCCAGCCTGCTTGGAATCACCTGCTGAAGCAGTGGCCACAAAGAAAGCCATATCAATCGACGTTTTGGCCGCTTTAATAATTTCAACTGTATCAGTGAGAAACGCCTCGTTGGGTATGAATTTACCTGAACTTGGCTGCATAGACTGTAAATACTTAAGACGGAGTGTGTGACGATGTAGAAACCGGGCAGCCTGAGAAGCCAAAACTCCTGAGGCAGGGGAAAGGCACTTTTTTGCATCCGTTCTGGCAATATCAACGAACCGGAGAAGGCGTGTACAGGTCGACCCCTCAACCGGAGGCCGGCGAGCAATCGTATTCCCATCTCCAAAAAACAGTTCGAGATCAGTTTTGTCCATCACTTCCAGAAAGCTTTCTATTGACGGCCGAGTGCAAAACTTTACAAGCGTCGGAGAATAGAGCGATACTGCAGGCTGATCAAGATAGGCGTTTACTTTGAGACTACTGCTGAGAAGCGACCCGAACCCATGCACATCATCAACGAATTCCAGGTTTGACAGTTCAGGACAAAGCGCGATAACACGCGACAACTCCTCCGCGCGCTTTTTTCCCAGGGATTGAAGTGCGATGAGTTCAGAACTGTTGGCGCTTCGAAGCCCCACAAGGATCTCTCCCTGAGCATTCCTTTTCAGAGTCGAAATCCTAAGCTGTTTGCGAATCGAGGAAGCCGCGCGAATGAGCCATGATTCGAGCGCAGAATTCAAACGGGCCATCAGATACGACTGAATCTGCTCCTCACCCAACTGCTCATCCATGATAATATGGGGAGTCACAAAAGCAGAAAGCTCACAGACTGCTGTACACATCTGATCAATTTCCGCATCAGTCCAGGATCTTTGACCACTGACTGTCCATCGGGCAATCTCCGATATCGCTGTTTCTTTATTTAGTTTCATATTGCGGCAACCCCCGACCTTTTTTCCATAGTGTGATAAATTCCGTTTCCAGCAGACCAACTGATTCGCCCTCAATAGCCACTGCATCCTCAGTGTTCTCATTGAATGCATCATCAGTCCAGTTCTGGCTTCCCACCACTGCCATTTGATCGATAATAACCCATTTGGCATGTGAGCCGATTCTTTTATCATCCACAATGAAAATTCGCCGATGCGGTACTCCATAGCTTTCCAGAAGAGCGCCTGTAGCAACATTGGCCGCACCCAGTTCAGGCGTACTTACCTGCCCGTTGAGCAGCACCCTTACATCAACTCCCGTTCGCTTTTTCTCCGCCAGGGCCATTGCAAGATCAAGAGCCTGCCCCCTCACATCTCTCGCCGGACGGATATCAAAAAGAAACATCGATACGAAAATGCGGCTGTAAGCCTTTTCTATACTAGCCAGAACAAAATCATAGTAGTCACGGTCAGCAAGATGCACGACCAATGCATCACTGAATGTGCTCATAATCCCTCCGGAATTTCAAGCAGCTCATTGAGCCGGCGGTTTAGCTGTTCCACACGATTCTTGTATACTGCATCAGTGTAGCGCAAGTGCTCTTCAATATGAATATATCGGGCGAGAGTTAAATCACGAGCCGAAGCATCTCTAGTACTCCGTGATGCAATATGCTTTCTGATCTGCTGAGAAACAGCAACCTGAGCCCTGGTAGTTACTCGGTATGCATTGTAAAGACGCAACAAATCTCTTGTCGCATAGTAACTCTGAACGGTTTCATCATCTATTATCATTACCATTTCCCTCCAACGCCAATTTGTATTCCCCCGTCTTCAAAAGAAAGTGTCGGGTAGTAATCGGGTATTTCGAAATCAAACAGCGGTTCATCCGGTGCTTCGGGAGGAATATCCCAGAAATCATCGGGAACACCTTCATCATCGGGAGGAGGTGGGTCGTCCGGCGGCCAATCGCCTTGACATATTTCACACGTTAACTTGTCAGCCCAGTTCCCCAGATTACAAGACATACTATTCCTCCAATCCAGCTGATTTGAAAGTGTTGATAATTAGCCTCTTCAATTCTTCTCGCGTATAAACCTGGCTGTAAAGCCGCTGAAGACGTCCTCTCTCAGTGACTTTTTTCTGGCGAACTGTTCGGCATATCGTTTCCACTGCCATTTCAACCGCTTTCTCCATACCTCCCGCTTCATCAATCTTTTCCCTGTAATGCTGACCCATCACAGCAGCAGTCCTCTCATCCATGGGAAGAGGAATAAGATCAAGAGTCTCTTTGAATTTCAGTGCCATACTCATCTCCTTCATTTTGATGTCTTGAATGCAGCTGCTCCTTGTGAGGGGCAGCTACTTTAGAAATTTGCTTATTTTAGCAATCCCCAGGGCTGCGAAGTATAAGGTTTTGCATAGGTAAAACTCGCTTTTTTGCCATTCTTGATTACTGACTGCGGATTGTAACCTACCCGGGCCAGCCCGTCGCAGAATGCGTTCCGCATCGCTTCGTCTTTGAATTCGATAGTGATATCCATGGTCAAGTCGGAGGGAGCTGAAAAGGCAAATGGACGAAATCCGGTCAGCCACCAGTGCTTTTCAACTGCAGCTGTTTTCGGATCATCGGAATTGCGGCTGAACACGACCTTGCCATTCCTCTTGAGTGTGAACGACATCTGAAGCATATCTGCATCACCGGCACAAGCTGTATCATTCTGGAATTTAATCTGATTGAGCGTATGATCGATCGACCCCATTCCGGTGTTTATCTGAAACTCTCCAGTATAGATACCGATCTCAGCTCCTGTACAGATGCCGTACTGTCCTTTCCATAACTCGATTTTCCAGCTTTTCCCACCGTATGAGAAACGTATCGGTTCACAATGAATGAACATGCAGGCAAAAGGTGCTGCCATGTCATAAAGAGTGAAATAGCCAAGGTTGCGCTGCCATGCATCGGTTCTGGAATAAAAAATCCGCTGATTATCATCATAGTTGAACCCTGCCCAAGCTGCAAAAGTAAGACTGTTATTACTTGTATAACCAGGTACCAGGCTTGCGCCCTTCACAATGTTTTGGCGCTCCACAAATTCAATGGTAAATGTCTCCCAGACATCGGCTGCTGGCCTGTTTGCAACAACTTCTCGGCCACCGCCGTTCTCCGCGCAAAGATACATTCCATTTGCACACCGGATTCTCACTTTGTCACCATGTCGAATCTCTCCTGAACCCTGCGCTTTTACAATGGTAAACTGTTCCCATTGAGCTGCAAGATTGCGATTAGCCACAATTTCACGACCACCGCCATTTTCCGCACAAAGGAACTGACCACGAAATGCGGAGAGCGAAATTCCATCACCACTGAGCAGCTTCCCCCCGTTCTTATCATGCACTAAAAAGGTCTCCCACACACTACCAACCTGCCTGTTGGCAACAACAACTCCCCCTCCCCCGTTTTCAGCACATACATACTGTCCATTGAAAGCCTTCAGACGTATGGCTAAATTGCCGGTGACAAAATCCTTATGCCAAAGAGCGTTGTCCTTACCACGTGTAAATACGCTTATTCTACCCCGAGCCATGGACACTGCAGATGGATCAGACAGTAAGGTACCATCCATGATCTCCCACTCGCTCCACTGTTTATCATAAGCTTTGCGCATGAGGACATTGCCTGACCCTCTTGCAAAGACATCCAGCCTGCCCTCTCCCCAGGAGGACACATCTGGTCCGCTGGTCAAAACACCCCCAAGAGACTCCCATCCACTCCACGCGCCATTATACCATTTGTGCCAGAGCCCATTATCTGTACCTCTGACAAACACATCGATTCTGCCATTACTCCAGCACACCGCCGACGGATCCGATGTCAAAATGCCTCCCAGGGACTCCCAGTTAGACCATTGACCGTCAAACCACTTATGCCAAAGCGCATTATCAGTTCCTCTGACAAATATATCAAGGCGTCCTGCACCCCATGAACACACGTCAGGCCCGCCCACAAGCGTTCCACCAAGGCTTTCCCATCCGCTCCAACCGCCTGTAAACCACTTATGCCACAATGCATTGTCAGTACCACGAGCGAATACATCGATTCGCCCCACGCCCCAGCAGGCCGCAGATGGATCAGAAGTAATAATGCCGCCCAGACTTTCCCAATTGTTCCACTTTCCATCATACCACTTGTGCCACAGAGCATTATCGGTTCCACGGGCAAATACATCAAGCCGCCCATCTTCCCAGGAACACGCGTCGGGTCCCGAAGTGATTATCCCACCCAGGGATTCCCATCCTGACAGGTCGGTACTCTCAGGGCAGCGCGTTTCGAAAAACTTCTTGTAAAGAGTAGAACGTAATGCGGGCTGAGAATAAAATGGGAATGCAGCATTATCCCAGGGAAGATCAGATGTGGGGTTGGCACTTCCCCGCCCTTTCCCGTCAAGACTATATAGAAATGAGATTATTGAAGGATCAATGGATACTGTCGTCATAGGAAAAGAGATGGAAACATTTCTTATCCATGGAGTACGGTCCTTGAGCATTATTTTTATGTCGGTGTTGAATATGTTGTTTCCCGCCTCATCATAAAGCTCTATCCACTGAGGCATCCAATCATCGCTGACCGCCATATAATCCTTACGAAGCCGTATCTGCGCAATATCGGGTAGAGAAATCGTCTGAGGCAGGTCATAAATAAAAGTTTCAATGTTGTCGCTTTCAAAATCATTATGAAACGGGGTATCGAGAATAGTTTCGAATACCTGACCGTTTTTCATGATGAAGCCGAAGTAAACATTGTCATCGGTACCACATGTTGCAGGTGACGAAGAAAATGGATTGTAATTATTCTTCATAGTCTTGATTCTGATCTTAAGATGTCGTACCCCGCGGTGATGATTGGATGAGATATACCGCTTTGACATGTTAGATCCCGCACTCTGCATAAGATTATTCAGATTGGAAGGGCCGATCAGACAAAGCTTGCACATATTCAGGCACTGGTAAAAAGCATGGAATGTCTGATTGAGGGTATTATTGGATTTACCATAGTTTCCCATTTCAATATCGAGCAAAGCAGTGATATTGTAATCGGAATAAAGCATTCCATTATTGAGATACAGTCCGGGATCACCCATAATCTGTTTTACAATAGTTATGGCTTCATCCAGATTTTTCACCTGTCCACCGGTGACAACATTGATGAACATGGACATATAATTGAAAATGATATCCTTAATCATTTTCTCGATCGGTTTCAAGATATTAATGGCATCCAGTATCGCTCCAATGCTGGATATAATGGCATCGGCCCATTTAGGAACACCAACCATCAGGAGAAAATTTCTTGAAACCCAGCCGTCAAGCACCTCTTTGGCATCCTTGATCGAGTGAGTACTGTCGCTGAAAATATGTGCAACCTGCTGCCAGGCCTCAATCCACTCTCTGGAGGCACGGCGAATATCGTGCTGCCAACCAGGGAAATAATTAGCAAAATCAAGAGTTCTCAATTCGTTTTTATTAGCGCATTTAGCTATAGCCTCCTCTAAGCCTACAAATGCATCGATGGGCATCTTGAAGGGGCCCTTTGCATATTCCCCCCTCAAGCTTGTGCTAAGAAAGAAATCCTGCAGGAATCCAACAGGTGCATCCATGTCTGTACAAATATCATTGGGAACCTTTCTGTCCATGTAGGCTTCTATAAGGAGATGACGTGCGATGATCTTCATTTTTTCCGGGGATAGCGAAAATTCCCACCATCCCTTGGCCCAATCATTGACATAGTAGTGACCATACATGTCTCCGGCATAATGCACCATGAATCCAAGAATAAATGCATAGATTTTTTTCTTTTCCGGATGATTATCCGGAAAACGGCCATATTCAGAGAACAGTTTTTCGATCCATTGACCAGAGTTTTCTGCATGGATCACAGTCTGTCCAAAAAGTGTATCGGGATAAAAGTCAGGTCCGACAGCTCCTGCCCTGAACGCGCCGGGGTAGGATATAATTGCTTCGGCCACATCATGAGGAAGAGCCTGAGGACTTGTTCCCGGTAATACAAGAGAGCGGTTGGACTGAATCTCGGAAATGAGCAGATTGGCCATGTACACATGCGTTTTACTTTTCATATTGAACCCCATCTGATTGTTGGTAAATGTTGAGCATACAGCTCAGTTAGGTTATCTTGGTATTTGTCGCAATAGAAAAAATTTACGGTGGAACAAACATTAATTCAACGCAAGTTTTCTTGCACCTCCAGCTATTCGACTGGTAAAGTGATTTTTTTTCATTCATACCGCTGGAAATTTCAGAGAAACCGGCCTTCGAAAAAAACTGGATAAAGCTTCGCACCTGTTTTATATTCAATAACTTAATGCGATGCGGCATTATGGGAAACCTGCTCTTATTAGTCCTGCCGCACACCTCACATTTTCCCTGGCTCTCCGATGAAAGCGGTAATTGTAGAGGATGATTCGGTTTTAAGACAAGCTCTCTGCGAGAAGTTGCAATTATGGGGAGCTGAAGTATTTCAAGCGGCTGACGAAAAAAGCGGGCTTGCACTCCTGGATATCTCTCCAGAACTTCTTATAACCGACATTCGATTGCCCGATGGAAATGGCATCACCATTGCCGAATCGGCATCCCGCATCAGACCAGTACCTCTCATGCTTGTAATAAGCGGAGAAGCCACCCCGCTTGAAACATTCCGCCTTGCAAAAGCAGGTGTAGCTGCTTATATTCCTAAACCAATCAATTTGGAAACTTTTACTGCCCTCATAGAAGCTGTTATCGACTCTGTACCAGATATAGCCCCTCACATTTCCGGCCTTGTGGGAAAATCAAGCTATATAGATGTACTTCGAAAAGTACGTCGCACCATGCTGGAGCAGGCCCTCGCGAAAACAGCTGGAAACAGGGTACATGCTGCCCGTCTCCTGGATATCTCACGGCAGGCAGTCCAGCAACTTATTCATGATTTCACGCTTTAGGTTTAGGAATCACTCTAACAAAGGAGAAAGTGATGGCTACACCACGTTCATCAAAATCAAAAAACACATCAAACCTTCGCCGAGCACTCCCAACCATCGATTCGGTACTCGCCTATGTAGAGTTGGCCGCACGAAATGGTATGCTGGTGGGGATCCCCGGTAATTTCAAGATCAGTCCGCGTGTAGAGGCTCTAGTCGATGCCTTTCATTCTGTACTTGCCGGTGGTGAGATCCAGGAATTAAAAGTGAAGGGGCCGGTTAACAAGGCACTCAAAACGGCCCTCAACAAGCAGCTGAAAACTTCGATTTCCGATCTCTCTGAGTGGTTTAGAGATAACTCCGATAACGTAAAATTCGGCTGATGAATACAATCGGTTTAAAAATGTTTGCCGATTCTGTTTTTGCTCTCTCTTTCGGGGAGTGGGTGCGGTCGTTAGATCCTGCGCGACGGACAACCACCACCTCCCCGGGTTCTTTTCTGGGAATAACAGTAATGGGCCTCGCAGGAATGGCAATCGCTTCATTTGTTCCCGGTCCGCGTGAATTCTTCTCCCTGAATTTTTCTGCCGCCGCTCTGTTGTTTGTACCTCCCATGTCCTTAGGATTTTTAATGGGATGGTTAGAACGGAAAGAACCTTTAGGGCTGTTCACTTTCGGATGGTTGTCACTTTTAGGTGTTGCCCTTTTCCAGTTATATATGTGGGGGCTGGTCGCTTTTTCCGACGGACCTGGCGCATCAGTAATGGCAGCATTTCCCATCCTGCTTACATGCTTCCATGGCCATCTATATCATTCCACCATTAAATATCCCTTTCCTCTCCTGGCGTCCGCCTCAGCCGCATTAATAGGATGTCTTCTTAATATCGAGTCCAGCCATTTGGCAATCATGTGCATTGCAGCCCCCATGGCGCTTGCTTCTCATGTGCTACTCGGGACTTATGCGCGGGATGACTACTACAAAAGAAAGGACCATAGCGCACTTCGAGAAACAATCGATGCCATGATTCTTGAGGAACGCGGGAGGACAATTGATCAAATCACACACTCTCTCAATGAGCTTAGGTCAAGAAATCATGATTTGAGCAATACACTATCTTGTCTTAACTTCCTGGTACCTAAGTTAACCTCAATAGTAGCCGATGAAAAGGGATATGATGAACAGAGGAGAATAAAAGCCGCTGAAATCGGAGCATCCATTTCTCACGCACTTGAATCATTAAACACCATGCTGGCAGAAAACCGAGCAACGGCACGTGCACCTCAACAAGGCATTATTTCTCCACATTTCTTACTAACTGATGAAATAAAGCAGATTCAACAGCAATTCCCGAATACGAAAATCTTTTATAATGAAGAAACTGGCATGAGATATCTTGAAATTCCTTTTTCAGGTGGATCAGTCGCCTTTAGAAGAGTAATTCACAATTGTCTTCTGAATGCATGTCAGGGTAACGGCTTAAAATCAGCAAGTAACATCCATATTTCTCTCACATTTGAATCCTTCAACAAAGACCTTATATGCACGATTAATGATAACGGTCCAGGATTTACTCTCTCCCAGTTGGCCTCCCCCATTACCTTGTATCAGACCACAAAAAAGAATGGCACCGGCCTTGGACTATACTCCGCAAGCAGAATACTTTCGGCGAACAGTGGTATTCTCATCCGGGAAAATCGTACAGATAACAGTGGAGCCCTGATCACGATTAAAATCCCCGTTGAGAAATCATGAGCAGCGGAACATTACTATCCCAATTTAATGGTTTTTTAGCCTCTCACAATCTGGGCAACCTAATGCTCCAGGATATGACCAATCTGTTCCAGGACCTCCACTCGGGTTTTCTGCAGTTCATCTATGATGCAGGCGTTGACAGTAGATTACCAAGCACGATTCTTGATCACCGTTACCACGCTTGTCTTCTGCATTATGCTGCAGTTCAGCTCTGTGATGATCTTTCTGATGACGAATGTAGCTATATACGTGATGCCCCAAGGCGCGGGCCCGTACTCCTGATGACTCTGCAAAACATGTTTCATCAAATCATTTTCCGTTGCTCACTTACACCAGATTCAATCAAGAGTATTCTATGTTCTTTAGAGAAGATGGGTCCAGCACAGTATAAAGAACTGAAAACAACAAAGTGGAACTACACAAAAGCGGTTCACGCAGCAGACAATCTTAATGGGACTCAGTTCAGCGCCTATCTGCTTCTTCTCTGGGACTCAAGTGCCCTTGCCGAAAAGGCTTTCCCCATTGGATCGGTATTGGGAAGAGCGGTTCATATTGCCACAGATATCCTCTCCAATGATAAGAGATACTGGAGCCTCGACAAACAGGAAAGAATTAGGCTGTCGACAGTTTTAAAGCTTGACCTCGATAAATTAGAGCAATCATCCATTCCTTCCGTTATCGCTCTTGTACGATCTATTCGGTTAAAGCTTAGGAGAATATCTGCTTGAAGGGAGTCTCCCCCCATCCCTACCCAAACGGGATGCGTCCCATAGTCAAGGATTGCTTTCCCTTAGAAGCCGAGGGAAACCCGAAAAATGAGATACCGGCAAACACAAACCAGTATCTCCACGGAATTCCGTCTTCCCCCCGTCCTTACCCCAACGGGGTTGCGTCTCCCAGCCCAGGCGTTTCCTTCCCTGGGTGAGTTATTCCTGAATCTGCCTCGTCTTTCATTGATCACTCAAATTCCATACTATCGCCTGATTATCATAATCAGTACTTATCACCTTGTTGCCATCAAGTGAAAAAGAAACCGAAATCAATGGTCGAGAGTGAGTGATTTTAGAAACCAATTGCGAATAATAGTAACACATGACTATTGACCGTAAACAGGTTACATTCCTCTCGCCGCAACTTACTTTACCTCTGTCTGCCCGTCCACAAGATACTGCAAAGTCTTCTGAATCGACCTGCCGACCGCAAGTTTCAGTGCAGATGTTAGAAGATTTACTTCCGCTTCTCCGATTGCAGAGTACTCCAACACACTTCTCCTTTTATTGGAATCCCATAGCTCTGTTGTAATCGTTACCACACATTTCTCAGATCGTGTCATAGGACTCATATTCATACCACTAGCTCCGGGTGGCCCAACTGCAACAGGTGCTCCGGGATTAACAACTCCAGCGGGGTCAGATGTATAACTTCCACCAGACCATTCCACAGTGTTACCAATATCAATATGCTTTATATATAGAACATAATCCTCTGATGGCGATATTGAATCTTCAGCAAGTGAGCTCATCACAGGCAGATCACGCGGATCTTCAATTTCCAATACTTGGCATTTAAGGATACGACTAATGCTATCTGCCACCTCTTTACGGAAGCTGTGAAAGAAGTTCACACTGTCAGTATAGTCTTTCCTGAAAGTCCTCTTGAATTCACGTATACTTATGTCCTCTTTTACAAAATAGGTCAATCTCTTTTGTTCTGAAATTTCACCAAAGGTAAACTGAGGGTCCTGATAAATACTTTTGACCATAATAGCAGGAACGCAACCGGAAAAGAACAACGCTGTAGTAATGATTACAAGGAAACCTTTTTGATTCATGAGTTCCTCTGAGTAGAAGTTGATTGTGAAGCCTGGAAGAATTCAAAATATATCTTGGAAACCAATCATTCGAATAGAGGTGCAGATCCAAGCCTGAAAGTAAAAGGCGAGTCTGCTCCTGATTTCCTGTTCAAAATTGGGAAAAAGTATATTAATTCGCGATCGATAATCCAAAGATAACAGTTGTAATTTGCATACAGCAAAAGTCAGTTTCTCATCAGACTACATGTGGCACGATTCAAAATCAGACATGATTTCTTAAATCGTGATTGACACACTCAGATGATTATTATTTATGGAGCATCGAGGCGAGAGATAGTGCCAGTGAGCTACAAGGCGTCTTCGCCGTTAATAATAAACATTCAATAGCGCTCTCTTTGAATCGACGGATTTAAAAGAGACATGTATCATATAAACGTAAACCAGAAATCATCAATAGTCAACTCTTTCTGATTCCTCCCACGTGCCTCAGAAAGCCAGCATCATCACGCCACCCGGGAGTCACCTTCACGTGACAGGTAAGAGAGACCTTTTCACCCGCCAGCTCCTCGATCTCCTTCTGGCTATCCTTGCGTATTTTGGTGATGAGCGCTCCCTTTTTACCCACGATTATCCCCCGTTGACCGAATGTTTCAACGTGAATGGTGGCAATAATCTCATGACCTCTAGGCGTTTCCTTGTAAGTTTCGATTTCCACAAAAGTGGCGTGAGGAACTTCCTGGCGGGTATTAAGAATTATCTGTTTACGGATGAATTCCGCAGCCAGAATACGCATGCTGGCATCAGTGAGAGTATCTTCATCGTAATATTTGGGTCCCTCAGGAATGTAGGGATCCGCCGCTTTCAGAAATTTGACCTGAGCCGCTTGACTGTTAGCAGACATCTTCAGCGAAGGGGCATCCTTTAGAGCAGGAAAAAGGGTCTTGAACTGTTCTATTTTGCTGTCGACATCAGGGCAGAGATCCTCTTTGTTGAAAATAATCAGCACCGGTACCGTTGAGCCGGAAACTTTCTCCGCCACGATCGTTTCCTCTTCACCAAAGTCTCTTGAAAGGTCGACCAGATAGCAGACAAGGTCTATTTCCCCCTGCATGAACACTGAGACCGCTTCCTGCAGCATTGCCTTATTCAGCGTATGTTTCCCCTTGTGGATACCCGGTGTGTCAATGAACACCAGCTGCATCTCTTCGGTTGTATAAATCCCCCGTATATTCTGACGCGTTGTCTGCGGCAGCGAAGTTACTATGGAGACCTGCTCCTGAAGGACCGAGTTCATGAGGGTGGACTTTCCACTGTTCGGACGGCCAACAAGAGCGACGAAAGCTGATCTGAAAGTTTCTGACATGAAGCTCCCTGTATAAAAGATTAGATGGTGACTAAAATAATTTGAGGAACCTCGTGATTGGCAAAATAGGAATGATGAAATGTGCGTGAGCCGCTCAAGTATCCTTTTGAGCTTTTTTGCAGACACAGCAGGTGTGGTATGAATGTTGCCGCATTATAATGGCGCTGTCAGAAAAATACTGGTCGAAAAGTGCCATATTACTATAAATAGGAGAGAATATGTTTTTAATAGAGCCAAATATCCATGTTTCTTCCAGAACTACAGATGACTATGAAAAGATGTACGATGCCGGAATCAGAGTGGTGGTGGAACCATCCCATTGGCTCGGATCTCCCAGAAGATACGCGGGTAGCTTTTTTGATAACTTCAGGCAAATTTTGGAATTTGAAACTGCCCGAGCTGCACAATACGGAATAGATCACTTCGCCTGCCTGGGGATAAACGCCACAGAAGCCCAAAACCGCCGCCTCGTGGATGAGGTGCTCGCGGGAATGGGAGAATATCTGTCACACCACAAATGTGTGGGAATAGGGGAAATCGGGCTTAGGAAAATCACCGAAAATGAAATTTATGCTTTTCGAAGACAATTGATGCTCGCTGAAGAGATGAGTTTGCCTGTAATGGTCTGCCTCCCTGATGAAAACAGTGAGATTGCCGCATACGCTGTACATGATATAATTACTGCAGAAGGTTTCAATCAGAATTCTATCCTGATTGATAACAACACGGAAGATTCATTATCGATCCTGAAATCAACCGATTGTTTTTTCGGTTTAACAATAAACAGGTATTCCAAAATGGAGCCCGGTCGAGTAGGTGAGATATTAAAAAAATTCGGTTCAGACCGCATAATGTTAAGCAGCAGCGCCGACTGGGCTGCTTCAGACCCCTTATCTCTACCAACTACATTAGACTATCTTTCAGCTCATGGGTTTCCAGTAGATGTTTTGCGCTTATTATGCCGTCATAACACAGAAAAGTTTTTTTCACGCAATGTCCGCTGGAAACCCAAATACGACATTTTACCTAAATTAGAAACTGATTTGATATCTGATGGGGCACTTTAAGCCCCTGACCGATCAGTTTTCCGCTTCACTTTTTGTAGTAACAGAGTGATTGCGGTAAGCGGCCACAGGAGCGCTGCTGCTGCATTCAATCCGGTATTTCCCGAGAGCTGAAGTCCCAGATTTTGTCCGGAGATGTCATCACTGATTAAATATGTCCAGGTTGCTCCGGTTGATCTGCTGCCACTTTTTCCAAAACGAGTTCTCCACTTTCAGAAACCATCTCTTCAAAGCTTTTCAAAGAAAGTGATTCGATCTCCTCTGTAAGCATTTCAAACCGCTCGATGGAGATTTTTTCCAACTCGTAAAAAGGGTCCTGCCCTCCGTAGCGACGCAAGTTGATTGTGTCCTGCACATATCTCATCTCTTCGAGAAATGCTGACCATTGATCGTCTAAATGGTTGAGAAAAACATTTCTCCCGACAGGACTGCAAAAGGAAGCCGAGGGTTACCGTTGGACAGCCTGATCAGAAATAGTACCAGATCGATTCGTATTCATCAATGTTTTCCCCATCAGAAGCAAGCCGCTGAAGGTAATCATAAATGGAAACATCAGTATAGAGGTAATCATCAGCAAGGGAAAGTCTTGATTCCCAGGGATAGAAACGATAAATGCGTCGTCCATCCGGTAGAACCATGATAGGCTCGTGATCCTGCCAAGCCCTCAGGTGAGATTTCCCCAGGCGGGGGACGTTAAACACCGGTTCATCGGTGCGCACTATACCGGGCAAAAGTCTTGCTTCCTCTTTCCGCTCCTGCTGTATTCGCGGAATGGGAACTCGAAACTCGGCAGTTTCATCTTTGCCTTTTGTGTTAAAGGAGTAATAGGGGTCAATACCACAGAGTTTGAGCTGTTTTCTTAGAAAGCAGGTTTCGAATCTGCGGCTGTTATAATAGGTAAAAACTTGCTGATTGTAAATATTCATGCCTGCTCCCTTAAGGAGCTTGACAGCTTTGATCACTTCATCGGTAAGCTCGCAGGCGTGCTCCACATGTGTCATGATCGAGACTTCCCGTTTCCCCCATTGATGATACTTTGACAAAACGGCAACAAGTTCAGAATTAAAGCGCATAGGCATGGTGACCAGTGTTCTGGTTCCAATTCGAATTCTCTCGATTCGCTTAATGGATGATAAACGGCTAAAAATATGATCCAGCTTTGATGTGTCAAGTGTTAACGGATCGCCACCGGTCACCAGTACTTCTGTTATTGACTTGTTTTCTTCTATCCATTCTATAGCCTTTTCCACTTTGTCCTGTGAAACCGTTGCATGCTCAATGTCTTTTATCTCCCAGTTCCTCTGACAATATACGCATATCTGCGGACAGGAATCAAACGGCTTTAAAATGACAATCTGCGGATAGCGCCTGGTGATGCAATCGATGGGGCTGGTTGCCTTTTCACCCATGAAATCATGGTCGGCGCCGCTTTCCCGACTTTCGATTACACTTCGACAGTACTGCACACTGGGGAGTACAAGTGAACGGACCACCCGGTCGTGAGAAGTGCGACCCTGCGCCGAAAAGAGCGAAAGATAATAGGGTGTAATCTGTACTGGAATTCCACACGCCTCCGCTTCCTCCAGTCCTGAAACTTCATCTTCACTTAAATTGACCAATGATATCAATGTGTCTTTTGATCTTATTATGTGTCGCAGGTGCCACTTGTAATCGTTCCAGTCAGATTCGGATGCATTAAAATAGGAAAGGATCTTATACCGCAACTCCATTCGTGAGCGGCTTGCCACCGGATCGGTTCCCTTTTTGAATTTTTTGAATCTGGAAGACATCTGATCAGAATACTTATCAAGATGAGAAGATCGTACACTGGCATCCTCTTTACGAAAATTATTTGTACTCTGGGTTGATGGTGTCAGCACTCCGGCATGCCCGTTTATTCCCCTGAACAGATAGATGAACTCGCATAGAAAACCCTTATCTGTTTTTTCCAGAACACCCTCTTTCCTCTGAGCGATTTGCATCAGCATTTTCAGTGCGCTGAACCCGGAAAGCATCTCATTCTCTGTACGTATCATATTCTTAAGTACACGGATGCACTCTTTTGCGTTGTTGCGTTCAATTATGTGGTGAGAGGTTCGATAGCGAGGGGAATAGACATTGAAATAGTGCCTCTCAAGACTGTCCAGATAGGAAAAGAACATATCCCTGGCGTTACTGAGATCAAGAGCTCTTTTTAATAGATCATGAATGGCAGGATCACTTTTCCACAGGGTCTCTACAATAGCCTCTTTGGAGAAATTCACAAGTGCTGATGCGGAAATCATAGGTCTTCCTCCCATTGTAAAAAGTCAAGATAACCAAATAACTACAAGGCCGCTTCTTTAACGGTCTGTACTGAAAACTGCCGAAAACGGCAATTGATTTAATTTGAAAGCGGCTAGTGTGGGTACTGAAAAGCTTCAGTGAACCGCTTCCCGGTAGACTGGTAACATCTCGGAGGTTCGAAGATGCACTACTTTAAGATACTCGAATAATTTAAAGATACACAAATGTATCGAAGTGCGCCAGTGCAAATTAGCTCAGGAGGCAAAAAGCGGGAATTTTAGGCTCAAAAAACGAGGAATAATCAATTAAAGAATTTCGTTTCCTTTTCAAAGAGGAGAGCATATTGTGACTCTCCTTTCGCTTTAAAAGGAAGAAATGCGGTGTTGTTATTCCTTGGTTGTTACGCTCTATTATCACCTTTCAACCAGCCCTTTAAGTTTGCTCCGACCAGTTCCAGAATAGAGAGTGGCAGCTCTTTTATCACTCGGAATGCCATTCGGTTTTCAAGCATTCCGGCCAAAGATATATCAGTAAGAAATCTCTCTATGGTATGACTGCGAGATGCCACAGAAAAGAGCCATTCGGCGGATTTTCCATGCTTCATCATACTATTTCGAATTTTCACAGCCGTTTGGAGTTCGTAGCCGTAGGAATCGTGCCATAAAGTATCAAACAGACGTGGTTCTCCACATAACAGGGCTTGAGAAGCAAGTTCCGCTGACCATAGCGCATAATGTATGCCCTCACCACTCAACGGATGTACATGCCCCGCAGCATCTCCAATCAGAATCCAGTTTCTTCCCGAACAGGGCTGGGAATAAAATTGTTCTGAAGAAGGACAGGGGATAAATGCCGCCCAGGGCGAAACTGGACGAATAGTGCCTAAACTGAGTCTGACCAGATTGTCGAGAGTATATCTGATGTCTTTTGCTTTGAGTGCGGAACCAAAAACTCCAAACGAAGCAGAATCTCCCCATTTTACGGTCCTCACATATTCACCATCATCAAGGAAACGGATCTGAAGCCCTGTACCCTGTGAGGTTTTCGCCAGACATCCCGCTCCGAAGAGCAGATCCTCCTTGGAAATGGGGCTTGAAACCACACTCCTTATCATGCTGTTCCACCCGTCTGCCCCCACAACGAATCGGCAGCTAACAGTTCGGTTTTCGGTCTGCACAGTCCAGGTCCCCCGATCGGGCAGTGCGGAAAGAACCCGCTCTCTATGGAAAACAGCCCCCCTGGCAATTGCTTCCTCCACTAAAAAGGTTTCCAGCTCTGATCTGGAGAAAAAGCTGATTTTCTTTTCCTCTTGGGAAGGGCTGAGGATCTGGCCTTTAGGGGAAACTATATCAAGATTGGAGTCTGCCCTCTTTTGTACTCCTCTGAGCAGAGGAAAAGACTTTAGGGTCTTGAGAGAAATGGCAGTTTGCCCGTCATAGCTTATTTTGGAACTCTGCTCAAGCACCACCGCACTCACCCCAGCCTCTCCCAGACAGCAAGCAAGGTACGCCCCCGCGATACCCCCACCCACGATGACAATCTCAGCCGTTTCTGTGATGTGCCTGATCTGTTTTTCCCGATTGACCAGAGCGGCCAGAAGCAGTGCATCGGGAGAGTTCAATTTTAGTTTTTTTTCCAGAACCGCAGCCATTTACACCTCCGCTCAAAAAGCGCTTAAGCACTACAGACCAACCCAGTAGTACTATCAACTGGCATGCCATGGACCCCGCCCCCTCCTTATCCGTTTAAAAAAGCAGGATCTCTCCGCACCGCTTTCCCAGTTTTGCCAAATCCGACCTAAAGATGCAAATTGCACCCCCTTGGTATACATTTATGTATATAAATTCATCTTAACCAGTACACAGGAAACTGCATGATCACCATTCACAAACTCCTAAGCCGCATCCGCTTTGATTCCGCTTTCGGTGAAGCCGGTTTTGAGCTGGAGTATGAGGACCGGGTCTCCGGTATAATAAAAATCCCCCTGGAAAAAATTCGTTCCCTTGATCCTCTCTCCTTCACCATCACAGACCCTCTGGGACGCTTTATCACCATTCCTCTTCATCGAGTAAGAACTGTTTATCG
Organism: Fibrobacterota bacterium; assembly: GCA_023436205.1. Lineage (GTDB taxonomy): Bacteria > Fibrobacterota > Chitinivibrionia > Chitinivibrionales > Chitinispirillaceae > JAEZKC01. The sequence continues at coordinate 24,876 of JAEZKC010000106.1, forward strand.
AAACGGTGACAAGATCTGGAGTCGAAAAGCGGAGAAGTGACCTTTCACGAACGATCATTCTATTATATTTCTAATCAGCCGTGATTTTCCGGGCGCTTAACAACCTTTCAAAGGAGAAGTCCATGTCCAAGGAAATGACCGTCAAAAAGGAAAACAAAAAGAAGTCCAGCAAATCGCTCAAGGAGAAAAGGGCGGAGAAGAAAATGAAAAAAGCTGGAGAAAAAGCTTAGTCTCTATGGCGCTGGCCCGCAAAGGGCCATGCGCAACTTACTTGCCAGAACCTGCCTGAATTCATTTTCTTAGCCGGAGACCGGAAAACCGTGACAAAAAAATCAAAAGTAGTGCTGATCGCATGTAATTCCTATGACCAGGCTGAAGTTGATGCGGCAGTGAACAGGGGACTCAACCTTCTGGGAGGAGTAGCACAGTATGCATCTTCCGATGAAACAATCCTTTTCAAACCCAATATTCTTTGGGGAACTGACCCGGCCAAATGCGTAGTCACTCATCCCGCTGTATTTGAGGCAGTAATCAGACATTTCCAGCCAAGCGGGGCAAAACTGGTCTACGGGGATTCTCCTGCCGGACTGCAAACTCCAGCAGGTGCGCTAAAAAAATGCGGACATTCAGAAATAGCCAAAAGACTTGGGGTGGAATTGGCGGATTTCAATCAGGGCATTGCGGTGGCGTATCCGGAGGGGCTCACCAGTAAAAGACTAATGATTGCCAGAGGAATAACCGAGGCCAACGGGGTGATCAGTCTGGCAAAATTAAAAACTCATGGCTTGACCAGATTAACCGGGGCGGTCAAAAATCAGTACGGATGCGTTCCGGGGATGGTAAAAGGCGAGTACCACGCTCGATTTCCGGATATCTTTGAATTCTCAAAGCTACTGGTTGATATTTGTTCAGCCGTTAAACCCAGGCTTTACATCATGGATGCAATTATGGCGATGGAGGGAAACGGTCCGCAGAGTGGAGATCCAAAGAAGCTGGGCCTTTTACTGTTCTCCACCGACCCTGTTGCACTGGATTCGGTGGCAGCCCGCATCATTGATCTGGACCCCTCATTTGTAACCACATCAAAACCGGGAAAAGAAGCCGGCCTCGGGACCTACTTAAAAGAGGAAATAGAGCTTGCGGGAGATCCATTTGAGCAGTTCATCGATAAAGAGTTCAAAGTCGTGCGCAGACCTGTTCTTCCCATGCCTCGAAGCAGATTTCTGAGGGGAATTAAAAAAGCGGTAACCCCCCGTCCGGTAATAAAGAAAAACAAATGCACAAGATGTGGCCGATGCATTCAGGTGTGTCCGGTGGATCCCAAAGCGTTAGCCTGGAAAAAGGGAGAACAGGCGAAAACGCCTCCAGTTTACGATTACGAAGAGTGTATCAGATGTTATTGCTGTCATGAAATGTGTCCCTCAAGGGCCATTCACATAAAAACGCCCCCAATGGGCAAGCTGCTGCCCTTCCTTTCATACATTGCTCTGGTCATGAGCAGCCGGTTTGTTAAAAAAGGGAGTGTCCGTGATTGAGTTACCGGTGTTCCCTGGCAAGCCTCGCAAAAACGATGCTCTCTTCATCTACGGAGCATCACAGCCAAAGCCTTTCATCCACGTTTACTGGCAGGAACAAACCGAAATCGTTCACGGACCATCATGCAAAGCCGAAAAAGAGATCCATCTTAAAAGATGCGCTAAAAACGGAGTGCCCATTCTTGAACGGCGCGGTGGAGGAGGGACAGTAGTATTGTCCCCGGGAATGCTGATCACCGTTATTGTGGGGAACCGACAGACCAAAGATGGTGCGCTTGACATCTTTAATAGAGTCCATGAAGGTTTTATCAGAGCCCTCTCTTGTGCCGGAATCAATGATGTGGAAAAAATGGGTATAAGTGATTTAGCTATAAAGGGAAAGAAAATCCTGGGGAGTTCGCTTTATCTGGGAACCAGACCCATGCTTTACTATTATCAATCAAGCCTGATGGTACACTCTGATACAGAACTTATCGAACGCTATCTTCTTCACCCGCCAAAAGAACCGGACTATAGACAGGGTAGAGATCATATACAGTTCTGCACAACCCTGAAGACTGAATATTCCCGAGCTGATACTTCGGGACTCCTAAATCTGCTTAAAGATCATCTTCACTTGTCGGCAGTGTAGATGCAGAACTTTCTTTTTTCATTACCGATGCAACTGCGCGTGACAATTCAGAGGCCACATACGGCTTGTGCATAAAGTAAACTGCACCTTTTTCTGAATTGAGCTTCTTTTTCTTTGTTGAATGACCACTGCAGACTATTACCTTCACTTCTGGATTAATCTTGATCAACTCATCATAGCAATCATACCCATCCATCACAGGCATCATCAGATCAAGCACCACAATATCAATGCATCTCCAGTTTTCCTGATAAATTTCAACAGCTTTTGCGCCATCCGGACAAGTGAAAACCGCATATCCAAGATCCCGAAGAAGGTCTGATGCCATTTCTCTTACCAGTTGCTCATCATCAACAAGTAAAACGGTTCCTTTTCCAGTAATAAACACATCCTGACTGTTATCATGGATCTGAACACTAGGGTTGAGTGATACTGGCAAATACATGGACAGGGTGGTCCCCTTTCCCAAACATGAACTGACTTTGATTGTTCCCCTGTGTTCCTTTACTATGCCATATACACTGGCCAGCCCAAGTCCCGAACCTTTACCCACGTCCTTGGTGGTGAAGAACGGTTCAAAAATTCTGGGCAGATCCTCTTCAGAAATACCTATACCGGTATCAGTCACTTTCAAAATTACATACTCTCCTTCCGTAAGATCCGATTTCACTTGATCGTTGGAAGCCGCAAACTCATTACAAGTTTCAAAAAGCAGGCTTCCACCATTCGGCATGGCATCTCGCGCATTGAGAGCAACATTTACAATGGCATTATTTATATGAGAAGGATCTCCCGTAATATGAGCATTTTGTGCATTTAGATTACAATCAATAATGATTCGTTTATCGATTGTATGTTCAAGAAGCCTGACAACCTCTGTAATTGATTCATGAAGATCGAAATTAACAGAACTGTAATTGCCTTTCCTGGCGAAAGCAAGCAATTGCTTGACAAGGTCGGATGACCTTTCAACTGCAGTGCTAATCACATCCGCATATTTCCCTATGGCGGGATTTTCAGTGCCAAACTTGCGTTTGATAATTCCGGCATACCCGTTGATTCCAGCCAGCATGTTATTGAAATCGTGCGCGATGCCTCCTGCAAGCTGCCCGACGGCTTCAAGTTTTCGAGAGTGCTGCAACTGCAGCTCAAGCTGACGTTTTTCCTGGATGGTCTTTATCTGAGCACTGTACTTTAGAACGAGCGAACACTGTACGGCAATTATGGAATAAAGATCGACATTAATGGTGCGGCTGTGCTTAAGAAGACAAACTGCACCTCTTACAATTCCCTCATGAGTAAACGGATAGCAGATTATCTGCGCGATTCCAAGGCTGGAGACAGCATACTGATAGTCCTTCGCTTTGAAGCCACCGAACAATTCAAGCAACGATTCGCATTCAATACTGTTTCCCGACTGCAATCGCGTAAAAGAATCATTGCTGGTCATCAAATCAAGTTCAGTAGTTCGTTTTAGAAAGTAAAGTTTCTCCTCCCCTTTCGCCTGCATGGAAATGCTGTGTACATAAGCTTTTTGCAGGGGGGGGGTTTCCTTAAAAAAGAAAAGCATTACAGCTGCGGAATCCGATATTTCCCGTGCATAATCGCAAATACTTTGATATATGTCGTCTTGATTCTGAATGTCAAGCAGTCTTTGGAGGCTTTTCCCAATTGTTTCCAGCTTGTTTCTTTCGTCAAGAACTTCTGCCAGAGAGAAGGCTCGGCCATATTTTTTTATCCCGAAAAAACAGAATGCGCAGAAAATTCCTATACTGGCACATCCAAGTCTATAGTGTGTCCCGATTGCACCCGGGTAGGAATTGGTTGTGATGATAAGGATCTCAGAAATGACCGATCCCAGCCCAAAAAAGAAAGCTTCAGAACGCATGTTCCTGAAAGAAATCAGCACCAGATAAACTGATGGGAAAAAAGAGAAAACGAGGGTCACCAAAATTGACAGGTAAATACCCGGACCGGGTTTGAACACGTAAAAATGGTCAAATGTGGTCAACTCCCTGTACATGAATTCCGGATTGTGAATCGTAAGCAGATAATTTATCCCGACCACACCGAATGCAATCAAACGCCCATATTTCAAATATTTTGGACTTATTCTGGTTTTTGCAGTTGCAGCCATGCAAATACTCATGAAAACATCAAAGGAACAAGCCGGGACTATGAGGAAAAAAACTGATGAAAAAGCTAAAAATTTGACATTTTGTGAATGACTGAGAAGTGGAATCACCATCGTGCCTAGCGAATCTTTTACAGACCACAGCAAAACAGAGATTAAAAACAGTGCAAAGCTCTTTGATACTTTTGAATAGGATAACCGCGGTGAAAGGAAAAACATGAACGCGACCACATATAAGGCTGTAAGGATGGTAATGAAGTAATAGTAGTGATAACTGAGTATAGAGAGCATTATAAGTTCCGAACTGGTTTAAGCAAGCATTGAAATTGTGTATATTATGGAATATACGATAAGGAAATTCCATGAAAAATTCTGATCATCAACTGTTTTTCTCCTCTGATGTAACTGAATCAACTGCTCTCCTTGATGAAAATGAAACTCAACATGCTGTTTCAGTTCTCAGAATCAATAAAGGAGATTCTCTGCAGATCACCAATGGACATGGATTGATTCTGGAATGTGAATTTGAAGGTGTATGCGGCAAAAAGGCATGTTGTGTAATTAAAGAAAAAAGAATTGTCCCCAGAACCAAACCTGAAGTGACACTTTTACTGGGATTACCCGACAAGGATCATTTCGAAACTGTTCTGGAGCATGCTACTGCCCTGGGAGTGGCGAGGGTAGTTCCTCTAATAATGGACCACTGCAGAAAACCCTGGTGGACAGGTTGGGAGAAAAGCTCTCAACGATTTACCTATAAAATGATCGTTTCCATGAAGCAATGCCTGTACCCTTATTATCCGCTACTTGATTCCCCTACAGAGCTTTCCACGATTCTTGGAGGCCTGCCTCCACTCTTAGTTGCTCATCAAGATGGCATCACTTTCGATGACTCGCTACTTGAAAACAGAACCCACATCGCGTCTTTGATAGGTCCTCCGGGCGGCTTTTCTGAGGACGAAGCAAAAATGCTTCAATCAAAAGGTGCCCGATTTGTAAAAATTGCTCACAACCGACTCCGGACAGAATTGGCAGCAACTGTCATGACCTCTCGATTAGTTTCGTCTTAAAGTCTAAAACGAGTTGTTCCGCTTTCTTGGTGGAAAGAGCAACTGAAACTGAATACTGTGTGAATTGAAATATTCTTTGTAATCGGCACCCATGGGGAAAAGATCTCTAACTTCTGTAAAATGGATCGGCTGCCAGTAACGGAACTGATAGATTATTGCAGCTCCATACCTCTTGTTAAGCTTAAACTCCACCCCCGTCCCCGCATTGATACTCACCGAGGCACAAATGACCTGTACAAGCTGCGGGTCAAGTATTTTCACCTTTCCATCTTCAGAAAATTCGGATTCGTAAAGATACACACCATGAAATCCCGGACCAGCAAAGAGAAAAGGGCGCACATTGCTTGTTTTAAGAGGAAGAAGCCACTGCAGATCGGTAATAAACCCTCCCGAGAGTATATTACTGTAGCGGACAACATTTACTGTCGTATCGGTCAATTCCACACCAGATAGAGTTTGTTCTGCCGTTGACCCCCATCCAAGCTCGACTGCAGCCTGGACCCTGAACCCGTTATTCAAGGCAAACCTTTTGCCCCCCATTAACCCCACAATGGCAAGCGGCTTCCGCTCAACCAGTTGCAGTTCACTGAAATTATCAAACTTTCGATAACCCTCTCTGGAATTGAAGGACAGATAAATCCCGGGCATAATGAAAGCTGAAGAGAGGCGGTCGGGTGCAGCCTGCACCCAGGGATTAGAGAAGAACAGAAGTAGAATCAGACTACATTTCAGATACTTCATTGCTTTCTAACCAACTTGTAATTTCTAAACCCTCCAAGTTGCATACCACCCAGAACTTTCTGCTCCAGAAATGTGAGCAACCGATATTTGAACCGATCATGCTTATGACGAACAGCTGACCGTTTACCCATATTGAGGGAATCCTTCCAATCGTGTTGAGAGATGCGGGGACCCATGACTGCCGGGTGACTACCTTTATAAACTCTTAATCTCCCGAGTGCCCCATAGTCAAAATCGGCTGGCGCATCCCGGAACTTTTCCTGTGCGGCTTTAACGCCGATGTAAGCCCCTGAGAACTCCACTCGTTTTTTCTGCATAAGATAAGGTGGCCGAACCCAGCCATAATGAAACACTTCCGCATCCACCGAAGCAACCTGCAACTTCCGTTCCCCAATCCTGAAGGATTGTGCATCCCGATAAGAACGCACTCCGATTCTATTTCTTACAACCCGAATCTCCCTTGGGTACCAGGCATGATTGACATGAAAATGGTCATAATCACCCCAGAAATGCAAATATCTGAACAAAAGCCCTTCCACATCGTTATTATTCAGATACTCAAGGCACTTCGCCTTTATCACCGGCAGGCTTTTTTCATGAATCGCTTCATCACACTGAATGTAAAAACACCAATCTCCACTACACTGCTGAAGGGCAATGTCGGTCTGCTGGGCAAAAACGTGAGATCCCTGATTCCCATCCCAATCTGTATCGATGATTTTAATGCGGGGATCGTTTATAGATGTAATCAGTTCCCTTGTCTGATCATCCTCATCTCCACGACCAACGGCAATGACAAATTCATCACAAATCGGCAATATTGATTGTATGGACTCCACAACAGGATAATAGAGTTTTTGCGCATTTCTGGCAAAGGAAAACCCACTGATCTTCATCTTTTCACTTTCGAATCTGGTGACCTGATAACTGAGCGCAGCAGTTCGGCTACTTTATCAGGAGTAATGCTTTTTTGACAGCAGTATTGATTTTCCGTTCGCTTGCACACTCTTTTAAAACAGGGTGAACAGTCGCAATCTGTACAGGCGATCTGTACCAAAGGCCCCAGAGGCCTGGTCCAAATGGGCGATGTGGAACCGTAAATCCCAACCACCGGTGTTCCAAAAAACCCGGCCACATGCATTAAACCGGAATCGTTGGACACCACAGCCAAAGAGGAGACGATCTCATTAATTGCCTGCTCCAGGGTAGTTTTTCCCGCCAGATTTCTGACACGTGGTCCAAATACTGAAGCGATCTGCTCTCCGCTCTGCTGGTCGCGCTTGTCCCCAAGGATGACAAAGTGATAATCAGGAAACAGAGCCACAAGTTCGGCAAAATAGGGCCACTTTTTAGCCGGTCCAAAAGCTGCCCCCGGACAGAGGACTATCTGTTCCTTGGTATCCAACTTATATGGGTAGGATGGTGCGTTCCAGCATTCAGGAGCTTTGTACTCAATTTCAAGAAGACAGGAATACTCATCAGTGAGGTGACGGGAACGTGTTGCGAACTTGGGATGAACTCTGTCGGTTAAAAGTAACGAACGGGCTTCGGCACTAATGCCTCTACGATGCCTGATTCCTGTTCTGAACCCAAAAAACGCCGCCGAAAAAGAGTGAGGAAGCAGATACAATGATTTAAAATGCTCCTTATTAACCTCTGCCACAGTGTCTTTAAACTGGTGTGCACTATTTCGACGATAAAGTATAAAAGGCTGATCTGTAAGGAGATAGGTAAGACAACTCAGTTTCTCCGGAATGATCAGGGTTATCTTTTCACCTTCGGCTTCATGACGACGCCTTACTACTGAAAGCGCCATGAAGAAATCCCCGATCCAGTTTGGCATAAGAACGGCAGTTTTATCCATACATTAAAAATAAATTCTGCCCATTCTGATCACCGGAGGCTCAGAACGCCAGTTTTAAACTAAATGCAGAAAAATCCTTGAGAATCTCATAATCGAGTCTTAGTGCAAGTGTTCTGAAAAAGTTTGAATGTTTATAGATTCCAAGGCTGATTTCTCCTGTGATGAAATGCCCCACTCTCAGCTTTGTATCATCCCAGTGTGGTTCAGTAAAAAGTTCATAATCAGGAGTTGAATTAAAGAATTCCCTGTTACCTCTCATATACAATGTATACCCGACCTTACCAAAAAGAGCATCCAAATACCAATACCGGCCACGATTGATCTTTCCTGCAATGGGGAAATTTGCCTCGATTCCCGTTGCAGAAGTAAAATACAAATCGGAATAGCCTAAAAGGTAACCATAAGGATCACTCAAGGAAAGATCATATTTTTCCAGAGACTCGGAAGTGAATAGCACTAGAGAGCTGGATCTGCCTAAAAGGAATCCATGCTGAAATGCAAGCCCGCTAATAAGAGATGATACTCCTATCAAAATCGAATCATCTGATTCATCTGGTATCAGATTGTACCCGGGGCCCCCGAACAGTTCAAAATAGGTAAGATTCGCATAATTATAGTTTATTTGTTTGTTGTACTTGCCAAGATGTTGAAAACGGAGGTAAACAGGTACCTGAGCAGATATGGGTAAAGGACCATACAAAAGAGCTTCCACATTAACTCCTGCCGAAAAATCAGATGTAAAATCCCTATTCAGAAATCCTCCGGTATTGATCAGCGGTAACTGACCGGGGAAAAGAGCCGCACTTACCTGACCACCGAAGGATACTGCATGACTATGGTTTTCAAATCCAATTCCCGGGGCAATATAGAGCACATTTGCACTTGAGGGTTTAAGGTCAGAATCATTTGATGCAGTACTAATGTTCAAAGCTTTGGAGAATTGCAATATTTGATGAGCTGTTTTGTTTAAAGTTATTTTCTTTAAATACTCATTCCCCTGGCTTTGTTTCACGGTGGATTTCATATTTTCCATCTGACTTACGCCATCAGCCCAGAAAGACTGGAAATTTTCTGAAGTCATGTTAGTCTCATTTAGTAACCCGCCGGATATAGACCAGAAGGAGGTGTTTTTTCCCAGTGCATCAGATGAAGAGCTTACTAACCCTCCTCCGAAGAAAGTTGTTGATGTATCTGCTTTAATGTCTATAGGTGCATCTTTAGTGTGCTCCAGAGCAACTGATATCTGTTTAACAGATCTAAGCTTTTTGGCTTCATAGGGTCTGGAATGAATTTTAACAGGACTGTTGGTTGACGGAAGATCCTGAAAGGTGCACCCTTTCTCCACAGGCCGATCAACGTCATCATCAGCCGGCTTAAAACTGGCAATCGAATAACCTGACATCTGGTAGTTAGAAACAAGCAGGTTTCCACTTTTAAGCTTTACTGGGCAGAAGGTCCCCCCGATAACTGAAGAATGCTTTTTAAGGGTAGTATCAGCTGAGATGGAAACAGAGTATATATTGTAGATACCATCATAATCTGCACTGTAATAAATCCGACCATCATCAGCCCAGTATGGCGTTTCTTCCTGAGCAACTGCAGGACCGATGGGGGTTACAGTGTAATCGGTTTCTAAAATGAAAAGTCTGCTCTTTCCCTGGAAAAGTTTTGAGAACACCAGCCTTCCGCTTCCACTGGGATCATAAGACAAATCCACGATACATTCTCCAGGGATACCCTGATAAAGAAGCTTGAATGTTTTGGTTTTAAGGTCAAAAAGCTCTATCGAATACCGTGAATTGCCATATCTGATGCAGGCCAGTTCGTTTTTGACTGGTGAAGCTGCCATTCCGTAAATGCGTCCGTTGCGGGTGAGTTTGCGCTCATCCCCGTGAATAATGCTTTTCATAAAGATATTATTGACAAAACATCCGTTTCTGTCGGGTTGCTCTGATTTTACATAATATATAGTGGTATCACCACGGAAATCCCAGGCTGTATGGGCCTTGGGAATACGCGCAATCAGCCGGTCCGACAAACGATCACGAATCACGAGTTCTGTACTGTTGGCATCATCGCCACTACTGGTAAGCCACCCAGCATATTTTTCCTTTGCTGATACCCGGGGAAGCATGTTTGTATAGCCTTTTGACCAAAGGATTTCCATGGAGTCATGATTTATTTCTGATTTAATATTCTGATATTTTTTTGTAATACTATCGACCCATTCACTGTAAAATTCCTGTATCGATTTATTGCCGACCCGATAAATGTATTCATCAACGCTAATCTTCTGTTCAGATGCAAGCTTATACATTTGACGAAGCTTGTCAGAGCCGATTTGATGATCAAGAAACCCGATGAGTGAAAAACCCTGATTGTAAACCATTTCATTACCATAGGCGTCATGACTGAATTGGCCCATTTGATCCAGAGTTAGTAAGGTGCCGTTCAGTGCTGCTGTACGAAGCACCATGTCCCTGCGGGAATCCCAACAATCGTTACCCATTTTGGATGTTTCAAGCTGAGCAATACCCTCCACCACCCATGCCGGAAAAGGTGTCTGAAACGCAAAGGGCTCCTGTATAAGAATCTGGGATCTTTCAGACTGTATGCTCGCCTTTGCGGTTATATTAAAGAGGCTGGTACGCTGACACTCCAGGGTAACTATGTGAGTAAGTTCATGAGTTATGACATTTCTCAGCCAAGTATTAAATCCCCTCATCTCAAAACGGCTGTCCGGTATCCATATCATAACACTGCCTGAAAGGTAATCAGCGAATCCGTTACTGAAATCATCATAGTCTGCCAGGGCTATATTGACTTTGCTTTTAGGCTTATAATCGTACAGTTTGGAGAGACTCAGGAGTGCCTCATCTGCAATTTTCCATGCCGCGTAAACAACCGGTTCAGTCTTATCATAGTAGTGAATAATGCATCTGTCTGTCTCGACTGTTTTCCACTTTAAATGCGGCTGGTTAAAAGCTAATGCCGAACCGATGATCATCAGTAAAAAAAGAACAAACGCCCTCATTATTTTTCCTTTTGAATGGGTGGAGCAGATTAGAAAGCGGAATTACAAATAGCGGCTTACGATCAGAGCCAGTCCGAATCTGGGATAAATTACTTTATAAGAACCGGTAGTGGATAGCTTTCCCGAATTTGCCTCATCAAAATCAAAGTCAATTTGCTGGCTCAAGCTTCTTTGCAAAAAATCAAGTGATAGCCCCCAGTCTCTCCCTAACAATTTTTCTATACCAAGCTTGTATCCAAAAACCAACTTACCTTCTGCCCGGGAATCAGACTCCAATGGATAGTCCAAAAGACCTCTTCTTTGGTATTCGTAAATAGTTACTGGTATCTCCCAATCCATATTAAATCCCAAATTGAACTTCCAGGTGGATGCGAATTTCTTTGAGTAGTCAAATCCGGTATGAAGGAAAACTTCACCAGTAGTAATAGTCAATTCTCTCTGAATTAGTTCAGTGTTGAAGAAATCTTTTCTGGAGTAGGATTCCATCCCTACCCTTATTCCAGGACCAATACCGATATTGAATTTTGTTCCGATTTTCATACTGTACCGCAACTGAATGCCGAAATAAGGCAGATCTGTTGTCCTACTGGTATTCATAAAAGTAACAGAGTCGTTTGTTCCTTTTATTAAGATGGTGTTACCGTATTTATTCTCAATCGAGCCCTCACCAAAAGTTTCATACACAAATGAAACGGAAGACCTGTTTACATTCTCATTTCGACTCTGAATACTTTTTTTCTCATCCTCGGGAATTCTTCTTGTTTCAGCACGTGCTCTGAGCATTTTCACTTCTGAAACATTTTTTTCCTTCTGAAGAATATCAGCACTTTGAGTCCTGTTATCTCTCTCTTCACCAGTTATGAGCACTTTTACAGCGGGAGGAATCTCCCCTACCACATTCTCGATATCTCCTTTTACATCTTTCGACACTACTGCGGATATCTTACCGGTTTTTATTTCGATGATGCGAAGATTGAGCATAAAGAGTCCACCCAGTTTTCCCAGTGACCCTGCCACCATACTGCTGACCCCCAGCAATTGCCCCATCTCCACCATGCAGGCGTCATCCGAACAGGCCCCTGACTGCTGAAACCCCTGTTCCTTCAAGATCTCCTGCATCTGTTCTCTCTCCATAACGTTTACCAGTCCGGTTTTAAAAAGCTCAGTGCGCAAACGATCGGTGATCAGCTCCGCTTCACCTTCAGATATGCCGTTTCCTGCCTTAAGAGTCATCACTGCAATATTACTCTTAGTTTCAGGAACACTTTCGGCATATAAAATGAAAACCATAACCGCTAAAAATAGAGATACAAATGTAATAGCTCTCACGATTGAAACCCCGTTGTACGTTATAATCACAGGAAAATCTTATTATAAAATAATGTTCTATGCAATGCGGAAGAAAAGAATGCTGAAAAATGGCATAGAAATCAGGCCGGAATGCCTTTAACTGAACTAAACCAGAGGGAGAGAAATAGTAACTGTGCAGCCTGAAAGGTGTTCATTGTTGGAGATTTGCAGATCTCCACCATGAGATTCAATGACTCTGCGCGCAATGCCCAGGCTCAAACCGGTTCCGGCTTTTCTGGTAGTGAAAAAGGGGTCAAAAACCTTGTCCAGATGTTCAGGCTTTATCCCTGAACCATTATCAATCACTGAAAGAACCGCATTTTTATCTTTTTTCTCCAGAATCAGCCGTATGGTGCATCCTTTTGGAGAAAAATGGCGGCTGTTTTCGAAAATGCTGTTTAACACCTGCTGAAGTCTGGAAAAATCGCCCTTAGCTTTAATCGAGATTGAATTTTTATTTTCGAAAGACACAATACAACTGTTTTCGGAGTTGTTCCATTTTTGTATTGCGCTGCGACACAGATCCTCTAAATCAAAAAGCACGAAGCTGCCGACATCTGACGTTCTTCCCAGTTCCAGGAGACTCTTCATCAGTTTATTCAAGCGCTCCACCTGAGTTGTAACGTAAGGCTTATAAATTTCAGATAATTCATTATCGCCAATTTCCTGAAAAAGAGCTTCCAGGAGAGCAGAAATGGCGTTCAACGGGTTTCGGACCTCATGGGCTATTCCGGAGACAAGTTTACTCAGCAAAATCATCTCCTGTTCATGGCGCTTCTGCCGCTCCATCTCCTCCCGTGCCAGCTCCAAATCATATTGAGCCTGACGATGATCACGTCTAAGCTGCGCCTCCTTCAGTTCCCTAACCAGCGCAGGGACCAGCCTTTGAAGATTGTCCTTTAGAATATAATCGTGAACTCCACTGCGCATGGCTTCCACGGCCGTTTCCTCTCCAATGTTTCCGGAAACGAGAATAAAAGGAAGGTCAGGGTCTGTTTGCTTTACCAGTTTAAAAGCATCCAGACCATTCATTTTGGGTAAAAGGTAATCGGAAAGAACCAAATCCCATTTTTTACTCAAACTCTCGCTGAGCTCTTCAGGGGTTTCCACCCTCTTAAAAACAAGGTTGAACCCGTTCTGTTCAAGATGCCGGATTATCAGCAATGCATCATTTTCTGAATCTTCTACGAAAAGTAATTTGACTTCTGGCATTAGCGTGACTTCCGAAAGCAAAAATGTGTGGCTTTTAACTACTGATTTGTATATACATTTTATTGTTAAATAGGTGCAAGGTAATTTACAAGCCCAACCATGTGGCAGAAAGTTCCTTAACGATCTGGTTGAAAGTAGAGAGGTCCAGAGGTTTCCTGATATAGTCGTTTGCACCTAATTTGTAGGCTGTACTCATATCTCTCTCTAAATTTGAAGTCGTAAGGACAACTACAACCAAGTCTTTAAGATCGCTGTTTTCCCGAATATGCTTAAGCACTTCGAGGCCACTGATTTTGGGCAGCTGCAGGTCAAGCAACACTAATGCTGGAAGCTTCTGGTTGGCTTCAATTCGCTGTTGCAGCACCCGAAGAGCCTCTTCTCCGTCGCTGGCCACATCAACCTGAGCATCAATCTGGTTTTTCTTAAAAGCCCGCAAAGTGAGGACTACATCGTCAGGATTATCCTCCACCAGCAGAACGCCATTAGTTTCAACAGCCATAACCACTATTCTTTGTTAAGAAAAAATTTATTATGGAAAAAATATAATATGCACATGCTTAATAACAGGATAAAGCCCGACTGAATTTCTTAAAACCTGATAACTGCATAACCCTTTTCCATGTAGTGACCTAAAAGGTTTCCATTTTCCGACTTGTTCGGTATTGAAAATTCATTCACCTCAGATTCACTTTCAAGAGGAAGCACTGTTATCCCGTCAAGAATAAGTTTTACAACATTCCCTGATTCGGCAAGCCCTTTGGCCGTAGTCAGACAAGTTTTCATTTTCTCGCAACCAGCCGTTCCTCTAGTGCAGTTCGGCACTACAAACAAATACTTGTTCACCATTACCTCCAAAAACAAAACTTTTTTCAGCCGAATTATCACCGGCAACAATTCTGCATCATGCATTTTTTGTGCCAACCCGCGGAGAATAAAGCATTCTCTTGATGGCTTTCGCTTAAAAATCAATAAGTTAAGAGGAATGGGTCATGTAAACAGGAAGCTTGTTTTGATCTGAACTGTCCATCGATAAAAATATTGCATCCTGTTTCAAGAGATGATATAATCATTCTACTCAGGTATACTACTTTTGTTGGGAGAACACTATGGATGTAGCTTATGTCAATCCTTTTATCGTCAGTACAATAGAGACTTTCAAAAAGATGCTCAATACCGATATCAAGCCTGGAAAAGTGGCACTTAAAAATAGTATCGTTCACACCTACGATGTCTCAGGAATCATCGGTTTGTCAGGGGAAGCTCAAGGTTCTATTTGTTTGAGTTTTCCCAAGGTGATCGCACTCAAAGTGGTTTCGGCTCTGTTAGGAATGGAAATAAAAATTATCGGGGATGAAGTTGCTGACGGTGTTGGAGAACTGGCTAACATTGTTGCCGGAAACGCAAAGCAACATTTGACAAATTATAACCTTTCGATCTCCCTCCCCAAAGTTGTCATTGGTAAGGACCATCAGGTTGCCAGTCAAAGAGGGATTCCTACTATCGTTGTGCCATTCACCTCTTCTCTGGGAGAGTTTGCCATGGAAATAGCACTTAAAACACCCGAAGTCAAAAAAGGCTGACTCTCAATTTCTGATTTCAACAAGATTGGCATTTGACATATCCCCGTACCGTTCTGGATGACAGGTAAGAATTATCAGCTGGTACTGCGAACTCATGGACAGTATCAGCCTTTTTATTTTTCCAAGGCAATTGCAGTCTGTGTAGGTGAGAAAATCATCTAGAATAAGCGGCTGCTTTCCCGCTTCTGAGCCAATCAAATTTTCGGCCAGAGCCAGACGGGTACACAGGTATAGCTGTTCCCTTTCACCCCCGGAAAGATTGTCTACCGATGCCGCCGCTTCACTTAAAAGCTCCGGTATATAGCCACACACCCGAAAATTGGTGTCAAGTTTAATCATACCCCGACGCCTTGGATTAATTTGAGAGAAAAGGTCACTTGCCCTTTTCTCGACTGGAAAAGAAACTTGCTCCTGTACTAAGCGACGGGTTTGATCCAGAGTGTCCCAGATAAGCTTTAAAGATTCCGCCCTGAGTGAATTGAATTCGATTGTACCCTGAAGGGAAGTAATTTTTTCCTCTAAATCGCCTATTTCGCTGTATATACCCATACCACCAAGAGTCGCCAGTTCACCGGATATTCGGGAAATATCCTGTAGCTTTTCCTGATAAAGCCGATTTATAAATTCAAGTTTCCCCCTGTATTCAACAAGGGCAGGCTCCGGGTCATCCCCGATTTTCTCCATCTCCACTTTCCGGAGCTGCTCATCCTGTTCAACGTGGAACAACTTTCCGGAAAGGATACTCAGTTCGGTTTCCAACTCAGAAACGGTTTTACTATTACGCAATTGAGCAGACTTGACGGCGAGTGATTCCAGCATTGTCTGGTGTTCCTCAGTGCGTCTCTTAAGGTCGCCAGCACGCTCGGCCATAGTCGCTTTCTCCGAAAGCAAAGCTCTTTCCCGAAGCTGAATTTCCTCTCCCCTGCTACGAATCTGTCTGGCACTGCTTTCTGCCTGCTGCGACAACTGTTCAACCACTGGCATAGTACTTTTCCATTCCGGATATTTACTCTCAAGCTCCTCTAGTACAGCTCTAAAGTTGGTGGCTTCCTGCAGAACCCGGCCGAAAGACTTGCCTTCAAGAACCTGCTTCATCATCTCGCGAATACTGTTGACTTCCTTTGTCAGTTCAGATGCTTTCTGCAATCTGTCCTGCAATATCTCTGCATTATCAGTACCGAATTCCTGTCTATATGAGCCAAGCTTATTTCTAATGTCACTAATCTTCTTTTGCAGTTTTTCAGCATTCTGATCCACTGGCCCCGAAATTTTTATCAATCCAATTTCAGGAATATGAACCGTCAACTTTCCCAGACCTTCCAGAAAAACACTCTCCCCCGATGAAATCTCCTTTTCCTCAGAAGGCTCGCCACTGAGAGGCTTCCAGTTTATACAGGTTTCAGCTTTAAATTCCAACTTCAATGTAGAAGCATGTAACGCACTTTCGGCCCTGCTAAGCTCATCCTTTAAACTCCTTAACTCAAGTAGCTTCTCTTTATCAACAGTTTTTATGGCGCCCAACTTCTTGTTTACCTGCTCAAAGCTTGACTGGAGCTGCCGAAACTTTTCTTCCCGGGCAGTAACTTCCATCAGCCTCTTTTTGAACTCATTGTACCGAATCGCATCTGAACACATTATTCGATAATTGTCCGCCACCTCTTCTTCCTTCAGGAGTTTTCCTTTACTGATATTCTCCTGTTCGATTTTCAGTTCAATTTCCTGAAGAGCTTTATTGATCTTTATAAACTGATCGCCTAACGAACTTAACTGCTCCTTTTCGGAAGCCAATTTGTGATCAGTTTCTTTTATATCAACAATAGTTTTCTGTAGACTGTCTATCTGGCCCTGCAATATGTCTCTTTTATCTTTTATCGAGTCAATAGAGTTTTTTAATGTATTAAACCTTTTGAGATTTTCTTCAGAGAGCCTTATCTTATTTTTCAGAGTTTCTATTTCCTCTTGCCACAAACGCACTTTTACCTCTCCAGAATTCAAATTCTCTCTAAGAGAATCCATCCTGGAAAGATCCTTTTGCAGCTTTTGTAGTTCCTTACGATATTCTTCTAATCGGTTTTGCAGATCAGAAATGCTGCCGGCAGTTTGGCGAGGACTCCCTTTTTCAGTAAAAAAAGCCAGGTACTCCTTCTTTAATGCTACCTCAAATGTACTCACTGAAGTCAAATTGCCTTGATTCTGCCCGGAGATGGAATTTTTCATAGTGCTGCTCAACCCACCAAAATCCATCGATCCCTGAGGAATCCACAACAACCGGGCTAGACCAAGGTGCTCCTGCTTTGATAAACCTCTACCAACTGATTCTCCACCCAAAATGCCTCTGAGCCACTCGTCTGCAGAATCTGATTCCATAAAGCGTTCATACTCGCCGGAAGAACCCACCTTTTCGACCAGACAACTTTTTGTAATGAATCTTTTGGTAAGACGATATTCAGTCCCCTTATATTGAAACTCTATGAGCACTTGGGGACTGAGTTCACAGCCCCAGGGCTTCAATCGCTTTACCTCATCGCCCCCTGTAGAGTGTCTGTCGAAAAAACCCATCCTCAAGGCTTCCATCAAGGTGGACTTGCCCTGCCCATTGTCTCCGTAGATAATATTTAAACCATCTGTCAATACAACAGTATAAGGTTCCTTGAATGAACGCCAGTTTTCAAGTGTAATGGTTCTGATAATCAACGGAGACTGCCTTTGAAAATAGTGTACAACTCAAGTAACGCCCGCTCACGAACCTGCTCGGCAATTCCATTTTCCCCTCGGGCGATTCGCTCGGCAGTCATCTTTAAAAAAGGTTCCGAAATCTGCTCAATCCATGAAAGATCAGTCTGCAATACATGAAGCCTTTCAGTACGTATTTCACAAAAGAGAAACTTTCCTGATTCCTCCAACGCTTTCAGCCTACCTAATATGTCAATCTCCTCCATGGGATAAACCCCTTGAAATTCGATTCTAAGGAGGGTTGACTCAGGATAAGCCGTCTCAAAAAGAAATTCTGCCGATTTCTGCAGTTCACCAGCTGCAGTTATGGTAATTATACTGCTTTCCCATGAAAGTCCCCCGGTTTTTACCTGAACGATTTCAGGTAAATCATTCTTTGATTTCAAAGTAACAAGACAACAATTGCCACTGTCCCGCTCCCCGAATCTGGTCTGCTCATGAGTGCCACTGTAAGCCATCCTGCACCCTGTAGAAGTATCGATTTTGGCGAAAGAGTGCCAGTGGCCCAACGCCACATAATCCAAATCTTTTTGTGCAGTAATATCCCGTGGAATCGGAGAGTCCGGATTTTCCATCTCTATCCCCTCAACCGAACCATGAGCAATCGCTATTCTGAAGCCGCTGCTCTTTTCCAGTGGAATCCAGGCCATGGGGTTAAGGGCACTTTTTCTCTCTGTAGACGGACAGGGAAAAAGAGTGGCACCTTCCACAACTATTGGTTGGAAATTCTTCAGTATTGTAATTTTATCCGATTTTTCCCAGTCCGAATAGTGCCATACCGACCCGGAGCATAGATAATCATGATTGCCGGGCAATACAAAAACAGGAGCATCTGAAGTTTCCAGAATAGCGATCACCTCTCTGACGGTAAAGGGACTAACGCTGTGATCCTCAAAAGTATCACCTGCCAGAATCACAAGATCCACCCTATTCTCGTTAGCCAGCTTTATGACTCTCCGAGCCGACCGAAGCCGCTCTTCACGAACTCTTGAACCTGCTCCCTTGAGATGTGCGGCTTTCATGCCTATTTGCCAGTCTGCCGTATGCAGTATTTTCATGCGCATTTCCATTGTATTCAGGAAGTTATGCCTAGTGCCACAGTAAGTATAAAAAATAAGGAAGAAGTGGTCAAGCAGATTGGATATCCCTTGGATAAATAAGGACGACACACAACTAATTGCGAATGGTTTGCAACAAACTCGGTCATGAGCTATTTTACTCCAAATGAATGCTAAATACAGAATCGGCCAGCGACATACACCTCAACGCGCCGCCATAGTTGACTACCTGTCCAGGATGACTGCTCCCCTTACTGCTGAGGAGATTCATCGCGAATTACTGATTTCTCACCCAAATCTCAATCTTTCCACCGTTTACCGAAATCTGGAAAAGATGGAGGAAGGCGGACTGGTGAATACAGTGCGTTACTCTTTTGATGCCTCCGCGCGCTATCTTCTATCCTCAAAAAAGCATATTCATCATCTGATCTGCAGAAAATGCCATCGGACCATTCCACTGGATTTTTGCCCTCTGGAATCGGTTCAGATACAATCACAAAATGCCCAGTTCACTATTGAGGGACATTGCTTTGAAGTATATGGAAGCTGCAAAGAATGTTCTCTAGAAAGCAAGGATCGAAAATGAAATCTCTCATTTGGTTTCTCTGTACAGGTCTTATCATTTTAGCCGGGTGCAAGTCGGAGGTTAAAAACCAGAAGCAGATTCTCACCTCTTTTTATCCTTTGTATATTTCTACACTGAATGTTACCGATGGAGTGGAGAATATTTCAATTGTGAATTTGACCTCATCTCAGACTGGTTGTCTTCATGACTATCAGCTCACTCCCGGAGATGCAGCCAGACTTGAAAAGGCGTCAGTTCTAGTTATAAACGGCGGAGGAATGGAAACATTTCTGGACAAGACACTTTCCGACAGTTCTTTACTGGTAATCGATGCCAGCGAGGGAATTGATTTTCTCAAAGGTGAGGAAAATGAGGGTCATGATCCTCTCCATATGCATCAAGAAGAGGAAACAAACGGGCATGTCTGGGTAAGTATTACGCTTGCCATGAAACAGGTTACCACAATTGCCCGTAAACTTGCAGAATGGGACAGCGCAAATGCTTCACAATACATGAAAAATGCAGAAATTTACTGTGCGAAACTCAATGAACTCAAGGAAAAAATGCACCAGGAGCTTGCAGACTACCAGGGTCAGTCAATTATCACTTTCCACGAGGCTTTTCCCTACTTCGCACAGGAATTCGGGTTGAAAATTGCTGCAGTTGTTCAGCAGGAACCGGGAGCAGAGCCGAACGCGGCAGAACTTATGAAAATAATCCAAACAACCAAACAGAAAAAAGTAAAGGCGCTCTTCGTCGAACCGCAGTATTCACCTTCAGCGGCACAGACCATCTCACGGGAAACCGGAATAGATGTTTACACTTTAGACCCGGTCGTAACTGGTCCCCTTGACAAAAATGCTTATCTGAACATAATGGGCGGCAATCTGGAGACATTAAAAAAGGCTCTGAAGTGACTGAAGTACCGGGAATTGCATGCCGCGGATGCTGCACAAAACTTAATGGACTGGGAGTGACCCTCTCCGGGCAGACTATTATAGATAAGGTGAATCTGCATTTTCATTGCGGAGAATTTACCATTATAGTAGGTCCCAACGGTGCGGGAAAATCGACTCTTCTTAAGGCAGTAGCCGGCGAGATACCATTTTACGGTGAAATTCAATTTCATCGATTCGGCTCCAGCGAAGGAATGAAACCGCGGATTGGATATGTACCCCAGAAACTTCAGTTTGATCTCGCGGCACCTATTACGGTTGAAGATCTGTTTTCCTTAAGTTTAAGTAATAAGCCCAGATGGCTTTTTGGGGATAAAAAAGCTCGAAAATTGACCGAAGAGGCTTTATCAGCAGTAAACTCATTACATTTAGTTGGCAGAAAACTGGGACACCTCTCCGGGGGTGAAATTCAGCGGGTTCTGCTTTCACTGGCCCTCAGTCCAAGACCCGATATTCTTCTGCTTGATGAACCGGTCAGCGGAGTGGATGCCGGAGGTTTGAATATTTTTTATTCAATGATAAGTGAATTGCGCACCAGGTATGATTTATCAATTGTAATGATTTCGCATGACTTGTCTGCAGCGGCCCGTTATGCAGACAGGCTGGTGTTTTTCAACAAAACCGTGCTCACCAGCGGTACGCCGGCAGAGTTTCTCAGAGATGAACGGGTAAAGGATTTTTTTGGTACATTAATGCCTGTCGTCAGCGAATCTGTAAGCGGAAACGATCATCACAAATAGGATTCTGAATGGAACTTTGGTATTCACTGTGCGGTCAGCTGCCTTTTGAATGGGCTGATTATAAATTCATGCAAAATGCACTTCTTGCAGTCATTCTTATTTCACCACTGTTTGCCCTGCCGGGATGTCTGGTTGTAAATAATCAGATGTCATTTTTTTCAGAAGCCATAGGTCATGCAGCCTTAACCGGTGTGGCGATAGGCGCAATAGCCGGTGTTGTTCAGCCACTTCCATCCATGATAGTTTTCGCTGCAGCTCTCGCCTTCATAATTTCACTATTGAGAAAGTATAACCCATCCTCCACAGACACCATTATTGGTCTAGTCATGGCAGGATCTGTTGCTCTTGGAGTTGTAATTTTATCAAGACAGGGAGGGTTTAACCGCTACTCCCGATATCTGGTGGGAGACCTTCTCAGCGTCTCCAGCGGTGATTTGGCAGCAATCTTTACAGCACTTGTATTCGTGCTTACGGTATGGGTCCTCTTTTTCAACCGGCTTTTTTTAATCAGTTTCAACAGTACCGTAGCCCGAAGCAGAGGATTGAATACCTGGGGATATGAGCTGTTCTTTTCAATAATGACTGCGGTAATAGTCACTCTGGCGGTCCAGTGGATAGGAATACTTGTGATAAATTCGTTACTGATTCTTCCGGCAGCTGCAGCAAGGAACTTGGCAAATAATCTGCGGCAGTACAGTTTTTTTTCCACAGTAATTGCACTTGTATCTTCCTTAAGCGGACTAATTCTCTCTTATTACCTTGAAACGGCTACCGGTGCCACAATAGTTCTGGTAGTGCTTGCGTTTTATGCGCTATCTCTTCTAAAACCGCATGTATTTATTAAAGGAAATTCTGCCCTGTAAAAACTGCCAGGGCAGAGAGGTATACTTTAAGGATTGACAGCTGTATCACCGGGCTGCATCGTTGTATCGGCTGTGTCTGCCGGAGGAACTACGGCGGTGTCGCCGGTGGTGCCACCCTGGGGAGGAGTTCCCGGAGCCTGCTGTTTCTGAGAGGGACAGCCGTATATAAGAAAAGCCAAACCCAGAACGGCTATCATAGTTTTCAGTTTTTTAGTCATGTTGACCTCCTGTAGTGCATTAGCTGTTCGCGTACCTATTGAAAATTTCCTTTGCTTTTTCAAGCGAAATACCGGAAATTTCTATTTTTTCCAGATTGCTCTGGCCTAACCCCAGATTGGCTGCTTGTTCTATGTGGGAAACGTTATCTTTCCCCAGGATAAGAGCCCCGATTTTATCCACCGCGACAAAGTCCCTGCCTGCAATTACCAACTCGGAATCAAAGGTTTTTCCTCCAATAGGCCCGGTACCGATCATTGCGGGATGCCCGTTAATGATCCCCAACTGCACTGGAAATCGTTGCAGCATGGCGGCAATAAATCCGTGCAGATCATTAAAAAATGTCTCCTGGGAATGCTCGTACTTCCACCGGGGATGGCCGTAATAATCGGCGGCGGGAAAAGACATGGCAATGTTCTTCATTGTGAGAGTAACTTCGGCTCTTTTGTGCACTTTGTGCTGGGCAAGGGAAATAATGGTATCAAACGAGAGTATGTGAGGATTTATGACCACTTCCCTTGCGGGGCCGTATGAAAGATGCATGTTTTCAAAAGGACCCCTGTTGTGATCAAAAAATTCCACATCCTCTTCGGAAATAACTTTGTTGATTCCCAGATATTCGAAAATCTGGTCAGTTTCTCCTGCACCAGATCCCCCGGTAACAGTGATTTTATAGGGACGATAACGCTTTATCATTTTAATAAGGGATCTGACCGTGTCTGCCTGAGTGCAGGCAGTTAGATTATCGGGAGAGGCCCAGGTTTCGTTGGGCTTTATGGCCACATTTCGATCATAAAAGAGATCAGACAAATCACCTAAAAGTTCAAATGCCTGAGCCAGACCTTTGGTGATCTGGGCATGATGTGCAATTGCAACATTACTCTTCATCTAAAAATGTTCCTGAGGAGTTGAATTTCACTCTATACCCAAAAAGTAATCAAAAGAAGTGCCATTTCCAGAGCTGATAGGCGGGATTTATCGTATTAATTGTGTCTTGGGAATGGAATCGAAGATTCCCCTTATGTCACTACCTCTAAATACCCAGGCCTGCACATAGCCGCGAAAATCCAGGGTCATGTAGGGCTTGACGGATTCTGGAAATGGAAGCTGAGATTGAGTGATTCCCATACGGTTTAGAAGATAATAATCGTGCTCTCCATAAGTAAATACTTTGGCGGTATCGGTGAGAATTATGGGGATGTTGGGTTTTCTTCTGAACCAGTCACCCATGTAGTTGCTATACAGGCGAATTTGGCTTGCATCCTCTCCCTTTTCTTTGTACATGTCCACAAGGCGTCTTCCTGCCAGTGATACCTCTTCTCCCCATCCCATACCCCATGGGTTTAGCTGTCCTCTGGAGGGATTTTTCATATAACTTTCCGAATAAGAAAGCCACCAGGGACGAAACGAGGCCGCTATAGGGCGAAAAGGGAAAACCTCCGCAAATATCAGTACTAAAATAATTACGTATAGAAAATTTTTCCTCTTTGTAGACAGAACCTTTATTGTTCGTAAGAAGTCAGAAGCGGTAATTAAAAGGAAAGCAAGTAGAAAGAGATTTAAATATCTTGCGCCAATTGGTATTTGGAAAATACCATACAAGGCGGGTATCAGCAGAATCAAAATTAACGTGTAATGCTTAGTCGTTTCTATCTGCTCAGTACTGAAGTCTACTGCCCTTTTATCATAAAACTTCAATATCGAAAGGAATATAACCACAAGAAGCCAGACTGTGGGGATAGCAGAAAAAAAGACAGCATACGCATAACCGATGAAATGAAGTATATGTTCAAATCCAGAAGCAGCCTCAAAATGCACTGCGGCTGAGTTAAACAAAAGGGTTGGAATATAATGACCTGCTGGAATCGGAAAATACGGATAGAGATATGCCTTAATGAATAACGATGAACCGATACCCAGAAGAACGGCAACCAGCATCACGGTTCCACAAGCTCTCGATGAGTTTTTATGAAGAAAATCACGAAAACCTGGTATACCGCTTCGTATATAATGCAGCACAAGGCCACTTATGGAGCAAAACAGGCCTGTAAGTATTACCATGCTTGTGATATACAGAGGTAGATATAAAACGTCAATCCATGTTCCCGCTTCAGCGCTCGAGGTCTGCTTCAGACTTCGAAGAACAGGCCAGAATGCATTTGTCATAGGAGCGAGTATAGAAACAGGGCTGTAAGAAGGCATTGTCCCCTTTCTAACTGCACTCATTATAATAAAAGAAAGTGTGAACACGCCTGACGCAAGAAAAGTTCCGCCTGCAGAATATATGAATGCGGAAACGGCTACATTTCTGCCCTTTTGTTCCTTAAGAGAATAATGAAATCCTGCCCAGAAAATCGCAATCCACAATAATGGAGAGGCGATTAGTTTTTCCTGACTGGCTAAGGCAAGGAGAACTATACTTACAATAAATCTGGCTTTTGATTTCAAGTTTTGATCAAGTAGTAATATGATGGCCAAACACCCCAGCATCATTGAAAAGGCATCGTAGTTAAATACTTTCAACGCAAGAAGGACAACGGGGAAAATACTCATCAGACAAAAAATGAATAGTGTCGAATATTTATCGGACTTTTCAATTGTCCGTGTCAGATGTGTGGAAATAAGTATCATTATGAATAAGGTTATAAACCAGTGTAGAATCTTCGCAATCATGACAAGAATATCTTTGGTAAAGCCTGTGGTAGAAGAAACTACCGCCATAGGGATCCCAATAAAGAGGTCAGTCGTTCTGAAAGCAGTCAATTTCCACTGAAACAGAGAATTATTTAGAATATCAACAGGCTCAAAACAGATGTATGTTTCATCACATGTAGCGATGCTTACAATGTCAGTAATAGAAAACAGTAAAACAGGAGCTGCAACCAAGACTACTGAAATGCTTTTTAAAACGCTCCATCCTGTTTTGATAAAAAAGGTAACCATAATAGCAAGAGCGAAAATTAAGGCAGCGAGTTCAACCGGACTATTCATTATAAGGTTGCCTTTTGGGATTTTGAAATATGAATATTTGCTATTAGTGAGAAAAAGCCTCCCAGAAAAACCCCGATTAGCACCGTATTAAGCATTATCAGAATTGAAACGAGTAAAGACGCTTCCGGTGTAAAGCCATACAATTCTTTGAGGAAAAAGATAAGTCCCATTTCTCTTGCGCCAAAACCACAAAAAGTAATCGGAAGGGCATGGATAAGTGCAAGGAAGGGAATTATCCAAAATGCTGCACTTACTGGAAAATTGAGATTAGTACTGACAAGAATAAAATACAAGGATCCCACATTAGCGAGCTGAATAAACAGAGAATATGTCCACAAATGCACTTTAGAAAAAGTTGATTCGTTATTGAACTCTTCAATTGTATTCCAGAACTGAATGTATAATCGTGCTATTGGGCCTGCTCTTCTCTCTGGTTTTACAAATTTATCTATGAACTCCTTAAAGTAAAAATGCATTTTTGTGAAAAAGAAAATATAGGCAGCTGATATGACAATTGAAACCAGAAGTATTCCCCATTGAACACTATAATTTTTCAAACGGGGCTCTAAAACGAAAGCTATGGATGCAACCGGTATCAATGAAATGTAATAAACCAGCTTGGTAATGGCCATAGAATAGGCAATTCGACTTTTGGAATCGACTTTCTTGCTGAACAGATACCAGCTCACCCCTCCTCCCAATAGTTCACTTGGGATTGCCAAAGAATAGAAGGTGGAAATGAGATGTATTTTATAAACGGAGAAGGTACTAATGGAAGGGCCAAGTTGGTACTTAAGCTGGCGTGCCACGAAAAACCTGTATACCAGCCCGAAAATAGCTGATACTGCCAGTAAAGCCCATGTCTTCCCTGTAAAATGTTGGATTTGGCATTTCAATTGGGAATAGTTGATTTGTGTTGATAGTAAATAGGCCAATATTCCCAGACTTATCGTAAGGCTGAGTACATATAGAATTTTTGGCCTTAACGAGTTCATACCTGTATAGCAACCTTATTGTAAACATCTAAATAGTTTAGAACACTGCCAGTGTTTAATTTGGACTTATAGTATTTTCGACAAAAACGGGCTGCTTTTTCTCTCTCTTTCTGATCTGTAATAATTTGAAAGAGAGAATCACTGAATCCGGATATGGAAAAATCCTGTATCGCGTGAGAATAACCCTCCGTTTTGAGGTCAGTCAGCCCCCCGGTAGAAAAACAAACGAATGGCTTCCCCATCATAAGAGCAGCCGTATTCGCTACACCAAATCCTTCTCGTAAGGAAGTGCAAACCACGACATCTGCAGCATATAGATAATCCAAATAATCAGTTTTTACCCCAGGCAGTTTGACATTGTCTTCTAATCCTAATTCCCGAATTCTTTTTTTTATTCGATCCCATTCAGGGCCATCACCAAGGAGAAGCGCTCGAAACTCAACTCGTGCTCTAGTTTTCAATTCCGAGAGAATAGACAGAAGTTCATCATACCCTTTTTCCTTATAAAAACGGGCAACTCGGACAATTAAAGGAAAGCCCTTAAATTCATCCTTTATTTGTCTTTGGAAACTCTTAGGGATTGAAACAAGATTCAATTTGATGGAATGAATTTTTTCTTTATTGACTCCAGCTTTTTTCAATTCAGTCGCATTCTGTTCTACAACAGCAATATAGTAGGTAACTGCGTTTTTAAGAAGGGCAGTTCCATAGTATTCAAAAAGAGAAACCTGTTCTTTCAAATTGTATAACGTTGTGAGCAGAGGAAGTTTATAAAACCTGCCCAGTTTGAGAAATCCTGAAATCAAAAGAGAAAAGAACAAGTGAGCATGAATAATATCGGGCTTAATGGTACGTATCAGACGTAAAATCCGTATCCACGGTTGAGGAGTAAGGTACATTGATTTTCTTTGAGACGCAAAATAAAGATTACCTTTGAACGCCTTAAGAAACTGATTTTTGAAATTTGTAGTCTCTTCATTGTGAAGACTTATGCAAAAATGCTCCACCTCTTCTATACCTGGGGGGATGTCCAGCAGCATTGATTGGGCGCCGCCAACCCCTATACTGTCAATTACATGCAAAACTCGAATGCGTTTGTGAAACATCAGGTGAAAAAACCTTTTAACCAGGAGATATGTGAAGTGCAATTAGAACAAATATCTATTGCAGTATACTTTCCCTCCAGATGGTAGTTTCGAGCGGCTTCCATTGCCTCATGTTTCCACAATTCTTTTAAACTGTAATCATGGATATTACCGATGATATTTGTTTTCACGAATTGGTCAAAGCCACATACTGAAATATTTCCATCAGGGGGAATGGTCATTCGAGTCCAGAGGTATTTACATGGATACCTTTTAGAAAATTTTAAAATGTCACGTGTTTCCACATTCACAGTACCCCCCATATTGTGAGGACTGTTTAGTTCAACAATATCAGCCATTCCTCTCATGGCATTAATATATTCATCATGGCTTTTGCGATTTGCCTGTAAAAGAAGCATTGATAGTCGAATCAACGGCCCTTTACCTGAGCTTTTCTTAAAAGCATGCAAAGTTTTAATATTGGATATTAGTTGCTTATAAGATAAGTTTTTTCGAACTTTTTCGTATTCCTCTTCACTTGTGGCATCGACACTTATGGTAATTGAATCAAGTCGTGAAGAGATCAGTTTTTCCATGTTGTTATTTATATGGAGCAGACTTCCGTTAGTAAACAGGTGCATTGATGCTTTTGGCAGTTTAGCACGGGCATAAGCAATTCTTTCAAAAATATGCGGATCGAGCATCGGTTCACCACCGGTGAACGTAACCTGTTCGCATTTGCTGAAAGCAATTTCATCAACAGCTTTTTTGAACAAATCAAATGGCAGTATCTTTATTGCGTCAGGAAATCGAGTTCTGGAAGATTTATGAGAACACATAATGCAATCAGAATTGCACAAACTGGTAACTACAAAAACAATTTCTCCAGGAAAATCTGAATACTTTTTAATTTTATATTGGGAAATTAAAGTGTACATTGACTGAAACAAACGATATCTTTCCAGTTTGGCTGTAATTTTTTGACATGCGAAATTGAGCCTGGAAGAGTTACGTAAAATTCTATAAGTTGTTTTTATCATTTATTCACACTTTGAGATTTACTGATTTGCCACAATTCCAATCTGAACAATTATTACACGGCAGCATGGAAAAATCTCCGCTAAGCTGACGATCTCTGACTTTTTTAAGAGCGCCAGTCCATACCTCCTTTAAGCTTTGGCTATTTGCATCACCGGCAAAATATTCATTAGGTGAATCACACCAGGGGATTCGGCCATCCCACAAAACTGACATTTGCCGCAGCAACCATAGACATGGATAACGTGCTTCACTTTGCGATGCGGCTATGATCTCTTTTGAAGGCTCTACCGAACCACCCCAGCTGATTCTGTACCGGAGTCGTAAAGTGACACCCAGAGCCTTCTTTTTCCAGTAATCAATAAAAGATTGCTCTTCTGAGGCATTCTCGTTTTGAAGAATCATCAAAAGTGAAACCTGAAGCGGCGAGTTTCGTTTATTTTTTTCATTTACCAGAAGTTCAATGTTTTCAAGTAGCTTGTAGAAATTACCACCAACGCGGATTTTACGGTATGTTTCTTCTGTTGAAGCATCTACTCCAATGTAAATAGAATCCAGCCCGGAATCAAATAATGGTGAAACTAGACCTTTATCAAACAGATTAAAATTCGAATTCATGTGAACTCTCCGGATTCCCTTTCTTTTGGCTAGACTAACATACTTAAAAAATTCCTCTCCTTGCATCAGTGGCTCACCCATAATTGCCGGCCAGAGAGTGGTTTCCGGAAAATCGGCTGCTAATTCACTAACTATTTTTTCCCAAAGGTTAAAACTCATCTCTCCCTTTGGCCGTCTGATCTCTTTTTGCGGGCACATAATGCATTGCAAGTTGCAAAAAGCGTTCGTTTCCACCATTATATCGGTGGGAAGGTCATATTCCATAACATTGGCAAGCATTTCCGAACGAGCTGTTTTCTTCACTTCAATCCCTATCCAATGTCATTTGCTGGTAGATTGTATAAACTTTGCGAGCGTTTCCGAGGTCTGCTGTTATCAAACTTCCGGAACAGATATAATTATTATCTCCAATAGTAAGATGATCAGTAACTGCTGTTTTCATTCCGATGAAATTGCTGTTTCCGATTTTTATAAAACCCGCGGAGTTGAATCCCAGAGCGAAAAAATTATTGTCGCCGATCGACGCATCATGAGAAAAAATGCATCCCATGTCTATATAATTTGCATTGCCAATATTAATGTTTTGATCGATGACAGACCCTGCAAGAATAATGTTACCTTCCCCAATGGTCAAATCTGCATAGCGAATGACGTCAGGATGGATCAGATTGATGAAAGAAAAACCTTTTTCCTTGCATCCTTTGTAACAAGAATATCTTGCAGCCAAATTTTCGTACCCTATAGCAAGAACCAGTTTCACTTCATCTGGAGAGAACTGCTGAAGATCATCTATATTCCCCAAAATGGTATCATCACCTATTACCTTTTCGCCCGGCTTTCTAAAATCATCGATAAACCCCAGTATTTTGTAGTCTGTATTAAAAAGATTCATTATCAGTTTATAACAGTAAACTCCTAGTACCCCGCTCCCGTAAATGGCTATCTTCATTTTACATTCTCCAAATAACGGGCAATCGAACAGAAATCACTGTAGAGTGCTGTATATTGGTTTTGAGGAATAGACAATTCAAATTGACGGTTGATCTCAAGCAATAACCTTATGTGGTTTAAAGAATTCCATCCCTTTACAGAATCCTTTGTGATATCCATTGGATTTTCAGGCAAGATGTCGAAAATAGTACTGAAGATGCCGAGTAATCTCCTTGCGATTTCTGGACTAACTGGGTCAGTAAGTTGAACCTTTTCCCCCCCTGTCTGATTACTGCTCACGGGAGATTTAGCCAGACTTAAATACTTATTCGATCGTAAATGAGTTACAGCCTTCAAATAATCCATAAATGCGTTCCGCACTTCTGATGGCCAGTTTTTTTCAGAATATCCGTACTGGGAGAAAAAGGCTAAGGCCAACCGTTCGATTCCAAATGCAAGACAAGTTGAGTTCATTAAAGATCCATCATTCATCTTCACATCAAAACTTTTACCAAAGTAATCACCATGCCAGTTAATTGATCCCACCGCCAGCTTTTTGTCTTTATAGGGAAGATATGCAAGTAGTTCATATTTTGCATTTACAGAGTTCTGAAACAGACTTTTAAGGTTAGCATCATTTGTAAAAAAGGGGTCCTGAGCTGTTTCAATCACAGCCTCCAGTTTAAGAAATTCAAGGAGACTAATAGCGTACTGAATGAACTGTTCCCTTATTCCAAGTGTATATTCGCTTGACCCGGTGCCTATGACTTCTCTCATGGTAAATTCACATTGGCGATCCAGACCTGTGAGCTCGGGCGCTTCATTGCGAAAACATTTACCGACGGCTGTATAGACTCCATTTACAGCCAAAGATGAATTCCTGATCACATAATAACAGGAATCGCAAATGGAAGTTCCAAGTGAGACATTACTTTCAGTAAAACAACCATTAATCTCAACGGTTGTGAAATTATTTATTGCATCATAGTTTTCGGCTACCCGTTCAAGTGAGGGGTTATCTTTTTTAACACCCGTTACAAGGAGTATGTTTTGAGGGAAGTCTCGGAAATAATTAATGCGCCTGAAAAGATCATTTTTCCACAGTACGGGATATTGAAATTCCTGAGCACCAAGTTCAGTGGAAATAGATAGAAACAGAGAGTCTAAAAAATGCATAAAGGAGAGATATTTACCTTTAAATGCATAGATACCCTTCTCTGTCTCTACAACATCCTGGTCCCACTCAACCAGGGGATTATGATCCCTGTTTGCCTTATAAGTTGAACTATAGAGAATGGCAGCATTAAGGTGTCTGCAAATTGCAAAGCAGCTTTCAATTACTTTTTGCGCTTTACCTACATCCTGATTTGAGAGGACTTCGTAACAAAGAAATTCCCCCTGACAAAATACAGTACTGAAAAGAGAGCTCCTTTCAAGCGAGTTCTTCAGATAATCTTTCCTGAACTCAGTGACTTCAAAATCTAATTTTATCTTTTCCATTCTTATCCGGTTTTAATTACGAAAGAGATTAATTTCAGGCAAACTGCACATTGGTTTTAAGACTGAGCATGTAACTACCTGCCTGCTCACTCCCACAGTTCATCAGCAGATCCAGAATGCTAACATTGTGATAAAACGGTGGAAACAACTGATTATACTCAGGATACCCTTCGTAAGACATCCAATGAACAGTTATTCCCTGTTTACGAAAAATATCAGTATTCAAGTAGTTACTGGCCGAAGGTCCAGTCAGATATTCTGTCGCACCAACTTGCATACAAAGATCCAGTAAACGCTCGGATTTTCCGGGAATCAATTTATAATCCATAGACCAGGCAATGCTGGTTGTTATCCCCAGAAGTTCACAGATTCCCCTAATGAAAATATAATTGACTCGGCTGAGGAGTTTTTCTTTACTGCTTTGAGTGTACCACTCTTTAAAACAGGGAAATATCTGATCAAAATAGGGTGATCGGGCATAGGACATCTGTATCGTTTTAATATGTTTTTCCGCCCAATTTGAACAGAGAGTTTCAGTTTCACAAATCTTCTGGCCAAACCGCCCTGTGTGATGAACCGGAACTGAAAGCCACTGCAGTCCTTTATTTGTCTTTATTACATTCCGGTTTCGCCAATCATTTTTTGTAAATTGCGCGTCATCAAACAGAATGAACAGATCCACCTGATTTATGATATCAAAGTAGCCCTTCCAAGGCAGAAAATTGGATTGTAAAATGGCTGTTTTCATATAGTTATAAATTTTACTACAGTTTGAAACCGCTTGCAATATCAAAATTCGCCTAGAATAGATCCCGGTACATCCGCGCAGTTGCATTCCAGGAATAGTGCTCCTGAACATAACTCCTTGCATTTGCCCCTAAAGAATCTGCTAACATTTTGTCAGTAAAAATCATTTCCAGTTTACTTGCAAGTAACTCCACATTACCCTTTTTGTACAGTAGTCCAGTATATCCATCTTTTATAACGTCTCGATTACCGGGTACATCACTTGCCACAACGGCCAAACCACAAGCCATTGCTTCAAGTACGCTGTTGGGCATACCTTCACAATGAGATGGATTTACTAGGCAAGTACCATTTCTGTACAGGTCCCTGAGTTCAGTTTTTACTCTCCAACCGTGAAATACCACTTTGGAAAGCACTCCAATTTCTTCTGCTGATTCCTTCAGTTCTCTTTGGGAGGGTCCATTACCCACAAAGTGAAGATAACAGTCCTGTTTTATTGAAATTAGACTAAATGCCTGTATCAGTTCGAAAAGATTTTTCTGCTCTTGAAGTCTTCCCACAAACAGGATATTACTTTGGCTACAAGTTTTTGATTCACAGGGTTTAAAAAAAGTACAGTCAACGCCGTTGGGAATCACTTTGACATTGAATGGGTCTCTGGATTCAGCTAATTCCTTGAGACCTGCCGACGGGGCTACGATATATTTACTTAAGCGAAGGACAAGACGGCGAACAGGAGTAAGCAGAAAATGAACAGTTTCCAGGCCGCTTTCGTTCCCAGGGACATCCCCGCCTCTAAGTGAGATGATATAGGGCACCTTTAAAAACCATTTGGCAATCAGTCCTAACGGACCACAGGGAAGAGAGAAAAACACGATTGTGCAGGTGATTTTTCTTCTAATTATAATTTTAAACATAACTGGAAATGCAAGCAGCACAAAAGCAGCCATTTCAAATAAATTGCTTCGATCCACTCTCTTGCGGGGAGCCTTTATTCTGAATACATTCACTCCGTTTTCCACTCTCGGCCCAGTATTATTACCAATTCCAGCAGTGAGAACCGAAACGCTGTCTGCTTTATCAATCAGCTGCAAAGCCAAGTTGTAAGATGCATTTGCTGCACCGGCTCCCAGAGGAGGATATTCATAGTTAATAATGAGTACTGGGCCTGATTTCGTTGTGTTAAGTGTTTTCAATTATTGCTTCTTTAGCTTAAAAATGGTTCTGAAATGAAATGATTCCACAGAAAAGCCCTGTTATCCTTTTGACCTGATCTGTGCAACTGATACTCAATGTCAATATATTTATTATCCAGAACACTGCTGTCTGCATTATTGATTCTCAAATCACCATCCAAGAACCACTTTCCAAGGGGAACCCCAAATCCCTTTTTCCTCCTATTTATTATTTCCGCCGGGATTATGTTTGAAAGTGCTTTCTTCAATAGGTACTTTCCTTTTCCCTGCCTAAATTTGTAGATATTAGGTAATTTGCGGGCGAAATCCACCATTTCGATATCCAGAAAAGGAGAACGCACCTCAAGAGAATTCATCATACCGGCTCTGTCAACTTTTACCAGAATATCATCTTGAAGGTATAGTTCGGTGTAGAATTGGAGGGTTTTATCAATAAGATTTTTCTGATCACACTTCTCCCAACTATCAATCGCTTCAGAATATAAGGAATCAAGATCTATCTTTTCCTGAAATAAAATTTCGATTTCGTCCGGAGGCAAAGGCCCCAGCCAAATCGAGTTCCAAAATCTGTGATTGTAAGAAAGCCCTCGCAACGTTCTTTTCAACTTAAAATCCAAACTCATATTCGTATGTGAAACTGGCATTAGAGCAACCAACATACGAATCGCTTCATGAACTGGACGGGGTACTATTTTCCCATATAATTCTGCATACTTTATCGCTTGAAAAGGATCATATCCCGCAAACAGTTCATCTGCACCATCACCTCCTAAAGCCACCTTCACATGCTTTACAGTCTCCTTGCACAGGAGATAGGTGGCAATGAGGGAACTGTCACCCATCGGTTCATCAATTCGGCTCCTAATTTCTGGAATAACCTCCAGCGCTGATTGTATGGTAAGTTTTTGAGCATAATGATCAGTACCCAAATAGCTGGAAGCCATTCTCGAATAATAGGACTCATCAAAAGATTCCTCTTCAAATTCAACAGAAAAGGTCTTTACACTATTACCAGTTTGATTTTTGCGGGCAAAGTAAGCAACGGCAGATGAATCTACTCCTCCGCTGAGAAATATTCCAAGGGGAACATCCGACATGAGTCTGCGCTTTACAGACTGATTAAAAATATCTCTCAGCTGTTCACAAAGGTCATTTTCTTTTTTAACAACGCTACCTTCCGGTTCCAGTTTGAATTCCCAGTACTTGTGGACTGCTATTTGTGATGATCGGCAGTCGTACACAAGTGAATGTCCTCCCGGAAGCTTAAATACGCCTTTGTAAATGGAGCGAGGTGCAGGAATGTACCCGTAAGCGTAGTACTTTTTAAGACTCATTGAGTCAAGATTTGAAACAACATTTGAATGCATACCAAGTGCACTGAGTTCAGATGCAAACGCAAAGACACCATTTTGCAACGTATAAAACAGTGGTTTTTTACCGAATCGATCCCTGCTCAGAAATATTTTTCCGTGTTCGGAGTCGTAAATGGCCAGAGCCCACATACCATTCAATCTTTGAACAAAACGGTCTCCCCACTCTCGATAGGCATACAAAAGAACTTCAGTGTCTGAATGAGAAGACCTGAAACTGTGGCCCTTGGCTATAAGCTCTTTTCTGAGCTCAATGTGGTTATAGATTTCCCCATTAAAGATGACAATCAGTTTTCCATCACCGGAAATCATAGGCTGATCTCCACTTTTTATATCTATAATGGAAAGCCTGCGATGAGCAAAATGGACTTTGTTTTCATGGTCAATAAATTCTCCACTGCCATCCGGACCACGATGAATAAGTCTGCCATTCATGCGTCTGAGGTCATCGACTGACCCATTTCCCGCAAAACCGCAAATACCGCACATCAGACTGTCTTTCCCAAATTACGGGTAGATTCCACTTGGTAAACCCGTTTATGCTGACTTTCGTAATAGGTTCTAATTTGCAGTTCTGCCAGCAAACCGATGAATATGGACATGAAGCCCATCAACACAAAAAGCACCACCAAAAAGGGCAGTGGTGTTTCTATAAACGATTTACCACCCCAGAATTTATAGTACAGCATGAAACCGAATGAGAGAAAGGACATTAGAAAAGAAAGCAGTCCGAATCCCCCGAAAATGTAAATCGGGTTTTGAAGGTATGATGAGAGAAACTTTACCACAATCAGATCAAGAACCACTTTAAATGTTCGCTTTAATCCGTAATGCGAACTACCGAATTCCCGTCGCTTATGCGATACCGGAACTTCTGTAACCCTTGCACCCATCCATGAAGCATAAATCGGAATGAACCGGTGCATTTCACCATAAAGTTTTACGCTTTTTATCACTTCACGGCGATACGCTTTCAGAGTGCAGCCGTAATCGTTGAGTTTAACTCCGGAAATGGAGGAGATGATGCTGTTGGCGATTTTACTTGGCAGAGTACGGGAGATGGGGTTATCCATACGATTCTTCCTCCACCCGGAAACCACATCATAACCTTCGCAGAGCTTGGAATAGAGTAAGGGTATATCATCTGGATCGTTCTGCAGATCCCCATCAAGAGGAATAATCACTTCTCCTTTAGAGAAGTCGATGCCGGCCATCATGGCGGCAGTCTGCCCGAAATTACGCCTGAAGTGAATGACCTTAATTCGGGAATTTTCAACGGAGAAACTGTCCAGTAGCTCTGAGGACCCATCGGTAGAACCGTCGTCAACGAAAATAGTTTCCCATTCACCACAGAACTCTTTCAGCGCTGCGCAAATGCGCCTGTTCAGCTCCTCGAGACTCTGAATTTCGTTATGGACCGGCACAATAACGGATAGGTTGACACTGGACATTGGTCGGCTTTACTTGCTGAAGTGATAAACTGCAAAAATCGCATTTCGGATCAGATTGAATTTTCGTGATATATAGAATTTTAATATATTTCGGCAGTTAAGTAAACAGGAAAAAAGAAGTTCGTTCGGGTAAGGTGGAATGATGAGGAATTTTAGAGTTTTTTCAGATATGCCGCATAGGTGCTGTAACCACGACGATCAAAAGGTATTATGGCATCGACAACTGCGGCCATAAGATTAATAACCGGCATCAAGGGAAGAGATAACAGGAAGATTATAAGCTGGAGCAGCTTCAAAAAGGAAGAACGATTATACCCCAGATGCCTTACAATATGCAGGTAAATCAACTGAACAATTGTACCCCAGAATTTTAGAGGTATGTACTCTTCCTCCACATTCAACCCGTTTTGCCTGAATAGCATCGAATAGCCGTCGATGGTGAGGTTGAAATAGTTGTAGGGCATTCCATGAGCGAGGCAGAGGTCTCCCGGACCCGCTAAAATAATTCTGCCATTTTTTTTCACAATGCGTGCTAATTCACTAATCAGCTGTTGAGGGTTAGTGACATGTTCCAGGACAAACAAACACAGAACTAAATCGCAGGAATTATCCTGTATGGGCAGCTTGTGTCCATCTGCGGCTAAATCAAAATATGCCTCTCTCCAGGGACAGGAACTTACAGTTAAGGGATAATCGGCACAAAAATAGTGCTGGTCCCCTTTAAAAAATTTCTGCCATTTACAATCACCGCCGCCCACATCGAGGATTATGTTGCCAGAAGAATTCTGCCTTATCCAGGATATGATTTTTTGCCGCAGCCTGACGTTGCCCAATCCTCCACCAACGAAAATGGAGTTAGCGATTCGCTGCTCAAGTTTTCTATTAAACCATTCATTGAGATCATTGAGTTTTTTAATCATTCCTCACCTCTTTGAAGAATACAATAAATGTGAAAGTACGGCAAGCGGCTTTGGCCCATCAGTTGCGCTGCAGACCCATTATAAGGCATTGATTTATATCACAAGGAGGATCTATCATGAAGAAAATTAGATTCATCTTCGGTTCCAGGCCTTTCGCTTTCGCATTTATTTTGGGTGCATCACTGTTTTTGGCCTCCTGTGGAGGAAACGGTACCCGCAATGGGTCCGACGGAGGAGACGGGTCCATGCCTCAGGATTCTACCGACACCACAACAACCGTCTACAGGGCAGATCTGCACTCCCTGAATGACTCAATCACACAAAATTCTGTAAATGGCACCGCCACTATCAGAATAAAGGGTGATACCATGTTTATCAATGTCATGGCTGCCGGGCTGGCTCCTGACATGACCCACATGATGCACATTCATGGTTTCCTAGATGGAAAAGATGCCACTTGCGCTTCCATGGATCAGGACACCAACAGTGATGGCATAATCGATGAAGTAGAAGCAAGAGACGCATCAGGAGTCACTATAATTCCTTTCAATGGTAATCCCGCAGAACTGGATATAAAGGGCGATGGTTACCCCGAAGCCGATCAGCAGGGAATAGTCACCTACAATGACACGGTAATGCTCAGTGAGCTTCGTTCCGCCATGAAGCAGAAATACGGAACCGATTCACTTCAGCTGGAAAACAAGGTCATCTATATTCATGGTGTTCCAGATGATACAGAATTGCCGGAATCTGTACAGTCGCTTCCCGATGTACCCGCCTCCAAAACTCTACCGATTGCCTGCGGAGAGCTGGAAAAAGTGGACGACTCCTGGCTTCCTTTTTAAGTGAGAGGCATATTCCAAACCCGGTTATTTGACCGGGTTTGGCTTCCAATATTGAAAAATTCATCCTCTCACGCGCTACTTAAATACTTGATCTATCACTGGATACGAGTTCAGACAGCGCAGTTTTAATCATGAACTCCTTTTCCGCATAGATAAAGAAACTACCTCTTTTAATTTGAATTTCATTTTTATCTACAAGGTTAATCCTTTTACATCACACCTACCCATCCAATAAAGGGCAACCTACATTCCTCAAAAAAATCCTTCATAAGTTCTTCTTTTCCCATATATTGATGTAAATCCTATTAAAACCTGGAGCGTTTCATTTTGAAGAATCAGACCTTAAAAGCATGCTTTTTTCTTGTAATCACTGCTTTTTTCCCTTCGAAAATATTTCCTGACCCGCCAGTTTCACTGGAAGGATGGGAGATGGTCTTTGAAGATGAATTCGAGGGATCATCTCTGGACTCCCGCAAATGGAACCCGACTTACAACTGGGGTCATACTCACAATCACAGGGCATACTGTGTTGCAGAAAATGTTCTGGTTGAAAGCGGCATCCTCAAAATAAAGGGCGAGGCTAAGCGCCACCCAAATGCTCCGGCTACAGTGACCAGTGGTGGCAAAACTTACTCTCTCGATTTTACCTCCGGTGCAATTGACAGTAGGAATAAGTTTTCAGTTAAATATGGTTATATCGAAGGACGTTTCAAAATGCCCTCTCAGCGAGGCACATGGCCTGCTTTCTGGATGCTTCAGGACGGATGGCCACCGGAAATAGACATTTTCGAAGTTCCACATCGCAGAGATCAGCATCATTATTACCTCCATTATACCCAACCGGACTGGTATGATCAGCACGGATCTGCCTGGGATCATGAAGCCTCGTTTGGTGGAGTACATACCGGTCCAAACAAATCGTCAGATTTTCACACTTACGGGGTTGAGTGGAATGAAAATGCCATGAATTTTTACTTTGATGATCAGCGGGTAGCATCCTACAACCGTCCCAGAGAAATTAGTCAGACCCAAGCCATGTATCTGATCATAAACCTTGCAATCGGAGGTTGGGCTACAGATGGAGGGGATCCCATTGAGGTCACTGCCGACAATCCTGCCTGGTTGGAATGCGACTGGGTGCGGGTTTACCAGAAGAAAGCCTCTGTGCCTCAAACGGTACGTCTGCTCTCAGTTGCAGAGGGACTCTGCATGGTTTCTCAGGGAAATACGGTTGTCCTTGGCTCGAACAGTGATCCGAATGCTTATGTAAACCTTGAAAATTTAGGGGGCAATGTCTATAGGGTCAATTTTGGAAGTAAAGTCCTGGAGATACCCAATGAATCAACTGCTCCGGGAACAGCAGCGGGACTTTGGGATTGGAATGGTAAAAATCATCAAAAGGTTGTTTTCGAACCTCAAAGCGGATTCAGTAGTACAGTAGTACGGCTAAAAATGTTGCATAGTGGTCACTATCTGCGCAGCGATGGAACAAATGTAATTCAGGACTGGAATACGAGCTGGCCCTGGAATCAGAACTGGAAAGTTATTTTCAGCGATGCAGATTTGCCAGTAGCAACCGATGTTAAAAGGAATGGAAAAGAAAGGAACAGCCAAATCTTAAGTGTTAATAAAACTTCCATGATAATCAAGTCAGAGGAATTTACAGTCTGTCAGATTTTCAACCTTAACGGCAGAATCATTAAAGAAATGAGTATTACAGGTATCACTGAATTCGATTTGAAAGATCTTTCAAGTGGCACCTATCTGTTGCGAATTACAAACAAGAAAACTTCTTTTCAGAAGATATTTACAATAAATCGATGAATCACAAAAAGAGTGGTTGCCTGATAATGGTTTTCCATTTTTGAGGATCGGCTTTTCTAATATCACTTAGATAAATTTCATGGTGCTTTCCAGAAAGTTTTCCTCTGGATTCTACAAACTGATGCAGCTTTTCCACAGTAGGACCTTCCGCTGAAAACGGTCCAACATGCATAATCTGCGCAGCAGTTCCTTCTTCAAAAGATTCAAAACGTAAATGCTTTATTGATGGTAACCCTTTTTTTTTCAGGGTTGTTTCTTCACATGCTTCCCAAAACAAGTCTTTATTTACGAGGTCTGGTTGCATGATCATCATGGTCCATTTCCAGTTGGATTTATCACCGGTTGAAAATACTGACATATCGTCTGCCCACCAAAGACCTTCTAATGGCATAACGCTGTAATCAACACCCAACTCACTTTTCTTGATTTTGAACTTGAGAGTATATGCCACAGAAAACAAGGCTTCTACAGCCTGCGCATAATCTTGAGAAGAATTGGGGTCACCTTCACCATCGATCATGAGGAAATTCATTCTGGGAACTTCAACCAGAGTAACTTCTTTAGCTGAACAATTATAGAGGGAAGCCATTGTTTTTTTAAAATCTATTTTCTGCATTTCCCAACCCCACTGTAAATCATATTAATTATAAAAGAAGATGAATCTGCTTGAATAAATTATCTGCACCTAAATGAGTTTTTCCTTATTATGATGGGATACTCAACTTACATTTTAAGGGTAAATTCTGTAGGATACAAGCAAAATACATAAAACAACACGTTACAGTTTTCTTTTTGTAAGGTAAGCTTTCGCCCCTTAACCTGAAGAAATTTATTATAATAATAATGTATAAGACTAGATTTCCATTTGATCGATTAGGCTTGGAGGCTAAAATGAAATCCGCCGAAAAATTTTTTCCCACAGCTTTATTTCTGATTGCAGTTCTGGCTCTGACCAGTCATGCACAAGTTCATCCGTCCTCAATAACGATACCGGTCACCTATTATGACTTTCATTCAGACAGAAGCAACCCGGAATTTGAGTGCCCGCATAAAGGCGGACTTCGTACGGGAATGGTGGCATTAAGTCTGGATGATGAAGGCAAACCAACAGTGGGACCCTCACCCTATATCAATCAGTATGTGAAGTACTGGTTCAGGGACTGGGCGAACGGGGGTGGAAAGGGTGATTCTACCAAGCCTCTCTATGATCCATCTCTGAAGGTTAAAGAGCGCTTTAACGGTAATGAATTTGATGTCAATGTCTCCTTTGTTAGAAATGAAACCGTGACTCATGATACCGCTTTCAAAAACGTGGTAATTCCGGGGGAATTGCTGTTTACACATTCCGGCGGAGGTATTTACACCTACGACAAAACGTCTTTTTTTCCCATCGACGGGCAGGGATTCGGCAATGAATGGACTGCAGATAATGGAGTAACAGGAGATCATAATTATTCCTTCACCATGGAGATGGTGTGGAGTTTCAAGATGGAACCGGGACTTCAATTTACCTTCAGAGGTGATGATGATGTCTGGTTATTTGTAAACAATCGTTTGGTGATGGATCTTGGCGGAATTCATGGACCGGAATACGGCAGTGTTAACTTGGATACTGTTCCAGGATTGGAAGTAGGTCAGATTTATGATTTCCGCTTCTTTTATGCGGAAAGACACACAACAGGATCCTCCATTCGCATTGAAACCAACCTTATTGCCTACTACCCGGATTCTGTACAGATACTTGTTCCGCCAGATACGGCAATCAAAGCGGGGACAACTCTGAAAGCCAAAGCTGTCGTTATGACAGACTCCGGAGCTATAACAAATCCCTCGGGTCAGTTCACGTGGGGCCTCATCGATCAATTTAACGCCCCAACAACCCTGCAAACCGTCGGGACTGTCGGTGACAGCATTCATTTTTCCCCGACTCTCGCCTATACAACTGTAAAGGTGTGGGTCAGGTACTATGATCCTTCCGCGCAGAGAATGGTAATGGATACAGTGTCGATTAGGGTAATCCCGGGAGACCCCGACGCAGTATCGATCGAAGCGGCCATACCGGATACATCAAATCTTGCTGACGCCAAATTACGGGGAGCGGTACCACTGGATACCGTGCGGATCAGTTCCACTCAGAACAGTACCAGCGATTTTTATGCAGTGCTGCGCGACCAGTACGGAAATTATTGTTATCCTGCAGGACCACCTTCCGCAACTGCTACCTGGAGTTCCGCGCAAACCGATATTGCCATTGCAAAGAATGGTGCTCAAGTTGCACTTGGTCAAGGATTGGCGGAGCGGGGAGGCCAAAGCGGAACAACAACCATAAACGTTAGTGCTCAGGTGGGCAGCAGCACTTTTTCTGATGATGTTGCTATAAGAGTAAATAATATCACCTACACCGCACTGCAACTGGGTGTGATGGTCAATGGAGAGTTTAAAAAAATCGATACACTCATTCTCTCTTCCAACACAGATACCACAATTGTGGCCATAGGTCAGCGTTCGGACAACGGTGAATGGGAACCTGCTTCCATGCAATTGAGGGCTGGAG
This sequence comes from Fibrobacterota bacterium, assembly GCA_023436205.1. Taxonomy (GTDB): domain Bacteria; phylum Fibrobacterota; class Chitinivibrionia; order Chitinivibrionales; family Chitinispirillaceae; genus JAEZKC01. The sequence goes on from JAEZKC010000106.1 coordinate 67,222, forward strand.
GCATGAGCTTTTCACCAGCTCCATCCGGAGGAGAAATAAGTTCCTGGACGTTCCATTGTAATGATCGTGGCGAAGGCTGGGCTCAGGGTAGTGTACAGGGAGCTGTATCACAGCAGCTAGTCATCATAGCCAGACTCGGTCCAGCCAGCATGGCTTTTTATGATAAACCGGGAAGTCCGGAAAATTTGATTCCACTACCTGATAGAGATACTATTCGTGCTGGCGATACCATTAGCATTTACGCAAAATTATTCGATGGATCGGGCAAATGGCTAAATGATTTTGAATCTGCCGACTCGCTTAGAAACAGAATAACTTGGAGAGTAACCAGAAGTACTGATGCATTTTTCGGTCCGACCACCGGAAACATGAGCCGTTTCAGCAGTATTGTTGCGAATCAAACGTATACCGTAACTGCAACCTATTCTCATCTGGGAATCATTGTCAGCCATTCAATGGATATTCACGTACTTCCGGGAGAGCCGGTATCGCTTGACATTCAAAAGGATTCTGTAGTTGCGAATCTTTATGACAAGGATGACTTCAAGGACTATTATTTCGCAAAGACCGAGAATAATCTAGTGATCTGGGCTGTTACGCGAGATAAGTACGGCAATTATGTTGGACATGCCACCCAGGCTCAATGGCAGAGTACCAACAACGAATTTGCGGATGTATCCGGTAGAGCAGGGAGCTCAGCGCTGGTTACAAAAAAGCTTAATTACGCAGTAGACCAGATGTATATCATTGTGTCTCAGGACGGGCTTACGCCGGACACATTAAAAATGAACAGTCTGGGTGAGAATTCGTTAACAGCTGGTCCAAACCCATTCATCCCGAATGTAACTCCAATCTCTTCTTTTCTATCACAAGAAGGTATGAATTTCTACAGCAACGTAATTGGAGAACAGTCTAAAGGTTTACTTATTGGAGTGGAATCTCCTAAGCCGTTCAAAAAAGACGGAAGAACAGGTAAAATTGGTAAAGTGGTGATTTACGATGCCGTGGGGAATGTCGTGGCCAGTAGCCGGGTCGAACTTAAGCAAGCCAAAGCTGCTAACACCTATGGTGCAGTATGGGACGGAAAGAATGAAAAGGGACGAATTGTGGGCCCGGGAGTTTACCTTTTGCGAATCAGCGCTGAACAGGTTGACGGTAAACCATATTTAAAACAGAAAAAATTGGGAGTAGCTCGATAAGTAGTTACAGATAGGGCGGAAGTCGTTTTTACAGGCGGGAAAAAGTCCCGCCTTTTGTTGGAGAAAATGGAGCGTTTATTTATCTACTCAAGAATTTCCTGGGAATGGTAGCAATAATTCTTAATTCCTTTGTATGATACAGATCCCACCCAGGTTTCTTTTAGCCATATTCGATTCTGTTCTTCATCCGTCACTTTATTAAAACATAAAATTTTCCTTCTCGGAACTACCCCTTTTTCACTAACACTCCCCCATCCACTATGTATAGAATAGTGCATCAGATGCGATCCCTGCTCATTCCAAAGTAATAATGCTTTTCCGCGATTGAAGTCAAATCCCGCCCGGAGAACAGTTTCATAAAAGATCTCCGCCTGAGATACAGTCAAAAACTGGGCAATTTCCTCCAGAATTTCCGGTTTGGTTTTTAATTCATTCATTCTCTTTTCGACCTGATGCTTGAAATCAATTGGGGCCTTAAATCTAAACAGCCAGTTTTCCAGCTTTTCATAAGTGCGGTCTCTTCTGGCAAGAAGAGAATATCCCGATGTTTCAATTGTTACTACAATCAATTCGCTGACAACTACGCCCGGCACTTCCACCAGAAGAACTTCTTTTAAAGAATCATACGTATGGGTAAAGCTCTTTTCAAGCTGATTCACTTTTACGGAGACAGTACATCTTTTGTCAATACCGAATATCTCCAGAATCCAATTTCTGTTGCATGGGATACACATTTGATTTCCCGATGAAGGATTTATTCGGATTTCCATTGAGTTTTCATTCCATTTTTGTGTCAGCAGAGTTTCAACATAAGCTCCTGATTTGTATTCCTGGCTGACTCCATCATCTTCGTACAAGACAAACTCACCGCTTGCACCGGCAAAAACCTTCACTTTAAGAGAATGGGGATTCTTATCGGCCTCAGTGCAACAATCTGATGCACATGGAATTATACTGCCAGCAGGTGCATATACTGGGATTTGATCCTTTCCACCGAATTCGTGAAAAAGACGATCTCCTCCCATATACTCCCCACTGAAAAAGTTATACCAGTGCCCCTGGGGAAGCCAGACCAGTTGCGATGATAAACCAGTCTCCGGGTTGACAGGGTTTGTAAATGGAGCAACAATGAGATCTTTTCCGAAATAATACTGCGCCGGAGTTACAAACGCTTCCTCCTGCTGCGGATATTCAAAATACATTGGCCTTACAAATGGAACGCTTGTTATCTCCGTCAAGCGACTGCAGGAATAGATATAAGGAATTATAGAATGACGGAGTCGCATGGCATCTCTGATAATCTGAAACGTAGTAGGATCATACACAAAGGGCCTTCGGTCCTGAAATGAACTGTTAGAAGAGTGGATCCTGAGAATGGGGCTGAAAACACCGAATTGAACCCATCTAAGGTAGAGCTCCGGATCTTCAGTGCCATGAAAATGCCCGCCAATATCATGGCTCCAGTAACAAAAACCCACATTCGCTGCAGTAGATGTAAAATACGGTTGGAAGGCAAGACTCTGCCATGTCACATGTGTATCTCCGGAAAATCCGATCGGATAGCGATGGCCTCCCAGACCACAGTAACGGGAAAAGATGAATGGCCTTTTCCCATCACGGGCCGAATCCAGAAAATGCAGATGATTGAGTTGGAAAAGAGGATCCAATCCTTTGATCCCACTTTCGGTTCCCTGCTGCCAGTCGATCCACCAAAAGTCAACTCCAGATTGTTCTAGAGGATGGTGGAGAAATTCAAAATAGCCTTTCATGAATTTAGGATCAGCTACGTTAAATTCGACAGGTTGTTTACTTGTAAAATCAATCCCCATATACTCGGCCATTTTGGCATACGCATCTTCATGCGGATGGACTCCATCACGTGGATGAAGATTTAAACTTGATCGAATTCCTCTTGTGTGTAAGAACCTGAAGAACCCTTCAGGGTCCGGAAAAAGGTCCCTGTTCCAGCTATACCCTGTCCACCCGCGGTGATAGGGATTTTTAACTATATGCCAATCCATGTCCACCACGCACACAGATAGAGGAATTCCATGTTTTGCAAAATCCTCTACCAGCGTTTCAAGCTCAGACTGTGAATAAGCCCAATACCTGCTCCACCAGTTTCCGAATACAAAACGGGGGGGCAAGGGAATAGAACCACTCAGAGCACAAAACTGATTTATGCATTTCTTGTAATCTGATCCATAGCCAAAAAAATAGAAATCCTGATTGCCTTCTTGACGAGAACATGGCCAGCCCTGTTCATCAAAAACCGGCGAATCCGAATCATCAACAAGAGACCATCCACTTCTGGAAATAAGTCCGGGAGAGATTTCGACTGGGCCGTTTTTTCCATCAAGAGTACGAACTGTACCCCCCAAATTTCCTGAATCCTCACTTCCAAATTGATATACTGCACCACTTTTCAGTAATGTGATTCGAAGGGTTTGGGATGAGAATTTTTCCAGAGTATTACAACACACCAGGTGTAATTCATCTGTAACTATCTCCACTTTATCTTCTGAAACATATTTACTGAATGGAATTTTAGGTTGTTTTCGAAACCACATAAGCTGAGAAGGACGATCTTCAAATGCGGCATTGGAACTATACTCCATGCGGATAACACCGGTTGCAAGTACGGTGAACCGGGTGTTCCCTGAAAGTATTATGGAATCAGATTCAGCCAGCGGTTGAAAGGGGAGATTGAACCGGGAAGGAGTAGATTTTTGTACGTAGAGCTGCGGGTCAGGAGAATTCATTAAGGATCCTTTCGGCGAGGAGCATATTGGTATTAAAACTAATGATGTTGAGGGGAAAAAGCTAGGCTTCCCCAAAGATGAATTAGTAATCATTCACCAGGTCACCTTTGAGGCATTGGAACCGGTTTTTCATTGAGCAGGATTTTTCACGAATTGTTTCTTAATTATATTACTTCTATTCCTTAAAAAATGAAATACTATCGTTTCTTAATCCATCTTTGAGGCATCCATTTACACTAAAGTAGAAGAGAACACAAAATGCCCTCTCTCAAATACATTTTCAACCTCCTCGCCCTTCTTCTAAGCCTCATTTACTTCTCCTTTGGATGTAGCAAAGCACCTCATGAAGAACTGAACTCCGCAAAAGCTGCCGTGGAAGCCGCCCGGGACATGGAAGCAGACAAATACCTGGCCAATAACTTTCAGAATCTGTTGAAAGCACTCGAGGCGGCCGAAAAGGAAATTGCAAAGCAGAAAAAGACCTTCTTCGTTTCACGTAAGTACAGCGGTGCAAAACAACTGCTACGAAAAACTACCGATCTTGCTTTGGAATTAAAGAATGAAGCCCCAAGGGCAAAAAAGGAAATGGCTGATGTTGTGGAGGAAAATCTTCCTATAGTCAGAGATTTGCTGAAATTAACCGACAACAACATCAAAAAGGCGTCTCGTTTCAAAAGCAGACAAATCATTGCAGCACTGAAATCTGATCTTTCATCAGCAGAGAGCATTACAGATTCCGCGGTTGCAGACTTTGAAGCCGGCAACATTTTCAAAGCCTCGAGGAGGCTGGACACGGTTCAGATTACTGTAACCAAAATTACTGATATACTGCTCAATGCAGACTCGCGAACGGTTCAGTTCGATGAAGCAAAGATACAATAGCAAACCATTCAGATGCTTATTTTAACGGCGAAGACGCCTCATAGCTCACTAGACTTACGCCTCGCATTCAGTTTCTTCTACAATAGTCACAAGAGTCCGCCGATCACGAATTCTGATCATCACTTCAACTCCCCCGACCCACAGATGAAGCAGTACCCTTTTCTTGATTCATCTTTGAGGAATAGCAGTAGCCCTCCAGTGCAATACCACTGCCAACACTCACATTTTTTCCTTGAAGCCTGACTAAACCAATTGACGAAATCCCCAGATCCTAATATCCCAAAAAAAGCGGCGCAATCAAATAACGCCGCCCTTGACTACTGGAAAATCTGACCCGCTTAGGCGGGTCTTTGAGCAGCCCTCTGAGTACGCGTCTCCGCCCTTCTCGCCAATGCTGGTGAAATTACTGCAATATAGATGGCTGACAAGCCCACCAAGGCGTAAATAATCCTGGAAAGAGCTGACATGTAACCGAAAATCGCTCCAACAAGATCAAATGAAAAAAATCCCACCAGCCCCCAATTCAAACCCCCAATAATCAAAATAATCAAAGCTGTCCAATCCCATCCATTAAGTTGCCTCATATTTGACCTCCTGTCGTACAACATGCATGGATTACCTGTAGATATTTGTCTTCAAAAAACATACCACCCCCTTTACACCCCCCCAGGGCTAACCCTTCCTCCCGGTTTGCTAAAAATGAGAATGCAATTGAGAGATGGCAATTTATTTGAAAAATGATTGCGCAAAACACATAATTCTTTATCATCTCCAAGTTATCCAAAAGGAGTTTGCCCCAAATGGCTCTTAATAAGCCAATTCACTTAGTCTGCACAGTTCTCTTTCTGCTTGCTGCCTCAACACCGATTTTAGGCAGTGCAAAAGAAAAAATCGAACGAAACTTTCTTGACCTTGAAACATCTCTACATAATTTCATGCAAAATACCGTACTGAAAGCCCCTGACATCGATTCCATGAACAGCGCATTGGATATATTCATCACCGAAAACCCCATGGTGCGGCGAATCCTGAGAACCAATGCCGCAGGTTTCATAGTCAATGATCTTAATGCCCTATCCAACGAACCTCCCTCTTCCAGAAACTTATCAAACCAAAAGTGGCTCCAATCTATAACTGAATCAAAACAGCCCTATTACAGCTCAAATTCCGATTCAGCAGGAAACGTAATCCTTTTTTGGGCATGGCCACTTCTGACCGGTCCTGAAAAGAACCGCTTTTCCGGTGCAGCAGCCGCCTTTATCGACCTGACTACTTTGCTGGCCCTGGTGGAAGATTCAAGCTCATTTCAGGTAAGCTTCATGGGTAAAGCTTTTTTTCAAAATCAATGGGAAGACTCTGACTTCAGCGAATCTCCACTGCTCATTCGCGGAAGCCAGGATATTTTCATCCGTACCCCTCTGACCCCCCCCACTCGTCTGGATTCTGTGAAAACCAGCTCCGCCGTTTCGGTTCAACCACAAGAAACACCTCAAATTTCTGAAACCGACAGCAATTTCTTAGACAGCTCAGCGACAATGGAGACTTTCGCCTCCAAGCACCAGACCGAATCTTCCGCACTTGCTAAAACCATGTTACAAATCTCCATCATTGTCTCTCTCTTACTTGTATCATCTGTTCTGGTAATCTCACTCTCGAGAAGAAGGCCCCCCAACAGACCTACAGGAAAATTCTATATAGAAGAATCCGTTCCCAACTCACTACTCTCAAAGGTTAGTGCCGATGGTACTCTGATCAGCTCTCTTTCTAAAAAAGCAGCCCATTGTAAGCTCCCCGATACAGAAGTTATTTCAATGCCTGTAAGCAAGACAGAATCTGGAAGTACCTCGAGGGTAAATAGTGCGGAGTCTCCTGGTGAAGAAAAATTCGATAAACTTAGTAAAACTGTTTTACAGATACAGGATGAAATTATTGAACTGATGGCCGATGAGATAAGCAGACTGGAAAAACAGATGGAATTTCTGGCAAAAAGGATCGAAGAACTGGAGAAACGCCCTGCTTAAAACAGTTCAAAGCCTTTTGTAAATTTCATAAAGAGCTTCTTCTGCATCCCTTGTTCCCGATATTTTCACTTTTGTAACTATTTTTGACAGCAGTTTTTCACTAATACGCAACCGCTCCTCAGGGCTCATACTTTCTATCCGCAAGTAAATCGTCTTCACAATATCCCTCTCCTTATTGTCCAGTTTCTCCAATCCCGCAATTTTCACTTCCCGGGAAGGTTTAGACTCAAGCATTATAGTATCTATAAATCTGGAAATGCTTTTACTATGGGGCCGGTCGTGGATCACGAGAGTTCCTGAAACCAAATCGCCGACCCGACGGTTGTATTTTTCAAAAAACATTACCATCGCTCCAATCAAATATGAACCCGGCATCGAATCCAGAAGTCGCATCACATTTCTAAGAAGTGAATCAATAACCGTTAAACGGGATCCATCATTTTTTATGACCCGAACACCCATCAGATGCTTTCCCGGTGTTTTCCCGGCCATCACCGATTCGAAAACAAAATGATATGACCCATATAGCAGTCCCAAAACCGTAAATGAGAAATAGCGCATGGGTCCATCAAACCCATCTATCTTGGAAAAAACAAAAACCAGCACAAGAATCATAAGTCCCTTGAAAACTGAATCCAAAAAGAAAGCTGCTGCCCGACTGCCCAAACCTGCACACTCATTCTCAAGAAAAAACAACTCGGTATTCTGAATTTGAATGAAACCTTGGTCAGAATTGTGCTTCATCGTATATTCCTTACATGAACAGACTTGACTTCATCCGAAAAAGAAAAGATACATGGATCGCGCTTGAGGAAACAGTTAAAAAACTGGACGGAATGAATTCCTTCTCCTCCTCAGGTGAACTGATGACCTTTCTTCGCTGCTACCGTAAAACTGCTGCAGATCTGTCCCTTTCCCGTTCCCATTTCCCTAACGACCCTCTCAACAAAGAACTCAACAGTTTGGTCGTCAAGGCAATGATGCATGTAGGGTCCGACAGGCAAAGTGATCTCTCCAGAGTCAAATCTTTTTATCTTCACACTGTTCCAGAGCTTGTTGTAAAGCTCAAACCGCTTTTCCTGATTTCCGTACTGGTCTTTTTTCTTTCCACTCTGGCCGGCTTCTTTCTCACAAGGCTCAGCCCCTACGCTGCAAATGCCATCGTCGGTGACCAGTATATTCATATGACTCTCCAGAATATTGAAAACGGTGATCCCTTTGCAGTGTATAAATCAGGTTTGCAATATGCAATGAGCGGCTTTATAATGACTAACAATATTAAAGTCGCTTTCTCCGCTTTCGCCATGGGCGCTCTCTGGGGAATTGGCACCTTCTTTATCCTTATATTCAATGGTTTGATGCTGGGAAGTATAGCTGCTGTTTTCAGCGATTCCAATCTCCTGCTTGACTTCTACCTCACAGTGATGGTCCATGGTACCCTTGAACTCTTTGCCATAATGGTCGCCGGAGCAGCAGGACTCCGCTTGGGCCAGGCTCTGTTCCGACCGGGAAAACTGACCAGAAAAGAAGCCCTCTCAAAATTCGGCATGGAAGCATTCAAAACATGCCTGGTCATGGTTCCCATTTTCGTAATTGCCGGCCTCATTGAAGGATACATTACCCGAATGGACCTTTCACGTTCTGTCAAATTTGCAATACAACTTTGTAGTTTGCTCCTCATCTGTGTCTATCTTTTCGTTCCGTTCGAGGTAAAACGTAGAGCAGCCTCTTTAAAAACAGAACTATTTCCGCAATAATTATTTTTTCCAGCGCATCTTTGCGTAATGAGAAAGAACTGCCCCGCTGAGACTCTCGGGAGAAGAGTCAATCACATCTACCCCCGCTCTTTTCAAATCAGCAAGGACCGATTTTCTGCTGTCTATGCCTTCCCGCACAACCGCCGAAAAAACAACTTCAGAAAGACTATTTCCCTTTTTGAAACCAATATCCTTTAGCCCCGGTAAACCCAGTGCACAGCAGATTACTCTATGCTTTTTATTCAGGAGCCGCATATGTGCCCCAAGCTCTACCGAAAGACCGGGATCAATAAAATCAGTATAGACAACGATTATGCATCGGTTAGCCAGATTTGAATATGCCCACTTGAATGCTGTCCCGTAATCAGGTTCAATAAACCTGGGTTGAAAACTGTACATCGCCTTTACAATAGATGAAAGCTGAGTTTGGCGGTTAGATGGCCTGAGCATTATATCTATATCGTTTGAAAATCCCATTATTCCAACAGAATCGCGCTGATTGAGTGCTTCACGAGCCAGTGAAAAAGATGAAGAAAGCGCCCAGTCTACTTTTAACAAGCCTTGAAGTTCCGCCATCATCAGTCTTCCACCATCGATCATCAGAAACACATTCTGACCCTTCTCCGGTTCAAACTCCTTCACAATTAAGTTGCCTGCTGAGGCTGAACGCTTCCAGTGAATCGACCTTCGATCATCCCCGATATGATAATCCCGCAGCTGAGAATATTCACGACCGGGTCCATATGTATGCATTATACGACTTTCAATTTTTGACATGTAAAACAATGAGCGTAAGTCCTCCTGTTCAGAGGGAAGGATCGGAAAAACATCTGTTTCCGAAATACAGACCAGCGGAAACTGTCTGCTCACAAAGCCCAGTGCAGATCTTACTCGCAGACCTCCCCCAGCAAAAGTAAAATGACCCCTCACCTCTGGCTTCACAGTATACCGGAAACCCAAAGTTCCCGGACCTTTTGAAGCTTTCAGCCTGACAAGAGGATTCTCGGCAGCAAAGCTGGGCGGTGGAACATCATAGAGCGTTATCAGCAATGGAACAGGAGCGGTAAAAAGAATCTCCACTTCTACACTGTCTTCTTTTCTAAGAAAAAGCCGTTCAGAAACAGTGCGGCGCATCTGAAATTTCAACGGGCCCGGAAGAGAGAAATAATCAATAGTCAGAAGTACCAGTGCAAAAATATTTATAAACGCGAAGACAAGTTGTGCTTCGGGAATCCAATTCTGAAAAGTAAGAATTATCCCGGCAATCACCGGTAATATGAAACTTCTGGTGGTAAGAATGAATTTCACACCGGTACCTTTACTGAATCAAACAAGTTAGTTATGATTGAATCAAGCGGATCCTGCCTCATTTCCGCTTCCGGGCGCATAACCCACCTATGAGGAAGCACCGATGGCACAAGTTCCCTTATATGATCGGGTGTCACAAAATCACTATCGTTTACCGCTGCATACGCTCGAGCAATACGGATAAGCATCTGCCCGGCTCTGGGAGAATTACCCAGGATCAGTTCGTCCAGTGTTCTTGATGCACGAATCAAATCCCTCACATACACCATTACCTTCTCGTCTATAACCACCGTATCGATAAATTCTCTGGCACTAACCAACGCATCCTTTGAACCGGGAACAGGAATAATTGCCTGCAGCAGTTTTGATGGAAGAGGGGATATTCCTGATAAAATCGACAATTCCTCATCCTCTGAAGGATAATCCACCGCAATACGAACCATAAAGCGGTCCATTTGGGCTTCCGGAAGAGAATAGGTTCCCTCAAAGTCCAAAGGATTCTGTGTAGCAAACACCATGAAATTCGGAGAAAGCGCAAATGTTCGGTTATCAACGGTCACCTGTCTCTCTTCCATAGCTTCCAGAAGAGCAGCTTGCGTTTTCGCCGGTGCCCGATTAATCTCATCAGCCAAGACAAAATCTGAAAAAATGGGCCCCGGTATGAACTCAAACACCCCTTTACCCTGATTGTATATGCTTGTCCCGGTTATGTCAGAGGGCATAAGATCGGGTGTAAACTGAATTCTTGAAAATTTTAATCCCAGCGTTTTTGCCATTGCCCGTGCCATCAGTGTTTTTGCAATACCAGGAACACCTTCAAGCAGCACGTTTCCTTTGGCCAGAACAGCCGCAAATATAACTGCCTTGATCTCCTCTTTCCCCACAACTGCCTTGTCCAATTCCAAACGGACCTGCTCGTAAAGAATTCTGGCTGGATTCACAGTTTCAGTTCCTTTCGCATATGTATAAAAAGATTCAATATTCTTATAGTGTTCTGCGGACTGATCTGACTTCCGGACTCGATTAAGCCTATCAGTTGCTCAAATTCCCCCTGTTGCATATCCTCCGGAAGCCTTCCTTTTCTAAGGTAAGCCTGAGAAAAACCATTAACGTCCATTTTTATGTTCTTTGCGGGGAAGTGACTTTTCATGTACTCGTATTCTCTCTGCAGCAGTCCATAAAAGGCCTTGTGCCTGCAGATAAGATTACCCATTGCGCGAAGACCCGGAAGAACATCCTTAACATAACGATAACCGCTCGAACGCGGAGGAGCGACCCTGATACCGCAGGAAAAAAGGTACAGTAAACCAATACATCCCAGGAAAAGGAGCCCCTTGTCCAATTGGTAAAATTTCAGAAGTCCCCACAAACTTTCAGTCGCCTTGAACCCGTTGTGGTATTCATCAAATAATATTTCGCCATTACCAAAACGAACGTCTCCAGCTATGACATTCACTGCAAATCGGTGCCAATCCCTTTTTTTCAAAAGTGAGTTGCTAAACGGATTACGCTGAGTGAACATTATCCATTCACCCTTACCCACAGCTCTTTTAGCAGCTATGACCTTACCATTTACTGTTAAGAACGGAACCATATCTGAAGTAAAAGAACTCGACCGAATATACTGGAGAAGTATTGTATCTCCAGGCTCCCTTTTATCTATTCCAAAAAAATGTAACCCTAATTGATAATCAGGCTCAAGCATTTGGGGACATGAAGGATGGACAGGCAGAACAACATTAACCATCCCTAATCGTTCTCGAGCCAGTGATAGATTCAGATCTTGATTATCACTAAAAAATGAAGATTTTGGCCCGATTACACCGGAAGTTATCAGTCTGTTTCCCTGAGCAACCCACTTAGCAATATATTCCCATTCCCAGACGGGTAAATTGAATTGAGGAGAAAGTATGACAAGCGTTTTGCCAGGTGTATCAATGCTTTTCAGGGTGACAAATGATGGATTTCCCATCCTGTCAGCTCTAACATGATTACTTGCAAGATGCTGGAAAAAAGCATAGGTGCCGTATGGACCTTTATCGTATGTGGAACAGCTCATGCTGTTTACCTTGGGCTTCTCCCTGAGTATCAGAAATATGTTCAATGCTGTCAGACATAGGAAAAATAGTGTGAAAAGTTTGTGATCCTTCACAAAAAGACCAAACCTGCGAGCAAAGGATTTTAGGCGGCCAGTTCCCTTAGTTGCTTTATTCATCGAATTTTCCTCATTTCTATTATTGATTGTGAAATGAGGCTCTCCAGAGCGGATAATTCCACAGTACGATGTCCAAAGACAATGTCTTCATAAAAGCGAATTATATTTCTGGCAAGTAATCCGTATGATGATTCCCTTTCACTCAAAAGTTTGATGAATTGGCGGTTGGTCCACCATTCATAACGCTTGACAATGTTACTGCGGTCGGCTTGGAAAATCGCCCAATCATACAGAACAGAGATCGATTGTCGTAATTCACCTCTCAGGAAATATTCCTGCGCATCCTGAGGTGAGGGGCTACGCTTGGTTGTAACAGATATGTTACCTGAAAGCTGTGCTTCCTGCTGGGGATACAGCCTTCCCACAAAACGTGAAAGCAAAAAAGCAATCACAATAAGCAGGAAAACTGTACAGATGCTCAAGATAATTTTCCATGATAAGTCAAGACCTCGAAGAGGCTTGGTGAAATGAGCATCAATCCACTTGAATACCTTTTCAATCCACAACCAGGCCCGGTCTAGCATCCTTATCACCCAGGATTCTTTAATAACCTTAGGCTCCTTTTCCTGCTTCAGGAAAGAGAGAAAATTTGCATGCCTAAAATGATTGCTGTCAAGTCTTCTAAATGAAGAGCTGTCAGCCATGCAGAAACGATTGAAGGTATATATGGCTGTATTTTCTTCAACTGAAGTATCTGCTGAATCATTCTGCGCACTGTAAATACTTATATACTTTAAAAGAGGATGATCACAATCTTCCTCCTCAGATTCATCATACTCTGCATAATCGCTATCTGAATATGTTTCATCACCGTATTCATCATAAAAATCATGAACAGAATCCTCATCATACTCAGGTTCAACGGCACTGATTTCTCGAGGAGGAATGGCTCCGGGCAGGCCGCAATCCGAAGTCTTGCTGATTAGCTCCAGTACAGAAGCTTTAACTCCGGAATCGGGAGCTGGTGGTGTTGATCGTAGAGTAAAATCAGCACCTGACAGCCCCGATGGGACCCATAATAAAAGGATTAGGAATATTTTATAAAGCAGCCGGAGCTTCTTGTACACGAGCCTCACCTATTTCATTGATAGATTTTTCCAGATCCATACTCTCTTTTTCACACCTGAGACTGTTATAATGTACAAGCACAATCGAAGTAAATATCGGAGCTACCAATGCTATGACACCACCGTAAATGACCATTCCACCAAGGAAGAATATTCTTGATGAAGTACCCCCCTTGAGAGCAAGTGCAGATACAAAAGAGAAAATGGTAATCGCAATGATCATCGGTACGAACATAATCAGAAATGAAATAAAATTGATCGCAAAAGTTTTCCACCATCTCTTCTTTACTAGAAAAAAAGCACGGGAGATACCATCAAAGAAGTACCTGCGTTCCACAAAAATCAGAACCCAACCCATCAACATAATATTGGCAAAATAAAAAAATGGTATAATCAGCAAGAACAGACTCACGACGGAAAGCAATCCCCAGATCAGATAACTGAAAATACTGAGAAAGTCCCGCCCGTCAGCTAACTTTAGCATCTGAGAGGCCGAAATGGTTTCTCCCATAATGGTCCTCTGCATATAACGAATAATAACTGCTCCAGCCCAAGTCCCCACAAAAAAATTGATAATGGTAACGATTATATATAGAGGTGAAATCCTGGGAGTATTCAACATTGAAGAAGTGTTAAAATAGGGGATAAACCCTATAAACATGGGAATGATAAGAATAGGGAACACTTTCCCTATGGTCATTTTGTAAAGGCGCAAACCCCTGTCCAAAGTGGTTCCGATAGAAAAAACACCCATGAACTGCGAAGACATAAGAGCCTCCTTGTGGTTAGGTTTATACCAGTGCGCAATCAAATTTGTAAAACAATTGCCTTCAGGTCAAGGCAGACTAATTCAGCTGACTGGCAGGGTTATCAACTGGCGAATTTCCAAGTTCGTCAATTTTCGACTCTATATCGAAAGATTCCTTCTCACATCTGAGACTGTGATAATGGATCAGCTGAACAGAATAGATAACCGGAAATGAAAGCGATATCAATCCGAAATAAACTGCATAAAAAATCGCCAGGAAGGCAGGACCCATGGCACTCTCACTTCCGGAGCTTCCCCGAAAAGCTTGTACGGCCACCATAATTACTACCATCAGTATCATCCCGATCATAACAGGAATATAAGCTATCAAGCCGGAAAGCAGGTTTACTACTAAAGTTTTCCAAAATCTACCTTTCACCAGCTTGAAAGTGCGCATCATGCCGTTTACAAAATATTGTCTTTCCACTACCGCCAGAATAAGACCTACGTTGATGATATTAATAATGTAAAGATATGGTATAATGAGCAAAAAAAGACCGATTATACCGGCGATTCCCCAGAAAAAGAAGGTTATCAGCAATAACAGGTCTGCAGGACCGGCTAATCGAAGCATTTGCGAAGTAGTCGGGCTTTCACCCACACTCAATTTATGCAGATAACGGATGCACACAACCCAGGACCAACTGCACCCTATCAGATTGAGTATCACTCCTGTAACAATCAAAGGCATGCTGCTGTGATAATCTCCCTTACCCAGGCCCTGAATGAAACTCAAAGCAGCTCCGATCCCGAATACAAAAGGAAGAAGGATGAGAGGCATAACTTTAGCCGCAGACAGTTTGAACAGACGTAATCCCCTATCAAGGGTTGCTCCTATTGAGAACACACCTACAAACTGACTGCTCATTGGTCACTCCGAAATGGTTAGCGGAACTGAAAGATAATTTGAATATAGATGATACAGCTTTTGTGGATCAAATGCAATACGGGTAAAATGCTATTCAAAGCTTACTCTAGAATATCGAATCTCTTTTTCATGAAATATCGAGTATGCTCTTCTGGAAAATCCTCAAGCTCGCCAAAAATGCTATACCCGAGCTTTTCGTAAAACGACCTGGCCTGAAAATCGAATGTATCCAGATAAGCTCCATGACATCCACGGCTCTGTGCTTCCTTCTCCGCAAGTCGCATCAGTTCAGTTCCCAAACCTTTTCCGCGCTGCTCCTCCCTTACCCAAAGCGCATCCACGTATAGCCAGCCCCAGTAGGTTCTGCCAGTAAGTCCGCCCAGACAGCTATCATCCTCATCACGCAGAATTCGAATCGAAAGGGGCCGACTATCATAATAGCCAGCTTTACCGATATTAAAGTTCAACAATCCATTGAGAACTGTTTTATCGGAATCCGAATTGGAAACGGTCAACACAGCGCGCCATGTATTCATTCAGATGTTTCTCCTTCGGCAGTAAGCTGAGAAGACAGGATGCCCAGCCGTTGAGCTTTCTCCTTCATATCAATGGACCAGATATATTTTTGTGTTCGAAATATCACTACGCAGGCTGCACAGATCATTATGAAAATCGTGTACGGAAGAGGCAGGGTTAAAAATTTCTCCCCGAGAAAAAAAGTGGCCCCGTAAATAACAATCATTAAAAGTCTTAGCTCGGTTGGCCCTATGCCCAGAAAGGTGATTTTAAATTCCCCTGTAGCCGAAAACGCCAAATATGAACTCATCATAAACGTAACCACCACAGGAAGGAGCAGCATCATTAAGAACCGGTCATGCCCGTCCAGAAGTAAAGCCAGTCCCACTATTGCGCAACACATGAATACATAGTCCAGAAAATGATCCATGTAATATCCCCACTTGGGAATACCGGTGTCACGATATCTGCCCAACGCCCCGTCTAAAGAATCGGTAAACCACTGCGCCACCTGCAGTGCAGCTCCAAGCCAGAGCCAATGCAAACTGCTTCTGGCCAGATATCCGCATACCACCGCACCAGCACTCCAAAGCAGTGTCATAAGCGTTAGGTGATACCCTTGAAGACAACCGGGAAATCGGGGAGTTAACCACTGTACAAAAGCCCTCTCGGGATTAGCTAAAAGAGATTTGAGCGGGAGCTTCTTGTCCCCTGTAAAAGTATTCTTGTGCATGACAGCCTTTCGAAGGTGAAGAATGTCAAAATAGAAATTTATGAGCAGAGAGGCAAGAGGGTTTTTGGCGCAGTCATTCTAAAATGATCCCCCAGTAGCCGAAGGAATAATCAAGGTAGTTATTAGTAATGCTTATAAGTTGTTGATTTATCTATAATTCCATTTGAACGTTACCTGTTTTTAATTAACTGAAACTTCGGGAGGCAGGAGATATTCAAATGGATCAAGTACCTGTTTGTTGAAATGAATCTCATAGTGTAGATGAGGTCCGGTCGCCTTACCCGTGGCACCCATGCTTCCTATACGCTGATTCCGTTTGACTCGAGACCCTTTCGAAACCCGTATTGAATTCAGATGGGCAAAAATGGTGAGATAACCGCTTTCAGAGTGTTCTATAATTATCACATTTCCGAAATATTTTCTCTTTCCTGCGAAAATCACCGTACCCTCAGCGGTGGCCCAAACAGCGGAACCCAATCTGTTGGCAATATCTATTCCTTTATGAAATGCCGTTCCCTCCCAAACCGGGTCTGTCCTGGTCCCGAAATGAGAAGTAATGATTCCCTTACAAGGTACACCGGAAGGTATAAAGGGCGAAATTTCGTTTAAGACAGGCATGGGTATTGTATCTGAAGGATTGTGAAAATACTGCCGAGCCAGAGAAAACTGATCATCCTGCTCGATGGCTAAGGAAGAACTGAAGAAACAGAGAGGCTTGCGCTCTGCGGATACGGGAACAATGCCAGAAAGCTTCACCTGAGAACTTCCGGCCAGAAAATCATAGGCGGTCTCGTCAAATTCCAGCGTCCAAACCATTTTCCTGGCCAAACCCCTAAGCTGACTGTCTTGAATTGCCAAACTGAGGTGTCTGGATGTCTCGATTTTCTCCTTGGCAATTTTTGCCGTCAGATATGCGATATTATAGAAAATACGAACATATCCACCCATACAAAGCAAAGCCAGTAAAAGAACCGGTAGAAAAGAGAGGAGAGTTATTCTCAGACGCCTACAGGATGTATCTTTATGAATGAAAACAGTACAGATCTCTTTTAGCATGCACCCGACCTAAAACGTGTTTATGTTTATTTCAGAGGTTTAAACAACCAAATAACATGCCAAGCAAGTCAAGTGTAAACAGTAAACAAGGACCACTCATGATAAGCAGCCTCTCCTCCATAGAATCCTGGTACGACTCCTACACCAAATCTTTCTCCTCCACGGATATCTCAGTACAGGGAGCACTCAGGCTTAAAGAAGACCATTGTAAACGAGTTATGAATGAAATGGCTCAACTGGCACATTCTCTTAACCTGGACAAGGGAAATTCACAAAATGCCTTGATCGCCGGCCTTCTTCATGATATTGGCCGATTCGAACAGTTCGTCAAGTATAAAACATTTTTGGATGCCCGCTCCATAAACCATGCCGATCTATCCGTCGTAATCATTGAAAAGTCCGGTATCCTGTCAGTTCTTGATCCCGAAAGCGCCTCCTCTGTTATTGAAGCTGTTCGTCTTCACAACAAAGCGGTGCTTCCTCCCTCCTGCGATCAGCTGCCGAAGATGCTCAGGGATGCTGATAAGCTTGATATCTGGAATGTAGTCATCACACACTTCCAAAATCCTGACCAGTCCACAAAAAGCGCTGTCGAACTTGACCTTCCCGATAACGACGACATCTCGCCCATCACCGTTAAAGAAATATTAAACGGTACTCCCTGGAATGTGAAGTCACTTAATTCTGTCAATGACTTCAAGCTTGTGCTCATGGGATGGGTTTTCGATATAAATTTCCAGCACTCATTCAAGGAAATCAAACGCAGGGAATATCTGGAAAAGATGCTGAACGTGCTTCCTTCGTGTAATGAAGCCACATCAGTTTACAAAACCTGCAGATCTCATTTGGAAAGACATGTGTAAAAAAGCGGCTCTGGTGCTTTCAAGACAGAAACTTGCACCCTGCGCTCTTACGCCATGGGTAAAGCAAACTATCAGCGCACTTAAGTATCTTAAAGATCAAAATTTCACGTTTCTGACATCAACTGGCAGCCCAAACTGGGACCTGCCCCTTTCGGCCGCAGCTTCCATGAATATGGATATTGAAGTAGCTTTGATTTCTCCTGGAACAGATTTACAGAGAGAACAGGCGCGCATCATACAAGGATTTAATTTACAAGGAATAACCAGATTCGTTGAAGTCCCTTTAATAGCGGAACTGCCACCCATGACATGCCGGGATCTCTTCGTGCTTGATAATGCAGATATTCTCTTTCCTGTTTCCGTGAGACCCCGAGGGACTTTCGATAAGCTTCTGGAAACTGACAAACTTAAACAAAAAAGCGACTTTCGGTTCCAACAATCTTACTCCAGAAGTCAAAAGAATTCCGGTTATGATTACTCTTTTTCTTTTAACAATGAAGATCCGCTCCTCTTTTCCGATAATTACATCATACACTGGACCCGTACCGCTCTGCACCCCTGGCCTACAGAACGCCCTTGTGACTTCTATAATGATCTCATAAGCTCACCATCCTACCCTCGTACTGCTTACTGCTCCCTTAAAAACATCCTCTCCAAAGGCAGAATTATTGCCTCAAACAGACACATGGCATGCGGAATCAGCACAGTCTGCCTCTCAGGACATTCACCAGCCCGATTCTCACAACTTATGAAATGGAGAACCCGGTATATGCAGATGTCCTTTGAACCCTATGGTCTTGGGGTGGAACAAAAAACCGCCTTAAAAGAAGGGATCAGAAAAGTCATCTACTCCGATCCCCAAAGCATAAAAAAGGCGATTTCAAACGAAAGATGGATTTACCAGTCTGAAGGAAAAAAAGGAAACTGGAATAGCGAAAATGAGTACCGGTTTTTAGGAGATTTCAGGTTCGACCATCTGCCGCCAGAAAAACTGGTGGTGTTCTGCAGAGACCCAGGGGAAGCAGCAGAACTCCAGAACAGCAGCGGAATAAGAGCGGTCCCGTTCAGTAGAATTATTCCTTAATCCATTTCTGCAACGCTTCTATGATCTTCTGAGCCTGATCCTTACTGGAGATGTTAAACTTTGTCTGCTGACGATACTCATCGTCCATTTTTCGATAGCGCCGAATGGAATAACGATCCTGACCGTAGTCATTCTTGGCCTTCTCCCACTGTTGGTATCTAAAGAGAACCGTCGCCCAGGATCCCTTGGAAAGAATCACTTTATCGAGCTCTTTTACTACCAGTACGCCATCTTCCTCGTAATTGATTGTCAAATCTTCCACATTTGAGGCCATTTATCCATCTCCGATTATTTGAATTGCATGTATTTACAATAAAATTATATGATTTCCCAATTTGATATCAAGAAACCCCTCTATTAATGGCGTTTTACGGGAGATTTCATGCCCTTGCTCTTTAACTAATTGTCTGAATCATGTAAATTAGTAACAGATATCCGGAACAAATTGAAAAACTAGCAACCCGTCTCTATACAGGAGGAATCAATGTCCCAGGTTTTCAATGCTGAAGAAATATTTGCCATGGGTGTGAGGATTGAGGAAAACGGACGAACCTTCTATCTGGCCACCGCCCGGAATTCATCGAACAGTGTCATCAAAGATCTGTTCACATCTTTGGCTGACTGGGAAACACGGCATGTGGAACTTTTTGAAAAGATGAAGAAAGATCTGCCAAGCGATCTTAAAAATGTGGAGCTTTATGATCCGGAGAACTCCGTTCATTTGTATTTGAAGGCTGCCGCAGATTCTCATATCTTCATTAAAAACAGTGACATAGAAAAATTGGCTCTTTCCTGTTCCACACCAGCTCAGGCACTGGAACTGGCTCTGCAATTTGAAAAAGATTCCGTAGTTTTTTACAGCTCCATGAAAGAAATAGTAAGAGATGACTTGGGACGCGAACATCTGGATAAGCTTATCAGAGAAGAACTCAACCATTTAGGTCAGCTTACCCGCGAACTGGAAAGACTTAAACCAGTTTCTTGATACTTTCTCTTTCAAGGGCGAAACATAACCTATTGATTTCGCCCTGAACTCTCCTGTATAATTATTAAACACTCTCACAGAAGCAGGAGATTATACCAGCGTGAGATATTCGAAAATTGCCGCAATACTTCTGTCATGTTTGGCAATTATGCTGCTCTACAGCTGTGCCGGGACTCCCAGATACGGTAGAGTTCAACCTAACCCCGACAAGCCAGAGCCAACCGTAAAATCTTCAAAACCTCAAAGCGTCCACAGTAAAGATAGACCTTCCCCCAAAGGTAGAATTTACCAGGAAGGAACTGCATCCTGGTACGGAAAAAAATTTCACGGGCGCAAAACAGCAAGCGGCGAACGCTTTGATATGCACCAACTTACTGCAGCACATAAAACCCTGCCCTTTGGCACAGTTGTACGAGTCACCAATCTGGAAAACGGTAGAACCGTTGATGTCAGAATTAACGACCGCGGCCCGCATACCCCCAAACGAATCATTGATATCTCCTACTCCGCGGCAAAAAAACTGGGATTGATCGAACAGGGACTTGGACGGGTTTCCATTGAAATAATCTCTAAATAGGCTCCAAACTCCCCACTAAGGCGCGCAGTGTTTATTTTTGTCCTTACACCTAATAAGGAGTTGATTTGAGATTTCTTTCCATTCAGGCATACCTGCGAACCTTAAAAGGTCTCTTCCACAACATGACCTACGCAGAGCCCGTGTTTCCATTTTATGCATCCTTTAAACTTACCTCGCGCTGTCATTTCGGATGTCCATTCTGTAATGTTAAAAAGGATCCAGTACCTGATCTCTCCACGGCAGATATTAAAGCTGTTCTGCGCAACCTTTCCCGTTCACCGGTATTGATGACAAGCTTTGAAGGCGGCGAACCCCTTCTTAGACCCGATATCGGAGAACTCCTGAAATATGCCCGAAGCTGCAGCTTTTATCTTCTGTTTACAACAAGCGTCAAAAACCTTGAAACCTATCCTCTTGAGGAGTACGCCAAATACATAGATTTTCTACATGTATCCATCGATGAAGGGCATGATAATCTCGAGCTCTTCGAAAAACTTCCGTACCTATGCAGGCTTCCACTTGACGTTTCCGTGCAAACTGTTGTCACAAGTGAAACGATAGACTCCCTGGATGAGAAGGTCAAACGCTGTTACGATTGCGGATCAAACATCGTGATTATTCCTGCTGCGAAGATGGACAATGCACAGGACCTTTTTCCCGACATGGAAAGCTTCGCTAAAAAACTCAAATACCTGCGTAAACTATATCCAAATACCATACATACTCCTTCCGGTTTTTTTGATGCTTATAAAAGAGGCAAATGCTCCAGCTCCTCAGTGATCATCGCGCCGGATGCAAGACTATACTACCCCTGCCATATACTGGGAACTAAGGGACCGGATCTGCGAGTAACAGATTTATCAACGTGGCTACGCTCTCAGGAAGCAGTCGACATGCGTAAAACGATGCAGCGTTGCAGCAGAAATTGCGGTTGGTATCAATATTACGCCATCAACTCTTATACTTCCGTTTCATCGGTAATTGATACCCTAAAACCAGTTCTAATCAAAAAGAGTAAAGATCGGAAACAGCATGCCACAAGGTAAGCGGTTGTCAATAGGAGTAATCGGAGGAAACGATTGCTCTCCTTCGGATGCCGAAATAGCCTACGAACTTGGAAGCCACATAGCCGCAAGAGGTGCCGTCCTGATTTGCGGAGGTAAAGGCGGTATAATGGAAGCTGTTTCCAAAGGGGCCTTCGAAAAAGGCGGAACTGTTATTGGCATTCTTCCGGGAACTGACAAGAGCGAGGCCAACCCCTTCGTTTCCGTGGCTATCCCCACCGGTTTGGGTATCAGTAGAAATGTGATCGTCGTACACTCATCAGATGTCATCATTGCATTTCCCGGAGCTTACGGAACACTCAGTGAAATTGCAGTAGCTCTTGCAGTGAACAAAACGGTAATTCGCATGCCCGGCGCATGGGATCTCAGAAAAGCCGCACCGGTTGATGCCGGGAAGTTCAAAGAAGCCTTTGACGCTCGTCAGGCAATCGGGCTTGCGCTCTCGTCTGGAGCATAAAAAAACCGCTGCATCCGGTGTAAAGTGCAGCGGTTCAATGATGAGCAGTTACCAGAATGGCCTAGTTTTAAATTAAGTGTAATTGCAGGTTTGTTTCTACTTACCTATTCTTTTATCGTTCACCTCGAGTGAACGATTGGTGATATCATGCCGATAATCTATGACTATTTCGATTATCGAAGCTATCTGAAGGACTTCTATAAGGAAAAGAAGGCCGGCCAGTCGTCGTTTTCATATCAGATTATTGCCAATAAAGCTGGCTTTAAATCTAAAAGCTTTTTTCCGCAAGTTGTTGACGGTAAAAGAAATCTCTCAGAAGAATCCGTTTTTGCATTGGGGAACTTCTTCAAATTGTCAG
The DNA here is from genome assembly GCA_023436205.1 of Fibrobacterota bacterium. GTDB lineage: Bacteria > Fibrobacterota > Chitinivibrionia > Chitinivibrionales > Chitinispirillaceae > JAEZKC01. Next base: position 89,802 of record JAEZKC010000106.1, read on the forward strand.
AAAAGGAGTTCAAATATTTTAAATCACTTGTGGATTTCAATCAGGCCCGAACACATGCCCAGAAGGAGCATTTCTTTAAAGCACTGCTTGATCTGAATGTAAATGTCAAATCCAAAGTCATTTTACGTGATAAACACCAGTTCTATTCAAAATGGTATCACAACACTATCAGAGAGCTGGTGACTTTTGTTGATTTTAAAGAAGATTATTCTTTATTGGCCCGAATGGTAAAACCCAGAATCACCACTCTTCAGGCAAAACAATCAGTAGAAATGCTTTTAAGACTTGGATTCATTAACAAAAAAGGAAACAGCTATATTCAAGCTGATCCGGATATCTCCACTGGAGATTCAGTAGTGTCCTTTTCCGTCGAGCAGTTCCATATCCAAAACCTCCAAATCGCCGCCGAATCTGTCAGGAAGACCAACAGTTCCGAAAGAGACATCAGCTGCATCATTGCCGGGCTCAACGATGAGGGAGCGCAAAGAGTCAAAGAAGAATTACGCACCTTCAGAAAAAAACTGATTGCGATCATCAATCATTATAAAGATCCAAAACGCGTTTATCATGTCAACTTTCAGTTCTTCCCCACAACAGAACACACGGATGAAAAGGGCAGACAATGATCTGGAGACTACTGGTTCTCTTGCTTGTAAGCTCACTAGTGCATTGTGCAAAAAATGTTTCAGGTACATCTGAAGTGGGAAATCCCCAACGGATCGCCGGCGTTGTTATAGACACTTCGGGAAGAGCTGCTGAAGGGGTGCATGTAACAGCTGTTCCAATTAACTTCAATCCACTTGAGAACACATTACCGAATGCTTTCGCCAGCTCGTATTCAGGCGCGGATGGTCAATTCATTTTGAATATTCCGGAAAGCTTCGGCCTTTTCAACCTGCTCGCCCAAAACTCTACCAACGACTTTTCCTTTTTTAAAGACTCTCTTTCCCTGAACGATATCGATAATTTTGATACACTGGTTCTAAGAAGATCCAAGGGGGTCACTTTTTATCTCCATAGCGATCAAAACTGCTTTCTGGTGTTCAAGGGTACTCCTTTTTATAGTGAACTCAATAACGACAGCATTACTTTTCTGCTTCCATCATATGAAATAACCCCTTCAGCAGTTGCCGCAGATGGCAGTTCCATTCCAATTAATCCCATCTCGGTTCCTATCCCGATAATCACAGCTCCTTATCTGTCACAGGTGAAATTTGAAGATATGTGTTTCCAGGTTTTAGATACCAATAGTGTCTTTGAATACCAGTTCGATTGGGGTGATGATTCCATTAGTGAATGGAGCAGCGGCACTGATTTTCACAGTTGGTCCCAGGCCGGTGTTTATGAAGTCAAAGCTCGAACCAGACCTAAGCAGCAAACAACCTATATCTCTGCCTGGAGTAATCCACTCAAAGTTACTATCATAGATAAACACATTGTCACTGTTCCCGATAAACCCTACTACCCAGGCATTTGCAATATGTTCACAGATGGTTGTACGTTCATTACTGGAGGAAGCGAAAGCAACCTTGGAGACCCGGTCGAATACTCATGGATCTTTAATGCCGATACTTCAAAGCTGTGGTATCAGGATTCTGCTTTGCAGTATTTAAATAACGGAGTGATTTTGTTTTTCGTAAGGGCACAGGCCCGCAGCACCAGAGATACTCTGGTCATTTCAGAAGCCAGCGATACTGTACTCGTTCCCCTGAAATAATATCAGTACACTTGACGACTCAGCCAAAGCAGGCCGGCATTGTAGATAATCTCATCTGTTCCTGAAAAAACCAGTAACTCAGCATTATCTCGCCCTCTCCATAAAAGTATTTCCCTTCCAGCCTCGGAAAATTCGGTGCTTTTAACTTTGTGTACCAGATTATCGGGTAAGTGGCCCATAATTTTGACATACTCTATTTCTTGATTTTTAAAAAACTCATGATTGGCTAATCGATTGATTAACACCATCGATGCAGCAACTGAACTGTTACCGTCATTTATACCATGCAGAACCAGAACTCTAGCATCCCCTGCAGAAGTTCTGGAAAACTGAATGGAATATGGATCAATTTGAGGATTCCAAAAAATTGCCGCTGTCCATAATTCGGGATTGCGCTCCAAGAGTTCAAAACCCAGCTTACAACTCTTCCCCGAAGCGGATAGATAAAACCTTGATGAATCTAAAACAGGTTTCTGCTCTGATGACACTGATTCACCAGTTATAAACGCCTCGATTTCCGAAGAACTGCAGCCGCTGTCGGGCTGAACAAGGATCCAGTCATTTTCCACACACCACAGAAAAAAAGGGTAGCTTTCAGGATTGTAGAATCCTTTGTTTTCTAATACTACCAGAAGCGGTCTAGGATTCAAGGAAGATGAGTTTACTACCAGAAACTTTCCTTTTTGTGCTGATACAACTATCTCTGAAGGCAGATTCTTCCAGATTTCTCCTGACGCTTTTTGAAGAAAACGACTGGAGGTAAAAGCTGAAAGCTTGTAAACTTCTTCGATACGGCCCCTGTCAGAACTCATGACAAGTAAGGTTAAAAGTACCAGTCCTACTACTCGGACCAGCCGCATTCTAGTCTTCACATCCAAATAGAACCCCCGGAGTACGATCGAAAAGCCAAACAGAGTAGGGATTCGCAGAGATCGTGCCAAGTAGAGGGGGTGCTTCTAAATCCGGGCAAATGAAGAGCTAAGAGATCATGAGCAGATTTTACTTCGATTTACGATTAACCCGAAAAAATTCAAGAATACTGGAGCACATTTGCAGATATTTTGACTTATCTTCGAAATAGACTTTATGATTAAATTCCACTTCCAGTCCGATATAGTTTTCTGGCGGAAACACTTTTCGGAAAAACGATACCATTCCATCACTGGTTCCCCTGTATGGATAATTCCTTCGTACACGATAATGCCTGGAAAAAGTTGAAATGTAGTCAATCAGTGCTGAAAGCAACTGCGATTCTGCACCCCTGGAAGGATCATACAGTAGACCTATATCCGCATTTCTCACCCTGCCATTCAGTTCGGGGGTAAAACTATGAATTGACAAATGCAAAACGGGATTTTCCAAGTCGATTCTTTTTTCTATAAAGTCTCGTAATTTTTCCACATACGGTTTGTAAAATCGATCAATACAGTCACGCTTTTTATCTGCAGACAATGCCTTGCTGAAATCAGAAAACAGAGACCGGTTGCTCAATGTTCGATTCTGATCAATCAGTAAACGTGAAATTGACTGAAAAATTAGGGGAACATTCAACCTTTCCGACAGAAGCCGTGCACAATCGATAGCACCCGGATCGTAAGCTCTATGAGTTTTGAGCACTTCTTCAGAGCCGGAAAAAAGATACAGGTACTCTGGAGGAATCTCATTTCCTGCATGCTCACAACTTACGATAAGAGAAAACTTTTGGCCGTTCAATTTGCACCAGTTAAAAAGGTTACTGTGTAACCAAAATAATTCCTGTACTCAGGCCGAAGCTTCCCTTGAAGGAGCAGTAAGGATTTGACCTTCGGAACGCATCTTCTGCTCAAGAGTACTGTAGGAAATATTCTGCACAATACCATCACCCTCGATAGCCAAGTGTGCAGCAATCGCCGCAGATTGGCCGGTAATCATAAAAACCGGTTCCATGCGGATTGAACCATAAGCAATATGACTGGCGGATACGCAAACCGGCACAAGCAGATTGGTACACTCGGACCTCTTTGGACGAATGCTTCGAAATGGGATGGGAAGCGGATCAAGAGGAGAAACCTCCACATTACCCTCATTCATGGCTCTTCCGGCTTTTACAATTCGCTTGCAGTTATGAGAATCCATTTTGTATGATGCCATACCCACCGAGTCTTCAGGTGTGTAGCGCCCCATGGTATCGTGCTCAGTAATCACGTAATCGGAAATCATGCGACGCGCCTCTCTTACGTACAACTGAGGCGGCCAGTTCCCGGTTTCAGTGAATTCGTCGGCAGAAAGACCCCATTCCGATGAAAACCGAATCACATTTTGTGGCAGCTGCCTATCGTTTGTCAGAAAATAGAAGAGCCCTTTCTGATATGAGACGTGGTCTTGATATATCCGCTCCCGGGTTTTGTAATCGCCGGTAGGCCAGTCGTAATTGGCCCCGATATGATCTGTATTTACCGCTCCCCAGTTGTTGTGATCAGATTTATTATTTGGTAATGGTCGATTGAGATCGAAGATATCGAAAATTCCCGCTTCGATGTATCTTCGCAGAAGCTCATACTTTTCCGGATCGTAATCTGATGGTTTATCAAACGGGACCAGGTTGTTGGACTCCCGAGTGAGACAGAGCCTGAAATTGTAGGCCTGAATAAGTGTATCACCCTGCCCCTGAACTCCCGCCGGCATATCGCTGACACCATGCAAAAGACCACTGGAGGAATCACCCGCTTTTCGGTAAGGGTCGACAAAACGGATGAAATTATGATGAGGGTGACCATACTGAATCCCATCGTAATGTTCGTCGTACATGGTGTTGGGCTCACGTCCCACGGTATAGGTGACCCCGGCTTTTGCCAGAAGATCACCCTCGTAGGTGGCATCTATAAACATCTGAGCGCGGAACTGAACACCATCTTCTGTCCAGATTGAATTCAGACGCGCCCCGCTCTTTTCGACTTTAGCAAGCCTGTGCTCCAGAAATAGAGCGATGTTTTCATGTTCAAGCCAGGCATGAAAAACCTTGGAAGCCACGTGAGGTTCGAAAAACCACTGTTCACCGGTTCCGTAAAAAGACCCAAGGTCCTTGTAGAACTCACGAGCCATCCCCCCGATAACATGACGATTGCCGGTATCGGTTGCACTGAGCCCCGAAGTGGTCATGCCGCCCATAAACCTTCCGAATTCCACCAGTGCCACCCTGTGGCCCAGACGAGCGGCCTGCACCGCCGCTGTTACTCCGGCGCTGGTGGCTCCATACACACATACGTCACATTCCAACGTTCTGGCTTGAGGTGGGTCTTTAATTGCGTAATAGTAAGAGGGCTTTTGAGGAGTACTCATATCTGTTCCCCTGTATAGTTGGTGATTACGAATCATGAAACCCGCAATACGAGTGCCACCTTCCACATAGTTAACTGGAGCCGCTAATAACAATTTTTTTCGGGCCTTCTATTTGCATCCTGATGAATATTCCAAAGGAGGCACTTTTGGATGCACAAAAATTTGAGACCCTTCTCTCCTTTACACTTTTCGATGCCCTTCTAGGCAGGCGGTCACGACGCTTTTTTAAAGGAGCTCATATCCCGGATGGTTTTTTTCACTACAAAAGCAAGCACAGTATTTACCCCCTATCAGAAGAGGAAAAACTGATTTTACTCCTGGCTTGTGGCAGCAATACAAGCTGGAACCATCTCATTTACCGAGCTCAGCGCTACGCTCCTCACCTATCAAATTACGCATTGGCCGCCGGGGGACGCACTTTTCCATCTGCAGCAGGGTTCCACACCAGCAAAACTTTTTTCACTGATGATAATGGCGTTTACATCTTGGATCAGCAGACTGTAATCAATGACCGGTCTGAAGATGGAACTCTCGATTTTTCTGAGCTCCTTACACAAATCAAAAGTCAGATCCGAAAGTTGCAAAACAGCCGTTTGAAATTTCCGGCAAAAGCCCCCTTCACAGAGGCACATAACACCTGGGTAGCCAACCATCCCGGATCTTTTCTGATCATACCCGTGGCAGACCTCGCGCAACATACTCTTGCCGCACTTGCCTATTACCTTCAGAACGGCGTTGTCTTTTTTGATGATATAAATAAATGTGCTATTCCAGGAATTGAACAGTATAAAGAACTGGCAAATACAGAAAACCCTCTTCCAATAACATTTCTGGAACAATGGTCTTTAGCGGAAGTCACAGCAGAGCTTTCAATGAGCTGCTTTGCAGGCTCTCTGGCCCTTCAGGCTTTGGGACTTGGGGGTTGGGTGTTCGATGGACTGGACCCTTTTACTGTTCTAGGCGCCAGTGGAGCACCGGAAGCTCCCGGTCTTAAATTCAACTACACTACTGATGAAAGATGGCCCTATCCCAATCCAACTGGGTTAGCCGGAGTAATGGAGGGGTTTTGTCCTCCATTTTTCCCAGAGATGCGAGGAGCTGTAGAAGCCCTATGCGACAGGAAATTTGGAAACGGAGGACCCTTTAATCCAAACACACCCGGACCATGGAAACAGTCCTCAAAAGTCCGCTCTTCTGCACAAATACACGACGAAAAATTCAGATCATGTGTGGCTCTTCAAGCACAATATGTTTTAAATACCTTCGGAAAATTTCCCGGAACTGTCCCGTCCATGTTTGTCATTACCTATCTTCAGGCACACCATTTAGATACAGACTTCTATGATCACTTCTACAAACCGGGCGCTTACCTGAAAAGTCATGCAGACCATATGAAAAATTGGCACAAGTGAATTGATAGCTGAAAATTCTCGAGTTTACTGAGAAATGATGGAGGCGGCACCCAGATTCGAACTGGGGATAAAGGTTTTGCAGACCTCTGCCTTACCACTTGGCTATGCCGCCCAAAAATGAAGGCGGGTTTCCTTCTAAAGAGAAAGAAACCCGAGAAGGTTGGAGCGAGAGACGGGATTTGAACCCGCGACAGCTACCTTGGCAAGGTAGAGCTCTACCACTGAGCTACTCTCGCATTCAGGAAAAGTAAAAATAGAAGATGGGGCAGAGTGTGTCAAATAAAAAAGTTCACCTCTCCCTCAGCACTTTTCCCTAGCCGCCTGAATTTTTCAGGATATGTTGATGGCATTAACCGGGCAGCTCTCGGCCGCCTCCTGAGCGGTTGATTCGGCATCGGACGGTACCTCATCAACTATTGTATGCGCCAGTCCGTCGTCTCCCATTTTAAAAACATCGGGGCAAATACTGGGACAAAGTTCACAACCGATACAGGTGTCGGGATCTACAGAAGCTTTCATGAATTCCTCCTGAAAAAAATAATGTGATCTGCACAGAGAATCAGCAAAGTTCATTCCACGTGATTTCTTTACGACTACCTCATGCGTATTCTCATAGATCCCCTGTCTGTCCAATCCCTGATCTTCTTCTTCAAAATTCTCTTAAAGGCCTTTCTGGTGGGGCGAATCAGCAGCAAAAATCCTAATGTATCGGTTATCAGTCCCGGAGTAATCAACGCTGCGGCCGCCAGAAGTATGAGAAGACCATCAAGAAGCTCCTCTGCAGGCATGATACCTCTGGCTATGTTTAAACGAATTTGAGAAATCGTATGCAGCCCCTCCCTTTTCGCCAGAGATGCACCCACTATGGCAGTGCCAATCACTATTAGCACCGTATTCAATGCACCTATGTACTTTCCAAGCTCAATCAAAAGATACAGCTCCAGAAGGGGAAAAAGTGTGAAAATGATAACAAGACGAAAAAGCATCCATTAACCTTTCGGTGCACTGTTTTTGCTTGTCTGATTTTTACAAGCAAAGATGGTTCATTCTCTCAAAATAAAACCGGCATCATGGCTTGAGAGGTAAATGTGCAAATTAAAGAGATCCTGTCCATCACAAAAGAATTCCTTAACTGTCCAACAGCTCCTTTCAGAGAAACATACGTACAACAATATATCCGCAATTTCTTAAAAAAGTGCTCTCTCCCCTTTAAGACCGATTCCATGGGAAATCTTTTCATCAAAGGAAAAGGACCTCTAACTTTTGTCGCTCACATGGATCACCCCGGCTTCATTGCCGAAAAGAACTCCACTAAAAACCAACTGACTGCCCTCTTCTATGGTGGATACGATCCAGACCAGTTCTCCTGGGCACCGGTAAGGTTTTTTTCAGATCAAGGCGAGGTGACAGGAATAATCCGAAAATGGGCGCAAGTCCCAAGCCAGCTGGCCAGACGAGCATACATTAAAGTTAACGGAAAGGTTAATACAGGAGATATCGGCACCTGGGATTTTCCAGCCTGTAACATTACCAAAAACAAACTATACTCCCGCGCCTGTGATGACCTGGTTGGATGTGCCATACTTCTGTGTGCAATCAGAGAACTATCCCGGACAACAGATTTAAACGCATCTTTTCTGTTTACTACCGCAGAAGAGGCAGGGCTTCACGGAGCCAAATATGTTTGTCAGAATAGATTACTTCCCAAAAACAGTATTGCAGTTTCAGTTGAATGCAGCAGGGAACTCCCGGGTGTTGAAATGGGAAAAGGGGTAATTATTCGAGTGGGTGACAGTAAAACAATCTTTACACCATCGGTAACATCATTTTTTACCGATTTGGCAAATCAACTTCAAAATCGCACACCATCATTTTCCTTTCAACGCAAACTCATGGATGGAGGCAGATGCGAAGGGACGGTGTTTGATCAATTCGGATACAAAACTGGAGCTATCTGCGTTGCACTTGGAAATTACCACAACAGAAATTTCGAAAGAGCCACAACCGAGCCTGAATATGTCAATCTAAATGATCTGCAATCAGCAGTCATTTTTATACTCAATGCCATACAGGCGAGTAGTCAATACCAGGATTATAAAAAAAAGAAACCCGACTATGTGGAAAAGCGATTGCGGTTGGGACAAATCATGTACCTGCCTCCAGACTGACCAAATACCGTTATGACCAGATTCTATACATTATCTTTTACCTTGCACCTAATTTTGGGATTATTCTTCAATGTCACTTCCGAACCTGACTACCATCAATTCGAAATGATACTATCCCGATACGTCAGTTCTGATGGCCTGGTGGATTACGCCTCACTGCAAAGCGAGAAAGAGCAACTCAATTTATTCATTCATTCTCTCAATTCCATTAAGCACGAAAACTTTTCAACCTGGAATGAAAAGAGCCAGATTGCCTTTCTCATAAATGGCTATAATGCATGTGTTCTGCAAATAATTGTAAACCATTACCCTATACGCCCTCGAAAGATTACCTCATTTCTATACCCAATTAACAGTATTATGCAGATTCCGGGAGCTTTCGACAGAATATCCTTTTCCATAGCTGGTATGCAGTTGACAATCAATCAGATGGAATCACTTCTACAAAAGAATTACTCCGACCCGCGATTCTATTTTGCTATTGTTAACGGATCACGCAGCAGCCCATCTCTCAGACAGGAACCATACACAGGTGAAGAGCTTGACTTTCAATTGGAGGATCAGGTGGTTCGATTTTTACGGAGTTATCAGAATTTGAGAGTAAATCCCATCGAAGGAAAGCTATTTTTATCCTCTATGCTCAAGCGGGCTGCAAAAATACTGAATAGTTACTATGGCAACGATGAGCTTTTTCCCAAAATGCCAGCCTCCCGGAAGGGAGTTATTCTCTTTATTTCTAAATATCTCTCTGACTACGATCGTCAAATGCTGCTGAGCGGGCAACTGAAAATAGTTTTCAGGAAAACTGATTGGGCGCTCAATCAATGGTAAATAACTTTATACTACGAACTGATTGAAATACCCGTCCTCTTTTACGAATTGAACAAGTTTTTCCACATTTTCTTTATCAGAAAGAATAGTGTAGTAATTATCCTTTACACTTGGAGCACTTTTAATAGCTTCGATAAAGTCCTCCTTATCGAGAGGATTCTGAGAGACGTAATTCACAAAACCGGTCTCTTCCAGCACATTTTTAATAGTCTGATGCTCAGGATTGTTCTGAAGCCAGCTTACCGCATAAGTGGCGATCCCGACCTGAATTCCATGAAGAGATGGGTTCTTTGCCGACATATCATAAGCATGAGATATCAGGTGTTCACTTCCACTGGCAGGACGACTTGACCCGCACACCTCCATAGCGACTCCGCTCATCACCAGACATCCACAAATTAAACGAAGAAATTCCAGATCTTTGATATCTTTTTTCCTGTAGTTCACCATAATTTCCACTGCATTACTGGAAATCAGCACTGCAAAATCATTAACTGGTTCCTGCACCATGCGATAAGCAAGTTTCCAGTCATAAATTGCAGTGTACTTGGAAATAAGATCGCCAATTCCCGAATAGGTGTAATATTCAGGTGATTTCCTTATGATCTCCGTATCAATAACCACCCCGTAGGGGATTCTTGCTTTCTGACTTTTTCTTTTGCCATTTACAAGTAATGATGCGCCCGGTGAAGCAAAGCCATCATTGGATATGGAAGTGGGAACACTGATAATGGGTAGCTGAAGAATAAAGGCGATATATTTACAATAATCGATGACCTTGCCCCCACCAATAGCAACGATGGCCTGAACCGTACCAGGCAGGGCATAAGCACTTTTGTAAATCTCCTCCACTTCATTTGTTGCAACTGTCTGTTCGTGAACCACATCTATTTCGGAGGAATCAAAAGAGATGGTAAGCTGCTCGTTGAACAATTCCTTCAAGCCGGTGCCATAAAAAAGGGCGATTCTGGTAAAATGCTCCTTGCGCAGGTATTTTCCTATTTTGTAAACGGCATTGGGTTTAATGCGCAAAAGTGTAGGTATCTGAATTTCCATCATTAATCCAGTCTGCTGAGGTCAATTTCACCGACATTATTGAGTATGTAATCAGGTTTATAAGGAAATTCCCCCAGCGATTCTCTGGAGCTTACACCTGATAAAACGAGACAGGTTTTCATTCCCGCTTCCATGCCGGCCACTATATCGGTATCCATCCGGTCCCCGATCATGACCGTCTCCCTGGCCTGAACCCCGAGCTGGTTGAGAGCAATTGTCATCATAAGAGAATTTGGTTTACCCACAATATAAGGCTTTTTTCCGGTAGCAATCTCGATGGCAGCTAAAAGACTTCCGCACGCCGGCTCGAATCCGTTTTCCATCGGGTCTATAACATCGGGATTTGTTCCGATAAACTTTGCCCCGTTCATTATCAATGATATTGCTTTTTTCAGCATATCAAAATTGAAGGAGGTAGTTTTCCCGACAACAACATAATCGGGCTTACTTTCTGTAACCGAAAACCCGGCTTTGTAGAGCTCACTGATCAATCCACCTCCACCAACAACATAAACAGTTCCTGCAGGGCGCTGATTGTGAAGAAATGCAGCTGTAGCCATCGCAGAAGTGATAAAATTCGACTCTTTTATACCTTCGATGCCAAGCCCCTCAAGTTTTCTTTTGAGATCCAGAGGCATCTGTTCAGAATTATTGGTCAAGAAAAGAAATCGGGTTTCTGCTGACAGGAGTCTGTTGATGAACTCCTTTGCTCCCGGAATCAGGCTTTTCCCTCGATATATAACTCCATCCATATCGGAAATGACATGTTTGACTGGCATTATTTCCACCTCTTCTGTTCGTTCAAATTAAGCTCGGAATTACAATATAAAACAGGACACCATGAAATGGATCTGGAGAAAACCAACCGTAGCAGATTCACGGGATAAAAGCAGGTGGAGATGGGCAGGATTCACTTGGAATCCAGCCCTAATAATCTAGTTTCTTATGATAATTCTACTTACCTTGACACCACTTTGTACTCTTTCCAGGAGATAAACACCACGAGCAAGTTTAAGTTTCTGGAAAACCTTTTCAGGATCTTCACCGGTTTTGGATGACCATACTACTCTCCCTGCAAGATCATGCAACCGCACCAACGACTCACTTTTATCTATTCGAGGAAGTTTTCCCGACTTTTTCGAATCAAAATTCCATACTACAGGAGTATTTGTCTTTTTGCTCCCTAGTGCATACAGATATCCGTAGAGTGCCATCTTTCCACGCATGGTCTGCTGAGGGGTGAATTCATTGTGCGCCCAAACATATCTGGTATTGAAATATCCCTCGTCAACAGGCCAGGTTGTCTTGAAGTTGGCCGGGTAACTGTTTTCATGAAGCTTTCCGGGACATCCCATAGTCATGCCACAGAACCAGTCATCCAGATTCATATACGGTGTATGACCCGGGTGCATTCCCTGAGCTCCATCATCACGGCCGGAAGTATAAGCACCCTGAACACTGCGCTTATTTTTAAGTGATGTACTTGCAGTTGTCATCTGTATCATGTTCAAGGGGTTTCTGCCTAAGCCGTAATCCGCCTCCAGTACCATTGCTTTTCTGAACAGATCTTTTTCGGACTGTGATTCTGTAACAGCATGAGCAATTATGCTGTGGTTTACATTCTGAATTGTTCTGAAATAACCGGTCTGATTATTGGTCGCCCGTCTTGATGGTCTGCTCGTGCAAAGATTAGCTTCCTTTTTCTTTGCCTGATCTATCATGGAAGCTTTCATATTATTAAAAAGTTCGCTGAAATGCACAGTCTGTGGAGTTTTCAGATAGCCAGCTGTAGCCCATAACTGATTGAATGTATTTCCACTTCCGTAATCTTCCAGAACAGAGGTTGTACTCTTTACCACACTTTCCTGATTTATAACACTTTCATAGGTTGGATCACCTGTTACATTGTAAAGAAATGCGGCAGCAGTCATCTTAAGATCACGACCACGAATCACCGATTCTCCAATATTTTGCGTTTTATCCAGCATGGGATCTGTTAATGAAGATGCAAAAGAATACGCCTTCACCGCACTATCCAAATAAATATTCATAAGCTCTGTTTTTCCGGCGATGCGGAAACAGTCTGCAAGCATGGCCGCATTGGCGGCATTGGCCCAGGCTGCAACGCCAGTGGGAGCAGCTTGAAACAATTCGTTGTTAGAATTAGGATTTGTCAAACCATGAGAATAGCCGCCCTCATCCCGTAAGTTCAGCCAGAAATCAACCTCGTTGCGTGCTTCATCCAGAATGTCTGGTATTCCATTTCCGCTTTCCGCTATACCCAGATCATCATCATCAATAGCCCCATTGGAAAGAAAATAGGGAAGAAGCATATCATAAATGATTGAAACGTGTCCCAGATGACGGTCCCAATCCAAGGCATCTGAATGCCCCCCTTTGGCATTGGAATTTGTGGGATTACCTGCTTTTCTGAAGCGTACCCAGGAATCTGGTTTGTCCCAAACATCACCGCTTGAAAACGATCCCCATTCAGCATGATAAGGGTGCATGGTAGTTAAGTACACTTTTGTATTTGAAGGTGATTCTTCGGGGAGGTACAGTGGTCTTCGGGGAACCGGATAAATACCACCTACACTATCCTGACCTATTCTCATATAAAAAAAGCCAAGCACTGAAACCATGAACGGTTCATAGTAAATATCATCTGCAATTGTAAAATCCTGACTGCATCCCACCCCTTCGATCGCCAACCGATAGGTTCCTTTTTGAGTGTATGCAGAGAAGTCCGCATTCCAGACACTGGAACGAATCAGATTGTAACCACCTACATCATTTCCACTCGCCTTCCAAAAACTTACCGCACCTACTTCGATATTTTCTGATGTATTCACATTGAAAAGGTATACCTTGTTTCCCACAAAATCGGAATAATCCCGCGCACCGCCATCTCCCATCCATATGTATAAATCCGCAGCTTTTACAGTCGGATCAGAATGATAGCCAACCAGGTTGACATGTACAGCTTCGGAACGACTCTGAAAAATATCATAGGTTATACTCTGATTTGTATTATCGATATTGGTCGATGAAGCAATTTCTAGAGTATAACTCTTTCCCTGCTGCATTGATTGAGGCAATTTAAGATAAATTGTATGTTCGTACGTGTAATCGTAGGTATAATCACTGCCCACCCACATTTTTTCTGCATGCCCGTTCATCTTTTTCTTTCGATAACATTGCACCGGGTTAAGACCTGCAATTCCATAGTTTGTATCGTCCGAGGACTTGATCGTCCAGGACCCTTCGCTCTGAGCAGAAGTGGTACTGAGTGCGGGAGAATAGAGCTTCACAGTGTCCCCGTCGTCCTCGTGGCCATGACTCTGAAAAGCATGGCTTCCCAACCCGTCATCCCTGTGAGTTATCTCACCATCGAGCACTCGTATCATAAGGTAATCCTTATCAATTACTCGCACCTCAGCTAGTTTCGCCGCCTGTACACCCAATACTGCAAACGAAAGTACAGCTGCGGCTATCGTTACACACCACTGAAATCTGCCCACCTTTCCTCCTTGGCTAATTTCTCCATATCTTATCATCAAAACATTTTCAAACCCAGTTTCTTTCTCAATATAAGCCAAATTAGGAACGCTGGAGCAACTCTTGAGATATTTTTCGTGGATTTCTGGTCCACAGAGATAAGCATTTATCACGCAAAATTCTTTGTAATCAGATGAGATTTTCAGTATACTTACTAAATATTAAGCATTTCTGCTCCACAGGAGTTCTGATGAAGTCAGTTTTCGAATATCTCGATTACCGGGATTATATGCGCGACCATTACTCATTTTTTAAAGAGCAGCAGTCGTTCATCTCTTTCAGATATCTTGAGCAGAAAACCGGAATCGATGCCAGCTACTATGCCAAGGTCATAAACAAACAGAAACATATCGCTGTAAATTCGATTTCCACACTTACATCCTTCTTTAAATTCAATAAGCGGGAAACCGATTATTTTACAAATCTGGTAAGTTTCTGTAAGGCACGCCAGAAGGAGCAGATTGAATATTTCTTTAAGAAGCTAGTTTATTTGCGTGATCCATCAGCGAAACGACTGGAAGAAAAAAAATACCGCTACTTCAAACAATGGTATTCTGTTGTCATTAGAGAACTATTGAACGTCTACTCCTACAAAGGAGATTATCACGACCTTGCAGAAAAAATTTCCCCGCCTATCAGTGCTCCTCAGGCCAAACAGGCAATTCAACTCCTGGAGGACCTTAATCTCATATACAAGAACGATGAGGGGATATACCGCATTTCCGATCAATTCCTAACAACTGATAAGAAACTTAGATCAATTGCCGTGCGAGAATTTCAACGGGAGATGATTAAACTTGCCGGTGAAGCTCTTGATCGTTTTCTCCCGGAAGAAAGGGATATTACTTCTCTCACCATCAGCACCTCTTTTTCTTGTCTTGAACTAATTCGGGAAAAACTTGAGCGCACCCGTAAAGAGATTCTTCAGCTGGTCGCGGAAAGTGATGAACCCCCTCAGGAAGTATTTCAACTCAATTTCCAGGTCTTCCCTGTTACAAACAACAGGAAACCTCCCAAAAAAAGGAAAGCACATGAATAAACTCTTTTTATTCATGATTCCACTGGCAATTCTATTTTCCTGTTCGCAAGGCCCTGTCACAGGCGGTGGGTCCGGTACGGAAACCACCAATTCATTTGTTGTGCTTGCTTCCGGAAGACCCGCATCCTATTGTAGAGTCAGGTTGATAGATTCCCGAGAATGGGTTGAAAGCAGGGGGGCCGGCGTTTTTGATTCCACTATTACTGCAGAAGATGGATCTTTCTCTTTCAGATTTAAGCAGGTTGACTACAGCAGCTTTAATCTTCAAATAGATCACGACTCGGCGGGAGCAATCATTCGCAATGTTACTGCCCAAACTCTGGATTCAAGTACCTATACTCTACAAAAATATTCTACTATCTCCGGTACAGTAAGTGGACAAACCGGCAATACTTCCCTCCTTTTTCAAGGTACCACATATCGCGCCCAAATCGATACCAGCGGATCCTTCAGCACTAAAATCCCAGAGGGCCTTTACTCAATGTATATAGCCCGTTCGACAGGTTTACAAAGCGCCGGATTCATTACTATTCCGACCGACTCACAGATATCCATTACCGTTCCTCAATACTCTCAAAGCGAATTCCTTTTCACTGACTTTCAATGCGGCTATCAGATTCCTTTTATGGAAAATATTGGAATTCCCATATTCTGGTATCTGTTCTCTGATTCCACCTCCAAGGCCTATAATTACAATACCCACACTTGGGAAATCCGCAATTCCGCAGATTTTATCAAACAGGGCAACTCTTTCGTCAGCAGTAATATCAGCACATCCCGAAATGATCAAACCCTAGATCTCTCTGTGCAGTTTGATCCATTCTTTGCATCCGCTTACGGTGGTTTGGGAATCGTATTCTATAGAGAGAATAACAGTGGAATCGACCTTTCTTCAGTAGATTCAATCAGATTCGATGCTTGGGGGCAGGGTACATGCAAATTCAACGTTTTTTCGGTTCATCCAATTTACAAACAAATTGTCAGATTTTCTTCCACCTTTACACTATCCAATCTTCCAGCTTCCCTTTCAATTCGTTTAAACGATCTGGAGATAGATGCAAACACTGCAGATTCACTAAAAATGCCCTGGAGTGAAGCATCTAAAACTATTTCACTGATCGAGTTTGCATTTGACAAAATGCATAATGAGTTCTTACTCTCAACAGAAATGAGCCTGGATAACATAGTCTTTAAAGGATGCTCTGTAGAAGAATTTACTCAAAGAAATTAGGACATTCTATAAATATCTTAGTATCAGTAGCTGAAATCCACATGCTGAATAAGACCTGCTGATCCATTTTCATGCAGATAGAAACCACTTTTTCTGATAATCCCCGAAGTCTGATTTGTACTATTCTTCAATTCGTAAGGACTGTTAACCGATCCCAAGTAAATTGCCCCTACCCCTGCCTCTGTTAATGATTTGAGGGTTGGATCTGCTGAAGCGGATTCCTTTATCATTATCTTCAACTCGGAAAATATCTGATCATTCTCATCAATCCAACCGTTACTATCGGAATCGTAGATAGCCAGCTCCGCAAATCCATCTCCAGTGCTTGCACCAAAAAGTTCAGAGCCATCGTTAATAACTCCGTCACCGTTTTTATCAATCGATAACAGACCCTGACCTTTCACAGGCATGGAAATGCTCTCATTTTTTCCATCTATAGTAATATCAAAACTGTACTTCTCTTTAGTAAGCTCTGGAATACTTCCATCTAAATTAATCATCAGCGGATCGGCAAAATTTCCCGCACGCAGCGAAATATTACTACTCTGAAACATCTCGGAACTCATACTGAGATCAAGAGAAAATTCTATCTCCCGCCCATCAGCAGTCTTCACTTTTCCACCAGCATTGAAGTTCATCTGCTGCGATTCATAGTATTGTTCTGTCTTCTGATAGGAAACAGCCCACTGTTTAGGTTGGCTTGCATTTTTATCACCATTGAATACCGCAATCTGCTCCGGTGTATCCAGCCTTATTTTATCAAGTATTCTAATTCTATGTTTTTTTCCGGTGAGAATCTCTATAAACCGTTCAATCAAACGAATTTTGGCCTTGTCCTCATCAGACAATTCAAAAGCGGGTGCTGCATTCTCCGCTGATGCCGCTTCCTGAAGATTTATTGCGTTTTGAGAAAGATCCAGCTTAAAAGGTTCAGCTTCTTTCGGAACCTGAACCTGTTGAACCGGAGGCCCGATCCTTACATTAATCTCTTCCTGAAGAGAGTAGCTTTTAAACGATTGTGAATATGCACTTAGTTCTACATTCTGAGATTGAATTTTCATAATTGGCCTCCGTATCAGTGATGTATCTCCTTTTATGTTATCGTCGTAAATGCAAAAAAGTTAACCCCGAAAATGTGATATTCCCGGGGTCAAATTAGTGAGGCCAGAGTATAGGAAGAAGATCTGTAAGAAGCCCTTAGCTACTCCTTGCTTTGATCGACATTTACCTAAGAATGATTCGATTTTTCAATAGCCGCTGATTTCCACTCTCAATTTCCAGATAATAAACTCCATGAGCCAATTCAGATTCTAAATTCATCTTAATCAAATGAAAACCTGATGAAAGTGTTCCTATGCTTCGCTTTTGAACAGTCCTACCCTTTATATCAAAAAGCTGTAAAGAGATTTTCCTTTCCCTGCTCAGCTTTAAGTTTATTTCTACTTTTCTGCTTCTTGAAGAGCAAGTGACCTTATCCACATTTTTGATACATCCACTGGCAGAAACGGAATGGGTAAGCCCTGTATGAACGATAACAGCAGATGTAAAGGGAGCCAGTTCCATGCTGCCTTTTATTGTATCTCCATCAAGTGTGATATAAACTCCATTGTCTCCAACAGTAATGGCTTTCGACTGGGTATCGTAATTAATTAGCAGTTTAGATTGTCCCCGAGATGAATTATCACCTGCTATCTTGACCAAATCAGTTCTCGAATCGTCATCCGCCCAGGAGTATGTCGCCCTCCAGTTGACCATGTCAAGCCAATTTGTACTCCATTTTTTATTACATGTCCCCCAGGCCTGGATTATTGTGTCACGGTAAGGATTACAGTAGTAATTTCCACTTAACGTACCATAATTGTATTCGGGTCTGAACAGTATTGCCGGCTGATTCCGGGATGCTCCGAAAAATACATTGGATTCAATCAAATTATTTTGAGGGAGATTCTCTGTCCTTCCCGTAGCAGCATTTGTTTCTTCTCCGGAAAGCTCCATTCCCGCTCTTCCGTTGTTGTACATCACATTTCCTCGTACCCGGCAACTGAAATTGTTTGTTAAAAACAGACCAAAGCCCCCACTACCCGAAACAGTATTGTTTTCAATAACGCTTTCCTTAAAATCTCCTAAAAATTCAGGCCATATTCCATGAGCCAACACGGCCCAGGGACCTGAAGACTCCATACCACCCTTCGTATTCTGAATGATATTATTCCTGATCGTACTCCTGCTGCAATTGGTATAGATAGCGCCACCATCATTAAGAGTAGACATGGCATTTCTTATGATATTGTATTCCACAAAGTTTCCCTCATACCAGGATGATTGCCGCATAACCGGATCCGTCAATCAAATTATGCTGAATCTTTATTCCGGAACCATTTGAAATGATAATAGCAGCAGCATGCCATGAACCGCTTCCTCCGTATCCGTCAACAGTTCCCGAATTTAGCAGCGTATCTCTTTCGATAACGGTAACAGCCGCAGATGCAGGGTTCTGGTTCCAACTAATGGCCACATCAAAGTTATTCTTGAAAGTGCATCCCCGAATGACAGAACCCGCAGCTCCCCAATTGCCCTTAAGCGCAGTTCCCCCCTGATCACTTCCGATCCCCTCAAAAACACAGTTCTCCACCGTGGAGGCATTCCCTATCTTCAAACCGCAATCCTTCTGATAGGAAAATTTTGTGTTCCTCACAGAACCGGAAATGCCCACACCCAACATTCTCGCAGACATCTCCACCACTAGATCATTAGGATTCGCATTTTCCGGAGCCCAAAGGTAAATCGTTCCCGCCGTGGAATCGTAGAAAAATTCCCCCGGTGAATCCAGCTCCTGAAGCTTATTGTCCAGATAAAATCCCCAGCCATCCATGTTTCCGGGCATGATATGAATCAAACTCTTCTGATCGAGGGTAATCTGGCCGGATGAACTGTATGAAGTTACTGTTCTTGTCTCAAACCACCATGAATGTCTGTGCCAGCGAATGTTGGCACCATTCCAGTAACTATTTGTATTCCGAGGATGATTTAAAAGTGATTCAGTGGTGATAACAGTGTTAGTTCCATCACTGTTTTCAGTCCATGATTTTGTACGCAGCCACCCGTTGTTTGGATAACGGGCAATCTTCACAAGAGATCCATTGACAAACAGATATCCTGATGATCCCCTGTATGATGCTTTGTAAATACTTCCTGAATGCAGCTGCCAGCCGGTAATCTGATTGCTTCCACTCACAACCGGAATTGGTTTACCCGCATCTCCATAAGCATCAATTGTTAGATTGGAAACCTTGAAATCAGCGGAGTCCCGAAAAATATCTCCCCGGCGAAGGAAAATCTTATCACCCGATACTGCTTTTTTTGTCACATGCGACAGGGTTTTAAATGCCGCTGCTTCAGTTGTGCCCGAAAGAGAGTCATCACCCGCATTTGAGACATAATAGGTGGTAGCAGGTAAGAATTTACAGATACAGAAAACCATAATTGTACTTATTATTTTTTTTTTACCATTTTGCCCCCCATACTGATTATTGAAGACTATTATCAATATATCCTCAATGAGCAACATAATCAACGGAGGGCTATCAAAACTGTACACTGCTTGTAACCACCTCAATAGCCTCAGGCAGTATTCCGACCATGAAGGAGGTTGTTAAACAAGAAACGCGAGTCTTTAAAGTCCCTGCCTTCTGTTGCTTTGATATATGCGAATGCTATCCCCTGATCAGCCACATTTTCCCAGTCAATTGACTTCTGATGATGGGAGACATCTATTCCACGAACAGGATAGTCTTTTAGGTTTGGGGTATTTAACCATACATAACCTTTATACGCTAAAAACGATAGAACCACCAATATCGTCAGTAGAACAGTGCCTACCGTAAAAAGTACCTTTTTCATATACTACCCTTCTTGTGTATACCTGACAGTTAAAAATATGCGCTACACTATTCAGAGTACAAATGATCGCATGGCACTTCCTTTGCGCACTGGAAATAATAGAGGTAAAACCGAGGAGAGCTTGATGAAGAAAACACAAAAGTGCATACTTTGCCCAAAGCTGTTCCAGCTCTCAAGCTCCATCGGGCAACTCTCAAGTGGGGATACCTCCTTCCTTTCGGGGCAGAACGGGTTTTTCCTAGCCCGTTCTGTTTTCAAGATGAGCCGCGGACCGTTTCAGTGCCCGCACTAAGGAGAGGACATGAAAACATACACTGTCATGATGACTATGGTTTTCCTTTCACTAACGGTCAGCGGGCAAAGTTCCGGCGGCTACGATATTCCCTTCGTCCCTACCCCTATGGATGTTGTCAATATCATGCTCGATATGGCCCAGGTAAAAGAGGGCGATCTGCTTTTTGATCTAGGTTGCGGTGACGGGCGAATCGCCATAGCGGCATCATCTCGAGGGGCACATGGCATCGGAATCGACACCGATGCCCAGCGGGTGACCGAATGCATGACCAATGCCCGAATGGCCGGTGCTGCCAACAAGGTGACCTTTTTTCAGTCCGATCTCTTCCAGGTCCCTCTGACTCAGGCCAGCGTTATTGCCATTTACCTCACTCCCGATGCCAACCTCAGGCTGCGCCCCAAGCTGCTTTCAGAACTTCACCCGGGATCAAGGGTGGTATCCCACGATTTCAACATGGGTAACTGGGAGGCCGATTCCATTGTCCGCACCAGTAACAGTACCGTTTATTTGTGGGTAGTTCCCGCTAACTTTTCCGGCACCTGGAACTGGTTTCACGTAAACGAAGCAGGTCGTAATTTTAAATTAAATGTATCTCAGCACTTCCAAAAGCTGTCAGGAAAAATAAGCTCAAATGCCGGAATCCCGACCATAAAATATCTGCAGATCCGTGGAGATCAGATTCGCGTTATTCTTCAGGAGGAGAAAGGAAAGGAGATACGGCTTTCCGGAGTAATAGAAGGTAATCGTATAGATGGCACCATAACTCTGCCGGGCGGTTCCCGGCTAAAATGGCAGGCTCTGCGGGAGGAGTCGACCATGCAGCCGCTCTTTTTCCCGCAGAATGGGATTTAATATTGCCTAATTGTACGATTTAATAATAGTAAGAGCCAAGTAAAACAGGAGTAATTGTACTTACTCCTGTTTGGAGAACAACTTCGTCTGTTGTTGTCCAAACTACGGTTCCGGCCGCTGGAACAACTACCCCATACTGCACGAAATCGCTCAAAACACTTCCATCCCCAGTCACATTCATCCCACCTCCACCAGAATTCAGATTAATTTTGGCAGTTTTGCTGTGAATAGAACCTCTCAGCTTAATTCCTTCGAAATTTCCATTGTTGTTTGTTCCATCATTGTGAATATAACCGCGGAAATCCCCTCCGAAATTTTGAAGACATCCATTACTTCCTCTAACATAAAACATTGAGTTTGAAGTGCTCGTGCCATTATACTTACCTGTACCATCTCTGGTTACTGCTGCTTCTACAATGAAAAGAATTTTACCATTAAAAGCATTAGCTGCAGTTGCTGCCACTTGGGCAGACTGGGTGATGCGAATTACCAAGAGTCCTTCTGTTCCACCAGTAAGCAACCCAGCAGCTTTTCTTGAATTATAAAGTCTATTCAAACTGTCTGTGTTAATTTTATTATTCCATCCAGTAATATTTGAAAGTGTGTCTATACGGTCAGCAGGTATACTGGTAAGAGTGGCCGTTGGGACATTGTCAGTTGTAGGTATTCCCATTTTATTAGCCAATTGATCATATGTTAACGAAGCATTAGTAATTGTCGCAGCGGAGTTTACCGTTCCATTATTGGGAGAAAAATTTGTCTTCCTAAAAATTGAATCGGTAACATTTGTCGTACCATCATGACTGGTATTAGCAAGAAAACCTGCCTTGCCGGTGATAGTTCGTGTTCCAGAATTAAGTCCTATATTACCCTCAAATAAAGCATTTTTTGCAGAAATATTAGCCATCATGTTATCAAAACCGGATGCCCGAACAATAAGATTGCCATCCACACTGACTTTATTATTGAAATTCCCTTGCCCTCTCAAAAAGAAGTCTCCAGTATTTACTCGCAAAGAATCGTTAACATTTGTAAAACCGGAATTGGCATAAATTGCTGGACTGTTTACAGAGCCGGGAACTGTAAGTCTCTGAATCCCCGCTAAACGATACACAGCCCTAGTCTTTTTTGGCTCACTACCACTTCCATATCCGTTACCCTCAATCGAAGCAATAAAAGTGGTATTATCAAAATTTAGAATTTTTGTATTAATTTTCTGATTATTGCTGTTCGGTAACGATTCCTTACTGCCTGCTCCACCAATAAGCCATTGTGGGTTCGTTCTGGCAGCATTTATTGCAGTAAGAGCGCTGGATGACCTTAACCTGAGATACTGTTCCGTTGCCACAAGTGAACTGGTGACAGTACTCCCCAATGTCTGAACGGTGGAATAACCACTCGAAGTTGCCGATTGTGTTTTAGTATTGGCAACCATAAAAGTGCCCACGATCCCCACAAACACCAGAGCTGCAAGCACTCCTACCATAGCGGAGCCTTCTTTTTTTGAAACCATCTGTCTTTTCATGGCAGTACCTCTCTCAAAAGAACAGTCCATTGTTGGGAACCGGCACCAGGAGCTGATATAACTCCCTCAAGGATTTGTCAGTATAACTCAAGGTTACATCACTGGTCAGATTGAATGTTTCAGTACCTGTCACAGAGAGTTGCTTTTCATCCCTGAGTAAAAGCATAACTCTAATATTTTTCATACTTCTTTTCTGAGCAGCTGTGGGACTTTCGATCCAGTTAAAGGTACTGTCTGCAAAAGTGATTTGTAATGCCTCCACCCCGAACACGACCTTCTGGTTGGATCCATCAGAGTAATTCTGCCTCCATAGAACTTTATCCGCATCTACATAAAACCGAACCGAATCTACACCTGTCCAGTTACCACTCGCGTCAAGAACACCTTTTTTAATGGTCAATTCATCGTTTGGAACACCATCAACATGAAGAAAAGATGATCGATCTGTTGCAGGATAAAATGCGGCACTGTCAACTACATAAGTTCCTGCACTTGGTTTAGCCTTGTATCCGGTGTTTTTCAAATCTTCAAAGATGATGTTCATAACATCTCTTCCCACTGTTCTTAAAGTAGAAGAACTGTTATCCCGTGCCATTTCCATAGAAGACTTGTGAACCAGCATTATTACAGGTGCAAGCAGAAACGAGGCAAGAACAATGTATACTATAAGCTCAAGCAGTGTCATTCCCTTTTTATTCATCTGACAACTCCTGCAAGTTTTACCTCGTGATCCTTGCCGTTTTTACTCCATCGAACGTATACCACTGCTGTTTTCAAATAATCGACACTATTATCAACTGTGTAATTCCCCGCATATTGCACACTGCTTCTGGTTACTGAGGGAAGAGTGTCACCACTGATTATTGGATTAATTTTAGAATAATTCTGCAGAGAATCCAAAACAGTTGAAGCAATCATCTGCGCCTCATCCACTTCCCTAATCACCTTGCGATGACCTGCAACTTTGGGAAACACCGCCACCAGACTGAACAGAGCCAGACTGATCAACAGTAAACTCACCATAATCTCCACAATGGAGAATCCGCCTTTTTTTACATTAATTTCCATACAGATCCGTTCCAATAGTAAATCTGAAGATTGATGACATTGTTGCCCTTCTGAATACAAAAACCCTTATTGCTCCCTTTTGAACCCAAGTATATTCTTCCGGTAGTAAATGCATTTATGTTGCTGGGTGTAATAGTCAATCCACTGGTTTTCCATGCGTCGGGTGCGGTACAGGACTCGGAAATGCCGGAAGGAACTGTATTGCGAAAAATGACATTGTTACTAAAACTCTGAGTTCTAAACAGTACTGGCGATCCGCTTGATGGAACCTGATAAATACTGTAGGATTTGGCGCTGCTGTCGAAATCAACCCTGAAGGTGCTGTTATCCTTCAAAGCAGAAGCTTTTAATGACGAAAGCTCCTTGTGAAGATTAAATGCTTCACGCCGCAGGTCTTGATACTGCATGAATGAAGTCCAGTTATAAACAATGATTGCTGCCAGAATTAAAAATATGGCGACAGTGACCATAAGTTCTATAATAGTATAGCCGGCTGAGCACCTACTAATCAATGGGTGCAGCTTGAAACCGGTGGTACCTCGGTTCCGTTTCATGCAACTATTCCAGTTCGGAGTGTTTAGAGATCTCTTTCCTATATGATAACAAATTACATCAGAGTAATTCAATATAATAATGAATGGATGGAGGCATGAAATGAACCAACGTATAAACCTTACAAGAGCTAAACTTTCCGATTTTCTTTAAAAATCAATAGTTTGGGATTTCTGCACCAAAGCTGGATTCCTAATCATTTTTAAGGTACTCATGATATATTTTTCTCTTACGAGTTTTATTTTTTTCGCTTCTCCGGACAGTTCACCATGTTTAAACAGAGACATCTGATCTGGCTTCTTCTGATAGCAGGATTCTTTTACGTCCTCACTATAGGCAAATCTCTACTGATCCCGCTAGTGCTGGCCGTGTTTATCTGGTATCTAATCAACGTGTTAACCGATTTCCTCGCCAAGATACCTTTGGGGCTAAGGCATAGTATTCCACGCCCTCTGGCTTTTACTGCCGCTCTGACAGTGATCGCAGGGTCCATCTACTTTATTGCCAATATCATTACAACCAATATTGCAGAAGTGGCAGCTGCCGCACCAGCCTACCAGTACAACCTCGAGCAGCTTAGTCGCCGCATTTTCGCCATGATCCCTTTCAATGAACCACTATCAGTGCGCAAAATCATGAACAACCTGGATTTTGCCTACGTTGCACGAATCTTTGCTCGTGAAGTGACAAGCTTTTTCAGCAAGGGAGCAATTGTTCTGATCTATCTTCTGTTTCTCTTTCTCGAACAGAGAAGCTTCGGCAACAAATTTCTCGAGCTAATCCGCGACCAAAATCGTCAACTTGAAATAAAACACCTCATCAGACATATTGATTCAGATATACGCTCTTACATAGGTATAAAAACCGTTTCCAGCCTGGTAACAGCACTGCTAAGTTATCTGATTTTCAGAAGTGTGGGACTGAACTTCGCCAGTTTCTGGGCCTTTTTGGTATTTCTGTTCAATTATATCCCCACCATTGGATCAATCATCGCCACCATACTACCCTCACTGCTGGCTCTGGTACAGTTTGAGAGTTTCGGCCCCTTTCTGGTCGTTAGCATCGGCGTAACATCCGTACAGCAGTTAATCGGAAATTTTCTTGAGCCTCGCTTCCTTGGAGACCGGCTCAATCTTAGCCCCCTGGTGATACTGACCTCTCTTGCTCTCTGGGGCAAAATCTGGGGAATACCGGGAATGCTTCTCTGTGTCCCCATCACTGCCATTGCGATGATCATCTTCTCCCACTTTCCCCAAACCCGTGCCATCGCTGTTGCCCTCTCCCGCAACGGTAAGATCCGTGCCGAACTGGAAGAAGTAAAAAACCCAGTTGAAACCCAAATAGAAGAAAACTGATCTTCAGCTTCCCCTGCCAGCCATCTCCTTTTATCGATACTTAACGAAAAGTGTAAAGCTTTATTTGCCACAATCCGATTACATTTAATGTGATTGCTTTTCTCCATCCCAACCTTGTCAAAGAAGATAACTTGTATTAGTCAAACCATCCGCAACACAACAGGAGGTCAATATGATTCTGCAAGGGCTCGTTAACAAAATTCTTGATGTTACACCCCGTAAGCATTGGAACCTTCTGAGTAATATCCTATCCCGGTTTTCCCTTCCTACTCTAAAATCCCCCATTGAATTCAAGTATCAGGGATTCAGCTTGAAAGAATATCATGGTGATTCTTTTACAGGTGAAGCTTTTGATAAATTCATTGCATTCACCTATCCATCTGATATGCACAATCGTGAAATGGAAATTGAACTCGATCGTCAATACTGGCCATCGACTTCCACATTCCTCGTTTTAGATCAGTCCGGTTCCGTCGCTGGCTGCATACAGTTTGTACAGAAAACAGAAACGTGTAAACTGCCCCTGGAGTTCAGCCATTCATGTTCAGAAAGTACACAGTTCTCCATCCAAACTGAAAACTGCAGTGAAATTTACCGTTGCAAAAGAGACTCCTCTCTCAAGGGTATGCAGGCACTGAATGTGGTAATTATGCTCTTCAAGGCAATAATGGCCAAAGCTATTCAAACAGAAACCGAGCACTCCTACTTAACCTATGATCCACAAAACCGGGAACTGCACAATCTGTATACCAGGAAGCTCGACTTTGCGGATCCTGATGTTCGGGTACTTTTTGGAGAAAGCGAAAAACAGTGGGGTTTTCTTCATAAAGACTGGGCAAAGCATGAAACTTCTTATGCATCAATCAGTAAAACTCATTTCTTTCTGCAGACTTTCGGCAGATCCAATCTAAAGAAGAGAAATTTCTGTTTCGTTAAGAAATCCCGTAAAAAGTCTCTTGTTGAAACCAGGAAATCTCTTATCAAGACCTACTCACTTCGATTGGGGAATATTTAATTTATAATGAATCTTGTAAGGGAAATTAAATGTCCATTAAGTTCTGGCTTTTTAGTTTATTCATTGACCCGACATTTCGAAAGGCAAGGAAAGCTGCTTTAGAGATTATTAAAGGGCAAAAAAATCAGCTGGTACTGGACATGTGTGCAGGTATAGGTACATTTCCAAAATCAGTCATTCAAACCGATAATCAGGCAATCGGGTTGGATATTAATTTTAAAAAGGAGCGCTTTGGCACAATAATGTTCCAAAATCGCAATCTTATGTGTGCGGATGCCTCTTTGTCACCATTTAGAAACGATTCCTTTGACATTATTACATTCATCTATGCTCTGCATGATAAAAATCCGGCTCTTGCTAAAAAGATGCTTTCCGAAGCAGAGAGAATTATTAGACCTGGAGGCAAACTAATCATAATCGACTACGCTCCTCCCTGGAACTTTTTCTCCTTCTGCGGACACTTGCTGCGAATTATCACAGAGATTCTGGCCGGACATCATAAAAACGGCTTCTCTTTTATCCGAAACGGCGGGATTGCCTCTTTAATAACAGGAGACCGTTTTTCGAAAACCAGTATTTCGAAACATAGTCACCTTTTTTCTGCCGAACTCGCAGTTATTTCAATTCCTCAGTAATTACTGAAACAGATTCTCATTATCATTTAAGATTTATACTTGATTCTTTTATAAAAACATGTTACAATAACTATTTGTCAGGCTCCAATACAGATTACTATCAATTAGCATATCAGATAAAACTTCTTGGGATCTCATAATGCAAGCTGTTAAAAACAGAAGCATGGATAAGCAGGTTTCCTGCTACAGCTCCGCACTTGTCTACAACCATGCCAAAAACCTGGGATTAACCGAAAAACAGCTGCTTTTAGAGATTGAATCCTTCAAAGAAACTCTAATCAATCCCTATGAATGGACCAGCTCAGATATCTGGGTAAAACTTGCCCGCAACATAGAAAATGGGTTTCCCGGCAGGCCAAATCCTTTATTTGATATCGGCTCTGAAATCATTAAGCAACAGATGTCCAGCTTTCAACTGCTCTTTTTAAAAACTGCCCCGCCATCACTAATACTGAAAAAAACAAAACAGCATTTCGAGAACTCCATACATAAAGGAATTAAGGTAGATCTCTTCCTGAAGCAACAGGGAGAGGGGTACATCTCCTTTAAACCTGAAAATCGGGAGACCTACTCCACTCAGATCTGCGATTTTAATCGCGGATGCACTTACGGAGTACTCACTCTTAAGGGTTATCGTAACGTTCGCATTCAAGAGATTCAATGTGCCGCCCGTGGCTCCTCAGAAGCATGCACCTACAAATTCACCTGGGACCCTGCTCCATCCATTATAGACTCCATCAAGAATTTCCTTTTCTTTCGTTTTCGAGATCATCACACAATAATCAAACATATGGAAGAGAGCCATTATGCTCTTCAGCAACAATATCAAAGCATTCTTTCAATTCGAGATTTTTATTCTCATATAATGCAGAATATGCAGGAAGCAATTATTTGGCTTACTGAGAATGGACATATAGAGTTTGCAAACGCCAGCTTCTGCAATTTAACAGGACATATTCCTTCGGAAGTCGAGGGACGAAAATTCATAAACTTTCTGGCAGATGATCAAAGTAAAGCAATCTTTGAACAAACGGCATCACTGCATCAAAGATACCCAATGCGGCAAAAAATTATAGAGCTGGCATTCTCCCGTTTGGGAGGTGAAACCCGAATCGGACAAGCCACCGTTCTGTGGGTCACAAGCGACCACAGAGAACCGGGTTTCATTATCAGCATTCGTGATATCACTGAATCTAAAAATATGGAACGGAAACTGAAACTCGCTGAAAACCGGTACCGGGCCATGTATGAAAATTCACCAGCTCTTATTGTGGGTCTTGATCTTTCGGGTAATGTACTGTACGCCAATCCTGCAATGATAGAACAAACTGGCTATTCCGAAGAAGAACTCCGCTCCATGCACTTCAGTACTCTTATAGCTCCAAACGCAAATTTCGACACTAACCGTTTACTTGAAGGCCTTATAAAACAGCCCACGAGACTTCAGGAAGTGCGGTTTAAAACAAAAAGTGGAGACTGGAAGACCATTGCATTTAATTCTTATCACATTTTTGACGATTATGGAGTTGGTGGAATCGCAGGAATTGGCATCGATATCACTGAAACCAAACGCCTTAATGAGCATTTAATAAAAACCCAACGCATGGATCTTCTTGGACAAATGGCAGGGGGCCTCGCTCATGATTTCAACAATATCATGACTGCCATCAACGGCTATGCCTATATGATTTCTCAGTGGTCTTCTGAAGAAAAGATCCGTAAAGATGCAAGTACTATTGTCAATGCGGCAGACAGAGCCAGTGTGCTTGTCAGAAAACTTCTCTCTTTCAGCAGGGGGGATTCAGTTGAATTAAAAGAATTTGATCTTTGTGAACTGATGAAAGAAGCAGGGGCACTCATTCGAGGAACTACACCCTCGAATGTTAAAGTTCTGTACGATATACCTGAAACACCAGTCTATATAATAGGCGACCCCACAAAAATTCACCAGTGCATACTCAATCTGGGAGTTAACTCAAGAGATGCCATTGGGAGAAAGTCCAACTGCTCCATAACTCTGAGTCTCAAGACTTCTCCCAAAGATAAAAACAGAATCTGGATTCAAATTGATGATACAGGTACGGGTATTCCTCCCGATATAATCGATAGAATTTTTGATCCGTTCTTCTCCACTAAGGAGAAAAAGGAAGGGACCGGATTAGGATTATCTGTAGTATACGGGATTATAAAATCTCATGAGGGAGATATTCTTATAGACTCAAGGCCCGGTGAAGGAACAACTTTCACTCTCGATCTTCCTCTAAAGCCAAGTATGCCTTTCTCTGAAAAATCTGAAAGTCATAACTCCGAAAGTTCAGTTTTCGCCTAATTGTACCATTAGTAATCAACAACATTCACCTTAACCAAGCCCCGCACCGAATTACCGCAATATACCTGTTCAGCAGCAAGCAGTTCCTCTCGTGAAATAATCGCTTCTGTGCAGATCTTTCTCTCTAAAAGTTTTCTCCTTAAAACACCTGGCAGTAATCCGCAATCCAGAGCTGGTGTTAACAAACGCCCATTAAGTTTAACAAATACATTACTTCGACTGCCCTCGGTCAGTTGATCTTTTTCATTGAAAAACAGTACATCCCATATCGGTTCTGTTTGCAGTCTTGCAGTAGCCTCAGTGAACCAGGGCTTAAATGTGGTTTTATGGAATAGAAAAGAATTTGAGGATTCTACTCCTCTTTTTGATACTATACAATTAGTCTCCGAAACCGATTTACATTCTATCGGTTGCCAATCGAAGTCCATGCTTCCGTCCTCGGACAGGAAAATTCGCACCTTACACTTTTCTTTGTCTCCTAACTTGATACTGATTTTCTTAATTATCTGATTAAATCTATTCATATCAAAAGCATACATGAAAAACGATGCAGATGAGGTAAGTCGCTCTTTATGTTCCTTTAGAAACACCGGTTTTCCAGAATCAAACAGAAGAGATTCAAACAGACGAAATGGTGGTATTTCATTTTTTAAAAGCTTACACTTCACTTGACATTCCTCATACTCACTCTGCGAATCAGAATCCCAAACTATACCACTTCCGACCCGATATTTCCAAGCATCTGCTGTGGTAGACATCTGAAGTGTACGAATAGGAACACTGAAAACAGCTCTCTCCGAATTCAAAAATCCTAAAGCGCCGCAATACACACCCCTGTCGCCAGTTTCCAATTCACTGATAATTTCCATTGTCTTTATCTTGGGAGCACCTGTTACTGACCCACACGGAAAAAGCGCCTTCACCTGATCTGGAAAGCCGATTCCTTTGTTAAGAATACCCTCGATAGTGGATGTCATCTGATGAACTGTTCGATGCGTTTCAATTTCACAGAGACTGCTTACCTTCACTGAACTCGTCTGGCAGATCTTTCCCAGATCGTTCCTTAACAAATCAACTATCATGACATTTTCTGCCCGATTTTTCGGACAGTTTTTCAGATCCAGTACCTTTTTAAGATCCTCTTGTAAAAATCGCCCTCTTGATGATGTCCCCTTCATGGGCTTAACTTGAATAACATTACCCTCCACACGAAAGAACAGTTCCGGAGAAAAGGATGCTACCGTTTTACTGCCAGTTTGCATAAGAGCTCCGAAGGGAACTTTCTGCTGATTTCGTATTTTGCTGTATAAACTGAGAGCAACTAAGCTCCCTTTTACATTAACATCAAAGGTGAAATTGACCTGATATGTGTCTCCTTTGGCGATTCTTCTCTTGATTAGTTCAATTTTTTCTGAATACTCTTCTAAAGACAAGCTAAAAAATTGATTTAGACACCCAGACGTTTTCAAAACTTCAGAACCATCAACTGAAGGTAACTTCTCATTGTAAGTGCCCGTAAAATGGTCAAATATTAGAGGTTTATCAAAAACACCAAACCAGACCAAGTCCTCATCTGACTCCTCAGATGTAAGCTTCTGGAGTTTTTGTTCCAATGCGTAGGAGGATTCATAGGCCATATATCCGGCTACCCAGCATTTTTTAGAAGCTGTTTCGACTCTCTCCAGTACACTCGGAACTTCCTGAAAATTTCGGGTGCTTATCACATAAAGAGGATTAGTAAAAAGATAGGAGTATCGATCTGTTGCTGAGGGGAGAGCTGTATCGAGAAAAACAAAAGGAGAGGATTGATCGACTATCGACACAATCCTCTCCAAATCTATACTGTAATATTTAGTGGAAACCTGCTCAATAGACATCTATAAATACTTCACCTGTCAATCCTGATGGACGACCGTTCATACGAAGCACATTATCCACTGTATTCACAACCTCAATCGACAGTTCATTTCGTTTGGAGCTGCAATACGGGGTTATGTCTATCTCCATAGGATGCCAGTGAAAAGACCCAAGGTCAGTCTCGTTGATTTTTACAAATACAGTTCCAGATACCTTTGATAATCGTAAAACCAGCTTATCATATTCATTAGGCACCTCGAAAGACTGTCGGTATACACCTTTACCTGACAAATAGGGATATCCATACTTAGTCCAGGAATCATTACCTATTACTGTTGACTGTGAATCCAGAGCCAAACCGTGCGTTCCCTTGCTTATAGAGAAAGTTCCCATCACCAGGGGAGGATACAGAATCGGTTGCGGATCCGCTGAAACCCCTGTTGTCCTGATGGACACCCGGTTCATACCCTTGACTAATCTCTTCTGAATGTCATAAAAACCGGCATTGTTTCCGAACATTGTCCCAATAGTGCGATTGATGGGCACTGCAGTTTCATCAGAAAGACAACCATCACTGAAGGACTGTCTTTCCATTTTTAACCCATTAATACTGATCTCAAAACCTTCTTTACATCTTATCGGAGTCATTCCGCTGGCTACAAACATACAGTAATCAGGAATATTTTTCACTTCAAAAGTAGTTTCATAGAAGTGTGAAAAATTTCCTGATTCCCTGCTGAGCCCAATTCTAATATTCCAGTTTGCCAATGGAAGCACATTCATGCTTTTAGGCTCGAAACTCCACTGATCCTTAAAAACAATTCTGTAGTTCCGCTGAGAAAGAGAAAAGGAATTGAGTATCTGCTGTGACGCACGACTGGCATTGTGAACAGTGGCAAATTTGGTCGCAGATGCAACAAGCAGAATCGTCTGAAGAGGAGAGAAACAAAATTTCATACGACAATTATTTTCATCCTGCTCCACATGATTAATCTCCAGAAGCTCCCCATTTGCACAATCAATTGCTGCGAAATGCTTTTCAGGAGATATTTGGATTGTAACAGCCTGTTCTGTACTTTCAGAAAGATTGTGAAGCAAATAGATCTTGTAGCCCTCACCATAATAAACGGATGTGGCCACGTCTGCCAGGATTCCACTTTCCTTCGACACAGTGATTTCGCTGCTCTCGTTAGGAAGAACTTTTTCAAGTTCAGAGGCAGAACAGACCACTGCATTGCCCTTTTTCAGGGATAGTAATTTTTGAATTCTGGCCGTTACTGCCGAACTGATTCCATCCTCGTAAGTGCCTTGTGGCATTTCATCCAGAAAAACAATTTTTGTCCCTTTAGAAACAAGCTTTTCAAGGAGAACCAGCAGACTTCTTGATACAAATGGTGCAAAAGGAATAACAAGGACCTGATAATTACCTTTGCGAATACGATCAGGTGTACCAAATTCTCCATTTTGCCGCACTGTGCATGAAAGCAGAAGTTCTTCACTTACGATATCAAAGCCCAGATTAATTCTTGACAGCTTTTCGACGGCATTCTGAAACTGTGTTTGACCCTTGCGAACCGAATCAGACCCGTTGGGAGTGTATTCAGCCATAATGGACAAAGATGGAGAAAGCACAGCAACTTCTCTCAGGGAGTGCAAATCTTTCAATGTTCCCTGTACTCTGGCGCTATAGTCACATAACAGCCTCATGTGTTCCCACTCTGGTGAATACCAGGCCGGATTACAAGGTGTTTTGTAGTAGTTACGCTGGTCCAGATTAAAAAAGAAACCATCCATCAGAATCTTGGAAGGTCCAGCCAGAATACTGAGATCAATTTCTCTCTTGAGACTTTGGATAGTATTCCCGGTTCCAATTCGATTACGGCCAATGACCGTAACTGTCTCGCGCCGGAATTCATTTGTATTGATATCTGCTACTGTACGCAAGAGAGAGAAACTATCCAAAGAACCATCCAAGTTTTGAATCCCCAATGTGTTAACAGAGACATCTGAAGGGACCAAACCATCACTTAATGCATTTTCCAGACGATACATACCTTTTTCAGACCACAGAACCCACTGCGACATTCGGTGCTTTTTTGCCCAAACTTCCAAATTCGATGCAGACCGTTCGAACATGGAATTAAAAATAAAGGAGTAAACCTGAAGCCTGACCTTCTCGGAGGAGGAATCAGTAGTGAAAAACAATGCGGGAAGCAGTTTCAGAAGATCTTTTTTATATTTTGCTCTATATTTTGCCACAAGATCGTCATCCCATGGAATTGCTCCGCATCCGGGCTTTAATCCCGGTGTTTCAGTAATGAACCCTTCAAAAGTAGTTGGAATATACTTAATGAATTGATTTTTAAGCACTTCAAGCGTATTCTGAATATATAGCTGGGCGAATTTCGGATTTAAAATGTTGGGAATGGAATTACCGGTCATATCCTCAGCAGCTTCTTTTTTATACAGCAGTAACCTCCAGTCCCTTCCCGGAGCCTTCCAGATGAAGGACACCTTGTCTGAAGGAATCGTGACTGACTTCTGCTCTGCAAGCAGAGCCTGTTTACCGCTGAATCTGACTGCTTGAGCAATATACTCCTTATGAGCTTCAAGGAAGACGGGACACTCAAGATTTTCAGATGAAGGGCAGATATCCTGATCAAGAACCAGGTACTCCGCTCTGAATTTTCGGCTTTGATTCATTATGGAATCGGCAACACCGCTCCAGGGAAGAGAGAAATCATCTGCCAGTCTGATCCCTATGTTATTCTGATGAGCAAGTTCCAGCACAAAACCGAAATTTTCCAGAAATTCATCAGAGAGATAAGCTGGGACCATGTTACGTCCCGGCCTAATCGCAATCCCTCCGAATCCTTTTGATATCAATGCCTTAAGCTGTTTTTCGAGCTCCTGTCGATTGATATGCTGGTTCCATATCCATATTGCCCAGGGATAAGCTTCACGAGTCGGTTTGGAGAGGATATTTTTAAAATTTTTCAAACCAATCTCCCAATTGTGTGAGGTGTGAGGGTGATCAGGTATAACTTTAATTTAAATCCGGTAATTACTTTCGTCAATGCCAATTTACCTCTCGACAACTCTTGAACGATCATAACAGATTGAATTTAAATATGTTATGATTTCTCGAACGGAGAATCGTTTTTTTCCTGCTTGATATTATAATCTATGTCAAACAGTTGTTTGCACGGTCTTTCCATTCTTTTCTGCAATATTCCAATGTCCTCAATTATATGCAGGATAATGCAGCCTGTTTCATTATTTTACTATATTTCTCTGGCATATAAACTGCAACTCAATCAATACACCAGTCATTCAGGGTCGCCAATTGCAGTTTTCTCAGATTCCTGCGACCCGGAGTCTGAGTGTCATCTTTTGAAAGGAAGGCAGTTATGGCCTGGTCAACGAATCCCTTTGCGGAGCTTGAAAGGATGCGCAGGGAAATGGATCGCCTCTTTTCTCGGGTTCCCTATTTTGGCACCAGTACCTCTATTTACCCTGCCACTAATCTCTACGAAACACAGAACGATCTCTTTCTGGTTGCCGAGCTGCCGGGAGTCAAAAAGGAAAACATCTCCATAGATCTTCATGAGTCCACGCTCACCTTAAGTGGAAAGCGGGAAACGCGTACCTACGGAAAATCCGACCTGCTCCGCCAGGAACAGCCCGAAGGTCAATTTGAAAAAACCATCCGTCTACCCTCCAGAATTAATGGACAAGCAGTAAATGCCAAATTTGAAGATGGGTTTCTTAAGATAACTCTCCCCAAAGCTGAAGAATCAAAACGCAAGCAAATCACCATTGAAAGCTAAAAGCACTTACGGAGGTACTTATGGGTGAACTTTCAAAACGCGAGCAAAAACCTGTGGAGAACGCCTCTGCAGAACAATTGATTTCACCGGAGAATGCATTCTCACCGGATGTAAATGTTTATGACAACCCCGAAGCTCTCATTCTGAATATCGATTTACCTGGTGTAAAAAAAGGTGATGTGAATATCCAAGTCGATGAGAATAAAATCATGACCATTCGAGCAAAAGCATCATTCAAACAACCCGAGGGTACCGCTCTAGTAAAGGAATTCGAACCCGGTGATTTTTACAGATCTTTTAACCTGAGCAACGAATTCGACACCGACAAGATTTCAGGAAAATTGGAAAACGGTGTATTGGAAGTAATCATCCCCAGAAGAGAGGATGTGAAACCGCGCAGAATCGAAATCAGTGCCTGACATAAAAGCCAGAGGCGACAATACCTCTGGCATTAACCCTGTTTATCTTTCACCCATGATGTGTCGATCCCGAACTTGTTGAACATGCCCAGTAATCCATTCTTATCAATTGCTTTTTCGAATGCCTCCTGGGGTGCCACCTTTTTCTGCTTCACCAGCTCCATAAAACTGTCATTCATCGTGCACATGCCTAAACTCTTGCCGGTCTGCAAGACGGACTGAATCTGGAAAGTTTTCTTTTCTCTGATTAGATTTGCAACTGGAGGTGTCACAATCAGCACTTCCATGGCTGCCACCCGCCCGCCACCGTTCTTTTTGCAAAGCATTTGACAAATGACACCCTTCAAACTTTCAGAAAGCATCATTCTAATCTGATCCTGCTTGTCTCCGGGGAACTGATCGATTATTCGATCGATTGTGGAAGGTGCAGTAGAGGTATGGAGTGTTCCAAAGACCAGATGTCCCGTTTCAGCTGTCTCTATTGCAATGGACACGGTTTCCAGATCCCGCATTTCACCAATGTAGACGATATCCGGATCCTCCCGCAGAGCGGCTCTCAACGCATCTTTAAAGGAAGATGTATGCTGATGGATCTCCCGTTGATTTATAAGACAGCCTTTATTCTCATGGACGAATTCTATCGGGTCCTCTATGGTTATTAAATGATCTTTCCGAGTTCTATTTATATAGTCAATCATGGCACAAAGCGTTGTGGATTTTCCTGAACCGGTTGGACCTGTAACTAACACCAAGCCTTTGGGAAGTTTACAGAGATTAAGAATTTCAGGAGAGAGGCCAAGCTGTTCGGCAGTAATAATGTTATTGGGGATAACCCTGAACACTCCTCCCATGCCCTTGCGATCCATAAACAGGTTTGCTCTGAATCGCGCCAAACTGTCGATCTCATAGGCAAAATCGGTATCATGGCACTGTTCAAATTGTTCTCTGTTCCTTTCGGGAGTGATTGACCAGAGGAGATCTTTCACGTTTTGAGCTGAGAGCACCGGCCAATCCGGTACAGCGATAATCTCACCATCATGCCTGATAAAAGGAGGGCAGTCGGTGCAGATATGAAGATCAGAAGCTTTCATCTGGACCATACGCTCAAGGAGTTGATCAATGTTAGCTTCACCGATTTTTATAACAGATGATTTTGGTGGCTGAAGTGCCGTTTCACTCTCCATTACTTTCTGAGATACCCGACCCTGCATGTGTATTGGAGCAGTACATTTGGGACATTTTACAGTAAAAGGATGTTCTGGTGCCCTGGACGGGTCAAACATACCTGAGAACCCACAGACCTGACATAAGACCTGCACTTGTTCACTCCTTGATTTCGGTAACCCGGAAAATAAAGTTCTTGTTTACATGTACCTCACGCTCTCCCTCAAGCAGAAACAAAAACGGTTGCTCATGGTTCAAAACATCAAGTACCCGGAGGCGGTTTTCAGGCATTTCCATGATTAATCCGCCTTCCAGTTCCGAATGAGACATGAAAAGCCGAACCTTGCATTGAGGCACAAGCTGAACCTCATCAAATCCATCCATATCAGGCTCGTGAACGACAGATAAGCTGAGAATATTTGATTTGTTAATCAAAACAGATGTTGAAGAAACAGGATTCTGAAAAGGGAAAAACGGCTCAGAAGAATTAAGCCACTCACCAACCCGCATTCTTCCACTGTGATCGGGTGATGAAGCAGGAATGAAAACAGTCCCTGACATCACAGAGCCATCAGGGAAATGTAATTGGGCGGTCACCTGCACTACCGGTATTCGAAAATCCATTTTCACCTCCAGTCAGGTATGTAATCTTATCACATGGAACTGGAAGATTCAACATTTAAGGATTTCAGAACCCGAAAAGAACCTTAGTGTGAGGTATAAAACATTTTTACGCTGATCTTGTAGGAGGATGGGCGCGTCCTGCCATACATGTCGACTCCTCCCTCTCTTCTCTCTTTAGCAGTAATGCAGTATCCATTTGCACCCAGCGAGGCAGCTTTTTTCTTAATTTGCCCTACCGACTCAGATCCATCTGTATAGGAATAGAGAGAAATTGACATGGCAGCAATTTCCTTTGCTCCATCGGGAAGTACGGCAAATTCTTTAACTTCCGAGCTACTGATGGGAGCCCTGCTGTCCCCCAGCATCTGCACTGAGCTTACACAGGAAAGCACAAGGAGTGTAAAAAGCAACATCAGCTTTTTCATAGACTTCTCCTCCTAAAATAAAGTTTCTCATACGCCTAATACTTTATTGAGCATAAAGTACATTATGGAAATAACTGATGCAGCTTTTTCTGAAAAGTACCGGCTAATGAGAAAAATCAGCACACAATATACACCTTTTACCTGTCCAGTTAACATACGCTGAAAGCGTCTGACATACTGTACCGGATGCACATGACAAGTAGGGATCGGATATGTACCTTTTTAACCCGGAGGCCAACGAAAGGTAATACCTTTTCATGCTGTGATCACACCCCTCCTGTGCCGGTCTGAAAATCCTGGAGCCGGTTTCCGAATCGATTCCCAGCGTTGGAGAAATCTGTACCCCGGTTTCATTCAGGATATAAAAGCACTGAAGAGTACAGTTTTCTTTCTGTATCTGCTCCGAAAAATCTGATAACTGACTTAAGCTGGACCCTGATTCCAAGCATTCGGCAAGACAAGTGAATACCGCCAGCTGTTCAGATGTTCTGACTCTCTTACTGTTGATAATATTAATGATAAACGATCTGAAACTGTCAGATAATGCTTCAAGTTTGCTTTTGCACTCAGTTTTCAGTGTATTCACATCTGCTCCAGGAGTACAAAAAAAGAAACCCTGAATACAATCGGCTCCTTCTTCCAAACAGGCTAGAGCATCGTTCTCATTCTCAACCCCTTCCGCTACTACAATGGCTCCGACCTGATGTGCGATCTCCACCAGACCTCTGAAAACGGCTCTTTTGTAAACTTCGAAATGCATACCATTAACCAAATACCTGTCTATTTTCACCACATCTGGACGAAGCTGAGCTATTCGATTGAGATTTGAGTTGCCCATGCCAACATCATCCAGAGCAATATTGAACCCCATTCCGCGGTAGCGATCCACAAAAGTCTGAAGAGCTTTTTCATCATCTGATCTGGATTCAAGTACTTCGATTACAATTTTATTCGGATGTAGACCTGCCCTTTCGACAAGGTCAAGAAAAGAGTTGGAACCTACATTGGTTGCAGTCAAAATGGATGTATCAATATTCAGAAACAGTAGTTTATCCTCAAGTATGTCAAATTTTTCTTTAAAGGTTAGGATCGCCTTTTCTCTGCACAACCTATCAAGTTCAAGTAAGCAACCATATTCTCCTGCCGCGGTGAATAATTGATATGGGTTAACTTCGGTAGTTTTCCAATTTCCACGGGATAAGCACTCAAAACCAAGTATTTCCTGACGGGCAATAGAGCAAATCGGATGAAAAACAGTAAAGATCGACTTGGCAGCAATTACATCATGAATACCATGGGCATGAAAACGTTCCTCCTTTACTTCCAACTCTTTGCAAAACATATTCTCTCCAAGTTGCATTTCAGTGAAGCTGTGCAGGAGTACAAAGAAAAAATCATGCCACTTAAAAACCTCGAAATTACTTGTCTATTCGATAATAGAAGTTTTCGATTGCTACAAAAATGTTTCTGCATACATCAATTATGTATCAATATAATGATTAGTAAATCTCTATTTTGACCGGATCACATTTAATTGAGGTCCCAGGTATCGTGGCTTGAAAAGTATACTGTCCCTTTTTCATCGGCCACTTTAATTTGTGAGGGTATTTTGTAACCTGATTTTCCGATCCATTAACAAACCAGAGGATTTCCTCAGATTGGGGAGATACCGTGCAGGAAACAGTCAAAATGTTCAAATCAGAAGGCATTTCCGGATCTATGAAAAAACGTGCTCCGGATCGAGGCCAGGTGATCTGCAACACATATTCCTCTATAATAGATTGTCCTCCACATAACGGACTAACCCGGGAGGGAGCTAGTGGCATTCCCTGAACTTGCGCCCAATCCTCAAACTCAGGATCTAAAACCAGACAAGTCCTGTATTCAATGTGATCGGGGCAGGAGGCGGTGGCTAGCAGTCCATTTCTTTTATCAATGGGAAGGGCCCGGCTAACTATGCTGTATTCCTGCGGCTCAGTTCCCGGCTTGAAATACTCAGTTGCTGAATAGGGTGTGGACCGGTCGGCAAGTTTACCTGTCAAGCGACAGACCGATACGGGTATCCAGCCCCCCGGCGGAGAGAAGCCTTTATCCTCCAGGCCACTTTTCTCCTCGGGGTGCAATCCAAGTAGAATCCTTTTTACCAGCGGAGCCGAGCCGTCATACCCGCTGACTTTTTTTGTAGGATGATTATCAGCATTTCCCATCCAGGCGCCCACCAGATATTTGCGGCTCCAGGCGATACACCAGGAATCTCTGTACCCGTCAGAGGTACCAGTCTTAACTGCGACCGCAAACGGATACTCCAGATTCCCGCCTCTGGGGAAAGTAGGCATGCGAGCAAGCGGATCGGCAAGATAACGCTGTACTATGGCAGCTATGTCCGGAGATATTGCCTGAACATCGCCTCTTATCGTTTGATCTTTAAACCAGACTAAATCAGATACCCTTCCTGAATCGGAAAAGCAAAGGTATGCTCTGCACAGATTTCGCAGTGAACAGAACAGCCCCCCGATTGACAAGCCTAATCCGTAATACTCTCCTCTGCCGTCATCTTCCACCAATCCAAGATCAGAAAATCTCTGATAAACATAACTCACTCCCAATTCATTTAAAACCTGCACGGAAGGAATATTCCTGCTATTGGCAAGGGCATATTTATAGAGAACGGGGCCAAGGTATTTTTTATCACTGTTTTCAGGGACAAATGAAGATGTTCCCGCTCCAAAATCATGGTTTACATCTGTGAGAACAGTGGCTGCTGTATAACCAAGCTCCTCCATACCATAGGCATAAATAAACGATTTCAGCAGTGACCCGGTTGACCGGGGAAGATTACCATGATCTATGCTTCCGCTATAGGGAGCAAAATATCCGGATGATCCCACATACGCAAGTACTTCATGAGTTTCCAGGTCAAGAACAATTACGGCTCCGTTTTCAACATCTTTTGAGTAAAGCTTCATAAGTTGTTCTCGAAGAGCTTCCTGAACCTCACTCTGGATTTCCAGATCAATTGAAGAAAGGACTAAACCCTTATCTTTAAATGTAGTACTATTCTGCAACAGTGATTCATAAGTCAGAACTGCATGCATGGCTGCTTCATCCCGAATGTCCTTCGAAGGAACAGTAAAGGTATTCAACTCGCCAATGGATTGTCTGAATTCAGTTTCAGATATCCAACCATATTCATAGCAGCGCTTAAGAACAAATGCTGCTCTTGTTCCCGCTTTGGCGAAACCATTGTGTGTAAATAGATTCATTCTTCCGGGAGCTCTGGGAACAGAAACCAGAAGAGCAGCTTCGGCCAGACTGAGATCCTGTATCGGCTTTTTAAAGTACCTGCGAGCTGCA
This sequence comes from Fibrobacterota bacterium, assembly GCA_023436205.1. GTDB lineage: Bacteria > Fibrobacterota > Chitinivibrionia > Chitinivibrionales > Chitinispirillaceae > JAEZKC01. Next base: position 131,331 of record JAEZKC010000106.1, read on the forward strand.
CAGGAAATGCCATTGATTCGATTACCGAAAGGTGCAATTGTCAAATATTGCTGCAGAACTCTTTCTTTTCCATAAAACAAGGTCAGCCAGACTGCGCAGAAAGAATCCCGCACTTTGTTGAACACAGAACTTCTTCCACCCCTCTGGAGTCGTGCTGTCTGCATGGCAATTGTGGAAGCTCCTGAAAAACCATTTCTTCTCAGATAGTTGTTAATGACAGCTCTTCCAACTGATTTCAAGTCAACACCCCAGTGAGAAGAAAAACGTCTGTCCTCTGCAGCTAAAACCACATTACGAATATTTGCTGGAATTGTATCCGGCATAGGCCAGTACCCGATCATTCCCTGGGGTGACTGCACCTCAGCCAGAAACTGATATTTTCGATCAAGAATTATCCAGGATGAATCGGGAGAGATTATCCTAATGTCAAATAAACTCAGGAAAAACCCGAAAAGAACGAAAACTAAAGGGAAGAGCAGAATGGAAGACAGCAGTTTTCTGAATTTGGAAAGCCGACTACTTCGCGGTGAATTACATAAAAATCGCATGATCCGCTCAAAAAAGCTTGAGAGGTCCTTTAAATGAGTGTTCGGGCGGAGGTCACCCTTATATCTATCTAAGTTCACTTACTACCTAACCTATGTCCGCCCTGCATTATCTTTACATGATGTTTATTGATCAATGACTATTCTCGCGCCTGCACTAGAACCAAACACACCCATCTGATACATCATCTCTGCTCTTGCGGGGGGATGAGAGTACTCTCCTTCCGTGATCGCCCGAGTGCGAAAATAAAAGTCGTATGTTCCCGCAGCCATACTTTCGAAATAATAGATAACCTGATCATCCAAATATGCGGAGTAATCTCCTTCACTACTACTCGAATTCAAAGGCTTCGCATCACTGGAAGCATTCTCCAGATTCGGATTCAGCGGTTCGAATCCTGCTGCAATGGGAATAGAAACCGCAGCAAACAGCCTTGTTTCAGGATTCATCACCTGCACATGCTCTTCAATTATCTCACCGCTCGATAAAGTGATAACCCGGCCACCTTTTTCCAAGGCTATTTTCTCAGGAGCCGCATCTTTTTTAATTTTTATAAGCTCCCGTTTGACTACAAACCCGCGTTGCACAGGCTGAGCCGAACTGCCCGGAGCTTCAGGCATATATCGCCTGCTAAGCCTTCCCCAAAATACCGCCTTGCTTTGATCGGTAAGTTGTACACCACCTTCAGATCCAGTTCTCCAATTACAGATAGCTGTTCCCTTCTGTCCTGTTTTCAACTGAGAAACGTTGCCACCTTCATTTATTTTGAATACAGCTTTAGGTGCAGCAGATTGTCCTACTGTTTCCCGCAACGCAAGCAATGCCATGCTGTTTGCGTAAGTATTGCCCCAGTCACCATTTTTATCTCCCACTCGAACCAATTCATCCACCATCATTTTAAACTTAGGTTTACTATTATTCACAGATGACAATGAATTGACAAGAGATGCCAGTGCAGTGATCTCCCCTGAGTGCACCCTTGCACCCAGTCGCATATCTCTTTGCTGAAGACCAGCAAATGCTTCTTTCCCCTGCTCTATTTTAAAGATTGTGGATTCCCAGAGCGCCTTCTCCAAAGCTAAGTATTCAGATCCCAGAACATCTTTCTTCTGAGAGACTGCTTTGAATACCTTTGCCTTACTCTGAATGTCCACTTCTCTCGCACGTCCGGCCAATTCTCGTGCATAACCAATATCAAGATGACCTGCCTTTGAAAGCGAAAGGAGAGCACACGAACGTTCATAATAGGAATAACCGTCAACATAATTTCCATAATCACTTCTTAATGATCGCTTTAGAGCTTCAATAGCGTTATTGTACATGGACTGATCCAGAGGATAACCGGCTTTCTGTTCTCTGTTAGCTCTATCCACCTCAGTTAAAAATTCAACAACGTAGGCAGTAAGATAAACATATGGTGCAGACTTAGGCCAGTAACTAAACAAACCGTTTTCATGCTGAGTTCTTCCCAGGTACTCAAGTGTTCTCATTACCGACGATTTCAATGACGGATCAGGAGAATCAATTCCAAATCGAGCCCATAGGTCTTTGTAAAGCAGTGACGGATATGATTGAGAAACCCGCTGCTCAGTACATCCATGCGGATATTTAACCAGATAAGTAAGAGCTGAAACTGCCTTGAGAATCTGAAGTTGATCACTTATGAGCAAGTTACAGAACACCGTATTCTTTCTTGCTTTTTCCGGAAACGCTTTCCATGTGAAACCTTTTTTTGAATCCACTTCCCCGTAAACTGTTTCTTCAATATAAGGTCGATCCGGAAGAACTGGTATCTTAACTTCGAATGCATCTCCTGCCTTGTCAGATTTACGAATCACTTTCATCTTAAAAGTCACTGAATCCCATTCCATTCTTCCATGGGAATCAAATGTTGGTGTTTCCACAACCATTTCAGAGAACAATGGAAGCGGTTTGGCTTTGTCAAGTTGTACCTGCTGAGTACCTGATCCGATTATCAATAGCCCTTTGGCATCCACTGATACCTGAGCGGAACCGCCAGGTCCCTCCACAACTCTTGCAACACCTCCTGCTCTTATCTTATCACCTAAACGTACAAAACGTGGAAGCGCAGGCTGCACAATAACCGGAAGACGTACTGAGATTTTACCTTTTGCTGCTCCGAATCTGTCTATCCCGCTTACTGCCATAGCCCTGATTGCAAAGTTGGTCAGATCAGAAGATACTTTAATCTTTACTGATGCATTTCCGCTTTTATCCACCTTTATTGATGGATTCCAATACGGAACCGTTTTAAAATTTTTCCTCACGGTTATTTTGCCGAACGCATCGCCAATCTCTTCTCCTTCATCACCACCGGGATTCTCAGGAATTCGAAGATCACCCAAAACCAAATTGCGGCTGTCCCGCATGGATATGTGAGAACTTACCTGCTCTATAAAAGCTTCCAATGGATCCAGACTCTTCTCTTTTCGCAGGGAAAGAACAGCCTCGTCAACCAGCCAAAGTGCTACTTCTCCGGAACGCGGCTTTCCCTGATTATCCCTGAGACTAATGGTCATTTCAAATTCTCCATCCGGGAGAACTGTCTGAGGATGATCGAGCTTTACTTCTATACTGTTGTAAACCGGTTTTACCGTTAGCCAGGTGGTACTTGCAACCGTCTCCGGTTTTCCGGCATCTACCTGCACCCCATCGGGTGTTCTCTGCGGTGGAGAAATGCGGGGTCGCATCAGCAGAAAACTTACCGGCACACGTGGAACCATATCAGGATCAATACTTACAGAAAAGGTAGCCTGACCATCCGAAACCTCAACCCACTTATATTTCGGTGTTCCATCCGGCATTTCCACAACAGCCAATGCCATTGCTTTCTGATAAGGACTCTTGAGAAGAACTTTAGCAGTCTGACCCGGTTCGTAGGCTGCTTTATCGGGAACAGTTTCAAATACATAATTCTCCGCTTTACGCCAGGCCTGAGGTTTATTCCCGGCCAGAAATAAATCAGCTTTTACCTTTTGAAGTCTGCCTAAACGATCCCGGGAGGATAATTCCAGGATATATACTCCTGGTTGCTGATCAGTAAATTCCACCTTTACAGGTTTTTCGCTGGTTGTTATAGACTTCTCTGAAATCAGTTCCACATTTTCATCTGTAATGTACTTGGGTCTTCCCCGTGAAAAATCCGATTCTACAAGATAAGAAATCCAATTCATCTTCTTTAACTGTATATTGACTTTTTGCCCTTTGATGAATTTTTCATTTACCCCTATAGCTACCACATCCGCAGAAATGGTTGAGCCAGAAGTAACATGACGCTCTGTCTTTAAACCCAAAACAAATGGCGGTAAGGCTATTACCGAGTGTCGGGCAGAAACAGTCTGCTGATCAGCATCGGTTACAGTGGCTTCTATCATGTATTTTCTAGGATTTCCTGCAGTGGAGGACTGCGGGTTGATAGTCACTTTAGCCAACCCGTTCTCGTTTGTAATACCAGTCTCTTCCTGAACACTTTGAGATCCGTCTTCATTAACAGCCCCATAACGGCTATCACTGGACAGAATGAAACCTTGAAGTCCTTCAGGACGAAAGCTGAACGGAAAAGACGTAATTTTCCATGTTACTTCCTGTTCCACAACTCTGCCACCTGCGTAATAGGAAGCGGTAAGTTCCACGTCTGCCGGTCGATCATTGGGAATTTTTTCATCCCCGTTCAAGCGTACCTCAAACCTGGGAATCCGGTATGCCTCCACCTGATAATCAGTATTGGCAATTTCCCTTTCACCTTCATGATCTGAATACCTGATCAAACTCATTGAAAAAGTTCCGGTCGGAGAATTATCCTCTTTAAAGGACAGATCAAAACTACCAAGGTCAGAAAGTTCGACAGGATAATCCATTTGATTTCCCGAGGGGCTTAACACTCGAAGTGTATAGCTAATGTCATTTAAAGGATCTTGAATTTTCCCATGATAGGTATCACGCACATATCCTTTTACATGTACGCTATCTTCAGGTCTATAAATTGGCCGTTCAGTACGTATAAAGGCTCTAAAATTCCTGTCCCGATTTTCATCATAGTCCTGATAGGTAAGCCATTTAAGCCAATCAGCTCCTGAACCTTTCCAATGGTTGTCTGAATAAACAAGTGGTGAACCGGGCCCTCTAGTATCCAGGACAAGATAATCTTCTCCTTTTGTGACCACGATACGTCTTACATCCGCTCTGCCGTCCTTTCCCGAGACATCGCTTGACCTCAGTTGAAAAACTCCATCAACGCCTGTTTTTCCTTGCGCAAGCGTCTGCACTTTACCATCCAGTACACCTTCGATTTTTACTGAAGCATCACCCACTGGTTTACCGGTAGAAAAGCTGGTTACTCCAAAAAGTACCCCCAGTTTTGATTCTACGGTACTCAAGCAAAGATCAGTTACGTCCACACGTATGTACGAACGTTCCCCGGATCCATCCAGAGTTCTGTACCCTACAAGGTATGTTCCTGGCCTGTCCTGACCAGATACAGAAGTGAGTATCGGTTTGAGGTCTATACTTTGAAACTTTATGATTCCTTGTTTACCACAATCTATAACGAGCGACTTCTGAGGACTTCCAAGCATCTGAATATGTGTTGCTATTTCATGAGCACTGAGTGTTCTGGTAATCTCTTCAGAAGAAACCGGCTCTTCACCAGGGCCAGGAGGTCTGTTTATTTCTGAAACAGTTACCGGTACTCTTGAAAAGTGGCTAAATGCATTATGAAGTGGACTTATTTTGTAAACCCGAAAATCCAAACTTGAGATTCCCTTGACCGAAATCGGGAAATGTTGAGGACCATAACGTTCTACAATGCCAAAGCCTCGGTCCCACTTGGCAAAGGACCTGTCCTTTGGTTGATATGCATAAAACGAACAGCTCTTTTTGAAAACAAGAGCTCTTCCAGCATTATCTTTCATATTCACTGGTGTCAAGGTTACTTTATATAACGCTTCTGGATCGACACCAATTTTTATTATCAGTCTTCTCCCTTCAAATCTATATTCCATTTTTGAAGGCGAGGGGGAGAAACTGACCAGACTTTTAACTACCGACAGACCCGGATCAGCCGGAACTGCTGAAAAATCCACAACAATGCTTCCATCCTGGTTTATTCGCAGTGCCTGCCTTGGTTCATAACCGATACCTGGACTCATCGAGTATATCTGATCGTATGTCCCAGCCCTCTCTATTGTAAAATCAGATTTTGTATCGAAAGAGTATATCTTCAATGCTTCACTTGCTTCAGGATTTTCGGCCAGTTTCAGATGCATTCGGATTTTTTTCCCATAGCCAAGTGGCTCATTGAAAATAAACCAGTACTTATAAGACTGAGCACTCTCAGACGATTCCTTTATTCGGTAATCATTTGATTTGAGAGCATTACACCCCTTGCGGTCAATTCCCGGAAGAGGGCACGTTTCAAAAGAAACCAGTTTTGAAAGTATTCCAATATCAACCTTTCCTCTAAATTCCAACCCGATTCTCTTAATAGGATCCAGATCAGTACTTCCAGAAGATGGATATACCGCGCTGGGAACAGATAATAGAGTAAAAAGCTCTTTAGTCGTCTTATCAGATGAAATGCGATACTTCTTTAAAGGCTCCCAGGGAACAGTAGGTCTGAATTCAACAGTACGAGTATCCAGAACACGATACTCTCCGGGATGCGAGGGGACAATTTTTACATACTCTTTTGCGGAATCCAGTGGTCCGGCACCTTTTTTAAAAACATCCCGATTAAAAAAAACCGTTATAGGATCATATTCCCTGAGATAAGAAACTGGGAGAATACGAGTTTCTTTACTCGTGGTCACCAGGTTTCTATCTGCTGATTGATAGCTGTATGGCTGTGAATATACCGTTTCTGTTATAAGGGCAAACGCCAGCCCTAATGTCAGCAAAACCAGATTGATATTCAATCCTCGGGCATTCCTTCTGTGTTCTGTTTCCTGCTTATTCATAAGCTTCCTCTTCAGATTCATCAGTATACTCAGGTTCATTGCTTTCCGATTCATAATTCTCTTCTTCAATCTGTTCTGATTGATCATTCATGGACCTGTTTTCAACCTGCTCCTCTTCATTCCAATTCAATACAGGTGCTCCACTTTCCGCAGTACTCCTTTGAGTAGTTGGCCTTTCCCCCTGAGCTCCATTAATGATCCACCTCACAACCTCCTCGGGCGGATCACCCGGAGGGGCATCCTGTCCAAAAACATGCACTTTTACATTGATGCCTTCAGAATTGGCAGGAACTGAGATCAATACATAATATGACCCTTTATCAAGAGACAAGAACTGCTGCTTTCCAGTTCCGATCACCTCTCCCTTCTCGTTTAAAAGAGAGACATGCGCATTTTCACTGCTCATCCCTACACCAATCCCATAAATCGATTTCTCAGTAATTTCAAATCTTACAAGCCTGTTTTCCTGCGGGGCTAAGAATGCCTCAAAAGGTTTCTTTTCAGAAACATAGGCTACTGAGTTGAAAGTGACCGTAAGATCGCTGCCAGAAATTGAACTCCCTGCTAGAGATTTTATACCAAAAGTGAATTTACCAGGTGATAAGGGAAGGTTCCACAAGAAACTCTCCCATGCTTCAAAATAATCAACAGTTTCACCTGTTACTCTTATTACCGCTGCTGTTATCGGTGCATTCAAACAGACATGTGTTGTTTCTGCTACTTCAACAGAAAACCAGTTAACACCTTCTTTCAATTTCAAAATTGAGTTTTCTTTAAGCAGAGTATGTCCTTCTTTTTTAATTTCACTTCCCCAGCGGCAAACAGCCAGATCACTGTTTTTCAAATCTGCCTTACAAATACTTATTTTAACAGGACCGATGCCATGTTGCACGAAGAGATCACCATCATTACCGTCCAGCTTACCACCATTTGATTGATTAGTAGTAATCAGTCCCTTGTTATTTAGCCAGTCAATATTTGCAACTTCTCCTGAATAAAAAACTCTATTTGCATTATTATCATCACTTTTCACAGCAATCTGATCGAGTCCCGAGACTGAATACGTTCTTTGCAATTCAGACCCGGAAACCAAAGTTTCTGTTTTCTCAAATCCACCTGAAAATGATTCTATCTCGACAGCACCTCCGGAATTTCCGTTGAACAGATAAATATCACCATTTTCAGCAGTCAGCATCTTTATAGCCCCTTCATCACCTCCAAAAACTAGTTCTCGACTTTTGTCTTCAGGAATATAGAGGCATCCAGTTTCTGGTGGAAGTTTCAGACGGAGCAATTTTCTTTTTGATGATACTATCCGATATCTCATGGCAGAATTAGCCTGACCGTCCCATACCAGAGGACCACCCTCGTATTTTCCGCCATTCTCAAATGTACGGTACTCCTTCTTTAAACCGGCAATCAGACCGTCAGCAGAATTATCCCGTGCCGCGTTCCATACAACCAGGCGCTGATGTTCTCCCGATAAAGCCGCAACCAGACACATTCCATCACCTGTATACTGGCCGCTCTTTACATTTATTCCGTCCCGTTCAAATTTACCCTTTACATGTTCATTATAAATCCCTGCCAAAGGCCTGCCAGGATTCATAGTAAATGTTACCAGGCCGATTTTCCTTTCTGGAACATCAAACTCAAAAACTCTTGGCTTATTCCCTTTCATATAAATTGTCATTGAATTATCCAGAGGAATTTTCATTGGCTCCAGAGTGAAACGAAACTTTCCAGATTTTTCAAAGCTAGTCTGCAACCAAAGTTCCTTTCCACTTCCATATACAAAAGATCCACTTTCCGAATTAAACATTCTTCCCGGACTTTTTGAACTAGACACGTAGGCAATAGAGTTCTCCGACGTTTGGACTGTATAATGGGAAGGGGCACTACCAGAAAGATCTATTTTATAAAACTGAGTTAACTGCTTTTCGTTTTCCGCTCGGCCCTCTATACCCTTTTTTGCATCTGCCAGAGAGAACCTTTCGGCCTTTCGCAATCCAATCGCTATGTCAACAGTCTCATCAATATGATCTTCTGACCAAACTTTTAATGCATAATTTGCATTTGCAGTATATGGAACCGCTAGAATATTATTCATTCCATGCTGCTGAGCTGTAATATCTCCCTGAGTTTCCAGAATACAAGCTGTTCTTGATCCCGACAAGATAGTAGCAAACAGCACATCGCCTGACCCCTTTAAAATCAAAGGTAACGTTACCTGCTTTCCATCTAGAGAAAATTTCCTGACAGTTACAGATGATTCCAGAGTTATTGGAGAAAAAAGTGTATCCTTTACATGCCGCATGAACACTTCTGTTTCGCTGAAACCGGCGTTTTCTCCAAGAATCTTTAAAAAATACCGCCCCGGTTTTAGTTGTTTGCTTATAATAAAGTTCCAGTCCAGAAACCCATCATCGTTGTATGCTATCTCCGTTTTAGCATCTTCTCCGTATAACGTAGCAGATACATCAAGCATACCCTGGGAGAAGAATTCATAAGCTCCCGCTTGACCTACCTGAACCCGCATCATTTTTGATCTATTTACTTTGTAGTGAAGTCCATCCGCAAGATCAGATGTGGTAACTGAAATGGAATACGGTGCATAATTACTTCGTTTCGGAGGTCTTATGAAAACATCGTATTCACCCGTTTTCATAGACATTTTCTTCTTTCCGTTCACCGACAGAAGAACCGATTCTTTATTCTTTGGTTTTACCTCACCGATAAAGCCTGGAGATAAAATAAAAATCAATTCCATTGCCGCCGGAACCTTCAGTTCATATTTAACTGATTCAGTGCCTTTCTTCTCGACCCACTCTGCAGAAACAGGATGATTAATCCATAACACATGAGGCCCGGCACCCTTTACTTTTTCATTCTTCATCATCCGCTGTATTCTTGAAATCCTTCGTCCCTCATAATCTACGGGCAGGGAATACAGTTTGTAAGTACCTTTTAAAAGCTCTGTTTCAAGTGGCGCTACTGCTCCATGCTCTAAAACCGGCCAGGCTTGTGCATCTTCCAGTCTTACTTTATAAGATCCGGCTTGACCAAAAGATTCAACCCTGTAACGTCCGTTCTCCGGCACTTGAATTGTGTAGACAACTCCTCCAAATGCATCAACCAAATGTTTTTTATCGATAGCATTTTCGAAAGTACCTCCACTTTGAAGTTGTCCTTTTTGAAAAACCACTCCCAACCTTCCAGCTGATTTGTTTTCAGCTTTAACCTGAAGCAGGTAGCTGCCTGGAAGAAAGTAGTTGATTATTAACGCATTTCTACCGATTCCATTACCTGTTTCAGATCTTTTAAACGAATTAAATCGATCACGAACAGCAAGAGCCGTATGCAATCGTCCCGTTGTTTCAAAACGGTATATTCCAGCCTCCTTGATATCAAACCTGTAAAGCTTTTTTGCATTCCAGGTTAGGTCTATAAAAGAAGACTTGTTTTCCTTGAGCTCTGGTAGAACTTCGGACTTTACCTCTGCATCAGCATTGTCATCTACTTCTCTTCGCTCTTTTGTTCCTATTGTTATGTAAAGATCATTATTACCTTCCATATTGATAGAATGTTCCCCCGCTTTAACCAAAGCCAAACCGTCATATTCTTCATTATCCAGTTTAAACTTTATTTTCTTATCATTAGCAGTTCTAATTGATAAATATTTATCCTGTTCCAGTTTTATTGGTATTTCCAGTTTCTGCCCCGGAAGCAAGGTCACGGTAAGCGGCTCCTTTAATTCCAATGGAAAGCGTTGTGAGATAAGTGTAGACATTTCAAGAAACTGACTATTTAAAAGTATAAACGGGTTATCATACACATTCAAACTGACAAAAGAGAAGAGAATCGACGGGCGTGGCTTGGTAAATTGTATATCTGCTTCCGATAATCCTAAGCCTTTCTTTAACATACCCATCGCGGAGGATTTACGAATTAAGAATGTTGCCACTCCCTTGTTCTCAGGATACAACTCCAGAACATGTAAGCCTTTATTCAATCTTACCTCACTTTTACCCTTTTTTTTCTTTGGCTCTTCATAATCTTTGGGATAATTGTAGAAATAACGCTTCACTCGCCAAAGCATGTCTGTTCCACCTGGCTCAAAAGTATATGAAGCTTCTTCATCTACCCACAATAAAGTAGTAACGGTACCTAAGAGGTTAAACTTCCTTTTAAAAGTAGCTTCTGAAGAAATCGTATCTGCTTGAAGTGCAATGATACTGCCGCTTCGAGTTTCAATGATCGCACCTGTAGCCCCAATATTGTCTGTGTAGTTTCCAGTATGAAGTGTTGACACCAGATACTTACCGCTGCCCGCGTTAACCAGATTACTTGTAGAAAGTGTAGTTACAATAATTTGGGTACCTGGTTCTCCATATATGGAAATGACCTTCTGATTCGATCCATATAAATCAAGCACTGATGAAGAAGTGGCCGATTTAGCATGAATTGAGTCTACAGAATTATTATGAAGACGACCGGACCCTGCTATTGACTGATGTTCAATCAGAAGTCGTTTTTTTTCAGGACACTCTACAACCGCCCGATGCGCCTCATTTGAAATAACAAAACGACAAACTCCACTTGGACCAACTTTCATTGATAGTCTCTGTGAAGATCCCAATTTGCGAAGCCCATATTGAACATATAATGGAGAAGCACTATCCTGTACAGCATAACCATCTTTCTCTCCACCATAGAACACAACTTTATATCTTCCCCTCTGTAGAAACTGAATAACCCTTATTCCTTGTAGGGGTTTTTCCGCTGTAAACTTATTTATAAACTGCTCAGTGGAAATCTCTTCAACCCATTCACCATCTTTAAAGAGAACCAGTTCCTCCAGATGCCTTCCTAGTGCTTCCAAATACACCAAAGTATCTTTGGGTATGACAATCCACCAGTGAATTTGCTCCTTATCTCTCAGCTGTGCTGACTCCTGCTTCTGAGGAACGAGGACCTCTTCGGTTTCTCTTCCAGTAAATCTGGTAGCAGAAATCGCAATTTGCCCTTGAGCATTTGCAGGTCCTTGCGATATCAGCTTATATTCACCTGCATCAAGAAATAGATCCACTCTTCCATCTTTTTGACCGATCTGACCATTTCGGGCAAATATACCCCGAAGCCGATCCATTACTTCCAGAGAAACGCCCTCACTGCTTTTTACTTCCAGAGAATAACGACCCCATTCCTTAATAGTAATGACGACTTCGGAGCGCCCTTTGGCGGAAAGTGTTTTTGTAAATATCGGCTGAGCTGAAAGAGAATATGTCAGAATGATCAGCCAAAATGAGATAACATAGATTCTTAAATTATTCTTCTGCATTATCGGCCTCTTATAAGTGAAGCATCCACTCTATCCTAGCCAAGGGGAGTGGCATGGATAGAAAACTGCGTTTAGATAAAATCTATATAATTATACATTAAAGAACCAGTTTCGGTAATTTTTTACCAGAAGAGAAGTTCTCTTGCAATTGATTTTGTCAAGAATCTGATTGCAGCCCAAACTCTGTAAAACATTGATTTATATAACTAAAAAATAACAAATACTATCCATAACTGGTAACTGAAAGCCATTTTGGAGAGCTTATTTGATTTTCCATGTACTCTGATAGGGAATTATTTGATGCATATTACTTCAAAATGAGTTAAGGGAACGCTACATCTTCTCCTAATTTACTTTTCTGTTTTAAGCTTTAGGATAGAATTTAAATCCTTACAAACCCCCGTCTCAGAGGCTTTTCTGTTTATACTTCTCTTCCCCGGATCTACAATTTTCTAGCTACCCCTCCCTATCTCACATTCACGCATAACCACTTTCAACTTATTAACCTATACACAAGTTATCCACATTAGTTCGCATCTTTCAACATACACTTGCCTTGGAACGCATCTGTTCCCTAATCTATTTTCTCCAGCAAAGATACTCTTGTTTCTAACATTTTCACAAGTTATCCACATTCTAACACGTATACAGTTTTCCGTGTTTGATAACAAGTTATCAACATCAATGTGGGATAAACCTAACATCATGATTATTCAGCCGGTTCCATCTTTTAAACTTATCGAACCAGAAGATTTCTCTTCATTGATCACTCTTGAGGCGCTCTGCCATCCACACCCCTGGAGCAAAGCCGTTATGGAAGGGGATTTGCACCACCCTTGCGGATTTCATATCGGATTATCTCTGGATAACCGGAAAATCATCGGATACATCCTTTCTTTGCTGGTTATTGGTGAACTGCAAATAAACAATGTAGCTATTCACCCTCAGTTCCGTAAAAGAGGACTTGCAACGTTACTTGTGAAACATCTGCTCGAACAAGCCAAACAAAAAGAATCCTCCAGAGCTTTCCTGGAAGTAAAAGTCTCAAATACTGCCGCTATTAAGACCTATGAGAGGTGTGGGTTTTCGATAGATGGCAAAAGAAAGGGGTATTATCAGGATGGAGAAGATGCATTGCTAATGAGCAGAACTCTTTAGTTCACAAGTTATCCACATTTCAATTGTTCACCAAAGATTCTAACTTTCCCATAAATTGGGGTGCTGTGGAGAGTTGCAGTGATTCCAGATTATCGTAGATTATTAAGTTAGGGATTCGATGTATATTCGTACTGGTTAATATTTCACGAACATACTTTGAGGCTACCAGACGGAGGAACCGTCCGGTTCCGGGAAGTGTTTTCAGAAATCTTATAATGATACTGATTTCAGTTGAGGAGATTATCTGCAGATGAGACAAATCAAGAACAGTATCTCTTCCACTTTCAGTCTGTTCCGCTTCCAGGGCCATTTCATCTCGCAATCTTTCCAGATCCGAGATGTTTTCCCGTGTATACATGATAAGCAGAAAGTCATTACTGTCAAACTTTCTGAATGACATCCGTTCCCCCTGAAGCTGAACCCAAAAAAGTCTGCTAATATTATATCATTAAAGGAGAACAAAGAAAACTGAAAAAGCAGTTTTCCTTAAACGGATTCACTTTTTCCTTTTTGCATTGAACAGTTTCCGTGAAACACTGCACCTTCGTTGATAACCAGTTCTTTTGTCTGAAGATCGCCGATCAAAGTGGCGGATGCCTGGAGCTCCACACGATCTTCCACCAGCATATTACCTATCACCTTACCGAAAATGAAAGCACTCTTTGCTTTTATTTCAGCCTCCACAATTCCAGTATCACCCACTGTTATAGATTCCGCTGTTTCAAGCTTTCCTTTAAAAGATCCATCGATACGTATTCCGTGCGGCACAGTAATAGATCCTTCAAATACACTGCCTTCACCGATGATATTCAGCAGTCCCTTTGATCCTTTGTCCATAAAAACGCAAGCTCCTTCAGTGTTTATGTCCGCCTATGAAATTTGCGGGATCCATGTTTTTTCCATCTTTGATTACTTCATAATGAAGATGTGGTGCAGTTGAACGACCTGTATTTCCCACCAGTGCGACAGTCTGTCCCCGATTCACCTTATCTCGTGCAGAAACAAGCACTTGTGAACAATGTCCATACCGGGTCAAAAAACCATAGTCATGACGAATTGTCACCATCAATCCAAAGTAGGCATCTTTTCGGACATCTTCAACGATTCCCATGGCTGTTGCACGGATAGGTGTACCTGCTGCTGCCGCAAAATCCATCCCAAGGTGTTCATCGGCCATGGATGTATCATCGAGAAAATGTTTTGTCACCCACCCGTCTACTGGCTGAATATTGGGAATGGATGCTACATACTGTTCAGCATTTATAAGTTTGGGAATATTGCGAGATTCTACACGATTTGTGTTCATGTCTATTACAGGCTGATTTTTTTCACTTAAGGCAAGCTTTGGTCTTTCAGGTTCCAACTTTTCAATGTCTGCAATATTGGACAACTTGTATAAATATGCTGTGATATTTTCGATATTTTCTATCTTTTCACTAGCTATTTGCAGATCCCTGACTTGCTTTTTAAGATCGGCATTTTCCTCTTTCAGAGAATAAACCAGCTGCAATTTTAAAGCGATTTCTCCAGTTTTATAGAGAAGAATTCCCAGGCATGTCACAAACAGAGCAAGAAACAGCAGAAGAGAAAACAGTGTATACCAATGAATTCTCAGAGTGAAACTGCGTCCCTTTTCCTCCGGGAAAAACATCAACGTGTAATGATTGTTTTTCTTCATTGATCCTACTATGCGTTCAGAATATCAAATATTCTTACCAGGTCTTCCTGACTGTAATAATCTATCTCCAGTTTTCCCTTGTTCTCTCCACTAACTTTCAGCTTAACTGACGTACCAAATTTATACTGAAGTCTTTCAAGCTGATGTGCCATATCCGGATCTATTGGTTCGGGAGTGTCAGCTGGCTTAATCCTTTTCTTAGATTCTTTCTGTTCCTGACTTTCCCTTTCTATATCTCGAACCGTAAGTTTTTCTTCCTGGATCCGCTTGGCCATTTCGAGCTGCTTTTCTGAATCATCAAGCGACAGGAGCGCTCGAGCATGCCCCATGGTAAGTTCATTCCGCCTCACCATATTCTGAATATCATCAGGCAAGTTAAGCAGACGCAAACTGTTGGTGATTACCGTTCTGCTTTTTCCCACTCGTTTGGAGAGTTCTTCATGCGTATAGTTGCATTCCAGAAGAAGCTTCTGATAGGCGATCGCTTTTTCAATTTCGTTAAGTTCTTCGCGCTGAATATTCTCCACAAGCGCAAGCTCAAGCATCTCTCTATCGGTAACTTTTGGTTTAACGATACAGGGAACTTTATCCCGCTTCAGGTATCTGAAAGCGCGGAATCGCCTTTCTCCGGATATAATCTCGTATCCATCAGCTTTTTGCCTCAAAACGACAGGCTGAAGCAATCCTTGATTTTCTATACTTTCAGCCAGCCCCTTAATCTCTTCATCATCAAAGTCGATTCTGGGCTGAAACGGATTAGGTACTATAGCTCCTATATCTACAAAGACTACCTCATTATCACTGCCCTTTTCCTCTGATTGAGTGGGAATCAGATTTGAGAGTCCTCTACCAAGAGCTCTACGCTTGCTGTTCATTCTGCATGATTTCCTTAGCTAAAGTGAGATAGTTTTCTGCCCCGGATGACATAATGTCATAGAGAATAATAGGTTTACCAAATGATGGAGCTTCACTGAGTTTTACATTTCTGGATATCATCACCTCGAAAACCCGTCCGGAGAAGCATGACCGAACATCTTCAGCAACCTGCCTTGAAAGATTCAGCCTTCCATCATACATAGTAAGAAGAGCTCCTTCAACCACCAGCTGAGGATTTAAATTCTTTTGGACCAAATGTACGGTGTTCAACAGTTCTGCAAGTCCCTCCAATGCATAATACTCACACTGAATCGGGATCAAAACCGAATTGGCTGCCGTGAGGACATTTACCGTAAGCAGTCCCAAAGATGGAGGCGAATCGATTATTACATACTCATATTCTTCACCTACCGCTTTGATTGCCGATTCCAGTTTTCTCTCTCGAGCCATACTGTTTACCAGTTCAATTTCAGCTCCGGCCAGATCGGGTGTAGCTGGAGCTACATCCAAAAATTTCATAAAGCTGGTAGCTCTGCGGATCTCCCGAATAGTAATGGCCTGCCCATCCTGAACACGCTCAGTGATGACATCATACATGGATAATTCAACATCATTTTTGTCGATCCCCAATCCGGTAGTCGCATTCGATTGGGGATCCATATCCACAACAAGGGTTCGCCGCTCCGCTGCAGCGAAACAGGCCGCAAGATTGATTGACGTGGTGGTTTTACCCACGCCACCTTTTTGATTACAGACCGCAATAACTTTCGCCACAACCTACCTCTTCATTTATACTTGGTATACACAAGTTATCCACATTGATAGAACTGCTGTTGAAAACCTGATGTTCACGATATTTGTGAAAATTGAACTAATTTAAGCACTTTCCATGGTCATTTTAACTCTAGCATTCGATGGAGCTTCAGTTTTCCACAAAACTAAACTAGTTCCAGAGAAACCAGATTGAGACCCTGAATCTGATTTCCAAGATCGTACTCTGCAATCTCACTTATTCTGATTCCATCTTTATCTTTATTATTGGTAATCAGATCCAGTTCGGAGGTGAACTGCTTTGTTTTAAAGGTGTACATGTGCCCATCATCTGAGAGAAGAGGTTTAGCCATTTGAGAGAATTTCTGCAATGTTCCTATTCCCCTGCTGATAACATAATCAGCCTTTTTCTCGAGAGTAAGCTTTTCCACTTTTCCATTATGGATTGTAATGTTATCCAATTTCAATTCACTCTTAACTTCTTTCAGGAACGCTGCTTTTTTGCGATTTGATTCTACAAGAATAAAAGTAAGATCCGGACGGAAAATGCGGATGGGTATGGAAGGAAAGCCTCCTCCCGCTCCAATATCCAGAACCGTGGCTCCCTTTTTGAATCCGAACAGAAGCAAAGGTTGAAGAGAATCGCAGAAGTGGCGGAGAAAAAGAGAGTCTTCTTCACTTTTTGATACAAGAGTCTCTTCATCATTGAACTTGTAGATCAGGCAGATATAACTCAGAATCAATTCGCGCTGATCAAGGTCAGGTGTAAGACCGAGACGCTCCAATTCTTTGAGTTCATAACACTGCTTTGCACGATCCAGAAAAGTAGAGAGTGATGCGTTCATGGGTTTATCCTATGTTTCACGTGAAACGATGTAAGTGTCTATCTTGATATATAAATGGCCAAAATTGAAATATCTGCCGGAGTCACCCCCGCTATTCTTGATGCCTGCCCTAAAGTGTTAGGTCTTATCTTTTTAAGCTTTATTCTCGACTCAGTAAGCAGACCCGGCACCTCATCGTATTCTACTCCCTCTGGAATGGTAGTCTGCTCCAATCTTTTCATTTTTTCAATTTCTTTTATCTGCTTTGCAACGAAACCTTCATACTTTATTTCTGATTCTACTCCCAATTCAAGATACCGGTCAAAGTCCGGACAATCTTCAAGGCACTTCAGAACTCCTCTTAAATCAAAATCCGGTCTTCTCAACAGATCAGATGCCTTTTCGGTTTGGGAGATTGTTAAACCAAGTTTCTCTCTACACAGATCCGCACTAATTCTGACTGTTCCCAACCAGCTGATCCTGCTCTTTTTTTCTTCCCAGACTTTTTGGCGCTGCAGATACATTTCCGAAGAAACATATCCCAGCTTGTAAGCTATGGACATCAACCGTTCATCGCAGTTGTCCTGCCTTAAAAGCAATCTGTACTCTGCGCGGGAGGTAAACATTCTATATGGTTCATCTGTACCCCTGGTTACAAGGTCATCAATCAGAACACCCACATAAGAACTGTCTCTCCCCAACACCAGTGGTTCTTCACCAAAGATGTTCTGAACTGCATTAATTCCGGCGACCAAACCTTGACATGCAGCTTCTTCATAACCGGACGTTCCGTTTACTTGACCAGCAAAGAACAGATTTGAAATCTTCTTTGACTCAAGGGTTGATTTAAGCTGAAGAGGCTGGAAGAAATCGTATTCGATTCCATAGCCGGGGCGCAAAATCCTGGCATTTTCTAAGCCTTCTATGCTTTTGACCATTTTTTCCTGAACATCATACGGCAGAGATGTAGATAAACCATTTAAATACATCTCTCTATGGTCCAAGCTCTCTGGTTCTAAAAATAATGTATGCCCATCCCTTTCTCCAAACCGTACCACCTTATCCTCGATGGATGGACAATAACGCGGTCCTATACTTTTGATTTTTCCGGTATAGAGAGGAGATCTATCCAGGTTGTCGGTAATATGCTTATGAGTTAAAGAGTTGGTTTTGGAGGCCCAGCATACTGTTTTATTCTCCAACTTTTCTAAAGTGAAAAAAGAAAAAGGCCAGGGATTATCGTCACCATGCTGAGGGGATAATTTTGAGAAATCAACAGAGCGACCGTCGATTCGAGGAGGTGTTCCTGTCTTTAAACGCCCGGATGTGATTCCAAACTCATTCAATTTTTCTGTAAGCTTAGTTGCGGGCGGTTCCCCGGTTCTACCTGCCGGGAAATGATTCAATCCAATGTGAGCGACCCCATTCAGGAAGGTTCCGGCGGCCAGGACAACTGCTCTACAATCGATTATTTCACCCGAATCCAGGGTAACGGTACGGATTTGCTCTCCTGAAACGCCTAAATCGATAACCATCCCCTGCATTATAGAGATATTGGGGATTTTTTCCAGTTCTTCCCTAGCCACCTTCCGGTACAGATTTTTATCAGCCTGTGCCCGAGGCCCCCACACTGCAGATCCTTTACTCATATTGAGCATTCGAAAGTGAATCCCGGTCTTATCAATGAGTCGAGCCATAAGACCGCCCAGAGCATCTATTTCTCTGACGATATTTCCTTTAGCTACTCCACCTATAGCAGGATTGCATGACATCTGCCCTATCAAGTCTAAATGACTGGTAACCAGCAGTACTTGTACTTCTTTTTTTGCAGCAATATAGGCAGCCTCTATTCCGGCATGCCCTCCTCCAATAACAACCAGATCGTATTTCATAGTCTTCTTTGTTTCACGTGAAACATTATTTCCCTATACAGAACTTTCCAAATACATTATTCAGTACTTCCTCACTGGTAGTATACCCGCAAAGTTCTTCCAGCGCTTCCATTGCCTTTTTTAAATAATGTGCAGCTATTTCAATTCTATCGATATGCTTCAAACTTTCAACTGTTTCCTGATGGACTGATTTGATTATTGTAAGGTGCCTGTCATTGGTGATCAAATCGGGACATTCGATTTCATCTACTATACCGTTAATAACTTTAGAAAAACTATCGAACAGTTCATTTAGGTTATTTCCTTCTTTGATACTTACCTCAACAAAAGGAATTTTATTAAATTTACAAAAGTTCCGTTTTTCCTCAGAGCTACATATATCCATTTTATTCAAAACTAACAGAATCTTTCCTTTTACTTCCAGTATCTCCTTTTTTTCATCTTCCTGCAGTTTTTCTTCTGAAGAGGTAACCCATATCACTGCATGCGATCTCTGTAAGGCAGATTTGGTTATGGAGATCCCTTTCTGTTCTATAATATCAGTAGTATCCCGCAGTCCTGCACAATCTAGTATCCTTATAACTGTTCCATTAAACTCCATCTGTTCTGAAACACTGTCTCTGGTAGTGCCGGGCATATCGTGTACAATTGATCGTTCATATCCTAAAATGGTATTAAACAAACTTGATTTACCTGCATTGGCTGGTCCTGCCAAAGCTACAGTAAAACCCTGATCGAAGGATTTTACTCTTTCTCCATTAAAAATCTCTTTTTCTATTTTTTGAATGACATTTTTGAAGGTCTCTATTTCGGAAAATGATCCTTCTCTTATATCATCTTCTTCTTCAAACTCTATTCTGCTTTCAAGAGTGGATAATAAATCGATAAAGGTATTGCGGTAATATTCTACACTTTCCCTCTGTTTTCCCTGATAAGCTTTCTGGGCAGATCGAAGGTGTATATCTGTATTGCTATCTATTAAGGATCGTATACTTTCAGCTTTTAGCAGATCCATCTTGCCATTTAGAAAAGCTCTTCGAGTGAACTCTCCCTTTGCGGCAGGTTCAACACCAATAGCATAAAGTCTTTCTAGAATCTTTTTTATGATTACAGGACCTCCATGACACATAATTTCCACCATGTCTTCACCGGTAAAAGATTTTGGTCCTGTATATTTTATTGCGGTTATTTCATCTACTACCGAATCATCTCCATCAATTACACTATATAAATGAACCGTTTTAGCTGAACAGTTTTTAAAGCGCTCTATTTCTTTTATGATAGAGGAAAAAGAAGAATATGAAGCTGAACCAGTTATTCTAATAACAGCAAGCGCTCCCCTGCCTCCGGGAGTAGATAGTGCGGCAACTGTAGAAAAAGGATTGTACATTGATAACAAAAAACCGTCGGAATTTTTTATCACTCCGACGGTTTGAAAAAAGGTTACTATATAATCATTTTTTAAATAGGTTTCTTACTTATCTTGTAGCTTGTTTTTTTCCAGCTTTTGAAGTTGTTCCCCCAACCGTTACAGGTACAGCTGCCGGTGTGGAACTTTTTTTGTTCATCCATATCTGTTGAACCAGACCAAATGCGCTGGAAAGAGTCCAGTAGAAAACCACTCCAGCAGGGAAACCGTTAAACATGATCAACATGATAATAGGCATCATGTAGATCATAGCCTTCTGATTAGGATCCTTAATAGTCATCTTCTGCTGAAAGAAAGTGAGCACTGCCATGATAATAGGCATCAAAGCGACATTAGCTCCATAGAAGGGTATACCGGCTCCAGGTAGTGTGAACAACACTTCCGGCTGAGATAAGTCCTTCACCCAGGGAAGAAGAAATGATGCCGCTCCACGAAGTTCCACTGCCTTTCTCAACACTACGAAAAGTGCTATGAATATGGGCATCTGCAGAAACATCGGCAAACATCCCGGATTCAGCGGATTGATACCTTCTGCCTTATACAAAGCCATCAACTCCTCATTCATCTTCTGAGGATTGTTTTTGTGTTTGTTACGCAGCGCATTGATCTTGGGCTGTACATCTTTAAGTCTGTTCATTGACTTTGTACTGCTTGCAGTCATGGGATAAGTAATAAGTTTTGACAGTGCAGTCAGAAGTATGATCGCTACTCCATAATCTTTCACCAATCCATAAAGAAAAAGCATCACCTTGAGGATTATCTCGGCAATGGGAGGAAACCAGGAATCAGCCCATAAAATGTGCCGAGGCCATCCAAGAACAGGGAACATTATTTTTTCAAACTTCAGTCCAAATACACTTAGCTCGCCCACTTTACTGGGACCAGCATAAATCCAACTTTCTACCTTGTTCTCATCAGCCATTTTCTGGAAACTGACTGAATAATTGATATCCTTGATCTTGCTGTGATTTGAATGGTCTTTTCCTTCTATTTTAAGATCGGCATCTGTAACTGTGTCTGCCACAACACCTATGAAGAAATACTTAGAAGTCATTCCAACCCAGCGATACTGACCCGCCGGTTCCTCTACGGTATTCTTATTCATCTCAAAATGCTGTACTGTTTTCCCATCAGAGTAATGAGCCCTTCTCTTATCTCCACCATATTTAGAGGATTTGTCTATAGCACTGGGTTGTTCAGATTCTTCAATACCACCCTTCCAACTAAGAATAACCTTGTTGTTTTTGATATCTTCACCCTG
The DNA here is from genome assembly GCA_023436205.1 of Fibrobacterota bacterium. Taxonomy (GTDB): domain Bacteria; phylum Fibrobacterota; class Chitinivibrionia; order Chitinivibrionales; family Chitinispirillaceae; genus JAEZKC01. The sequence goes on from JAEZKC010000106.1 coordinate 153,082, forward strand.
AACAGTGTACCCTATTTTGTAGGTATCGTTACTGAAGGAAAAAACCTTGCGAATAGTTTTTCCGTTAGCAGCTTTTACTTCCATAGCCAGTTCATAGGGTTTATCACCCACTTTCACTGGATTGACGGTGTCAGCCTCAGTTGTGAAAAACTTGTCATCGAAAGATTCATTATTGATGGCTAACTGAGCTCCACCCTCACTGCCTTTCGGAACCAGATCGATCATCTGATCTTTGCGATCGCCATTATAAAAGTAATCCTTCATTTTAAGAGAAATGATTCGTCCGCCTTTTGTACTGATCGTGGCGATATACTTGTTAGTTTCTATAACGACAGTTTTCTCATTCTGTGTCTGCTCAACTTCAACAGCCGTGTTTGTTGAGTCACTGGATTGAACTGGTGCAAGAGTATCGGGAGAAGGAACTTCCTCTTTCTCTTCGGCTTTTGGTTGAGCAGCTTGAGGCGGTGGAGTAACCTGTTGCGTTGGAATCGGTTTTTTCAGAACCTTGCCGTACCAGAAATTATTCCATAGTGAACTGCTAAAGAAGACTACCGTGAGCGCTATAAGCACGAATGCAAGAATTGAATTCTTGTTGAACATTATACACCTTTCACTTGGTGATTGTCTTTATGTGACACAGGATCGAATCCGCCTTTGGAAAACGGATTACATCTCAAAACTCTCCAAATAATTTTTACAACAGCAGTTGGAAGCGGCAACGTCCTGACTGCTTCTTCCGCATAATGAGAGCAACTTGGCTCAAATCTACATGCGGGACCCTGCATGAGAAAAACCGTTTTCATACTCTGTATCATGGAGTATACGGTTTTAGCGATCATTTCTTTTGTGATTCTTGCCATTTATTAAAACAGCCCTTCATTACTTCGGCGTTAGAAAAATCTGATCCGGGTCGGGGCTGAATGAGGATATCAAAAAAGGGAGGATTTCGGTAAATATTCTGACGAAACAGTTCTCGGAATATTCTCTTCACTCTATTTCGCTGAACAGCATTTCCAATTCTCCTGGATACCAGGACCCCGAATCGGTCGTATTGTAGTTCATTCGATTTATAAATAATAGTAAAACCGTGACACATCCATTTCTGTCCTTCTTTGAACAGAGAGGATATCTCACGTTTTTTTCTAATTCGCCGGATACTGCTTAAGGTCAGAGTTTTCAGGTACCCTCCAGGTACCTCTATACTACAAGGAATCTGAAACGGTAAGACGTTTTCTGCCCTTTGCTCTTCTGGCACTGAGCACTTTTCTTCCGTTCTTTGTAGCCATACGAGCTCTGAAACCGTGCTTGTTAGCTCTTTTTCTTTTGGATGGCTGAAATGTTCTTTTCATGATTTTGCTCCTTTTTGGGAAAACACTAAATATGTGTTCTTCCCAATGCATTGTCAATCCAAATTTTACTTCATAATCCAGAAGATTTTTTGTTCCCGGCGCACTATATTTAGATTCTAGCAGAATTTTATTTATATTTGTTTATATTGATATAAATTTTTGCTTCAATTTTTTCAGCTACAAAACTCTATCCCTGTTCAGCCCTATGCACATAAATCTCTGGAATTCTATTCTTGCACATATTTCTAGGTCTATCGATGCTCACCGATTTGAAACCTGGTTCAGGCCTCTTACAGTAACTGAAAATGAAGACCCCACAGTCTTATGTATTTTCGCTCCAAATCAGTTCATAGCTGATTTTTTGGATATGCATTATAAAAAAACCATTCTTTCAACAGCAAAACAGTATTCCTCAGAAATTCATGCCATAGTTTTTAAAGTGGCTCAAACTGAATCAGTTCAGGGTGAAGAAAAACCTTTGCCTTCTATTTCAGCTACCGTTTCTTCGCCTCCCCAGCCAACCCCCCCCTCCCCTTCATATCCCCAGCTCAACAAGAGATTCACCATGGATACCTTTGTTGTGGGTCCCAACAATCAGTTCGCAAGAAGTGCTGCCCAAGCAGTCGCAGAATCTCCCGGGAAAACTAAGTTCAATCCTCTTCTTATATATGGAGGAGTGGGACTGGGAAAAACCCATCTTCTGCAATCCATTGGAAATTATCAGCTTGCCAATAATCCCAAATCGATCATTACCTATATATCATCAGAAGAATTTTACCTTAACTTCATAGATGCCATAAAAAACAACAACACCCAGAAATTCACCACCCGTTTTCGATCCAGTGATATCCTCCTCATGGACGATATACAATTTTTTGCTGGAAAAGAGAGTACTCAGGAAGAATTCTTCTATATATTTAATACCCTTTACCAAAATGGTAAACAGATTGTACTCACATCCGATCTGCCACCAAGCTCTCTAAAGGGACTTCAGGACAGACTCATATCCCGATTTCAATGGGGACTTTCGGTAGATATTCAGCCTCCGGACCTGGAAACCAGAGTAGCCATTCTCAAGAAAAAGGCTGAAGAGGACAATCTTAGTCTCCCTCTGGATATTCTTTACTACATAGCAGAACATGTTTCCTCAAATATCAGAGAACTTGAGGGAGTTGTGATCAGGTTACTTGCGTTTGCTTCCATCACCCGCTCCAATATAACAATGGATCTGGTGAAGAGTGTTCTTAAAGAAAACATAAAAACCGAAAAAACAAAAATATCCATCGATGATATAATAGAAAAAGTCGCTGAATACTACAAAGTTCCGGTTAACAATCTTCGGGAGAAAAATCGGCGCAAGGAAGTGGCTTTTTGCCGTCAGGTGGCCATGTTTGTTTGTAAGTCAGTGACAAACAACAGTTTAAAGACAATAGGACTTAATTTCGGAGGAAGAGATCACAGTACGGTGATTCATTCAATACAGCAAATTGAGGATCTTATTAAAAGGGATTCGACAGTAGCGCGTGATATTGACTATATTATCTCTTCTCTTAAGTAATCAACATCAACAATGTGTGTGTAAAATGTGGATAACATGTAATTTGAATTTACCAACAGCTTATCAATGCAGCTGGAAAAGATTTCCAAATTGTTATCCACAGGTAGTTTTTCAGGAAAATCAAAGACTTATCTGGATATAAATACTTATCCACATCTCTATATACTATTACTTTTATTATTAATACAGTTTATAATAGAATAATAAAGAGTTGATAATTCAACATTAAACGTTTCGGAGTGTTTATCTATGTCGGTTCTCATACAAAAAAAAGATCTTCTCGACATCATGCAAAAAGCTTTTCCTCTTATTCCGGCCAAGAGCTCACTGCAGATTCTGTCCAATTTCAAACTGACCTATACCGATTCCGCTTTGGAGATATCAGCCACCGATTTAGATCATTCTCTCAAAGTGGTGGGGAAAGCAACTGGTGAAGCTCCGTTTGATATAACAGTTAATGCCCGCAAAATTTTCGAAATAGTAAGAGAGCTTCCTGAAGGCATGGTCATGCTGGATATAGATGAAACAGTGCTTCTTATAGAATCTGAAAAAGGATTTACCTGTAAAATTGCAGGAGCAGATTCAAACGATTTTCCAGGTTTTCCCCAAATTGAGGCTTTAAACGAATTCGAAATTCATATATCAAAGTTAAGAGAGATAATTGGAAAGAGTTCCTTTGCTGTAGCCAAGGATGAATCCAGGGCTTGCCTGTGTGGAATTCTCTGGGAGGTATCCGGAGATCGCAGCGGAATGATTGCCACTGACGGACACAGGCTGGGCAGCTCTTTTGTAAGCGGTTCTTTTAATGTATCTCAGAATTTAAGTGGAATTTTATCTCAGAAGAGCGTGGTAAACCTGGTAAGGATTCTGGATACCAAAGGGTCCGATGAAGTTGTGAAGGTACAGCTTGGAGAAAAGTACATTCTCTTCACGACACCTACTTTTTCCATGTGCTCGAAACTGATCGAGGGAGCTTATCCCGATTATACAAAAGTTATTCCCAGAAATAACCCTAAAAGTGCAATCGTGGATAGAGGAGCTTTTCTAGAAGCAGTACGACGTGTTTCTGTTCTTTCCAATCAGAAAAATCACCTGGTTAAATTCACATTCAGACCGGGAAATCTGGAAATAGTGGTGCTCAATAGAGAGATTGGCGGGGAAGCACGTGAAACGCTGGCCATTGAGTATGATGGCGATGAGCACATAATTGGATTTAACGGGCAGTATTTTACAGAGATTCTTGATATAATTAAAGTTCCTAAAGTTAAAGTGGAAATGAATACACAGATCAGTGCTTGTCTTCTCTTTCCTGTGCATGAGGATGAGAAGGGTAAAACGAGTGAAGATCTGTTTCTTATAATGCCGCTTAGAATTATGGATGAAGTGGCGGTATGATTTTTGGAGTGGCTGGGAGTGAAAACTAAACTTATTTTCAGCCGCTCTCTATTTTTTTTATTTTTGCTCTTCTTCTCATCCAGGGGAGGATTACTGGAAGAGAGTTACAATCCGCTCGGCATTCCTCAATCAGTTTTCTATTATCCTTCGCTGCTCGCCTACCAAACAGGTTTGCCAATTTCTCTTCAAGTAGTAAAGAACAGTAGTTTTATGAATGTGAACTCAGCTGTGGCTGTTCCTTTCAGAAACAGTGGATTGGCTTTTGGGTATCAGTTTTTGGATACAGCAAACCGGCTTACAATTGGCTTTGGGCATGATCGAAGGTTTTTTAATATAGGATCTTCATTTTCTTACGTTTTGAATGAAGATTATTCCGATGTTTCTCTTCTTGTGTCTTTAGGAAAAGTTTTAAATAAGCATCAGTTAGCACTTATCGGAGAAAACATAGCGGTAAGTCAGCGTGATAGTCTACATTGTTTTGGTTTGAAGGTTAATGCAAGCGGACCATTTGCTTATCACCATAATATTTATTCTTACGATGTGAGCTTTTTTACATCCAGTGATAAGGATTTTTCCAGAATTGATAAGTGGGGAGGGCAGTTTAGGCTGAAGTTATCAACATCGAAACCACCACTTATCCACATTTCAACAGGTTATGAGTTTATAAGTGCTTATAAAGCACCGGTAGAGATGAAATATTATATTGATTTTGGAGTATATGCCTTGGTTAAACCTGTTCTTTTAGGTTTATCTGGCGGGTATGAAGGAAAACAGAGTACCGATTACAGCTGTATTAATGGAACAATGTTTATTAATCCCAAGTTCAAGGTAGACAGAACTGCGCCTGAACTTTTTTTAAGTTACAAGGAAGCTCCTGATAGTGGTGTTTACTTCTCATTACGGTGCACTGATGATGAAAATGGTTCAGGGATAGAGGGATGGGTGCTGACTATAACACCGTTACCTAAAAAAAATGCGCCCGTTTTGAAAACTTTTTCAGGAGGATCTGTAGCTCCATCCGTTGTACAATGGGATGGCAGAGATTCTCGTGGAAAAGAAATTAGAGAAAAACAAGTTTATGCGATCCTTACTGCTGTTGATAAGGAAGGCAACGGATCATCAACGGAATGGAAGCTAATTGAAATTAATAGTTCAAGGATGTCCGACGGAAATTGATCTATCAAAAAAAAGGCGGACATCAGCAGTTATTGGGAAGTGATCTGAAGGATATCTTCCCTCCACGTTTGAACGGATTATTTCTGAGTGAAGAATTTTAGTTTCGGGATTTACAAAGATATAGTCCAGCTTCGGACCGAAACCTTTTCCCCAGAACATATGGAAAGTTCCACCCTGAGCTTTCGGGTGAAGATTCCTGAAGGTATCTTCCAGGGGAAAGGAGTTAATCATTTTCGAGTCCCGGTTTTGTTGAAAATTTTCTTTTCCTCTCATGTACTTGATTAGAGGGTTACCCTCCCCCACATTAAAATCACCAAGAATGATTACTGGCAGATTATAAGGATTATGCAGTTTTATATGTTTTTGCATAAGAGCGATACTGTTCCAGCGGCTATTAGCGTTCCGGTGGTCCAGATGCATATTGTAGACGAAAAACTTATCATGTGATTTTTTGTCGACAAGAGCAGCCCAGGTGCAGATTCTGGGCAATTTATTACCCCAGCTTTTTGAGCCCGGAACCGAAGGGGTTTCTGAAAGCCAGAAAGTACCGGAAGAGTCAATTTTGAATCGTTCAGTCTGGTAGAGAATGGTAGAGTGTTCTCCGGAGTCTAAACCATCATCTCTGCCTTTGCCAATTTCTCCGTAATGGTGAAGATTGCCTCTGATTTCATCCAACTGAAAACGCAGAGCTTCCTGCAGTCCGATGACATCGGCTTTTTGATGAGCAATCAGGTCCATGACCTGGTTGCGCCGATGGCTCCAGCTGTTTTTTCCGTCATTGGCGGTACCATAACGGATATTGAAACTCATGATTTTCAAATCGAGAGAATCCTGACTTGTGATTGTTTCAGAAGATGCAAGCGATTGAGTTATCATCAAAGTTGATAAAATTAAAGGAAAAATGTTTAAGGAATTCAATAAAATAGTCTCGGTTAGGGTGTACTAGAATTAGATACAGAGGGGGATAAATTGTAGCGAAAGGAAAAAAATGGGTAAATCTCTTAATTTTAACGATTAAATGGTATAAAAATAATAAGGTCGGCAAAAATACGAAATTCGTTGGCTTTTTTCAAGGGGTGACCTATATTGTATTTAATCCATTTGCCAGAGTGGTGATTTGGATACAGGATTCAGGTCCTTAATGACATCCAATTTGCGAATTTCGAGCCCTTTGTGAACAAACCGATCCTTCCCATTGCCGAAGAGGGTAGCCTGGCTCTTTATCTTAAAGAGATTGGCAAACTTCAACCATTGAGTTCAGAGCAGGAGGCAGAACTTGCCGCCCGAATAAAAAAGGGTGATCAGGTGGCTTTGGATACTTTGGTTAAGGCTAACTTACGTTTCGTGGTAAGCGTTTCCAGAAATTATCAGAACCAGGGACTTTCCCTTTGTGATTTGATAAATGAGGGGAACATGGGCTTGGTGAGAGCTGCTCGCCGTTTCGATGAAAAGAAAAATTTCAGATTTATTTCGTACGCGGTATGGTGGATTCGACAGGCAATTTTGCAGGCCCTGGCAGAACAGTCCCGCATAATGCGTTTGCCTCTGAATCGTGCCGGGGCAATCCATAAGATAAGCAAAACGCAGATTGAACTTGAGCAGCGTTATAACAGAATGCCGGATATTTCTGAAATTGCTCAGGAATTATCCATTCCTGAGAGTTTAGTTCAGGAAACCATTTCCATATCCAATAATCATGTTTCATTGGATGCACCGGTAAAGGATAACGATGGATCCACATTGTTGGATCTTATTGGAAATCAGCAGGATGGAGGCAGTCCTGATGAAAATATACAGATTATGTCCATGCATGAGGAAATTCGCCGGATGTTGGATATGCTTACTGATAGAGAGAGAGAAATAATTAAATTATATTTTGGAATAGACAATGATGCTGCCTATACACTGGATGAAATCGGCAGGCGATTCAATATTACCCGGGAAAGGGTGCGTCAGATAAAGTCTAAGGCGTTAAGTCGTCTGAAAAATACTCCGGCGGTTCGTTCATTACGATCTTACGAAAGTTGAGAATACGATGGATAGGAGATTTTTTACAGCAATTCTGGGAATAACTGTCCTGATGAATTGTGCTCCCCGGACTACTGTCATAGATACTAAAGATCTTCCGGATACATATCACTGTGAATACATGAAGGAAACCTGCAATGAAGCTCAGGATTTTCAGATGCAGTATTCCAGAATGAGTCCAGAGGAGCAGAAGGAAGCTAAAAATATCCTCAATGCTTACATAGATCAGTGTGCCGATGCACAGGAGCTATGCAAAAAGAGCGGTCAGTCCAAGTAGTTTCATTTCTATAAATTTCCTTCCAAATTCTGCGTTTTGTGCAGAAATTAATGGTAAAAAGCCACCAAAATCATTGTATTACAATGTACTAACAGGTTATTTTTCCCTTTTATAGTGATTCTTTTTAGGGGTGAATAGATGAGTATTTTGCAGAAAATTACACCGGTACTGCTTGTTTGTAGTGCAATTTTGATATCTTGTGCTCCAAACATGACCAGGATTAAAGAGAAACCTCCCGTAGAAGAGCAAAAAGTGCAACCTGCTGAAATTAAGGGAGATACGTTAAATTATACTTTGGAATTTAAAAGCCCTGAAGAGCGGGAGAAATTCCTTAAATATTATAACGAGTACATGAAAGACAAGCAGGTGGAAGGATCGTTTATTGATTCTTCGGAAAATTCGGTGCATATAAAAGTTCCCTCTGGAGTTGAGAAAAGTGATTCCAGTGACAGCATGTCTTTTGGAATGGTGGAAAGGTCCCGATTCATTGAAAGTGTCATAGAAAGTGCTATGGAGCGGGCTCAGGATACGCTGGACAGTTTAAGTGATTTTTCAGAACTGTTTGATGACTCTATTCAGGAAAGTCCTGTTCGTGGTGGAAAAATAAGAATGTATGTACAGCGGGGATTTTTGGATAACACGATTTCAGAAATGATCCGCATGTATCCTTTTGCGAAAAGTGAAACAGATTCCACTGCACCGTTTGTGATTACAGATTCTTCTTATCGAAGACTGGAGTTGAAGCTGTCTAAAAAGCTGACCAAAGCAAATGGGCAGGTACTCACAGCACTCGATTTTATAGAAATATGGTCAAAGCTTGCGAAGAATCAGCCTGCAGAGGGATTGGCACTTTTCCGTAATGTACAGGGTATGGAACAGTTTATAAGTGGCGAGGAACCGCTTGTAAAGGGATTCAACGCTGTAGACGAGAAAACGATTCAAATCCGTTTTTCCAAACCGGATTCTTTAAACCTCAAGAGATTACGTACATCAAGGCTTCTCTGGAATCCATTCATGCTGGGGACCTATTATATCAGTGGGAGAAAAGATGGAGAAGTAAGATTATCTCCAAATCGTAAGGATACAACAGGAGCTCCGTATCTTGATGAGATGATTGTAAAGACGGGCGGAGATGCCAATGCGGTACTCTCTTTTTCTCTGGGGAGATTTTCCCTTATGGAGGTAAACTCGATTTCAGATATTCAGTTTGCCAAAACTGATTTAGCGGAAACAGCCAGTTTAAAGCCGTACTCATCAGATAGATATTTTATTTCCTGTCATATAGAAGATCAATATGCCAGAACATATATAAAATCAATAGTTGATGCAGAAGAGATGCTCTCATCACTGGTAAAGGTGGAGGGGGAAAAGATAAGTTCCGTAGACAGCGTAGGAGAATTATCCGGAATAGCTCCCGTAAAGGGACCTCTTCAGGCTCCGATTTTATCAAAACCGGTTAGAATTATTTATCTATCGGAGGATCCTGTTTCTAAAACTGTGGCTGAAAAGCTTATGGCAGATCTAACCAATACGGGGATGATTTGTGAGCTTAAAGGAGCAGAGGCGAAGGAGTACGAGTATGCTCTTTTCAGAGGAGAATACGAGTGTGCAGTAGGATGGGTATCCGATGATATTTTTACCGACGAGACAGAGCGTCTTCGTCTGGCATCAATGTGGTTTTCTGATATGACCGATTCATATAAGAGGATCAGTGAAAACAGGGAAATTCCTCTTTTCACAGTAAAGAATTATTTGTTAATCAGAGATGATGTACGATTAAATGGAAAAGAATTAAAAGGGATTTGGATTAAAGACAGTAGCGCTTCCAATGAGTGAAGAGATAAGTAATTACTGGGATCATTCTATGAAACTTAATTTAGGTGCAAGAACAGTTTCTTTACCCGGGTTTAAGAATGTGGACCTGTTTGATGGTCCTTTAATCGACATTGTTGATAATGCTTCCGACTTATCAACTATACCTGATGGAGTTGTTGAAGAAATTTATGCATCTCACTTGATTGAGCACTTCAGCTACGAAATTACAGATAAGGTGCTTGCAAGGTGGTACAGTGTTTTAAAGCCGGGCGGAAAACTTTTAATAGAATGTCCCGATTTCGATCGTCTTTCGAAAGCCTACACTCAGGGTATTCTGACATTTGTGCAAGTGGAAAGTGCCATATTTGGCAAAATGGATGAACCGGGAATGCAACATTTTGCCCTGTTTAATTTTAGTCATCTAAAGGAAAAATTAACAAAGGCTGGATTTGAAAATATTTCTGAAATTGATACTCCCGCTTTCAGTAAGCATGACAAACGCATGAATCTTGCAGTACAAGCCAATAAGCCTCTTCAAAACAAATCCTATACAGCGAAAATCACGAAATTAAAAAAGAAGAAATGGTATAAGAGATGGAAAAAGTGGTTATCGCGAAAAATGATGAAACTTGTTATGTGGTTTGATAAGATTTAGAAAAGCAAGTGTATACTCATATGTGATCTGGATCTAAGACACATCCTTCCTTTCAGTCTCCTGTGTTAAGCAAAATAATAAGATCAGTTTTTATCGGAGAACTGAGAATTTTTGCCAAAATAAGCTCTATATTCCCTTGGAGATTTTTTAAACTCTTCTTTAAAGAGGCGATTAAAGTGGCTTACATTATTGAATCCAACCGCCAGGGCGATTTCAGTAATTTGACGGGAAGTTTCCTTTAACAGTCTGGCAGCTTCATTAAGACGAAGCTGGTTGAGGTAACCTTTAAATGTGGTGTTGAGCTGTGAACGGATTTCCTCGGTAACTCTGTTTTTAGCCACTCCCGATCCGCGGGCAACCGACAGCAGACTAAGATCGGGATTTGAGAAATGGGAGGCCATGTATTCAAGAATCCGAGAGCTGCTCTTTACAGGTTCCGGAAGGGTGACCGGTTTTTGTAATTTTAACATTTTCAAACGGTTATTCTTATACTGCAGGCGGGTTTTAAGAATAGGAATCAGCATGGACATGAAAAAAACAGCGATAAAGCACCAGAGTATCACATTTTTAGCTAAAAGAATCGATGAAACGGTTCTGTTTTTCCCTTTTAATTCGATTCTTGAAAGCTCCAGTTGAACGGTATCGCTTCCGGAGCGGGAGAGTCCACTGAAGATTTCAATAAAAGGGACACGTTTGAGGGGGAGAGATTCATCATTTAAACCGGTGGTAAGTTTCCACCAGGTGGGCAGCTTAAAGGACTTCAGAGGAAAAGATTTGGTTGGATCATCTTGAGAGGGAATGTACTCGATTTCCTTATAGAGATAGGCGGAAGGATCATCGGCTTTATAGAGTTTTGGTAGAAATCCTTTAAGGAAAATTCTTACGGCATCATCGGTTGATGAGGAGATGCTTATGAGAATACTGTCATAAGGGGTGAAATCAATGCCCCCCGTATCGTCGGTACTGAGTCTGAGATTGGCGCCTGCATAGGGATAGGCAAATCCACTTTTTAGGGTATAGGAGAAAGAAAGTGTGCTGTCACGAACAAACTGGATGACTTTTGAATTTCCTCCCTGATAAGTGTCTTCAATTGGGGAAGTGGCGACAGTAGAGTCGGGAAAAACGATGAGTGATGTGTATTTGTGAGAAGATAGCAGATGATTAAAAAGAAGTGATGCGCCCAGAGTAAAGGCAAGCACCAGAAACGGGAAAAAAAGATTCAGGGAGAAAGAGTATCTTTTCATACTAGGCTATTGTAGTAAAAAAAGATACGAAGGTTTTTCGAACGGTAGTTTTTGAAAAAAAGAGTTACTATTCTTCAATTCGATCGACTGCTCTTTGGGCCACTTCTCTGACGCGCAAGTCATCATCATTTTCAGCCAGTCTTCTCAGAGAGATGAGAGCAGCTTTGGCATCGGCGCCGATACTGCCCATAATGTCTGCCACAGCCATGCGCATTTCAGGATTTTTATCCTTAAGTGCTCTAGTGAGAATGGGGACACTGATTTTTCCCAGATCAATGAAGGTACCGCTTGCCATACTGCGAATAAGATGATCTTTATCTACCAATAATTTTATCATAGCAGGAAAGCAGACATTGGGAAACGGATTGAAAGCACCTAATGAAGAAACAGCTGATCGTCTTACATCAAGGACTGTATCATCCAAGGCTAGAAGAATGGCTTCCGGAACGCCGGGGATGGTGGGGTTCTGATTAGCCAGAGCCAGAAAAGCGAAGGATCGCACACTCGAGTCTGGATCCCTGCAGGCTTCAAGCAGAGCAGGAACCAGTTTATCATTTCTGCCGATACCTCGAAGTTCCTGAGCGGCGCTGCGTCTTTCACTAACATCGGAACTTCTGAGTCTCTGGGCGTATTTGCTGTGGGAAGAGCACCCGGAAAGAAGCAAAACACCGGCAATCAGAACAGCAGTTTTTCTGATCATTTTCATCTCCTTATTAAAAGAGTATACAAATTTGGCAGCTCCAATTGCAATAGCAGCAGGGAAGCGGCTATTGGCAGGGTAATTGATGTTTTATGGGGCAGACAGCTCGATCAGCTAATTGAGAGCGAGGTAAAATGAAACAAATAGAGAAATTCCAGATGCTGAGCCGCTATTATGATGAACAATGGGGAGAATGGTATAAGCATCATCTGCCATTTCTGATGAATCTGCTGGAGACTAGCTGCCCCTCTAAAGCCGAAATTTTGGATTTGGGATGTGGAACCGGTGCATTGGTTGAATATCTTTGCAGTTTAGGTCATCAGGCAGAAGGGATTGATCTTTCTCCGGAAATGATAAATATAGCCCGAAACAGAAACCTTTCCGGTGATCGCTTTCGAATTCAGAATATGTGCAGGTTTGAACCGATTAAAAAATATGATCTAGTCACTTCCACCTTTTTTGCTCTGAATTATCAGGAAAAGGACCAGCTTGATGATCTGTTTTTTTCTGTTTCCATGTCGCTGAAACAGGGAGGAATATTCTTTTTTGATTCCTATACCGAACATCTGTTGAAGAATAATCATCATGGGACACTTCAGCATTCATCCGGGGAACTGTCTTTTGCCGAAGAGCGTATCTACGAAGAAAAATTAAAGACCGCTTACACCCGTTTCCATTTTCCAGATCAAACCGTAGAGGTCCATAAGCAATACCCTTATAACCTCACAGATCTTTTGGGATCAATCATGACCTCCGGACTTTATGTTCTGCATTCTTATGGAGGTTTTAACGGGGAGCCTTACGTTTCAGACAGTGAGCAGCTGGTGTGCGTGGTGGCCAAGCCTGTTCCGGGATTGAAGTCGGCGAATGTATAATACTCAGGTAACCGAGTTTGTATCAGAAGACAACTCCTTTCGTGCCAGAGCCGTGATGTTCCGAATAAAATCGCTTTTTGCATTTGTATATGCATCTCTGTCGTGCTCAAATTTGTTTTTCAAGTTTAGCTTCAGTTCTGCGTACTGATCTGCTGCTTCACTATGACCAATAAGATAATTTCTAAAATGTATTTCATTCCAATCACCCTTATATCGGATATGAACATGGTATGTCTGGCCTTTGAATCCCTCTGGAGTATATCCTTTGAGGAACATGAGATGCGGGGGTGGGTTATTAGGCTGCGGAGAGCAGATATAACCCACCTTTTCCATTGCCGAAACCAGTTTAGTGATATCAGTAGAATCTTTAATTTCGATGAGAACATCTATAGTGGGTTTTGATAGCAGTCCCGGTACAGCCGTGCTGCCTATATGATGGATGTGCAGAATAGCATCATTCAGGTTTTTTTCCAGGAGGATCTTTTCCGATGAAAAACGGTTTTTCCATTCGGGATCATGATCGGAAATGATAATGGGGAAAAGTTTCCAGAGTTCTTCGTTTGACATCTCATTCAGAGATTTGTGCATAAGTTCATCTCTGTCCTGTTTTTACCAAAATCTCAGGAAGCATCTTTTTGTCTTGGTTTTACAGATGATTTTGTTGTCGGGATGTCCTAAATTGAGCCCCATGGCGGGGTTTTCATAACGGATGGAGTGATGGGTCTTTTTACCAACTTTGATTTCCAGATCAATATAGGGCTGGTCAGAACGGAAAATGCGGGCCATGAAAAGGCCATTTGAATCGGATAGAAAGGTATCTTCCGTTCGCTGAACCTTATCAGGATAACGAACTGTTATTTTGGCGTCTTTGACAGGTTTCCCGTTTTGATCCACAATCGTGCCGGTTATAATTGATGGACCCGGAGGCAGTGGATTGAAAAGTTTTTGATCTGGTGATTCGAGGACAAATGGTAATAAGTGAACAGTATCGTTACTACTGGCCGGCAGCAGGAGAAGAAGAAGGGAAAAAACGGTTTTATACATGTGGTTTACTGAGTATAAGGAAAGGACAGAATATCAATATAGATTATGTTACAATCTTTTCACCAATTGAAAAAGGGAATAATTTTTATATAAAACCCCCTTGCTTTTCTCTCATGAATGTAACCTATATTCACTTTCGGTAGTCAGTTCTCACTGTAGGTTAATCCATAAAAAAGGAGTGTGTGCATGAATTGGTATCTGACAGCATTGAAGAAGTATGTCACTTTCAGCGGCAGAGCTCGTCGGAAGGAATACTGGATGTTTGTACTGTTCAATGTGCTCTTTTTCATAGCCGCCTCTGTTTTAGATAATGTATTTGGAATTGCATTTAAAGGTTTGGGTTACGGTCCGATTTATACGCTCTATTTATTGTTCGTTTTGCTTCCCAGTTTGGCGGTCCTTGTGAGACGGCTTCATGATGTGGGAACCAGCGGATGGTATGTTTTGATGAGCTTTATTCCGATCCTGGGTGCGATATTGTTACTCATAAAAGTGTGCACCGAGGGAGTTTCCGGTACCAACGAGTACGGAGAGAATCCTAAAACAGCTGGATGAAAGGTCTAACCATTGGGAGAGGGATCCAAACCGTCCTTTTTCCAATCCCGATTTCCGTTTTCCCTCTCCCTGGCACATCGTATTTTTTACTGTCTATAATTGGGTACCCACATGCCGGACTATTTTCCGCAAATCCGGTCACATAAGGAGTAATGAACATGGCCAGAAAAAGTGCCGCAGTCTCAGCGACCGAGGATCAAAATAAGCATCGCAATTCCGCTATAGAGCAGGCAGTGAGTCAGATAGAGAAGCAGCATGGAAAAGGGGCGATCATGCGACTGGGGACCGCCGGTCTTCAGGCGGACATTCCCGTGATATCTTCAGGTTCCGTTTCTCTTGATATGGCACTGGGAGTGGGGGGATTTCCCAAGGGACGTATTGTGGAAATCTACGGCCCAGAATCTTCCGGAAAAACCACCCTGGCACTGCATGCCATTGCCAATGCTCAGCGTCAGGGAGGCATTGCGGTACTGATCGATGCTGAATATGCTTTTGATGCTGCCTATGCCAAGAGTTTGGGTGTGGATATTGATAATCTGCTGGTTTCTCAGCCGGATACCGGTGAGCAGGCTCTTGAAATTGCCGACACATTGGTAAGAAGCGGCGCCATAGATCTGATCGTGGTGGACAGTGTGGCAGCATTGGTACCTGCTGCGGAAATCGAAGGTGATATGGGCGATAACCACGTAGGTCTTCAGGCGCGCCTCATGTCTCAGGCACTGCGTAAACTGACAGGAATCCTTTCGAAATCAAAAACCTGTCTTATTTTCATCAACCAGCTTCGAATGAAAATCGGTGTGATGTTCGGTAATCCTGAAACCACCACTGGCGGAAATGCATTGAAGTTTTATTCTTCGGTGCGCATAGACATTCGTCGTATTGCTGCCATAAAGGATGGAGAAAGTGTAATTGGAAACCGTACTCGCGCCAAGGTGGTAAAGAACAAGGTGGCCCCTCCGTTCAGAGAAGCTGAGTTTGATATACTGTATGGAAAAGGAATATCCATAGAGGGAGATATTCTTGATCTGGCAGCAAATATGGATATCGTGGAAAAGAGTGGTGTGTGGTTTTCGTATGAAGGAGAAAGACTGGGTCAGGGAAGAGAAAAGGCTCGCGAATTCCTGAAGGAAAACAGAGATATTCTGGCCAAGATCGAAGCCAAGGTAAGAGAGCAGGGTGCCAAGAAACGCAGTGTGGATATTCCGGAGGAATCCGAAGAGGAACCGGAATCAGAGTTGGTTTGACAGATAAAAGGGTTTTCCTTAGTTACAGTAAAAACCGGCGGTGTCATCGATACCGCCCTTCATTTTCATATTCTCAAGGGTTAATTGTTCTCATATGAAATCTTCCAATGTTGTTCGCGATGAGTTTATCAGTTTTTTCACCTCCAGAGGTCATCTTTTCGTCCCAAGTGCTCCGGTCATCCCTCAGGATGATCCTACGTTGCTTTTTACAAATGCGGGGATGAATCAGTTCAAGTCCATTTTTCTGGGTGATAATCCCCGTGGACTGAAGCGGGCAGCCAATTCTCAGAAATGCATGCGGGTATCAGGCAAGCATAACGACCTTGAGGAAGTGGGTAGAGATCATTATCACCATACGTTTTTCGAGATGCTGGGTAACTGGTCTTTTGGTGATTATTACAAAAAAGAAGCGATAAAATGGGCCTGGGAGCTGCTTACCGAAGTGTGGAAGCTTCCAAAGGATCGTTTGTTTGCCACAATTCATACCGGTGATGATGAAGCTGAGGAGATTTGGAAAACGGAAACCGATATTCCTCATGAGAGAATCATGCGCTTTGGTGACAAGAGCAATTTCTGGGAAATGGGTGAAACCGGACCTTGCGGTCCCTGTTCGGAAATTCATTATGATATTGGTGATGCCGATACTCGTGAGGCAACGTATAGTGATCCGATCGAGGGGGTTAACGGTCAGAACGCCCGTTACCGTGAACTGTGGAATCTGGTGTTTATTCAGTACAACCGGGAAAAAGATGGTTCCCTCTCTCCCCTGCCCTCAAGGCATGTGGATACGGGAATGGGTTTCGAGCGTATTCTATCGGTGATTCAGGGAGTGGATTCCAATTACGATACCGATCTGTTTCAGCCGATTATTCAGGAACTGGCAAAAATGAGCGGCATCGCTTATGACAGAGGTGAAGCGGGAACACCTTTCCGGGTTATTGCCGATCATATCAGATCTCTGGTTTTTGCAATTACCGACGGCGCATTTCCTTCCAATGAAGGCCGCGGATATGTACTCAGACGACTTTTAAGAAGAGCCTACCGGTTCGGTAGAGAGATTGGATTTAAAGAACCCTTTCTTTATAAGTTGATTCCTGTAGTGATTGAGAACATGGGTAAGGCATTTTCGGAAATTACTGAACGCAGGTTGTATCTGGAAGAGGTGATTCGTTCGGAAGAGGAGCGGTTCGGGGCGACACTTGAGCAGGGTATAGAGAAGTTCAATGCCATGGTGGAATCTGCTGTCAAGCAGAAGAACAGTATGCTTTCGGGAAGTGACGTTTTTACTCTTTATGATACTTACGGCTTTCCCATGGATCTTACCCGTCTCATGGCTTCTGAAAAAGGATTGACTGTTGATGAAGATGGCTACAGCAGACTCATGGAGCAGCAGAAGGAGAGAGCCCGCGAGGCCCGCAAGGGAGATGAAGAGGGGCTTACTCCCGAAGGTTGGACGGAACTTAGACAGGTCTCCGGTACGGAATTCCTTGGATATGAACATGAAAGTTCCCAAGTGAATGTCTGCCGTTACAAGACTGTCAGCGGTGAAAACGGAACACCGCTTAACCTGCTTATTCTTGACAGAACACCATTCTATGCTGAATCGGGTGGTCAGATCGGTGACAAGGGTACTCTGCGTACGTCAAGCGGTAAAGAAGCAGTTGTGGAAGATACCTTCAAGTGGAATGATCTGGTGATTCACAGAGTAAGATCTAATGAAGTGCTTACCAGAGACGATTTCACCTCACCCTTGACTGCTCAGATTGATACGGCTCTCAGATCTGCCACTCGTCGCAATCATACCGCCACTCATCTTCTTCAGGCTGCGCTTAGAAGAGTTCTTGGTGATCATGTTCAGCAGTCCGGGTCACGAGTGGATCCTGTAAGTTTGCGTTTTGACTTCACTCATTTCAAAGCACTCAGCAGTGAAGAAGCGACTGAAGTGGAGCGTCTGGTCAATGGCTGGATAATGGAAAACATGTCGGTGACCACAGATATTAAAGATACTGCAGCGGCAAAAGCTGAAGGGGCAACGGCCCTTTTCGGTGAAAAATATGGTGATAAGGTACGGGTAGTCACGATCAGTCCGGTTTCAAAGGAGCTGTGCGGAGGAACGCACGTCATGAGTACAGGGCAGATCGGATTTTTCCATATCACCGGTGAAGAAAGTGTAAGTGCCGGTGTGCGCAGACTGAATGCAGTTACCGGTTTAGGTGCAGTGGATTATGTTATCAACAGAGATAAAACAGCATCTGCACTGTCTTCCATGTTGAAAACCGGTGAAGAGCGTTTTGTGGAGAGAGTGCAGGGGCTTCTTGACAATATTAAAGAACTGGAAGCCAAGGTAAAAAGTTTGTCCTCGGCAAAGGCGGCAGATGCCATTTCAGGATTGTTTGATGAAGCGAAAGCATCCGGCGCAGCTTTTCCCTATGCTATTAGGGATATGGGAGAGATGGACAAGGAGTCATTTGCGCGAGTGGCTGATGCGATTTCTGACAGTATAAAGCAGAAGGGATTCTCCGACATGGTGATCGTGATTGGGGCCAGGGTGGAGGATAAGGTCATGTTTGCCGCGGGAGCGGGTCAGGAAGCCGTATCAAAATTCAACGTGCACTGTGGTGAGCTGGTGAAAGCAGCCGCGAAGCGAACCGGTGGTGGCGGAGGGGGCAATCCGGTGCGAGCTCAGGCAGGCGGCAAGGATCCTTCCAAGCTGTCAGATGCACTTGAAGAAGTAAAGGCGAATCTGTCGAAGAAAGCGGCTCAATCATGAAGCGCGGTCCTGTTCTTGATTCGATTCTGGCGATGCGGGATCAGGGGCGCAGAGCCTACTGGGTTCTCCTCGATCCCGATGATTTTTCCATAGAACAGGCTCAGAATGTGGCTCGCCAGTCTGAAGAGAACGGGGTTGATGCTTTACTGGTGGGGGGAAGTCTTCTGCATTCCAACCACTTTGATTTTTTTGTAAAATCGCTCAAAGAGGCAGTATCGATTCCGGTAATTCTATTTCCAGGTGATTCTACCCAACTTTCAAGACATGCTGATGCCTTGCTTTACCTTTCTCTCATTTCAGGTCGCAACCCGGTTAATCTCATAGGTGAGCATGTCAAGGCGGCACCTCTTATTCGTCAGTTTGGAATAGAGCCCATCGCTACCGGTTATATGCTTGTGGAATCTGGAACGGTCACCTCTGTGGAGTTCATGAGTAACACCCGTCCCCTACCCCGTCAAAAGCCTGGCATAGCGGCAGCTCATGCATTGGCTGCGCAGTATATGGGTATGCATCTGGTGTATCTTGAAGCCGGGAGCGGAGCTCTTCATTCGGTGCCTCCGGAAATGATAAAACTGGTCAGGTCCTATATTGATATCCCCATAATAGTGGGAGGCGGGATCAGGGACAAGGAAAGAGCGCTGGAGAAACTTGAAGCTGGAGCAGACATTATCGTGACCGGTAATCTGCTTCAGAAGGAAAACGGGCTTGAGGTGATGAGAGAGATTGCCGCTGCAGTGAAAAAATTGTGATTCCATATTAAACTGGAAATCGGGAGCGAAACAATTATCACTCCCGAGTGTCAGTTATTTCGAGACAATGAAACGGTTTACTGACGAAGTTCCCTCCGCATAAATATGTAGTGCATAGAACAAACCTGCATTGAGATTACTTGTTGGAATTGAAACTGTCTGCCCCATATTGATGTGATTGTATTCTCCAGCTTTTCTTCCGCTTAGAGTGTAAAGAATGGTTTTGACAGGGGAGCTTTTCTCATCAAACACAAATGAAATTTTAGTGTTCTCGAAAAGGACAGCAGGTACAGATTTATGTGAACAGTTTTGTAAGGTGGTGGTAGTACCTGCAGGTTCGTAGAATTGATCGCAGTTACCCTCCCCAAAGGTGATAAGATCGCCGGATTCCGGGAAGCGCCAGGTTTTCCCGTTACTGTCTGTAAAAATGAAAAAGTAACTTCTGCAACCGCTAGAGGAAGGGAGCTCCACTGCGTAGGTACCGGCGGAGGCTTTGCCTAGTAATATAGAAAGCTCATGTTCCTGGGTATTCACTATAACTTTTGCACTTTGCGGTGATCCACCTGAAGCTTCAAAATAATTAGCCATGAAGGTTATCTTACCGTTTGTTAGTTGTAAATGAGTAGCTCCCTGAACAGGATGGGCTTTGAATGGACTCTGCGCGTTTCCGAAATCCTGGGTCCAGAAGTGGTTGTATTTTTGAGGGCCATAAGCGTAGCCGGTTCCTGTTTCCGTTAGGGATCCGTTCATGATGTTTTTCCGGTGACCATCACCGGATTTGTAAATTGAATCAGCAACCTGCTTGTCCGGAGCGGGTAAACCGTTTGTACCTCTGTCCTTTATCCATCCCACAACAGTAAGCATGGGAGTGCTGTATCCCCCGGCAATGTTTTCTGCCCTGTAACTCGGATAGTAGGTTTTCACTCGAGTCCCCGCAGGAGTGCCATCACAGGAATTATGCTGCATACCGCAATTTTGGGCCATGTCTATGGAATGGTCCCTAGCGGCTCGGTTTAGGTTTACATTCCAGTAAAGAGGCCCCACAGCCGGGTAGTTTTGAGGCAGAAGAATCTGGACATTGCCCACATATTTATCTCTGAATCCGGTTGGGTCCATTCTGCAGGCGTTCACCAGAACTATAACAGCTCTTTCTTCCCAGGAGGGCATATCGGGATAGGAGGGGTCGGGGTCACCATAACCTCCAAAGGCAAGGGAAACGTACATTACAGCGGCGATACTTGTAAAAGTCCATTGTGTTTTCATATGAGTCCCTATTTGAGGTTTTATGGATGAAGACGCCCGGTTGAGGCCACGAAACTGCCAAAGCGGATGTAGGAGTCGCGAACTGGACCCCAATCTGCCGTATTGCCTCCATGGAAAGTGGAAAAGTAAATACCCCCGATCTTTCCGGCATCGTTTTCAACAGTTCTGTAGACTATATCATTAATGTTAAGATTAAGTTGATCATCAATCCAAACAGAAAGTTCTCCGTTTTGTTTTCCGATATCATTTATGCGAATGAACTCTTCAATACAGTGCCATTTTCCGGGGATAAAGGAAAAATTCAGATCAATATCGAGTCCCCATTCGGTACCGCCATATTTTCCGGAAGGGATATAGGCGTATACGACCGCTTTGCCCTCTTTTCGCCACATGAAGCGCATCGTCCATCCATTGGTACCGTCCGGTTGATCACCTCCGGATCTTAACCAGGACGATCCTCCGCCCATGAGTCCGGGGAGTTTTCCTCCCAAACGAAAGTCAAAATCGGGTTCAAACATGAGGTAATAACGCAAATACAGGGAATTAAACTGTTTGATCGGCATGGTGTCTATGCTGTTGAAGGCGACCGGGAACTGGACACCTGTCTGGGCAGGTCCTACCCCGGTTTTTGGGTAACTTACACGTAAACAGTGCGAACCGGCTTTCTGATAATCAGAGGCAATAACGCGGGCATCTTCTACTCGGGCGGTGAAGGCGATCCCCCAGTCCTTTTTCCAGACTGGAGATCCTGCCTTGTAATGTTTGAAACTGCCTGAAAAAACAATATTTGAGGTCTGATTCGAAAGTATCATACCTATAATGTACATAAAAAGAGGCGTTTTGGTGCGTTTTTCTTAGGGGTGGTCGGCTGGAAGGAGATTTGCATTTTCAGAGAATATTACAACCTGTAGAGATCAGATTTTAACAATGATGCTGCGGAAACGTAATAGGATGGTCTTTGAACGAGAGACGACCAGTTCAGGTTTTCAAACCAATACTGCCATTCATTATATTATATGGTTCACCTTCTGAA
Organism: Fibrobacterota bacterium; assembly: GCA_023436205.1. GTDB lineage: Bacteria > Fibrobacterota > Chitinivibrionia > Chitinivibrionales > Chitinispirillaceae > JAEZKC01. Next base: position 174,812 of record JAEZKC010000106.1, read on the forward strand.
TACCCGCAGGTGACCCTCCATTTTTACAAGTTCATTAATAGTTGAGTAGAAGAACCCAACCCTTAGAGAGGATTACATGAGCCCAACCAAAAATGATACTTCCAAAGCAGCAAAACCACTGGAAGACGCGCTGAAGAATTGGAAGATTAATTACAAAGGAATGAGTGCTTATGATTTGCGTCGCAGTTTTCTGAATAACCTAGAGTATAATATTGCAAAAGATAGAGCATCCATTACTTCGTACGATCAGTTTTTAAGTCTTTCCTATGCGGTGCGTGAAAGAGTGATTGAACGCTGGATCGCAACTGGTCAGGAGTACAAAGCAGAAAATGTAAAAAGAGTTTATTATCTTTCTATGGAATTTCTCATGGGTCGCTTGCTTGGCGATAACATGATGAATCTTCAATTGACCAAGGCAAGCGAAGAGGCGGTTAGAGATTTAGGTCTCAGTATGGAGGATATTCTTGATCAGGAGCATGATGCAGGATTGGGCAACGGCGGTCTTGGTCGTCTGGCTGCCTGTTATCTGGAGTCAATGGCATCCTTGAAGCTTCCCGCTATGGGATATGGCATCAGGTATGATTTCGGAATTTTCAATCAGAAAATTCAGAACGGTTACCAGCATGAAACACCGGAGCAGTGGTTGCAGCTCAAGAACCCCTGGGAAATAGAAAGACCTGAGTACAAGGTCACTATCAAGTTTTACGGACGCACCATGCAGTATCAGGAACCGGGTGGTCGACTTCACATATCCTGGGTTGATACCGATGATGTTGTAGCCATGCCTTACGACATTCCCATTCCGGGGTTTGGTGTTAACAATGTAAACACATTACGTCTTTGGTCTGCTCGTTCGGCAGAAGAATTCAATCTCCAGTTTTTCAACAGCGGCGATTACATTGGTGCCTGTCAGGATAAACTGAGCAGTGAAAACATTTCCAAAGTTCTTTATCCTAATGATAATAATGTTTCCGGTCGGGAACTGCGTCTGAAACAGCAGTTTTTCTTTACATCTGCATCTTTGCAGGATATAATCCGTCGTTACCTTCAGACAAATAAGGACTTCAAGGCTTTCCCCGAGAAGGTGGCCATTCAGCTCAATGACACTCATCCGGCAATCGCTATTGTGGAGTTGATGAGACTCCTCATGGATGAGCACAAACTGGTTTGGGATGAAGCCTGGGAAATTGTAACCGGAACGTTTGCTTATACAAACCATACTCTCATGCCGGAAGCGCTTGAGAAGTGGTCTGTAGGGTTGATGCAGCATCTGCTCCCCCGTCACATGGAAATCATTTATGAGATCAATCATCGTTTCATGCGCCAGGTATCCTACAAGTTCCCCGGTGATATCGATCGCCTTCGCCGCATGTCTTTGATCGAAGAGGGAGATGACAAGCAGGTGCGCATGGCGTATCTGGCGATTGTGGCGAGCCATTCGATTAACGGAGTTTCTGCTCTGCACACTGAGCTTCTCATACACGGTCTGGTTAAAGACTTCTACGAGATGTGGCCCAAGAAGTTCAACAACAAGACAAACGGAATCACTCAGCGTCGTTGGCTTCACAAGGCTAACCCCTCCCTTCGCGAATTGATCAACAGTAAAATCGGTGAAGGTTGGGCGACTGATCTCAAGCAGCTTAAGAAACTGGAAAAGTTTGTGGATGATAAAACTTTCCAGAAGCAGTGGATGGAAGCGAAATACGACTGCAAGAAGCGCTTTGTGGAAAAGATCAGGAAGTGGGATGGACTTCGAATCAATCCTGATATGATGTTTGATGTTCAGGTGAAGAGAATGCATGAGTACAAGCGTCAACTACTCAATGTACTTCACTGCATAGCACTCTATAATCAGATCAAATCCGGTGATACTCAGAACTTTGTTCCGAGAACAGTGATGTTTGCAGGTAAAGCAGCTCCTGGATATTACATGGCCAAACTCATTATTAAGTTTATCAACAATGTTGCGGGAGTGATTAATAACGATCCCTCAACAAAGGATCTTCTGCAGGTATACTTTCTGCCCAATTACAGAGTTTCTCTTGCAGAGTATGTGATTCCGGCGGCTGATCTATCAGAGCAGATTTCCACAGCCGGAACTGAAGCCAGCGGAACTGGAAACATGAAGTTTGCTCTCAACGGTGCGCTTACCATTGGCACCATGGACGGGGCGAATGTGGAGATGCACGAGGAGATCGGTGGAGAAAACATGTTCATTTTCGGTCTCTTGACTGAGCAGGTTGAGGAACTTAGAGTTATGGGTTATAACCCCTGGGATTATTACCATAAGAGCCCCATGCTGAGACAGGTGATCGATCTCATTTCCAGTGGTTTCTTCAGCCCTGAGGAGCCCGGATTGTTTGCACCGATTTATGATACACTGCTCAATCATGGTGATCGCTACATGGTGATGGCTGATTTTGATTCGTATGTGCAGTGCCAGGCAGAGGTTTCCCGTTGCTATATGAATAAAATTGAATGGACCAGAAAATCTATTCTCAATGTGGCAAATATGGGCAAATTCTCTTCTGACAGGGCGATTGAGGAGTATGCTGACGGTATATGGCATGTAAAGCCTACTGACATACCGCTCAATAAGTAAGCTTTAAAGAACAGCATTTCGATTACAGGGGATCTGTCTTAATGGGCGGATCCCTTTTTCATGTTTCAGGAAGTTTTAGAAGCTTATCGCCGTTCCAGGCTTGCTGAAAATGAATATCGATTGTATCTTAATGCTCTTCAAGGTACAATGATCAGATAAGGAGCAGTTGTATGGCAAAGGAAAGTAAAATTCCTGTTGTAAAGCTGGGAAGTCCTGAAAGCGAGAGAATTCTCAAGCTTATAAAGGCCGGTCGGGAAAAACGCAGTGATGAGGTGACCAGAGCCGTATCCGAAGTATTGGAAAATGTTCATCGGAATGGAGACAAGTCTCTTTTTGATTATACACTTCGTTTTGATAAAGTAAAACTTACACCAGCTAAGGTTAGAGCATCTTCAGAAGAGATAAGCACAAAAGCAAAGCAGGCCTCTTCATCATTAAAAAGAGCAATTAGGGAAGCTGCGGAAAGAATAACTGCGTTTCATAAAAATCAGGGGTTACGCAGTTTTAAGATTAAAACAGGTGAGGGAGTTCTTGAACAGTTAGTCAAGCCACTAGCCAGAGTAGGGGTATACATTCCCGGGGGACATACTGTATATCCCTCAAGTGTGCTTATGAATGTGATTCCTGCCAAACTGGCCGGCGTAAAGGAGATCGTGGCAGTTACTCCACCGCGTGATGAGCTTAATCCCGGGATTGCTTATGCCTTACAATACCTGAAAGTGGAAGAGGTTTATAGAATCGGCGGAGCTCAGGCGGTAGCGGCTTTAGCTTATGGAACCAAAAGTATTCGTGCGGTTGATAAAATAGTTGGTCCCGGAAACTCTTTTGTGGCTACGGCAAAAAAGATGGTCTACGGAACAGTTGATATCGATTCGGTTGCCGGGCCCAGCGAAGTGGTTATTGTTGCTGATGATTCGGCGAATCCCACTCTGGTTGCGCTGGATCTTCTGGCCCAGGCAGAGCACGGATCCGGTGACGAAACGGCAGTCTGTATTGTAGAGAGCCAAAGAGTGGCAAACAAAATCGCTAAGGCGGTTCAGGAGCAGATTGAAAAATCTCCTGTCAAAGAAGTTCTGAATAGACTGCCAGCACATGCCATTAGCATATTTATTACCTCTTCCAGAAAAGAAAGCATGGCATTTTCCGACAGTATTGCCCCTGAACATCTGCAGATTATGACCTCGACTGCACAGAAGGATGTAAAGCTTGTGAACAATGCTTCAGCAATCTTTCTCGGTATGAACACACCAGTTGCGCTTGGTGATTACTTTATAGGGACGAATCATGTTTTGCCTACAGGCGGAGCCGCACGATTTGCATCACCACTGGGGGTTGAAAGTTTTCAGAAACGCATTTCAGTGGCGACTGCAACTGAGAAGGGAATTGGAATTGCTGCAAAGCAGGTTTCAGTATTCGCTCGTGCTGAAGCATTTGTACATCATGCGATGAGTGCTGAGCAGAGAGCCCGGTAAGGTTTAGCCGAATTTACATGGAGGCCAGTTGATAGTGTGTATCTGCATGTACTCTGTAAATGATTCTTTGAATTCCTGAGACTGGAACAGTTTACCTCTTGAAGGCAGATCAAGGAAAGAGTAGAGTCTGCCTTTAAGCTGAAATTCCAGGAAGTAGGCATGAAGGTAGCCTCTGTCGGAAATCTGTTCTTTTGAAGGAGAGTAGAGCGGATCTCCAATGATTGGTGCGCCGATAGCCTTCAGGGCTACTCGCAACTGATGAGTTTTTCCCGTAAGTGGTTTAAGAATATATGTCCTAAGTCCCGGTCTCATCGATTTGCTTAGAAAGAGAGTGATCGCCGGATTTGTAAAACTTCTTTTTAGAATCCAGGTTCCTCCCCGGCTTGGTTCCATATCTCCCGCTATAACGCCCTGTTTTTTTTGCGGCTTGTTTCCTGCAATGGCCACGTAACATTTCTCGACCTTTCGTTCAGAAAAAAGGCCGGCCAGCTCTCTTGCAGTTTCCTTATTGCGTGCAAGCACGATGACTCCGGAAGTCATTTTATCCAGACGGTGTACTGGATAAAGCGTTTCAATTTGGAGGTCACTTTTAATCTTTTGAAGTAATCCGACATCCTCCTCGTCTTTGTGAAAAGGCACATCCTCAAATTTACTAATAACCAGAAAATCGGGTTCTTGGGCAATCAGATTAAACATAGTCGTAAAATACTAAAGGGTAAGGATATTGATGTATTCAGGGAAAAAGTGAGATTCATCAATGTATTTTCAAGATCTTTCAAAAGGAGTTTGGCTCTTGATTGAATTTATTGTGGACAGGGAAATTTATGAAAAGGTAATTCTGGAGCGAGTGTTTCAGGCCAATTCTTTTTTATGGTTGGCCACATCCGATTTGAAGGATCTTCATATTCAAAAAGGCAAGAGAGTAGTACCGTTTTTGGAATTGATCTCGGAGTTATGTAAAAAAGGTGTATCGGTAAGGTTGATTCATGCCAAGGAACCGGGTCCCGCTTTCAGAACAGATTTTGATCGATATCCGGCTCTTATTGATGGGTTGGAGAGATTGCTTTGTCCTCGGGTGCATTTCAAATCCATAGTGGTTGATGGGGAATATGCCTATTGTGGAAGCGCCAACTTAACTGGAGCCGGTGTGGGGGCTAAATCATCAAAAAAGCGAAATTTTGAGAACGGAATAGTTACGGACGAAAGGAAACTAATCTCATCGGTGATGGATCAGTTTGATAAGGTGTGGATGGGTTATTTCTGTGAGGATTGCGGGAGGACTGCGTTTTGTGCCGACCGGAAAATTATGACCTAAGTCCTTGATTTGGAGCGTTTAATTCAAAAATCGATCACCCCTTTCGGGCACTCTTGATCGTAATAGGGTATAGAGTAGAAGTATAAAAATTACTGGTCAGAAGAGAGAAGATGAAGAAAGACGGAAAAGCTGTTACGGAAGGTTGCATTGCAATTGAGGGAGCCCGGCAGAATAATCTAAAGAATATATCATTGAAGCTGCCGCTAAATAAACTGGTGGTCATTACAGGGGTGAGCGGCTCAGGAAAATCTTCCCTGGCGTTTGACACTATCTATGCTGAAGGGCAGCGAAGGTATGTGGAAACGTTCTCCTCCTATGCCCGCCAGTTTCTGGAGCGAATGGATAAGCCACAGGTGGAGTATATAGAAGGTATTCCTCCATCCATTGCGATTGATCAGACAAATCCAGTTCGTACATCCCGGTCCACTGTGGGGACGATGACAGAACTTAATGATCATCTTAAACTTTTGTTTTCAAGGTGTGCTGAACTCTATTGCCGAAAATGCGCTAAGCCGGTCAGGGAGGAAAGTGCTGATTCAATCTGTGAGACGCTGATAAATGATGAAGCACACAAGGGTGCTGCGGCCTTGATAGTTTTCAGAGTGAACCGTCCTGCAAATTTTTCCGAGCAGGAGATCTTGGATATTCTGCAATCAAGAGGGTATACAAGGGTTTACAGAAAAGAAGAGTCTTATGTTGAGATGATTCAGGACCGTCTTGTAATCACCGAAGATAATCGGGAACGGTTGACTGAAGATATCGAGCAGGCTCTTTCTGCCGGAAGTGGTAAAGTATCCGTCTACAGAACAGACTCGGCAGGTGAAATTGTTTCAGCCTCTCATTTTTCATCCGGGCTGCATTGTGCCGATTGTGATATTCATTATAGTGAGGCATCCCCCAGTCATTTTTCTTTCAATTCTCCCCTCGGTGCGTGTGAAAAGTGCCGCGGTTTCGGCCGAGTGATTGGGGTGGATTATTCTTTGGTTATACCGGATCAGAATAAGAGTTTATCGCAGGGGGCAGTTAAACCATGGCAGACGGAAAGTTACAGGGAATGTCAGCAGGAGATGGAGCAGTTCGCCAGAAAGAGGAAAATTCCGCTTGACAAACCATGGAACAAGCTAACTCCCGCTCAGCAGGAATGGGTCATAGAGGGTGAAGGGCGCTGGGAGGATGGTAAGTGGTACGGGATAAAGAGGTTTTTTGAATGGCTGGAATCAAAAAGCTATAAAATGCATATCAGAGTGCTTTTGTCCAGATACAGAACCTATCAGATCTGTCCGGATTGTTCCGGAGCCCGTTTGAAGCCCGATTCTCTTTTGTGGAGAATCGGTTCGTATTCGATTCATGATTTGATGCAGCTTCCAGTGAGTGAATGCCTGAAATTTTTTGAGGATCATTTCAGGGGAATTTCAGATGAGGCAGCTGAACTGGTTGTAAACGAAGTAAAAAGTCGTCTATGTTATCTGGTTGAAGTCGGTCTGGGGTATCTCACATTGGATCGCCAATCGAGAACTCTCAGCGGTGGAGAGGTGCAGAGAATAAACCTCACCACGGCACTGGGAACCTGTCTAGTCAATACATTATTTGTGTTGGATGAGCCCAGTATCGGTTTACATCCTAGAGATATCGGAAGACTTATAAAAGTGCTCCGTCGTTTGCGGGATGCAGGGAACAGTCTGGTGGTGGTGGAGCATGATCCTGATGTAATCATGGCTGCCGATTATGTGGTGGATATGGGCCCCGGGCCCGGTGAGCAGGGTGGAGAGATCGTGTTCAAGGGTCCCCTGGAAAGGATGCTTCAGGACAGCCGGTCACCTACCGCCCCTTACCTGAGCGGGGAACGCAGTGTTTTAAGTAATCTTTCTGGTAAAAAAGTGTCTGAAAATGCAAAGAAGCTGGTGGTAGTCGGTGCTGAGGAGCATAATTTAAAGAATATCACCGTTGCTTTACCTTTAGAACATCTTGTTTGTATAACTGGAGTAAGCGGATCAGGAAAAAGCACACTTGTGCAGGATATTCTGTATAACGGAATCTGTGCATTGAAAGCTAAACCGGTGGAGCAGCCTGGAAAGCATCAGACGATTCAGGGGCATGATCATATAAGCGAAGTGATGCTGGTCGATCAGACGCCTATAGGGAAAACCACAAGGTCTAATCCTGCAAGTTATGTGGGGGCTCTGGATCCAATAAGAAAACTTTTTGCGGACCAGTCTCTTTCGCGTGAAAGAGGTTATACTGCTGGCACATTCAGTTTCAATTCAGGAAATGGACGCTGTCCGACCTGTGGAGGGAACGGTTTTGAACATGTGGAGATGCAGTTTCTCAGTGATGTATACATACGTTGCGCTGATTGTGATGGAAAAAGGTTCAGGTCCGAAGTACTTGAAGTCAAGGTAAGTGGAAGAGGGGATAAGAAGTGTTCCTTCTCTGAGGTACTGGATCTGACAGTTCAGGAGGCATGTGATTTTTTCGAATCCAGGTCAGTGATCTTAAAAAAGCTGCAGGCATTGATTGAAGTTGGTCTTGCTTATATAAAACTGGGGCAGCCGGTGCCGACATTGAGTGGTGGAGAAGCTCAGCGGTTGAAACTGGCGGGTCATCTGACGGAGTGCTCCGGATCTCAACCCTCTAAAGGAACCTTGTTTTTATTTGACGAACCCACTACCGGTTTACATTTCAAAGACATATCGGTTCTCTTGAAGGCATTTAGAAAACTGGTGGATTTCGGGCACAGTGTTGTTATTATAGAGCACAATATCGATTGTATCAGGGCATCTGACTGGATAGTGGACCTTGGTCCGGAAGGCGGAGAAAAGGGCGGGTTTGTGGTATGCGAAGGTACTCCGGAATTGATTGAGAGGTGTGGAGAAAGTCATACCGGAAAAGCATTACGGGAGTTGCATACTCAAAAAAATGCGGGTGTCTGCTCCGTGGCTCACCCTTTGGCAAATTATTCAAATGATATTACTATTAGAAACGCTCGGGAACATAACTTGAAAAATGTCAGTTTGGACATTCCCAGATCAGCCTTTACAGTGATTACAGGAGTAAGTGGAAGCGGAAAGAGTACAGTGGCTTTTGATATTCTTTTTGCAGAGGGGCAGCGCAGGTATTTGGAATCGCTCAATGCGTATGCTCGTCAGTTCGTACAGCCGGTGTCCCGCCCCGATGTGGATTCCATTACAGGAGTTCCTCCCACAGTGGCAATCGAGCAGCGTACAAGTCGCGGGGGAAGAAAGAGTACCGTTGCCACAGTTACGGAAGTTTACCACTACCTGAGATTGCTTTTTGTCAAACTCGGAATTCAGCATTGTCCTCAATGTGGAATCCCGATAGAAAGTCAATCATTTGATTCCATAGTCGCATCGATTATGAAAAATTTCAAAGGCAAAGAGGTGGAAATAGTTGCCCCAATGGTAACTGCCCGAAAGGGAATTTACAAAGACTTAGCGGCTTGGGCATCACAGAAAGGGTACTCAAGACTGATTGTGGACGGCAAAGATACACCTGTTAGTCCCTGGCCGAAACTTGACAGGTACAAGGAACATACGATAGAATTACCAATTGGTAAATTTAAAATCAGTGCTTCCAGTGAGCATGGTTTGAGAAGCTGTCTTGAAACTGCACTGGAGCATGGTGGTGGTACTGTCAGGGTTCTGGGGGGATCAGGAGAGAAGCTTTATTCCACACAGAGAACTTGCCCCGGCTGTTCCCGTTCCTTTCCGGAGCTTGACCCGCGCATGTTTTCCTTTAATTCTAAACATGGATGGTGCCCGGATTGTTACGGGACCGGGATGGAGCTTAGTGGCTTTGATGAAAACCAGACCGGTGAAGAGATCTGGTGGAATGACTGGTGGGATGGAACCGAGCGGGAGTGCTCCAGTTGCAAAGGCAAAAGGCTGAATGCCGAAGTGTTGTCAGTTTTGTTGAGAGGTCAGTCAATTTCAGATTGTACGGAGTGGACTGTGGAGCAGGCGGTTCTGGAAATATCCAAAATTAAATGGAGTCAGCGGGAAGAACAGATTGCAAAAGATATCATTGCTGAATTGAATTCCAGGCTGTACTTTCTGAAGCAGGTTGGTCTTGGGTATTTATCTCTTGACAGAGCGGCACCAACTTTGAGTGGTGGGGAAGCTCAGCGTATTCGGCTTGCTTCACAGCTTGGTTCCAATTTGAAGGGTGTATGTTATATTCTTGACGAACCAACAATAGGGCTTCATCCCAGAGACAATGACATGCTTCTTAACACGCTTTTTGCACTCAAGGAGAAAGGGAACACTGTGGTAGTAGTGGAGCATGATGAGGAGACCATTCGAAGAGCAGAACATATTATCGATTTGGGGCCAGGCGGCGGAGTAAGAGGAGGTAATGTTCTGGTAAAGGGTTCCCTTGAGGATCTTTCGAAGTGTCCTGAATCAGTGACGGGGAAATTTCTTCGTAAACCACTCGAACATAGTCCCCAAAATATTCGGCAGCATCCGGGGAAAGATGAGTGTCTGGAGGTCAGTGGAGTTTGTCTGCACAATCTGAAGAATTTGAAAGTGTCTATTCCGCTTGGAAGAGTGGTTTGTATCACCGGCGTGAGTGGCAGTGGTAAAAGCACACTTGTCCGTGACGTGATATATGAAAACATGAAGGTGCTCTGTTCTAACGAAGGGAAAAAACGAAGAGACAGAATGCACTATAGCGGGTGCAAAATGATAAGCGGATTTGAAAAAATTGACAGAGTTCTGGAGGTGGATCAGAGGCCTATTGGGAAAACGCCGCGTTCCTGTCCTGCAACGTATGTGGGTTTTTGGGATGACATCCGCAAGTTGTTCGCCAAGACTTCAGAGGCGGCAATTAAAGGCTTTTCTCCAAGTCGTTTTTCTTTTAATGTGGCTGGCGGGCGATGTGAAGCCTGCGAGGGTCAGGGCATGCGAAAGGTGGAAATGAGTTTTCTTCCTGATGTGCTGGTCCCATGTGAAGTTTGCAACGGGTCACGATTTAATCAGGAAACACTTTCGGTGCTTTTTAAAGATAAGTCAATTGGAGAAGTACTGAATATGAGTGTTGACGAGGCTCTTGAGTTTTTCTCATTTCATAAATCCATTCATGCAGATTTGCAGTTATTGCATGATGTGGGGTTGGGCTATTTATCACTCGGTCAACAGAGTCCTGCTTTAAGTGGAGGAGAGGCTCAGCGGATAAAGTTGGTGAGTGAATTGGGAAGATCAGGGCAGAAACGGACCAGAGGGGAACCCCAATATATTCGTACTTTGTATGTTTTGGATGAACCCACTATAGGGTTGCATATTGCCGATGTGGAGATGCTGATTAAAGTTCTGCACCGACTTGTGGATGCCGGAAATACTGTTTTGGTTATTGAGCATGATCCAGATGTGGTTGCAGAAGCTGACTGGGTGATAGATTTGGGGCCCGAGGGTGGCCAGCAAGGAGGCGAAGTTGTGGCTGAAGGGACACCCTGGCATTTAATTGAGGAGAAGGAAACCGAATCTCACACAGCGAAATATCTCAAGGAATTTTTACAAAAACGTGTTGGTGTAGGCAAGAGCCGAAAGAAGAGAAAGTGACAGATGATTTGTGAATAGAAAGGTAATTGTGGCGAGTTACGCAATGTACATTCATGCCATATTGGCAAAGGTGCGTCTTGAGAGTGAAGGAATCAGCGTGATATTGGAGAATGAGAATACGGTTCTTGCTAACCCGCTATATAGCTATGCGCTGGGTGGAGTGGTATTAAGAGTGGCTGAGGATGATTTGGAGAGGTCAAAGGAGATTATCTCGAAAATGCATTACGAGGAGGTAGACGAAAAGCCGAGTTTCTGTCCTAGATGCGATTGTGAAGAGATTGATAGTAGCAGTAGAACGATTCTTGGATTTAAGGGTCACTCTTCATTCAAGTGCAGAGATTGCGGACATGAATGGATACCGTTTAAATTTTAAGAGTTAAATATTGTTTGCTCTTAGCTTATCATAATTAATAAGCAATCTCCTCAGCGGCATATATTTTGACCACAAGCAATCTTGCAGATCTAAGGAATTTCATTGTAGAAATCAAATATGAAAAGCGCTATCAAAGTTCGCCTCAGTATTCTCATGTTTCTTCAGTTTTTTGTGGCAGGATCAACTCTTCCGATCATGAGTTTGTATCTGAAGGATAATCTGAAGTTTTCCGGATCTCAAATCGGGTTGATTATTGGATTATCGGCCGTCAGTTCAATTGTTTCCCCGGTGATCATGACATTTGTGGCGGACAGGCTGATTTCTTCAGAACGGCTGCTCAGTTTGCTTCATTTACTGGGAGCAGGATGTATGCTGGCGTTTTCGTACCAGAGCAGTTTTTATCCGGTGATGATTTTTTATTTTATCTATACTCTACTGACGCTGCCATCAAGCTCTTTGATTAATGCAATCACATTTCATCACTCCCCTGCCGATCGGCAGAAATTTGGCAATATTAGGGTATGGGGGACTGTTGGCTGGATAGCGGTGGCTTGGTTTTTCAGTTTTGGGATTCTCCATGGAAAAGTACCTGCAGAAGCTCCAAGCCGACTTCCTTTACTCTTAAAAATTTCAGCCTTGACATCTTTATTATTGTCAATCTATGCATTAAGTATGCCTGTCAAGCAGAAAGCAGGAAAAGGAGAAGTCGTACGGAGTTTGTTTCCTGTAGATTCTTTTAAGATCATGCTTAACCCGCAAGTGATAATGCTTTCGATAATAGTAATGTTTATTACATTCATTGATAAATTTTACTCCGTAGGTACTGCTCCATTTTTGCGTCAAATGGGATTCAGTGAAAAAAGTATACTGCCGGCCATGAGTCTGGGCCAAATTCCTGAAATATTTGCCATGGGATTATTAGGTTTTCTCATAAGTCGCTGGGGGATGAAAAAGGTTCTGGTAATGGGAATGGTGCTGGAAATATTTAGATTTGCCACCTGTGCTTTTGGTAAGAGTGATATGCTGATCTATTCCAGTTTGAGTGTACATGGGCTGGCATATACATTTGTGTTTATCACTTCATTCATTTGTCTGGATGGTTACTGCGATAATAAAGAGCGTACCGGAGTCCATCAGCTTTTTTCAGTACTGACTGCTGGAGTGGGAGGATTTTTGGGGAGTTTCAGTGCAGGGAGGATAGCAGATATTTTCAGTGAAAATGGAGTGGTGGATTATAAGCATTACTGGAGTATTCCGCTGGTGTTTTCGATAGTGATACTTGGGGCATTGATGGTTTTTATAAGAGAGAGCTCTGTGGGGGCGAGAGTGACACCGGAGCCGGCTGCGGCCCGGGGAGTGGGGACGGACTAATTATTCCAGCTATGGCTAGGGACGGACTAACTTAATTTGTACTGTTGGTAGGATTGCTTTCTCAACCACATCTATATCTTCTAATATTCAATCTAAATACACTCACAAATTCTCAATTCTGGAAAATATTATCGAAATTAGCACGAGCAGAGGCAAAGAATCTACATACTAGTCATAAATATCCCTAAAAACATTCGGCAGATTACTTGCTTCATTTTTAGAGTTCTATTTCTCCAAAACCCAATCGGAGAATTTTATGCCTCGTATGATGCGGTTAGAAATGCCGGGCGCACTCGCACACATTATGGCTCATTCCATAGATGGAAAAAAACTGTTCGAGGATGATGAAGACAGAAATGAATTTCTCAGGCGTTTGGCAATAGGCTTGGAAACCACGGGTTACCAGTGCCTTTCATGGACTCTCATGGATAATCACTATCATCTGTTCGTGAGAACTAATTATCTGCCCATGTGTAAGCTTATGCGATCATTAAATGGGGGATATGCAAGGTATTACAATAAAAAGCATAAGCGAAAGGGGTACTTGTTTCAAGACAGATTCAAATCCATTTTGTGTCAAGGTCAGAATTATGCCATGCAACTCATTAAGTATATACATTTAAACCCTTTGCGGGCAGAGAAGGTGAAATCACTGGAAGAGTTGGCTCAATGGACCTGGTGTGGTCACGGTTACCTGTTAGGAAGAGAAGGAGCCAGAGGAGGAGCTTTTCAGAATCGGGTGGAATGTCTTCGCAGGTTCGGTGAAGAAGAACACGTAGCCATTCAGAATTATTTGAAATGTTTATCTCAAGGGTATTCTGCTGACGTTCTGAAGAATGCCGGTCAGTTGCCCGAAAGAGAAAATGCTGAAGTTGTGGGGGCTTCTAAAGGATGGCCTGCAGTGATCGGAAATCCTGAATTCGTTAAGCAAGCAATGGAGCAGCACAAAATCAGAGATCATCGATTACATAGAAAATCGGACTACAATTACGTTTTGGAAAAAATTGCTGACGAAACTTGTAGAGAATTCAATATTACAAGAGAAGAGTTAATGCGTCGGGGGTGGAAGAATAAACGATCCAGTAATGCCAGAGCGTCTTTTTGTTTTCAGGTCCATATGGTAGAACTCCTTCCTCAGACCATTATTGCTGATTTCCTCAAGATTACCATATCCCCCATCTCCGCATTGGTTCGGCTTGGAGCTAAGCTGAAAAAGGATGAGTCACTGAAAACTGGTCTAGAGACTCAATAATTAGCTTTAATAAAGGGATTCGGCTTCTAGAAGAGGCAAATGACTTTCCCTATTGTCATCCTGCTTATTTGTTCGAATCTGTCCAAAACCTTAAATCCTCTTAAAAAAAAACGTATATATTCAAAAAATACTCAGGTTAAATCGTAAATATCGAATTCCCGTACTTAATTAAAACTACTTAGAAACCTATACAAATATTATTTATTAGAAATCCAGATATTTTAGTAAATTCTATTTTAATTGGTCCGTCCCCAAATACTCTGCTGCTTAAATTAGTCCATCCCATTAGTCCGTCCCCTACTGGTCCCCTACTGATAAAAGGAAAGCAATGAAACTGCCGGTGCCTCAGAAGGAGTCGCACACTCCACCGCGATGCTGGCAACAGAAATGCGGATCGAATTACGGCTTATTTAAGAATAAGTGAGAAGCTGGATGAGGAGTTTTTTTCCAATATAAGCTTAAGAAAAAAATCATTATCGGTTCTTTGTAGCGTTTAAACCATGTTCAGGGCAGCGGCAGTTCAATATCTGGCAGGTTGCCATCGCATTCTTTTTGAGAGGGCGGTTCAGCAATGATTCGGGAATCTGTGAACCCCGAGATGCGGGCGGAAGGAGAACCAAATGAGCTTATTCAATTTTCATAAAAATCATCAGGGTGGCCGCAAAAAGAATCGGCTTGCAAATGAGAAAAGCCCCTACCTTCTCCAGCATGCCCATAACCCGGTAGACTGGTACCCTTGGGGAGAAGAGGCCTTCGAGCAGGCTCGGAGTGAAAACAAACCGGTTTTTCTTTCCATTGGCTATTCAACTTGTCACTGGTGCCATGTAATGGAGAGAGATTGTTTTGATGACGAAGAAGTAGCCAAAATGATGAACGACACCTTCATTAATATAAAAGTAGACAGGGAAGAACGCCCTGACCTCGATGATGTTTACATGTATGTTTGTCAGGTGATTACCGGTGGAGGTGGATGGCCGTTGACCATAATCATGACGCCTGAGAAGCTGCCGTTTTTTGCGGCCACCTACATTCCCAAGGAAACATCTGGAAATCTGATCGGGATGCTGGATTTGATTCCGCAAATTCAGGAATTGTGGGGAGACCGTCAGAACGAGATCAGGGGATCTGCTTTACAGTTTACAAACTCCCTGAAAATGTTGTCTCTGACACCTCCTTCAAATTATGAAGATGAGGAGTTGCTTAAGGAGACATATACTCAATTAATGGAACAGTATGACAGCATTAGTGGAGGATTTGGCGACTCACCTAAGTTTCCTTCACCGCACACTATTCTTTTTCTCCTCAGGTACTGGAAGAAAACCGGGGAGAAAAATGCACTGGATATTGTGACGCATACACTTGATGCAATGCGGAGTGGTGGAATATATGACCATATAGGGTTTGGTTTCCACCGGTATGCAACTGACAAGGACTGGAAAATTCCCCACTTTGAAAAAATGCTTTATGATCAGGCAATGATTTCCCTGGCTTATATGGAGGCGTTTCAGGCAACCGGGAAAGAGGAGTATGGCAGCACTGCCAGAGAGATCATCTCGTATGTGCTCCGGGATTTGAAGAGTCCAGAGGGGGCGTTTTATTCAGCTGAAGATGCCGATACGGAAGGCAAGGAGGGGAAGTATTACACCTGGTCTGCGGAAGAGTCGGAGGAGCTGTTGAATAAAGAGGATCAGGAACTTGCCTTTCGCACTTTCAATATAAGGCATGGAGGAAATGTGGAAGAGATTCTGGGTGAATTTGATGGAATGAACATTCTTTACAGAGATGAATCGGTTGGGAAACTAATCGATGAGCTTGGAATCTCTCCTGATGAATTTAGCGAAAGAATCGAAAATGTTCGTCAAAAAATGCTTTCCGCTAGACAGAATAGAATACGTCCCCAGCGGGATGAAAAAATTCTTACGGACTGGAATGGGCTGATGATAGCGGCATTGGCTCGAGCATCCAGAATATTCTCGAATCGGGAATACTATGATCATGCCCGTAAAGCTGCAGATTTTCTTCTCGAGAACGTCTGTCGAAAATCGGACCATTTTCTTCTCCATCGATATAAAGATGGTGAAGCAGCTATTGCCGGATATTCCGATGATTATGCATTCTTGACCTGGGGCTTGCTTGAGCTTTACCAATCAGGTTTCGATGCCCATTATCTGGGAGAGGCATTGGCGTTGAATGATCATCTGGTTGCACATTTCTGGGATGACATTACCGGTGGATTCTATACAGTAGCAGATTATGGTGAACAGTTGCTTCTGCGTCGAAAGGAAATATTCGATGATGCTTATCCTTCTGCAAATTCAGTTGCTTTCCAGAATCAGCTTATACTGGGAAGGATAACAGCTTCACCTGATTATGATCAGAGAGTGGAAATGATGAAAAAGGCATTCTCTGGTGATTTTGCGAGGGCTCCTTCATTGTTTTCCGCTTTCATAATGAATTTCGGGTTGCAGAATGGGGCCGAGGTGATAATTGCTGGTGAAAGTCAGGCAAATGAAACTAAAGAATTGATTAATGCATTAAATCATAATTTTCTCCCTTATACAGTTACTGTTTTTAAGCCAACTGAGAATACAGAGCCTGAGATAATTCGCTATGTTGATTTTTTAAAAGATTATCAGGCTTACGAAGGCAAAACAACAGCCTATGTGTGTACCGACCATTCCTGCAAGCCGCCTGTGCATGACAGTGATACGGTGCTGGAGTATCTGAAGGCGGCATAGCAGTTTATATATAGATAGTGTCAGGGATGACGCGGAGGAGCAGGGGTCTTTTGTTCAGGGATGAGCATTAGACCCCTGTTCTAATTATTCATCATATCTTGATGTATATTTACAGCATGCTCAAAGTGATCTTCGCTTATCTCATCGTTTATGTTGTCTGGGGTTCCACCTATCTTTTCATCAGGATGGCTGTTCAGGATTTCTCTCCGTTTTTTGTTGTAGGCATGCGCTTTCTGACCGGAGGTATCTTACTTGTCATATTCTGTTTTCTCAGAGGATTTTACAAAATACCACTTTCCTGGAAGCAGATCAGGAATTCGCTAATTACAGGGGGTTTGCTTCTTGCCGGTGGTAATGGTCTGGTCACAACTGCTCAAAAGAATGTGAACAGCTATCTTACAGCTTTAATCATAGCTTCTACACCTGTCGTGGTTCTGATTTTTGATAGAGTATTGTTCGGGAAAAGAGTCCAGCTCTCTGGATGGTTTGGTTCCCTGCTAGGAATAGCCGGTGTTTCCCTTTTACTTCTGCAAAATGAAGGGACTGTCCGATTTCAGCTTAGTCCTGAAATTGTTTTAATTCTTGGAGCAATGGTTTCCTGGGCACTTGGGACTTCTTTAACCAAGCAGTTTGAAATGCCTCGTAACAGCATTGTAAATGCATCAATTCAGCTTTTTTCTGTTGGTATTGTATTTTCTTTGATGGCAGCATTGAAATACCCTTCAGAATTATCAAATCTGCCCAATGTTTCCCTTTCCTCAGTGGCGGCTGTGTTGTATCTGGCCTTGTTTGGAACAGTAGCATTGGGTGCTTACTCTTTCCTCCTCTACACAGAGCCTTCCAAACGAGTAGTCACTTATGCATTGGTAAACCCCTTGATTGCCGTTCTATTGGGAATTGTCGTTGCAGGGGAAAGCAGGGTTCCCTTTCTCATACCCGGAACATTTTTTATTCTCTGCGGGCTGATTCTTATGTTTTATGGTTCAACTCTCTGGAAACTGATACGCAGAAAGAGCATAAATAGAGGCTAGATTCACTCTATCGGTCTTTCCTTTGACTGTTTTAAATATATGGTAAAGATAAGTACCTTAATAGAGGAATGAAATCAGTTGTAATCTGCATTGTGTATACTGCCTGCGGATAACAATATCCCGAGCTATATTATTATGTAATGGTTAAACCGGATTGAAAAGGATTACAGGAATGAGAAAAGCATTAGTTTCGATACTGATTATGGTTGCAGCAGTTTTCTCTGATGTGCAGATTACCGGAAATGTGGTGGACAAGGATCTGAATGCAATACCAAACGCTAGAATAACACTGGCAGGTGATTCCACTCGTGTTGTTTTTTCAGATAAAAACGGACAGTTTAGCTTTGATTATATACTGTCTCCGGCAAAACATAAGCCAGATGTTAATGATAAGTTCTCCATTAAATGTAAGAATTCAAATCTTTTTCTTAATTTGCAATCATCACAAAAGGCTGGTTTGAAGCTGTTAGACCTTAATGGCAGGTCTGTTTGGAAGAATTCACAGGTCTTCTCGGAAGGATCGCATAGAATTGATTTTGGCGCTGCTGGACTGAGTTCCGGAGTGTACTTGTTAATGGTAAAAATTGGAAGAATTGACAATACCTTCAAAATACAAGTGATACAGAATCAGTTAACAAATATTAAGTCTCCTATAGTCTTTACTCCTCAAACTAGAACAAATACCAAAGCTGATCTTGAAAGTTCCTTTTTAAAGGTGGAAAAATTCGGCTTCTCATCTCAGACTCTTGCCGTTCAGTCATATCCCTCGACTTTTGAAAACATAACCCTATATCCAGACTCCATATCGTTGAAGGTGGATTCGATTCTTGATTTGATGACACTGGAGGAAAAAGTTGGTCAGATGACCCAGGCTGAAAGGGGGAAGATTACAAATTCGCAGATACGATCGCTATTCATCGGGTCTATACTGAGTGGAGGGGGTAGTGGACCAACGGTAAACTCAGCCGAGAATTGGGCTACAATGGTTGACGGATTTGCTCAGGCAGCTTTACAGACAAGGTTGGGTATACCTCTTATTTATGGCATCGATGCGGTTCACGGGAATAATAATCTTTATGGAGCTGTGATTTTTCCGCACAATATTGGACTCGGGTGTACAAGAAATCCTGAGTTGGTAAAGCAGGCTGCTCGTATTACCGCCATAGAAACCGGGGCATCAGGACCACACTGGACGTTTGCTCCATGTGTTACCGTCCCCCGTAATGAACGTTGGGGCAGAACCTATGAGGGATTTGGAGAGACTCCGGAGCTTGCTGCTATGATGGGTGAAGCGGCAATAAAAGGTTTGCAGGGGGATAATCTGGGATCAGACTCTACAATTGCGGCTTGTGCCAAGCATTTTGTGGGTGACGGGGGAACTGAAAATGGAATCGATAGAGGGGATACTCGGCTTTCGGAAGAGCAGCTTAGAGCGATTCATCTTCAGGGATATATATCTGCGGTCAGAGAGGATGTGGCCACCATTATGGCATCCTACAGCAGCTGGAATGGTGAAAGCATGCACGGGCATAAATATTTATTGACAGATGTCCTCAAGAAGGAACTGGGCTTTAACGGGTTTATCGTTTCTGACTGGGATGGAATCGATACATTGTCCACATCGTATAGGACAGCAGTGAAGAATGCGATTAATGCGGGAATTGATATGGTTATGACCCCCTCACAGTACGAGATTTTCATAACGGATTTGAAATCACTTGTAAATTCTGGAGAGGTCCCGGTCAGTCGTATTGACGATGCAGTGAAGAGGATTTTAAGTGTCAAATACAGAATGGGCTTGTTTGAACATCCTTTAGCCAAAAGAGCTTACCTGGATCGAATCGGTTCACAGGAACATCGGCAAATTGCCCGGGAATGTGTTCGTCAATCTGTGGTGTTGCTGAAAAATGAACAGAATACATTGCCTGTTCCAAAACAAGGCAAGAGAATCGTAGTAGGAGGTACTCACGCCAATGATCTTGGACGGCAGTGTGGTGGTTGGTCAATCACCTGGCAGGGAAGTATAGGGAATATTACAACAGGTACTACTATTCTCCAGGCTGTTAAAAATTCAGTTGCCGATCCTTCCTCCGTTATTTCTTCTTCCACTTTTGATCCCACTGCGGATTTTGCAATAATTGCACTTGGTGAAAATCCCTATGCTGAATATAATGGTGATCGTACAACTCTGGAATTGAGCTCGACATCAGTAGCTTTAATAAACCAGTATCATCAGGCTGGGATTCCTGTTGTAGTTATTCTGATTTCAGGTCGTCCGATGCTTGTTAATGATATTCTGCCGAACAGTTCAGCATTTATTGCCGCATGGCTGCCGGGTACTGAGGGACAGGGGATCGCGGATGTGCTGTTTGGTGATTATGCCCCTACTGGGAAGCTGTCACATTCCTGGCCAAGAGATATGAACCAGATACCGATTAATGCAGGTGACAGCGTCTATGATCCGCTGTTTGAATATGGATTTGGGTTGACCTATTAAAAATCGCTTTTTAGCGGCCGCTTTGCAGTAGATTAAGGCTGATTCCAATCAGCAGGGCATTGGAAAATGTATCTGGTGAGTTTGGATAGACAGCAAAACGGTACCTGATTCTGACTGAAACTGGTTGTGAGGGCAGGAAATGTATTCCGGTTTGAGCTCCCAGGTAAAGGGATGAAAAACCTTTAGTTCCGATAAAAAGCTGTCGAATGCCCCCCATGGGGCCGAGTGAGAATCCCTTATTAGAAAGAAACCATCTGTATTCAGATGAGATGAAGGTATTAAGCGAGATGCTGTTATTACGCAACTGTTGTTCACTGCCAAGAGCGATATTTAAGAATCGGTAAGGATTAAATCCTGCGGTTTCAGAAGCTACAATCTGATAGTTGTCGGAGATTGAGAAAGCAGAAAGCAGGCCTTCGAGTTCGAGGAGATACTGTTTTTCCTGAGAGAAGGCCATCATTACCACAAATAGAATACAACCAAGCATTTTATTCATAATTCACCCAGTACTTTTTGATTACCTCTTCTGCCGGTTTTCCATGGGGCGTATAATCTCCATTGAGAGGTCCCCCCACATTTCCCAATTCCCATTGCCACCAGAAAACACCATTTATT
Organism: Fibrobacterota bacterium; assembly: GCA_023436205.1. GTDB lineage: Bacteria > Fibrobacterota > Chitinivibrionia > Chitinivibrionales > Chitinispirillaceae > JAEZKC01. The sequence goes on from JAEZKC010000106.1 coordinate 195,654, forward strand.
TTGGGGAAAGAGGAAACTTGAGAGAGAAGGCTCTCATAACAGCACGCTTGCAACTGTAAATTAATTTGTCCAGTATAGCTCCAGTCCCCGGGATTCTGTGCTGTACCATCCATGCTTCGGAAACCGGTCTCGGTGATTAGCACCGGTTTCTTTTGATAAATTGAGAACTGCTCGAGCAAATTAAGCCAATAGTTCCATGACTGGAAAATCTGCTCATCCGATGCCGATCCATTGTCGAGATTAAGCCAGCAGTTGACTCCAATATAGTCAAGCTTACTCCAGATCCTAAGTTCAAGGAAGTGATTGTATGAGGAAGCGTAGGTGAGTTTTCCGCTGAAAACGGTACGTAGTGTATCAATCATTGAAATGAAGAGAGGATTTTCTGCTATGTTATCCAGTTCTGTCCCAATTACAAGCAATGAAAGCTGTTGTTGCTCAGAAATCTTTGCATACTTGACCATAAGCTCCCGATAGTGCTTGAACCATGTCGGTATATTGACAGGCTCTATTCTGAAGCGTGGCTCACCATCAAGGCAATCGACATGAGGTTTCAGGGAAACTGAAAATCCGGAGCTTTTGGCCAGCTGTATGGCAGAGATAAGATCTTCGTCAGTAATGGTTTCTTTTGTGGTAAAAATGGAATCTGAATAAATGTGTTTTTGAAAAGTGTAGGGGGTCAAGAATAGGCTTTGAATACCAATGGTTTTGAGTTGTGCAAGATTCTCTGAAAAATCGCTTTCGGTGAAGCGGTTTCGAGAATGCATGAAGAAGATATTTATTCCTCTGTTGAAATCAGGAGAAAGGGAAGGTGGATCACTGCAGGCGGCAAACAGGCATAGTAAAATAGAAGAGGTCAGAAATAGTTTATCGAGCATGGAGTTTAGTATCTGTCTATGTTTGAGATATGTAACTCATCTATTAAACCTTCAAAGTAGTAGCTTTTTGAACGATCATAGATGCCAATGCCATCCATACAGCACCATTCTTTATAGCCGACATAGAACGTACCGAACTTCTCAATGTCTCTTTTATCAAGCTGGTAATCTGAGAAATCCTGTTTTTGAGCTACAAGTTCATCATTAACAAACAATCTAAGCCCCTTGGGACCCCAAGTCCCGGAGATCTTGTACCACTGAAGTGGTTTGAAAACAACAGAAGCGTTCACAAAGATGTGTTTGTTATCCTGATTTTTCTGGAAATAGAGAGTGCCTTCTTTGTAGAGAAAATGTGCTCTCGCTCCGCGGTTGCCGAAAAGCGAATAGATAAAGTTTGGGTTGAACATTGAAGAGGGCTGCAGAAAAAATTCTACTGTCCCTTCAGCAGTTTTATCCTGGATGATAGATCCGAGTTCGGCGTAGGCACCATGACTGCACTTGATGGCCTTACCTTTGAAACCATCGACCAGAGATGCCCCATTTAGAATGCATGTAAAGTTCTCTTTATTACCGGTTGGGCCCTTTTCGACACTATCGAACGTAAAAATAGCAATAGTGTGGTGATCTGTTTTCCTCGGCACTAGATTTAATTTTACAACAGGTTCTTCTTTTAAAGAGTTATCAATTGTCTGATGATTTTCAGATCTTTTTGTTAACTCAACAGTTTCTTCTTTATCTAAAGGTTTTCCTGATATCTGCAGTGCCATTTTTCTGGCAGATGTCGGGATCACATCTGTAAGAATCTCTTTTAGGTTACCTTCTCTGTCTTCTGATATCGTAAAGAGAATTTCTCCAGTTTGAATATTGATAAATCTAAGGCTAACTGAGTACAAATCGGAAATTTTACCCACAGAACCCGCAACAATGTCCTCCACACCAAGCAGCTGGCCAACTTCTACAAGGCAGGAAGCTTCATCGCAGGCACCTGAAGTCTGGAAGCCTTGTTCCTTTAAAATGGAAACCATTTCAGCTCTTTCCATAACTCTGAAAGTACTTGTATTAACCAGCTCGGCTCTAAGGCGATCGGAAAGGATCGCCGCTTCTTCTTGTGAAATCCCTCGTCCTGTCAAATCGTTTACCGCGATTTTGATTCTAATATCTTTTTCACCAGCGGACACCAGTTGCAGGAATGCAGCTAGAATGATGAAGCAGTATCTATTCATTTAAACACCTTGACTAATGATTGAACTTTATTACTTAACAATCTTTGCCGGTTTTGAGACTGCCGCATCCTCAAGTGTCTTTTCCATTTCCTTATTTTTGATACCCTTTTTCAGGTAAATTCTTGATTCAGAAGCGACAACACCACTGAGAAAAATCAACGAAATAAGGTTGGGCACTGCCATGAGTATATTGGCAATATCGGCAAAGCTCCATACTGCATTACTTTTAGCAACTGCCCCGATCAGAACAGCTGCCACCCATAGATAGCGGTATGGTTTAATAACTTTCTGCCCGAAAAGGTACTCAACAGCTTTTTCACCATAATAAGACCACCCTAGAATTGTGGAAAAGACAAAAGTAAGCAGTCCGAAAGTGAGCATGTAAGGACCGATACCCGGGAGAGTATCAAAAGCTGCCCTACTGAGAGCTTCTCCTTTAAGGCCTTGGGCCCAGGCGTTTGATGAAACCAGGACTATTCCGGTGAACGCGCAGACAACCACTGTATCCCAGAATGTACCTGTTGCCGAAACCAGTGCCTGACGTGCAGGATTACTGGTGCGGGCAGCAGCGGCTACAATGGGTGCGCTACCCATTCCTGATTCGTTTGAAAAGAGGCCTCGTGACACTCCAAAGCGTAGAGCTTGACGCATCGTGGCACCCAGAAATCCACCTATGGCGGCCTGTCCAGTAAAAGCACTGGAGACGATCAGCTTTATTGCGGGGATAATCTGGTCATGTCTGATAACCAGAATCACTATACAGCTTAAAATGTAGACCGCAGCCATGAATGGCACCAGTTTCTCGCATGTGCGGGAAATTGATTTGATTCCCCCCAGAATTACAAGGGCGGTAAACACTGTGAGAGCGAGTCCGGTAAAAAGAGGAGAAATGCCCGTGTTTTCTTTGATCATATTGGCAATGGCATTAGACTGCACCATGTTGCCGATACCGAAAGCCGCGATAGCCGTAAAAAGGGCAAAAAGAAGCCCCAGCGGTTTGCTTTTAAGCCCGCGTTCAAGAACATACATCGGGCCACCAGCCATCTGACCATTCGGAAGAGTGATTCGATATTTAACTGAAAGGAATGCTTCTGCGTATTTTGTGGCGATACCGAAAACCCCGGTGAGCCACATCCACAGAACAGCTCCGGGTCCACCCGCTGCAACGGCGGTAGCCACACCTACGATGTTTCCAGTTCCGATCGTGGCTGCCAGGGCGGTTGCAAGTGCACCGAAATGGCTGATGTCCCCAGCTCCTTCAGGGCGTTTTTCCAAGGATAGCTTGATTCCCTTAAAGATGAAGCGCTGTATCAAACCAAGTCTGAATGTCAAAAAAAGGTGAGTTCCCATGAGCAGGAACAGCATTGGGGGTCCCCATAGAAAACTGTTTATCTGTTCAAGCGAGTTATTTAGCCAGTCCATTTTACCTCCAAAATTTCAGGGGCTTAGCTTGAAAATTCCAGACTTGACTTGACCGTCTGCCGCAAGCTATTATCTTTAATGATATAAGTATAATTCTATCCACTTTAGACCTGCATTATCTTCAGATAAAAATTCTGTTGGATGTAGCAAAAAAACAGGAAACAAAATGGCTCTTCAAACTTTTTTCATATCAAAACTGTTACTTGCAGGCCTGGCAGCTGTTCTTTTTTTCCAGGGATGCTCCAATTACACAGTTCGTCATTACCTGGAACCTAATCCATCAGCCAATATCGAGAGTGATTCATCCCAGGTTAAGTGATTCAGGTTTTTCTGATGACATGATTGCAGCGTTTTTGCCGGCCAAACGACCACTTGAGAAGGCCCACTGCAAATTGTAACCCCCACAGGGACCATCTACATCAAGAACCTCACCACAGAGGAACAGCTTTTCGTTCTTTCTGCTTTGCATCGTGCGTGGATTTACCTCCGAGCACTCAACACCACCTGTGGTTACCATTGCCTTTTGGAATCCTTCAACCGAAATAACCGGAAGCGGTATACCTCTTGACAGTAAGTTGGTTATTCGTTGACGTTGTTGCTTGTTAAAATCGGCAGCTCTCGTTTTTTCATTGAGGTTACAAAGAAAAAGCAAGGCCTTTGCCAAACGTGAAGGAAAAAAGGTGGAAAGTAAAGTTCCAATGCTTTTACTCCCCTCTTTTTGCTGCCATGTTACAAACAGATTGGTCCAGATCTGATCATTTTTCCCGGGATCTGGTATTAAAGACAATGTACACTGCTTTCTTTCAGATAACGCTCTGGAAACCCATGTTGAAATATCAAGTACTGCGGGTCCTGAAATTCCAGTATGTGTAAAGAGAAAGTCTCCTCTTGTCCGGGTAATAATGCTGTTCTCGCATTTTAAAACAAGTTCGACTGATGATAATGAGAGCCCAACGCACATTTGAGGTAAACTGCTTTGAACATGAACTGGCGAAAGGGCTGGCAGAGGCGCTATTATCGAATGCCCGATGGATTGGGCCAGTTCGTAACCGGAATCTCCACCTCCAATGCCAGGGTAGCTCTTTCCTCCGCAGGCCAGAATCAAAGCTTTTGATCTGAATGATTGATCACCTTTGGCTTTAACAATCCACGCGTTATCCTGAAAGGCAATCGATTCAACAGATTCACCAGTTTTAATCTTTACTGACAGTTTACTGCACATATCCTGTAATGTTTGCAGTACATCTCGAGATTTTTGAGATGTGGGAAAAATATGGAAACCGTCCGGAGAAAAAGTTTGTAAACCATTGTCTTCGAAAAAGGACATCAAGTCTTTAGACGTGAAGTCTGCAAGGGCATGTTTTACAAAAGATGATCGGGTGCCAAATGATTTAGAGAGGATTTGTAAGGATGCTTTATTGGTTAGATTGCACCGTCCTCCACCGGAAACGAGGATTTTATTTCCCGGTCTATCCATCTTTTCAAGCAGGAGCACATTGGCTCCGTTTTGTGCTGCCGTAATGGAGGCCATCAATCCTGATGGACCTCCGCCAATAGTTATTAAGTCATAATATGAGGTTTCTGTGATCATTGCAGTTAAAAATAACCCGGTACATATTCGAAAGTTGCATGGAACTCGGCAAGAGTTGACCCGGATGGGCGAAATGTTTCGTTTGTTGAATTGTCAAAAACTTGCAACCAGCAGGTTAAATCGGTTATTTGTGGGTTTAAAGGTGGATAAAGGGTACCGATAAGGCTACCATCGCTTTGAACGGCAGCCCATTTTGTATAATTTACATGTTGAATAGGATCCTTTAGGAACCAGAGGCAGTTATGCTGTTCAAGTATGGTATTCCCATCAAGAGTGATAGTTTCATCTAAATCTCCTGTAAAGGCTGCAATGAAATAAGTATAGCCCTTAGCCACTGGAATTGTTGCTATTGAGCTTGTTTCATCACGTCCATAGAGTTTAATAAACTCATACTCATACTTTTCAGAATCGAAGCGAAGGATATTCTGTCCTTTCACTTTATAAACACCAATCGAATCGATTCTCGGATTTCTGTTTACAGGGACAAACTGTGCGGATGAGAAAAGGTTGTTATAACGGATTGTAAATGTACTGCTGGTGACGTATTCTCCGGGGATGGAAGCCTTGATACAGGCCCGAACGGTAAGGAGTTGGAGCAGTTGTGGAAGCATCTCTTGCAATGTGGAATCCTCAGGCAGTTGAGGGAGAGAGGCATAGGTCTCCACAAGATTGATAAGGTCACTTTTTTTCAATGACGTTAATTCTTCAGGCAGTTGGTCTTTCAAAGCTTCCGGGACCATGCTCAATATATTTTCAGGAATGGCTGTACTGTTTCTGATTGCGTTTTCGGGAATTTTGAATCGGAAAGCAAGTGACTGTGTGTTATCCGAAAAAGAGAAATCTACCGGAATTCGATTAAGCGGTATGAAATTGATGGCTGTATCGGAGCCATAGTCATTAATATAGACCTGGTAAGAAATTTTCCAGTCAATGGTATTCAAGTCTAACTGTTTGCCGGCAAAAACAGCCTTAACAGTAACAGAATCGCCGGGAGCAGCATCAACAGGTTCGTATATGAAATCAAGCAGGCGGACTTCACTTGCAGCAATTCGATCATAGGATGTGGGAAAACTGGTGCAGTTTAGAATTCCAGTAACTATCGAAAGTAAACCGGTGGTAAGTATGCATTTAAAGAAACTGTTTTGATTCATTTTAAAACTCCGTTTTACAGCCGAAGGAGAGCATGGGAATCATGGAAAAAACGCTCTTGTCCGTATAGTTATAATTGTAAATTTGGAATTCAGGGCTTTTATAGAAGACCCAGCTTATGTTTTGCAGGTCAAGATAGGTTGAGAACATCCACTTTTTAAACACCCATTTTTTATCGATTCTAACATCTACTTGGAAAAAGGGATCGAGTCTGCCGGAATTTACATTCTCGTAAAGTGGTTTATAGTAGTGTCCATCTTCAATATACTCAAAACCGATTATCGGAGTTGTGGGTTTACCAGTAACATAGCGTGTGCGAACACCAAGATCCCATTCACCATTGAGGTGCCAGCTTCCAAGCAGCTGCAGGTTGTGGGTTTCATCCTGATCATAAATAACGTATTTATGTTTTGCTTTGTCCCAGCGTTCGCTTCTGGACAAGGTGTAGGCAATCCATCCGAAAAACCGGTCGGTTCTGGCGCGCCTGAGCATGAGTTCGAGGCCATACATTCTTCCAATTTGATCGCTGTACCATTTTCTTTGATGATCGAGGTCGGGGTTGAAATCAGCTCCGCTTGCCATCCGAGGAATATCCCACTGCTTGTTGAAATAGGTCTGGAGATCGAGGCTGATTAGATCTGTAAATTTATGCTCGTAGCCGGCCACACATTGAGAAGCTTTAGTGGCAGGCATATCCGGTTCTCCCCAGGTGGGATGAATAACCTGCCCCATTGGCTGTGGAGTTTGGCTGTATGTTCCGGCAGCTCCTTTAAAGGTATTCCTTTCATCATGTTTATATCGGGCATTGAGTCGCAAGGATGGTTCTCCGGAGTAGCCTTTTCGGTTGTTAAAAGAGGCGTAAGGCCAGAACTCGGGGAAGAGAGATCCGCTGTAGTCAAGCTCGGGAAAATAGTCGTATCTTACTCCGGGAATGAGTTGCAGTTTCTCAATTGGATTCCATTCCATATTGAGGTACGTTCCCACAACTCCGAAAACCCATCCATTTGTAGTATCTCGCTTGAACTCGTTTTTAGCCGAGGGCATTATGAGTACCATACTATGATTAAGAAGATCAATATCGAGACCGGCGTTTACCGTTATCCGGTCAGATGCCTTGTAGCTTAATTGGTCGCGAATGTAAGACATGTAAGAGTGTTCTTCAATTTTCATCATTCCAAAAACCGAAAACCGGTCACTTCCGTAAGTACCTGAAAGACGAAGAGAGTTCTGAAATCTATCGGAGATTCTGCTTTCGAGACCGGCTGAGAGCATGTGGAACATGGTTTTCATGGTGAAGTTTTCAGTTTGCTCACTCACCTCTTCAGAGCCGCCCCTGAAATCGGGAAAAAACACGCCCATGCTGTCCCGGGCTCCAAAAAGAGTAAAGAACAGATCATTGGACTTGTTCACATTCACATCTGTTCTAAGGAGATAATCCCAGTAAAAGGGAGCTACAGCGGCTTGATAGGTACTTGGGTCTGCATGATCGAAATAGTAACTGAGAATATCTCCAATAAAATTTCTGCGGCCGGAGATTAAAATGGAGGTTTTTTCATTGATTGGACCCTCCATGAAAACTGCACCATCAATTGAATTAAAATCAAAATTTCCCTGAACGCGATCTGTTTTCGGTGCGCGTCCTCGCATTTCAATGACACCCGCCACGGCTCCTCCGTATCTTGTTGAGAAACCGCCCGGATAGAAATCCACAGCCTCTAGTCCCTCGGAGGGATAAACAGATTTCAGTCCGCCGAAATGGTAAAGAATCGGAATGCTGACCCCATCCAGGAAAAATTTGGAATCCCAGCTGGGGGCTCCTCGAACGACGATTTCTGAACCCAGAATTGAAGGACGCCCTACTCCGGGAAGAGCCTGAACCACCTTTACTGCATCCCCGCCCAGTCCGGGGATTTTTTGAACTTCCATGACTGACAGTTCATGTCGGCTGACTTCCTTTTCCTCCACTTTACCGTAGACTGTTATCTCAAAGTCCGAGTAGTTGTTTTTTCTAACATAGTAAGAAGCTTTAAGTTCTTCACCCTTACTGATCTTTTCCCTGGTGAGGTAGTTTTCGTACCCGGAAACGGAAAGCTTGACTTCCAGAGAACAGCTGGGAAGAGACTGGAAGGAGAAGAAACCATTGGAATCGGTTAAAACCACCAGGCGGTCTTCTTCCAGAGATTGGTCTTCCATTTTCCCAATCTGCTCGAGATAAAGAGAAAAAGGCATATTCAGTGTAGTGTCGGATAGAGTATCGATGAATCGTAAAATGACCATGGCATCTGCAAGAGGTTTACGGGTGCCACGTTCAAGAACTTTTCCGCTGAAATTTATATATTTATCCGGTGTTCTGAGTACTTCCTTAAGATTAAAGCGGTATTCATATTGCAGCATGACCGCAACTGAATCACCATCGGCAATGGCAGGGGTGAAACGAAACTCAAGGGCAGCCTTAAGAGCGCTGCTGTCAAGAAGTGGATCGGCGCTTCTGCGGACTATGGTTCCACTGTCAACGGTTCCCGATTCATTTATAAGCAGCTCAAGCAGTACAGACCCTTCAACCCCTTTGCGAATACACTCCTGAGGATACTCTGCCTCAACAAAGTCAATCAATTCAGGCATCTTCTCAAGTTTACCTTCAGCAGTTTCGTCATCCGATTCAACATCTTCCATTTCCATAAGCGCATCTTGAGAAGTGGAGTCAATGACAGTGTCACTAGTGGCAACGGAATCCTGAGGTTCAGCGATTGTTGCACAAAGTAAGCTTGAAATAAGGATCAAAAAGGATATCTTTGGCATTCTTTTCTCCATAGATTCAACCGGAGGTCAGGGAAGCGAACATATCAGAGTAAAATAAATCGGGTAGTGCAAGGATAGAAAGAAATCCCCTATTGGATTTGAAGCAGATATTCCTCAAGTACAGGGATATCGGCTGGAGCCCAAATCAGAGTTGTCAGTTCTTTGGGGAAAAGCCAGATAATTTGGGAATGTTCATGAGGGAAGGGCTGGCCGCTTTTTATTCTGCAGGTGAAAGGTATAAGTTCGATGCTTATCGAGGGATAGTGATGAATAACAGGTGAAAGTTGCTTTTCGGTAATTACCTCAATTCCCAGTTCTTCTTTCAGTTCACGGACAAGTGCCGCTTGGGCGGTTTCTCCCGGATCGATTTTGCCTCCGGGAAATTCCCACAAACCGGCCTGACTTTGAAGGGAGCTTCGCTGTGCTGCCAGAACCTTGTGATCTTTTTCAATGATGGCGCAGGATACCCGAACCGGTACCCTGCTTTTAAAATCCTGATTCATGATGCCCAGTCTAGTTTGTCCACAGATATTGCTTCTCCAGGAGCGGGATAGTGCACATTGAGATAACCTTTGCTTCTTAAAGCATCTTTGAAGGAAAGTGCCTGATCCGGTTCACCGTGAATGAGGAAGATGTGTTTGAGTTTTTTAGGATCATTCAGATCCACATAATCGAGAAGTTCTCTTCTGTCGGCGTGCGCGCTGAAGGCATCAATAATTTTAATTTTACAGCGGACCTGATGCTCTTCCCCAAAAATCTTCACCACTTTTTCACCATCCATGATTTTTCTGGCAAGAGTATCCTTGGCTGCATAACCTACAAACAGAAGAAGAGTTTTTGGATTATGAATATTGTTTCTGAGGTGATGCAGAATTCTTCCACCTTCTGCCATTCCTGATCCGGAAATAATGACATGCGGGTAAGTTTGTCCGTTAAGCTTTTTGGAATTGTCCACATCGTGTATATAAGTCAGTCTTGAAAATCCGAATGGGTCTTCGTGATCGGTGATGAAAAGTCGTTTTGTTTCTCTGTCGAGGTAATCAAGATGAGATCTGAAGACATCGGTTGCATCACAGGCTAAAGGGCTGTCAACGTAAACGGGCATATCCGGAATGCGGTTCTGGTTGAAGAGCTTGTGAAGGATATAGACCAGCTGCTGTGTACGACCTACAGCAAATGAGGGGATGATTACTTTTCCGCCATTTCCGGCCGTATCTCTAATGATACCTGCCAGTTCCTCTTCAACAGCCTCGAAATCGCTATGGTGGCGGTTGCCGTAAGTACTTTCCATTATAAGCATGTCAAGATCACGCAGTACATTTGGATCATTTGTCAGTGGCATATTGGGTCTGCCAATATCTCCGGTAAAGCCAAGCCGCAAAGGTCTGAATCCGTTTTCCTTTATTTCCAGGTGAACGCTTGCTGATCCCAGAATATGACCGGCATCCCTTAACATGGCTTCTACGCCCGGCGCTATAGTGAAGGCTTTATCGAAATCCACTCCCACGAAATGATCCATGGCGTTTTCCACATCGCCGATCGTGTAGAGCGGAATCATTTCCGGAAGATGCTGTCGTCTGCGGATAACGTTCACCCATTCCAGGTCCTTTTCCTGGAGAAAAGCCGAGTCGCGAAGCATGATTTTGCACAGGTCAATGGTGGCCTGAGTCGCGTATATCGATCCCTTGAAACCCTGTTTAACCAGATTGGGAATATTTCCGCTGTGATCGATGTGGGCATGGCTTAGAATCATGACATCGACTTCTGCCGGGTTGAAGAGAAAATTGTGATTCTTTTCGTATGTTTCCTGGCGCTTGCCCTGATAGAGGCCGCATTCCAGGAGAACTCTTTTCCCGTTGATGGAGACGAGGATTTGGGAACCAGTTACTGTTTGTGCGGCGCCGCAAAACTGGATCTGCATGGTGGTCCGTCCTTCCTAAGTAAGCTCATGATGTTAGCTGTCCAAGCCTGAGGCTTCTCATTAGATTATATGGTTTAAGAGTAGAAGTAACAACCAAAAAGAGTTGTGAGATGAGAAGTGAAGAATTTCTGTAGAAAAATGATCGTTTTTTCGGTGTCAGTTAATAGACATGAGAACCGGATCATTAAACCGGTTCTCACGGGGTGCTGGCGGAAGCGTTCTGAAGGCGAGTTATTTACCAAGCTGAATAATTCTGTTTGCCCTTTCTTCGGCGCTCTGCGCTTTTCTTTTGGCCAAAGCTCCCATATCCATTCGAATTTCGTGAGTATCGTTGCCTGTTACATAGAAAATCGAGCGTTCTTCGGGATCTACACTGGCTAAATAGATTGCATCGTTGTACAGTATGATGGTTTCTTCCTTTTTGATGCCGTTCTGATAGGTGGTCACTGTATGGGTGCCGGGTTCCAGAAGTCTGATTCCCCAGTATTCCTCTACTGGCATGCTTGCGGGGCCGGTAATCGTGCCCAGAATCACTTCTGAAGCAATCTCATATCCATAATATGATGAGACCACGATAAGCATCTTTGTTTTGACGTACCAGTCACTGTAAGACCAGCTCACCTTTGAAAACATAAAAGCATAGTCGCTTATCCCGTCAACGTTGAAATCTGCTTTGATATAAGAGGGAAGGTTAAAGGGATCATAGCTGGTTGCCGGGTAAAGTGCTGTTCCGTATCTGCTTACGGGGGGCATACTGTACCCGTAAACGGCATCATAGATAAGCTTTCTTACTTGGTAAGGAATATTCACATAGGCATTGATCGAATAGGTTTCATCGTCGTAACCGTACTCATCGTTCTCTTCACTGGGCACTTCCACGATCATGCAGCCTGTGACGGCCTGCAGTGCGAGTAAAGGGATGATTCTTAAAAGCTTTTTCATATTTGATCCTTTGATGGATAACAGTCCTCTGCTTTCAATGTCTGACATATTCTCTACCTGAAATAACTTTCATCTCTTTTTCATTGCCTTTATTGCTCTTTTCAACTTTTTTCAAGCTCTTCTTTGGCTCGCTCTGTCTGGGATTTTCGGAGCTTTTTTTATATGATTCTTTGTGTTGGTAATTATGATCATTTCGATGATTCCGGTTTTTGGAATTGTCGAATTTATAATCTCTGTGTTTGTCCTCGTTTCTCGGATAATCTCTATGATTTGAATATCTGATTTCGGGTCTGTATTCATAGCGATACACTTTTGGCTGAGCTCTGCTGAATTTTCTGGGAGGCTCCTGATATTCATAGTAGTAGGAGACTTTCCCACCATCATTTCGCCGATACCGTTTCCAGTTGTGACTTTGCCTGGGCGCTTTGTGGAAAACATGTTTGTGGTGAACGTGGCAGGAGGGATGGCAAACTTTTTCCACCACCGCCCAAGGTGCGAAGAACCATACACTGTTTACAGGATGGAAAGTGACTCTGCGATAAACCAGAACTCGTGAGGAACCTCTGACGGTCCACTGATATTCCATGCTTACCTTTGAATACCCATCATCATTGCAGTCTTCAAACCAGGAATCGCCCTCGATTACATAATCATTATGGTCGTACCCATTATCATGATAGCAGTGATCTTCATCGCTTCCCTGGAAAATCAGGTCAAAGTTATCACCTGATAATCGTAATCTGATGCTGCTATCTGCCCATACACTGACAGGAAGTATCACACTGATTGCGAGAATGATAGCCGATTTCATAACCTACTCCTTTTTAATTTCATTAAGGCAAATCGCCTGTTATCAGCTTCTGTAATAATGACGAATCGTGCGGTAAAATCCGCTCGGGATTTTTATACTGATGATTTTCGGGGTGAGACATGCCCGGGACATTGGTTTGTAATTTGTTACAAATCAAGATCTTAGGTAATGTTGGCAGGAGAAAAGTTTCTTAGGTTTGCATTATTATCAAGCGCGCCTAAAAAACGAATTTCCTACAAATTGCACGATTTCCTACCGTTTTCCAAATACATCATGGACTCTGCATTTATTTTAAAAGTGAAATCAATACAGAATGGAGGCAAGCCTGTTTCATCTTCCGTTTACTGATCCGGTACTTATCTTTGCCAGTGTCATGCTGCTTATACTTCTGGCCCCCATGATGGCTCGCCGCTTTCGCTTGCCGGAAGTGGTCGGTTTACTTGTAGCGGGAATAATGGTGGGACCGCATGGCCTTGGCATTCTTGCCCGGGACAATACTATCGATCTTCTTGGAACCGTCGGTTTGCTTTTTATAATGTTTATGGCGGGATTGGAAATTGATCTCATTCAAGTTGGCCGTAATAAAACTCATACGGTTGTGCATGGTCTGACCACATTTATTGTTCCACTTGTGATGGGGACAGTGCTTGGCATCAGTATTTTTGAGATGTCCATTCCAGTCGCTCTTCTGCTGGCCAGCATGATCTCTTCCCATACTCTGGTCACATATCCAATTGTAAACAAGCTCGGGCTATCCAGGAGCCCCTCAGTTACTACCGCCATTGGGGGAACAATCATCACCGATACCCTGGCTCTTTTGATTCTGGCGATCGTGGCCGCATCGAGCACCGGAGAGATCACTGCCTATTTCTGGTTGCGTCTTTTTATATCGATACTGGTGTATGTTTCCGCCGTGATCATTGTGATACCGCGATTGGCGCGCTGGTTTTTCCGTTCACTTGACGTAGATGAAAATGTGGAGTTTGTATTTGTAATCGCGATTGCTTTTCTGATTGCTTTCCTTGCACATCTGGCTCACCTGGAGCCCATTATCGGTGCATTCCTTGCCGGACTGATTTTTAATTCCTTTATTCCTGAAAAAAGCCTTTTGATGACCCGCATCAGGTTTGCGGGGGATGCTCTGTTTATTCCCTTTTTTCTACTTTCAGTGGGGATGCTTGTCAATGTCAAACTTCTTTTCACCGGTTGGGAGGCATGGGTGGTCTCTATAGGCATGATCACGGTGGCAGTTGCAGCCAAATATTCTGCAGCCGATCTCTCCGGAAAGGTGCTGCGTTTTCGCCGGGAAGAGATTCTGCTTATATTTGGATTGACTGTTAATCAGGCGGCGGCAACTCTGGCTGCAGTGCTTATCGGATTTGAACTGGGGCTCTTTACAGAAAATATCATTACTGGAACAATTCTTATGATTGCAGTTACCTGTGTAGTGGGGTCGATTGTAACGGATTACGCCGGAAGGCGGGTGGCACTCCACGAGCAGCTGACTGAAGTATCTTCTGCATCATATCAGAACAGAATCATGATTCCGATGGGTGGTCGCGAGGGGGCAAAGGAGCTGCTTGACATAAGCTTTCTTTTGAGGGAACGGGGAAGTCAGGAACCAATTTATCCCCTCAGGGTTGTGGAGGAGGGAGGAGATTCGGACAAGCAGGTGATAGCTGCCGAAAGAATACTGGCTCATTCGGTTGTAAGGGCAATGGCAGCAGCTGTTCCGGTTATGCCAATCACCAGTGTGGATATCAATGTGCTTTCGGGTATACTCAGGTCGATAAAGGATTATCGCATTTCAACTCTCGTTCTAGGCTGGGATGGAAAGGTGGGTGTTAAGACGAGAGTTTATGGTCACATCATTGATACAGTTGTAGAACGTAGCAGACAGATGATTATCATCAACCGGTTCACTCAGAGGATTAACTCTGTAAATCGTCTGGTGGTGGTGCTTCCACCTTTTGCCCACAGAGAGGTTGGATTCGACCAATTTACATCGGTAGTAAGAAATCTCTCTTCTCAGGCTGCGGCGTCCTTACTTTTTATCTGCGATTGCGGAACTCAGGGTGCCGCTCAGGAGCTTCTGGATCACATGAAAAGTTCACTTAAGACCGAGTTTGCATCCTACCCGTCATGGAAGGAGGTGCAATCTGTTGTAAGTTCACTACTTAAGGCTGACGACTGGCTCCTCCTCATGAGTGTGCGAAAAGGAGAGATCGCCTGGCAGCCGACACTCGACAGGCTTCCGCAGCAGATGGCTTCCGCCTTTCCTGAAGCACCTTTCTCTGTAATTGTAAGCCCGACTGAAAAATGGGTTTACATGAAAACGCCGGAAACGACATCCCGCATTTTCAATATTTTTCCAAAAGAGCGGATACTGCTTTCAATTGAAACTGAAAGCAGCCGGGATGTGATCCATAGGCTTGTTTCAACATATTTGGCTGATAATAAAGAAAATGAGTCTCTTGTCATGGAGCTTTACAAAATGGGTCAGAATGAGCCTGTTGAGCTTGTGCAGGATGTGGTATTCCTTCATACCTATGTGAAAAATCTGAAGGAGACGATGTCTTTTCTGGGGGTAACCTCCAGGCCGCTCGATATACCACTGGCTTCAGGTGCTCCTCATGTGGTGATCATTCTGCTTGATCCCGAAGGCCAGGATCCAGCCAAACATCTGGAATCGCTTGCCAACATTGCTAAACTGATCCGTATTCCTGATGTGGTTACGCTTCTTCGACAATCCCTGGATTTCGAAGCGCTGGTGCAGTCCATTGCCGACAGGGAGTGAGTGATTCGAAAAAGTTCAGCACCTGCCGGCACTAATAGTAGTTCCCGCACGAAATCAATCCTGTGCAGCTGGAATCTTCACAATCAGAAATAGTATATTGTACATCTTTTACTTTTGCAAACTGCAGAAGGCTTCCATGGCGAAGCACTAATTTACTTTTCCTAGTGAGAGGGTATGAGCAGTCCATCATTGTATGATTATCCGGAAATTTATGATTCCGTGAGAGCTCCCGATTCAGAAACATTTGAAAGTATTTACAACCTGATCTGCAGCCAGTTGGGTCGTCGGCCACAGTCGGTTATGGATCCGGCCTGCGGGCCTGCCACATGGCTTGCCCAGTTTGCCCGTGAAGGCATCATGGTGGCGGGAAATGATATCTGCGAAAGCATGATCGCAGCGGCTCAGGAAAAATGCAATGGCCAGGCGCTTGAATTCAAAGTGGGTGATATGCTTGATCTGCGTCTGTCGACTGGGCCCTATGAGGTGGTATTTGAGCTTGCCGGGACATGCGGAATGCTCTCCAATGAGCGGGATTTCAGGAAATTGTTGGGATCAATAGTGGAGCACACAGCTCAGAACGGGCTTATCCTGCTTACCGTATTTTTCGATGATGGAAGATACGATCATTATCCCTGGCTTGTGGGGGAATGGGGTCCATTCAGCATTAAATCTGGAGGAAAGGCTTGGCTTCGCTATGAGGTTCTCAGCTCAGATATGAAGAGAAACATCGATCGGGTGAGGCGTACGGTAAAGACCATTGATGTTGACGGTTGCTGCCCGAATCTGGTTGATGAATACGATATGTTTTCCTGGAAAGAGGAGCATTTCTGGAATGTGGTCGGTGAATACAGAGACCTGGAATTTATCACTGCATTTCAGTATGATGAGCCCAGCGGAATCAGCAGCTCGCCCAGAGGGGATTTTATTGGTGAAACGACAGTGGTGTTCAGAAAAAGGGGCTAAGTCTCTTTTTCTGATGCTTCTTGGGGTTGGTTGCTCGTTTTAAATCAGCTTAATTTCCCAAATAAGTTATTGATTTTCCTGAAGTTATTAAGGTTCCGACCCTAAATACAAAGCGCCCCGTCAGGATTTTCCCGAAGGGGCGCTTTTTTCAACCGATTCGATTCTGTTTAGCGATCGATGTAAACCAAACCTTCACTGGTGATTGCAGCGATCTGGTTCTCAATCAGAGCCATATCGAGCAGTCTTCCCTTCATCTCGATTGAACGCACGTATTCACCCTTATCTGCGCTCAAAACAGTAATGGCCTCAATGCCCTCTTTGCTGGTTGGAGAGCTGAGATAGACGTGTTTTTCATCAGCAAGGATCAGATTACCGGTAGTGGTGCGGTATCCGAAGGGCCAGCTGTTTCCATAACGCAGACCGCGTGCCTGTGAGCAGTACAGAGCCTGACCGCCACTGATTGCCCAAAGCTGTTTTCCCTTTAGAGAAAAAGCGATGAGATCGGTATTGGTTGCGACAAAGATTTTATCCCCTCCGGCAGTGATTGCACCAAAACCGCTTTTTTTGTCTTTCTTGTATTTTTTGCCGAAGTTTTCCTTGAATTTCTCGGGACTTACAGATTCTACCACACCATAGCGGTCTGGGGGCTCAGAATTGCTGGTGTTCTCAGTGGCGAAATAGAGGTTGTCCTTATAAACAATGGGACCAGCAGAAATGCGTCCGAATGTGGAGAGCAATCCAAACCCGTTTTTGTGCTTGAGTTTCTTGCCGGTCTGATCGATTTGATTCATCTCAAAAAGAGATCCGGCATAGTAACCGTCCTGATAAGCGGCTGGTGAGAGGGGGAGACCGTTACGAACATATTTACCGTAGAGTTTGGACATGAAGCTGGCGTTCATGATATCCTGTTTGGCGATGAAATGTCCGTCGTTGATATCGTAGATTTCCATGTCCAGGCCGCGGCTAACCGCTACGGAGCTGGAGCTTATGGCTGGAGCAGAAATGGCAGTTTCTGTCGACTGAGCGTTAACTGTCCACTTTTCATTGCCGGAAAGATCGATCAGTCCCAGTTTGGAGTCTTTGTAGTTTGGTACACTAGCGGCATTGAAAATAGCTGAAGACCAGAAACCTGCTTTGTCTGAACCTTCATAGGCATAGGAACTCCAGGCGATGTAGCCGCGATCAAAACTGACTTTTCTGACCGGAGCCTCAGGAAGTTCGTGGAACCATAGCTTATTGACTGACTTAAGCATTGTGATACCTTTGGTGCTTGCGATAATCAGCGTATCATTTCTGGAGATGAGACTTGTGGGTGATCCGGCTTCTTCTGCACTGTAACCGGCGGTTTTACTTGATACTGCCATTTCAAGTTTGGTGTGTTTAAGCCCGCTGGCGCAACCGGTCAGAATCGATGCTGCTGCTACAACGCCAAGAAGCGAGAGATGCTTGATACTTTCTCTTCTCATAAAGTGCCCTTTGATGTTAAGTGTTTGAGTGATGAAAGAGTATCCGGTACGAATCTGAAGAGTTTTCAGATGGTTAATATGCTACAAAATGGAGGGCCACACAATAGCATAAACTAGTGATATCAATGAGAATCTTGAGGCTGAAAAAAGGTATTGTCGAGGCGGGCGGAAGAGGGAAAATTGATCGTAACTTGAAGAAAGTCAATGAGATGAGAAGAAGGGTCGTGCGAACTTTTGACCCTGTGCAGTATCTTACTTTTCCACTGGCTTCCCACTATTAAGCCAGCCGTTCATTCCGGATTTGAGATTATAGATATCAGAAAAACCTGCCTTGAGGAGAATCTGAGAGGCGACGGTACTGCGGTTTCCGGAGCGGCAGTACACCAGAACCTTCTGATTTGAATGTGCTTCAATTTCCGAGAGGCGGGATGCAAGCTGTTGAACAGGTATAAGGACTGCATTTTTCAGGTGCCCTGCACTGTACTCTTCCGGAGTTCTCACATCCAAAATGAACACAGTTGAGTCCTGCATCATTTCCGCAGCTTTTTCCACGCCTACTTCAGTGAAGGAGCTGCTTTTCTTCCCGGACTGAAAGGATGAAACCATGAGTTTGCCGCCTTTCGCTTCGTTTGATCCATTGGCTGTATAGAATATATCAAAAACCCCCTCATCTTTGGCGGTGAAGGATAACTCCATGAAACCATTCGAAATAGAATCGGTAACCAGGTTTAACGAGGGAATGCTGATTTTCTGAATGTCTGGCGAGACGTTGAAGCGAATTTTGAGAGCATCACCTCGGAAGACTGTCAAATCGGCTCCCGGCAAGGTGGAGGTAATTTCCCTCTGGCCGTCTTTTAGCATTCCGCTGGGAGAAATCTGGTTGCTGCTGAACTGCTTGATTGCGGCAATGTAACTGTCTTTGGGTTGCACGCCGACGAAGGCCTGGAGAACCTTTTTCTCTTTCACCAGAACTACATAGGGAATACCTCTAACCTGGAATGCCTGCGCGATATCCGCATTTTTATCCACATCTATCTTGTAAAATAAAGCGTTCTCCTTTTGCTCGGCGGCAATCTGTTCAAGAACCGGAGAGAGGATTTTGCAGGGTCCGCACCAGTCAGCATACAGATCAAAGACCAGCAGTTTTGAACCGGAAGCTTCCAGAATGGAGTTCAGTTCCTCCGTGTTCTGGATAGTTTTTACATGGTGCTCTTTTTTTACAGATTCTGCTTTCGAACAGCTGTAACCTGTTACCAGGACAGCTGTAAGGAGTCCGATCAGTTTAGCCCTAACAGGGATGGTTTTCATGTGTACTTTCCTTTTCTATATACTACGTACGGCTAAGGTGAAACTGTATTGCTTTATGCATAAAAGTAGATTGTGGCTGCATTTAAAGTATGGGGAAAAAATATCAGTACAAATTTGTATCTACTCTGCAGATATAGTGCAATATTGTAGTAAACGGAGGGTGCGATAGGGTTATTTAGCTTTTTCTGATCAAAAATGATTATGGCATGATAATTGTTTAAAGCAGGGGAGCAATTGTAGAACTCTGGAACGTTGTTCGCTCTTAATGGGAGAAGTAGATGCCGGTACTGCAGGAAGCAGAGGCTTATAATAAATTATCAGATTTTGCAGGTGATAACATGATGAACCGGGCTGAAGAGACACCGACAGTGCTGGGTTTACTTCCGGACCTTTTGCTTTCCACCATGCAGTTGCAGCTTGATGCTCTACCCTTGGTCAAAAGAGAGGGTATTCTCCTTCTCAGTGATAATACCGAAAGTAATCAGTCCCGGTGGATCAGTTCCATTTCAGCGGATGATCTTCCTCGGATTATTCTGCTTCAGGGATACAGGAATATTTTTTCTTCAGATTTCAAGCGGAATTATCGAGATCTGTACAGTAGTTCCATGGCAGAGAACAGTCGGGATTTCGCTTATTTAAACTTCAGAGATCCTTTAGGAAACTATTCAGTATTGGGGATAAATCCGTTGGTCTTTGCAGTGGATAACGCCGGCCTTAAGGAGCAGCGCTGTGCAATTCCCCGATCCTGGGCAGATTTGATAGATTCATCCTTTTCCGGGAAAATCGACCTGTCCGGATTAGACATGTCTTCTTTAGAAAGTATCTATCTTCATGTACATAAAATCTATGGGATAGATAAGGCGGTTTCCGTGGCTGCATCTTTTAAATCTAACCGGGAATGTCCCATTTCGATACTTCCCTACTCCCTTGCGCGTAACCGGGTGAAAAAAAGCTCAGTATCCATTGTGTGGCCTTCTGATGGTGCAGTCATTGTACCAATTTTTCTTCTGGTGAAAAGTCAGTTGCCTCAAGAACTGGATTTCATTCACAATTGGCTCACATCAGCATCTCTGGGAGCCTCCCTTTCTTCTTCGTTTTTTCCTTCAATGCATCCCGCTGTCGACAGCAGGCTTCCTTCTAACGTGCTCTTGAGCTGGCTTGGTTGGGATTATCTTCTCAGTACCGATCCTGACCAGACCCTGGCGTCTATAAAGAGCAGTATAGGCGATTGAGACGAATCGGTCACATATACTCTATTGTAGCCTTATATTATTTTACAGGAAGATTAGATTTTTCCTGTAACGGTCCTAAGGCACATGAACCATATTCAGCTGATCTGCGATATCGGTGAACTTAACGATGTATTCACCGACACCCAAAATATAGAATCTTTTCTTCAGAAAATTGTGGAAATGGTGGCCCGGCACATGGATGCGGCCGTATGCTCCATTTATCTCTTTGAAGAGGACCGGCGGGAACTTGTTCTTCGTGCCACTCATGGACTTAATGCCGGCAGTATAAACAAGATCCGGCTTAAATACGGGGAGGGATTGACCGGCCTTGCCCTGAAGGAGCTGCGCACCATTTATGAAAAGGAAAGCAGCAGTCATCCCAATTTCAAATATTTTCCCGAAAGTGCCGAAGACAAATACGATGTCTTCATGGCTGTGCCTATTGTAAGGGGATTATCCAGGATTGGCGTGCTGGTCGTTCAGAGGAACCGCAGGCGGGTGTTCAAGGAAAACGAGATTGTCACATTAAGGGCTGTTGCCTCTCAGTTGGCCAATATGCTTGAGAATGCCAGGTTGTTCATGTCGCTTCGGGGGAATCGGCAGCCTGAGGAGAAAAAGAGTATCGGAAATCTCAAACTTGCGAAGGGTAAAGTTGCTTCCGAAGGCTTTGCCATGGGGCCTGCCAGGGTGATTGACCGTGACCGCACCTTTGAAAGTTTTCTTCACAGGAATTACACCACCCTTTACACGCTTCAGGATTTTCAGCGGGCTTTGACCATAACTGAACGTCAGCTGGAGGAACTTCAGAGCAGGGTAGAGCAGAAATTGTCTGATGTGGCCTCGCTTATCTTCACAGCTCATCTGCTTTTGCTTAAGGATAGCGAATTTGTGGGTGCCATGACCAGGAAGATCGAGCTTGGAATGAATCCACCCGAGGCAGTTCTATCAATTGCCAAACACTACGTGGAAATCTTTTCTCATGGTGACAATCATTACATCAAAGAAAAAGTGCAGGATATTGAAGACCTGACTATCAGGCTCATGGGCAATCTGGTTGCGGAACTCCGTGAGCTCTACAGGTGCGAAAAGCACGTGGTTATCGCCCGTGAGCTGTTTCCTTCAGACATGCTGAAGCTGTCAAGTGAAGAGGTATTGGGAGTTGTTCTGGTGACCGGAGGTGTTACTTCGCATCTATCAATACTGGCCCGTTCGCTGCGAGTGCCGATGGTTATTATAGATCAACCTAAACTGCTGACAATTTCAGATGAAACTACGGTTATTCTGGATGCGGAGATCGGTAATCTGCACATAAATCCTTCTTTGAATGTGATTCGCAGTTTCTCTGATCGCAATGAAGCCCGGAAAAAGGTTCAGGCCCGTAAAATGAATGCCA
Source organism: Fibrobacterota bacterium (assembly GCA_023436205.1). Taxonomy (GTDB): domain Bacteria; phylum Fibrobacterota; class Chitinivibrionia; order Chitinivibrionales; family Chitinispirillaceae; genus JAEZKC01. The sequence continues at coordinate 217,546 of JAEZKC010000106.1, forward strand.
AAGCGGAAACCTACACTCGCGATGGAGTGCAGGTTAGACTTATGGCCAGTATAAACCTTCTTTCTGATCTAAAGCTTGCAAATGAATCCAAGTGTGATGGCATAGGCTTGTACCGAACAGAATTTCCCTTCCTTATAAGAAGCGATTTTCCCTCTGAAGAGGAGCAGTTTGTAGTTTACCGCCAGCTGGTGGAGGGTATGCCAGGTAAAGAGATCTTTTTCCGAACTCTTGATATTGGAGGCGATAAGGTTCTCTCTTATTTTGACATGGCAACCGAGCAGAATCCTTTTCTGGGCATGCGCTCAATCCGGTTTTCCCTGTCAAATCAGGAAACGTTTGTCCAGCAGATCAAGGCTATGCTAAGGGCAGGATTCGATACCCCCATTCGTATTACTTTTCCCATGATTTCCTCCATGGAGGAGTTCCTGGAAGCAAAGAACACCGTTTTTGAATGCATCTCATTTCTTAAAAGAAAACGAGTTCCTCACAACTCAAATCCTAAAATTGGAATGATGGTGGAGGTTCCTTCAGTTATAGAAATGATTGACGATTTCGCCAGAGAAGTGGATTTCTTCTCAATAGGTACCAATGATCTTGTACAGTATATGCTGGCGGTAGACAGAACGAATGAGAAGGTGGCAGGTTACTATATTCCCCATCATCCTTCGGTTCTAAGGTCCATAAAAAAGGTTGCCGATGCGGCGGTTAGGTACGAAAGGGATGTGGTCATTTGCGGTGACATGGCACATCAGGAAAAGTATATGTCATTTTTAGTGGGATGTGGAATTCGTACATTAAGTCTTGAGGCGCAGTATGTTCCAAAAATCCAGGATTCCATCAATACCATTGATACTCAGGAAGCTGCTGTCCTTGTAAATAAGGTGTTGTCCTGCAGCAAAGTTGGAGAAATCGCCCGCCTTCTCAAGTAGCCCGTTTTCTTCTGAGTAATCCTCCAATCGAATCTCGGAATTTTTGCAATCCGGTAAGTTCGTACAAGAGAAAAACAAGAATAATGGAGGGTAAACCGGCAACCGCGCAGGTAAAGAGAGCATCAAGTTTGCGAACACCAGTCAGCTGAAAGTTTTCGAACATAAGCCGGGCAATAAGACTGCAGGCGACCGCTCCCAGAACTGAAATCGCGATTATCTTACCCAGGTTTCTCAAGCCATCTTCTGCGGCTTGAAATCCTCCATAGCGGCTGCACCATATTGTGTAAAGAACAATAAACTGGCTCGTCATGGCAATACTTGCGGCAAGTCCCAGCCCCTCCGGTCCCATGTACCTGCTCAGAAAATAGTAAAGAGGGATACTTCCCAGAGCTACAGATGTGCTGATTATCATGGGAAGCAGGGTTTTCTGAAGAGCATAGAATGGCCTTGCCACCAGAATGGAAACAGAACTGGCGAATGCCCCGAAAAGATACATAGTCAATACAGGGGCAGTTTCTCGGGTGGACTGTATATCGAATTTGCCGTGTTCGTAAAGGATTACAATGATCTGTGTGGACAATGCCATCATAAGAGCTGACAGGGGAACCAGGTAAAGAGCAATCCGGTTTATCATGCCGTTAAGTAATCCGGTCATTTTGTCATAAGCGTTTTCGGCAGCCAATCTGGAGAGATAGGGATAGAAAGCGACTCCTGAAGCCTGGCCGAAAACGCCCACCAGGATCATCATGGTACGCAGGGCATAGTTTGCACTTGCAATAGCTCCCTCTTTCAGAAAAGAGGCGAAATAGCGGAAGAAAATTTCATTTGAAAAAGTCATGCCCAAGCCGGCAATGAGCGGCAGGGTGATTTTTATATACTGCAGGAATTCCGGATCGCGTGGCTTGAAAAGAAACTTGTACTTCATTCCGGTTCGAATCGCTCCCGGAAGCTGAACTGCCACGTTACCGATGAAAGCACCAATCAGCACTCCCCAGGCAAAACCCTCCACTCCCAGGCGGGATCCCAGAAAAAGACCACCGGCAATAATTCCCAGGTTGTAGCAAAGAGGCGAAAGTGCGGGCAGCAGAAACTTGTTTTGGGCATACTGCACCGCCATGAGAAAGGCCCCCCAGTAAAAGAAAAGTTGTGCCGGTAGAATTATCCTTGTGAGACGTACTGAAAGAGCAAACGTTTGCGGGTCCTGTTTGTTAAAACCGGTAACTGAAAGCAGAGAGGGTGCAAAAATGATTGCTAATGGTAAAAGAACAAGGAATGCTATTGTACCGATTGTAATCATGTTTGAAAATGTTTTCCAGGCATTTTCCTGATCGCTTTTGACCAGGTATTTCTGAAAAATGGGTATGAAAGTGACCGAAAGAAATCCCCCGGCCAAAAAATGATTAAGCAGTTCCGGAATTAAAAATGCAGCAACATAAGCATCCATTTCGGTGCTGGTGCCGCCCACATTGGCAAGTACCATCTCCCGCAAAGTACCTGTCACCCTGCTGAGAAATACAGAGCCCATCATTATAACAGTGGCAATTGATATGGTACGAGACAGGTTTTTTGAGCTGCCTGACTGGTGCTGGTCTGTAACGGGAGGTGAGCTGTGTTTGTTCTGCTGGTTCATATATGAGGATAAAAACTACACACTGCGGCTGAAGCAGACCAAATATATTTATAAAGCAAAAAAAAAAGGCCCTTGGAAGGGCCTTTCTATAGATCACGCCTTGAACTTATCTTTTGGACTTCTTGGCGGTTTTCTTCGTTGCCTTCTTGGCGCTGGCTTTAGGAGCCTTTTTCTTCATCTTACCGCTGGCTTCATTGATGATGCGATAAGTCTGAGAAACTGAGAGATCGAACTTTTTAGCCAGAGCTGTACCGGAAGTACCGCTTTCGTACAGTTCAACGATCTCTGCATTACGCTCAGGGTTGTTGGCAATCGAAGACTCGACACCGTATTTTTTACGCAGCTGATGAACTGCCTGACGGGTGATGCCAAACTGCTCTCCGATGGCAGCATCTGTCTTGAGTTTCTTCTGTAACTTGATCAACTGGGCTTTTGTGATTTTTGCCATGATGGCTTACTCCTCTGCTGAATGAAACAAGTGCTATAAAAGAAAAAAAAGTATCTATTTGAAACTGTTTCTGGTGTGTGATGAGGAGTAAATAAACTTTACTATTCTAAATATACATGTTTGTAACACATACTGCAACAAATCGTAACGTAAAGTTTCCTCTCATCAATATGTTACTACGATTTTTCCAGAAGTATATTGTCATTAGTGAAATAGCATCAAGGAAAAACTATGCTTCCAGTTAAGAATGAAGTAGACAAAACAGGATTTCCGCTCATAACCGTCCTGTTAATTGCCTCTTGCGTCGCGATATTCTTTTTACGTAAACCGAATTATTCAGCGGAACTACTGGTTCCAGTGGAATTTGTACACTCTCTTTTCAACCCCGGCGATGGTCTGAAAACCGCTATCAAAGCTTTATTCCTATCCTTTTTCATGCATGGAAGCTTGTTTCATCTTCTTTCAAACATGTGGTTTCTGTGGATTTTCGGGGCTGCGGTGGAGTATAAGCTGGGATCCCTGAGATTTGCTCTGATTTACATTCTGGCCGGATGCATTTCCATGGTTATTCAAATAGCATCTTCCCCTTTTTCCAATATCCCCATTGTTGGTGCCAGTGGTGCCATTGCAGGAGTTATGGGTTTGCATCTGATCTATCTTCCTCTCAGCCGCATTCTGGTATTCATACCCCCCATTTTCCTCTTCCGAATACCCGCTTTGATCTATCTCCTCCTCTGGTTTTATATACAATATATAAACCTCGCCACACCTCAACCTCATGGCGGTGTGGCATGGTGGGCTCATGCAGGAGGTTACCTTTTTGGAGTTGCCTGTGCTTTGCGACTAAAGATAAAGGGAATTGGAAGAAGATGATCTGCAAACCGACCGCCAAGTCAGACTGTAAAGTTTCAATTGAGGTGAGGTCAGATTTTTTATGTATTTCTTCTTATATTATCTATGCACTTCCGAGTGTAAAAGCTTACCCCCATAAGGGACCGACTTGTTGGTCGGTAGTTTGTATTGACAGATTCCTGCAAAGCGATATCCATGAACAACATTTGCAAATGGTTTAAGTCTGCAAAAAGCTTCGGATGAGATCAATTTTATGGCTGAACTCCTCCGGTCTGTTACTTGCCTTTGGAATTTTCGCCAAACCGTTGTATTTTCAAGGAATGCATGAAGAGATTATTTCCTACCTGCGCGAGCATCCCGAAGGTACAGCATCGGAAACGGTTGCAGAAACATTTTTAAAGTTTAAAAGTCCCGATAAAAAATTGGCGCACCTTGCCGTGAAGGCTATCCTGTCCAAGGATAGTCGGGCGTTTTTGAACAAGGACGGTAAGTGGAATGCCCGAGCGATTACAACAAAAAATCTGAACATTTCCGATCTGCCCTGGTGTGCAGTTCATCTTCTGACAAATGGTGCTAAAAAGATTGTTCACCTGTCTGTATGGGAAATATCTTCTTCAGTTAATTGTCTCGCTTGTTTCTGGATGACAGACCCTGCAGAGTTTTCTCAGGAGGATCGGGACCTGTTGTGCGACAGCCATGATCCGCGATTCAGACAACAGGAGGCAATTGAATCTTTTAACCAGGTTCTGGTGGTATTGTCAACGCGTATACCTGTGTTTCTTTCACACGATCAGTACTCGATTTTGTCTTACAACTCTCTTGAAACCGGAAGCAGTATCGATTCCTATTACCTAGTAAGTCATTTGTTCAAGGCTTTGGACCGCAATACGCCTCGCCCCTTACATCTTGATAGGATCAGTGAATATCTGAATCTGCCCGCAGCGCCTCAGAGTGCTTACCGTCAGGGTGAGCAGTTTGGCAGAATTGTTTCAGAGTTGCTTACAGAACTTAAAAGTAAGGGTATTGAGTTCAGAGAACAGCTGGACAGTTCTCTTCAGGAGTCAAATGCAGATTTTTCGCAAAAAGCGTTTACTTTGGAAGAGATTAAGAGTTTACCGGAATCACCGGGGGTTTACGGGTTTAAAGACAAAACAGGCTCTTACATATATATAGGTAAAGCAGGGAATGTGAGGCGGAGGATTCAGAGCTATTTCCGGATCAACGAGGAATCTCCCAGGAAACTGAATCAGTTGCGGCAGAGTGCCCACTCTTTTACCGTGCATCGCTGCGGTTCAGAGCTTGAGGCGCTGCTCTACGAATATCGACTGATAGTGAAGTACCAGCCTCCCCTTAACAAGCAGATCAACATTTCTGAACGTGCGGGCAATTACATTTCTCTGGAAGACTCCATTCTTCTGCTACCGCATAGTGACCCTGAAAAATGCATGTCGTTCTGGATTAAAAAACAGCAGAAGATAAAAATGCGGGAAATCCTTGATAATCTTACAGATAAGGATAAATTACTGGCTGAACTGGAGGAGTTCTTTTTTTCTGATAAGCTTTCAGTTCAGCAGGATGATATTCCTGAACTGGAGATTGTAACCAGATGGGTTAAAAGGAATACGGACTCACTGGTCATAGTGCCTGCGGGTACCATGGGTTCAGCTGAAGAGATTACCGAAGCGATTCGCGGCAGCATCAAGGAAGTGAAGGACCAGGTCAGGAAAATCAGCGTCTGATTTGAATCACCTACCATTAGAATTGATGTTTTGAAGCTGCGAGATTATATTCCTTAAGAACAGATGGCGCAAATCTGCAATAAATGGCCTAGCCGGGTCGAACTTCCTGGCGAAAGCAACATCAGCCAAGAGGTGAAAACATGTCTTATAGTGATCATGACAGATATGTGGCCAAGAACAGGTCTTTGGCAGCTGCGGAGGAAATCAAGCGTAAAGATGATGCCATGGAGAAGAAGGGTTACACCTATCTCAAGCAGCAGAAGGAAAGTTCCTGTTTTAACTGTAAGCTTAAGTCCACCTGCCGGGAGTTTACGTCCCGAAGAAGCGGGGGTAGTTCGGGGGCAGTGTCATTTGGCGGAGATCAGAAACTGATCTGCGAAAAGTATACACCGGCTGCAGCGGAGAGCAAGAGCATGAGTGACAAGCAGGTCAAGTCGCTTTTGAAGAATATAAAACGAGGATATTGAATCTATTTGTTGTTGCACCTGGAGAGTCCATGGAAAATTCCCCTCTTGAATTGTACGAAACCGCCTACAGACTGCATTATGTCGAAAACCGCATACCTGAAGCGCTTCGATTCTACGAAGCACTTATCAGAGAATTTCCCGAATCCAATGAGTGCGGATATGCTGTAATTCAGATTCAGAAAATCAAATCCAATAATACGGCAGAATCTCTAAAAGCGCCTCAGAGCAAACTTCACCCCTTAACGGTGGCCTCCTTCGTACTTAATCTGATACTGATTAGCCTGCTTGGTGCAGGAATCTACTATTTTTTCAGTAGAATGGAGCAGGAACACAAGCGCACTACTTTGGTGACCCGCGCCATCGGTAAAATGAATACTGAGCAGTACGATGAAGCTCTGAAACTTCTGGGGGAGATGAAGATTATATCCAAAGAGGATATTACGCCGTTTGAACTCTCTGCTACCATCTACCGTAAAAGGAACGAGATTGAAAAGGCACGCAGCGAATATGAAATATTCTACAGCCTCTACCCGGATCAGAAGGGTGAGCCGGTTGAGGTTCTGGTCCCTGCCAATCCTGTAAAGAGAGCCGGAAGGCGCAAGTAGATGGATCCCTTTAAAGTAATTGAGCAACGGGTTTCAGACGGCTTTGTTCTTGATGAAAACGGTCGCTGGGTTCACATGTCTCAGAAGGGATCCAGTGAAAAACGTTTTATGGAGGAATTATCCAAGGGTAATGTACTTCTGGAAGGTAAATGGGTTCCTATCGCCGAGGCTAAACTCTGGGCAGTAAGAAAGCCGGAACCAATTGAAAACTCGTCAGTTAACAGTTATTATGCTCCTCCACCCATTGTCCCTCCTGCGCCTGTAACTGAGCAGAGCATATTCGAAGCAATGGAAACTGTACTTGAGACAAAAAGTCTTGAATTGTCCTCACTTTCCGATGAAGAAGAGGATCGAGAAGATGAGCTGAACGAAACAGCTTATCTTACTGTTGAGCAGATAGATGCCGCCCATCAGGGTGATTTGCCCACATCGGAACCGCGCGATTCTGCAAAAGAGGCTCTCGAAAAGATTATCCCCGACATTCCCACCGAAGTTATGGACAAGGAACTGGCTACGGAAGTTGAACAGATGCTGCTTTTTGATTGGTCGAAAAGTGCGGCAACAGAGCAATCAAAGTATGCGATGGAATATATTGACACTCTCAGCAATACTCTTAAACGTCGCAAAATGTATCAAGTGTTGTCTATAGCCTCCATCATAATTGCCATAATCTCCGCTATTCTGCTTATTTTTGTTCAGGCTTAGGGCATAAAGTTCCGGTTGGTGCCGCTGGACGGCATGATTCCAAGTCCGTTGGGGCTTAATCATATATCTATAGTCACCAGAATATATTTTCAATGCGCAGTTTGCTGGATCAGGCTTTTTTGGTTGACCATTTTGGGGATTTTTCCTAAGGGGAGATCTTCTGACGGGAAAGTTCTGAATCACTGGTAGAAAGTAAAATTCATAATCCCGCCATTTAGAAATTGTCTCTCTGTTGCGATTTTTCCGAATTGAAGTCGCAATTCTGCGAATGTTTTCATCTTCAAAGCCCTGAAAGGTGCTTGTATAAAGACCTGATCCTACGGCACGGGGGTTGCTTACCTCCTGTTGACCTGTGAGCCTTTCAGCTGATGGCTCAAAAGATTACATCGAATCAAGGAGCATTATGAGCACCAAGTCTTTGGGTATCTGTTTTGGATCTTCATCCATCAAGTTAGCTGAGATAGTTCAGGACGAAAATGGTATCCGTATTTCCAGAACCGAAGTACATAATCACGAAAGCAATCCGCGGAAGGCTTTTTCTGATCTTTTGACAGAAATTGACCTTGCGAGCTATGATTATGGAATGCTTACCGGTCGCAAGTTTCGTGATTTGGTAAATGCCAAATCCATAACAGAACCGGAATCGGTGGAGTACGCTCTTCGGTTAATGAGGGAACAGAAGATCTATACCGAAAAGGCCGGGGCGGTCGCGAGTCTTGGTTCAGAAAACTTCATCGTGTACGCTCTTGATCAGGAAAGCATGATCAGCAGTGTCGAGACCGGGAATAAGTGTGCATCGGGAACGGGTGAGTTTTTTCTGCAGCAAATTCGACGAATGAATGTAAGTGTTGAGGAGGCGGTCGATCTTGCAGCTCAGTCTGAGGAGTTCAAGGTATCGGGCCGCTGTTCTGTTTTCTGCAAAAGTGACTGCACTCATGCATTGAATAAAAATATTCCGATCGGGAGAGTCAGCGCCGGGTTAAGCCGCATGATGGCTGAAAAGATTCTCGACCTGCTGGAAAAGGTGCCCCTCAAGAGGATAATTGCTACAGGAGGAGTGACTCGCAATTCCGTTATCATGAGGATGCTTAAAGAGAGAGTCGATGAACTTTATATTCCCGAGTTTGCCGACTGTTTTGAAGCTGTGGGGGCTGCATTTTACGGTTTGCTGCATAAGACAAGTATAGGCTTAAACAAAAGTGCTCTTTTCAAGGAGGGTAACATCTCCTTCAATGTACTTGCGCCCATAGAGCAGGGGAAGCCACTGGTTCGCTTTGAAGAAATCACCATGGAAAAGGCCAATGAGGGGGATGAGCTTATCGTTGGTTTGGATGTGGGGTCAACCACTACGAAGGCGGTTGCCTTGCGCACCCGGGATAATGCCATGGTGGCATCCATCTATCTTCGTACAAACGGGAATCCGGTCAAGGCCTCCAGAGAATGCTACACTGCACTTCTTGAGCAGATCTCCGTACCGGTTTCCATTGTGGGATTGGGTACTACCGGATCAGGGCGGCAGATAGCAGGGCTGCATGCCGGGACCGATGGGGTAATAAATGAAATCATCGCACACGCCACGGCTGCGGCTCATTTTGATAAAGAAGTGGACACGATATTTGAAATTGGCGGTCAGGATGCCAAATACACTTACTTGACTAATTCAGTAGCTTCGGACTATGCGATGAATGAGGCCTGCAGTGCCGGCACCGGATCATTTCTGGAAGAATCGGCAGGAGAAACTCTCGGTATCGATTACAGGGAAATAGAATCCATTGCTCTTGAAAGCCGCAGACCTCCCAATTTCAACGATCAATGTGCAGCCTTCATCAGTTCTGATATCCGCACCGCCTCTCATGAAGGGGTTGCCAAGGAGGATATTGTTGCAGGGCTGGTTTATTCGGTGTGTATGAACTATGTCAACAGAGTCAAGGGGCAGAGGCCTGCAGGCAACAAGATTTTCATGCAGGGTGGGGTCTGCTACAACAAGGCCGTTCCACTGGCCATGGCAAACCTCATTGGTAAAGAAATCGTGGTACCCCCTGAACCCGGTCTTATGGGAGCTTTCGGAGTAGCACTTGAGGTAAAGGATCGAATTGAAAAGTGTCTCATGGAGCCTTCTTCCTATGATCTCCAAACGCTTGCCGACCGGGAAGTGCATTATGGCAAGCGGTTTGTCTGTGCTGGGGGAGAAGAGCATTGCGATCGCAAATGCGAAATTAACACCATGATTATCGAGGGTAAGAAATTTCCCTTTGGCGGCGCTTGCAACAAGTACTATAACCTCATTCATCATGTTAAGTTTGATAAAAACGAATTTGATGCTGTTGCAACTCGTCAGCAGATGGTGTTTTCCCAGTTCGCAGCTTCACCGGTCAAGGGCGGCAAAAAGGTGGGAATAAACAGATCATTTCTCACAAACAGCTTCTATCCTCTCTATTCCAATTTCTTCACCAGCCTTGGCCTGGAGGTTATCCTGTCCCCGGAGGTGGATCCCGAAGGGATCAAGCGGAAAAGGTCGGCTTATTGTTTCCCCGGAGAAATTGCCCACGGTTCACTAAATGCTCTTCTTAAATGCAAACCAGACTTTGTATTTCTCCCCAAACTGGTTGAGCTGTTTGTGGAGGGTATGCCCGATAGACGCAAGGAGCATCAGTGTACTTGTCTGTTGCTTCAAAGCGAGCCCTATTATTTGAAAAGCGCTTTTAAAGATGTGCTCACCGGAGTGACTTATCTTTCGCCGGTGCTTGATTTTTCCAGAGGTTATGAAACCATGGAGGATGTGTTTGCATCGTTGGCGGTTCAGTGCGGGTATTCGGAGGAAAAAGGAAAAGCGGCGTTTAAAACCGCTATCAAAGCGCAGCGTGACTGTCTTGCTGAAATGAAACGAAAGGGTGCAGAGATCCTGGAGCGGTTGGAAAAGGACCCCTCGAAAATCGGAATAGTGCTTTTCGGCAGACCCTACAACGCCTTTGCCGATGAGGGGAACCTGGGAATCCCGGGAAAGTTTGCCTCTCGCGGTGTGGAAATTATTCCTTGGGAATTTCTGCATTTTGAAAATGAGCCCTGTAATATGAGCATGAACTGGGCAATAGGTCAGAATTTGATGAGAGCGGCTAAAGTGGTGGAGCGGCATGAACAGCTCTTCGGAGCCTATATCACTAATTTCAGTTGCGGTCCCGATTCCTTTCTTCTGGGATATTTCCGTTCTATAATGAAGCAGAAACCGTCTCTCACTCTTGAGCTTGACAGCCACACAGCCGATGCAGGAGTAAACACTCGCATCGAAGCTTTTCTGGATATCGTGGCCCGTTACCGTACTCTGCACAAGGCACCCGGAACGGAAACCAAATTCCGTACAGCCTTCATCGATTATGAAGGCCGCGAGCCGATGTTCGTTACCTCCGAAGGAACAAAAGTATCATTAAAGCATCCTAAGGTTCACGTTCTGTTTCCTTCCATGGGCAAGCTGTCCAGTGAAATCTTTGCTGCCGCTTTCAAGGGCGCTGGTATCAGGGCTACAGCGGTTCCGGTTTATGATACAGAGGTGTTGAAGCTCGGAAAGGGGCACAGCTCCTGTAAGGAATGTCTACCATTGATACTTACAACCGGAGGTCTTCTTTCTTATCTCTCCAAACGAACAACAGATGATGAATATCTGGTGTATTTCATGCCTACCAGTGGCGGCAACTGTCGACTTACCCAGTACAATGTGTACATAAAGAGTGTGGTCGAAAAATACCGTATCCCTAATGTGGCGCTGCTTTCTCTTACAAATGAAAATGGCTATGCCGGACTGGCGGTATCCGATGCACTGAATGTGCTCAAAGGTGTTATCGTCTCTGATGTGATGGAAGATATTAAAAATGCTCTTGCCGTGCTTGCAAAAGACAAGGTGAGCGCAATGGGAGTCTTTTTTGATCAGTGGGAGCGGATACTTGATCTGTTTAGAGAAAAAAGAACTGGATCACTTTTCAAAGTGCTCCAGAACGTAGCCTCCACATTTCGTCAGGTCCCCCTTAAATATCCCCTGTCTGAGGCAAAGGTGATCTCTCTTCTGGGTGAGATCTTTGTCCGTCGGGATTATTTCTCCTGTCAGGATCTGGTCGAACGGCTGGAAAAACGGGATATTGTGGTCAAGCGGGCTCCAATTTTCGAGTGGCTTGAATACTGCGACTGGAACGTTAAAAACGGCATATTCGAGGCAGACTTCGACTGGAAGGGGAAACTAGAATTCCATGCCAGAGTTATGCTTCAGCACAGATACGAAAAGAAGATCAAGAACATTTTGGCAGGCTCGGGACTTTATCAGTATGAGCTCACAAACATGGATCAAATTATAAAATACGGGAAGCACTTTTTTGATCCCAGACTAACCGGTGAAGCAATTATTGTTACAGGAGCTTTTTTCAGGGATATTCTTCATTCAACCCATGGTACCATACAAATCGGGCCTTTCGCCTGTATGCCCACCCGGGTGGTTGAAGCAGTACTCTCTGCCGAAGCAACAGTTGAAAATAAAAAGCATCTGGACAAAATGGTGAATGGAGGCGGGCATCACAAGGGAGATATAAAAACGCTTCCGTTTCTATCTATAGAAAGCGACGGAAACCCGTTTCCGGCAATACTTGAATCAAGGATCGAGGCTTTTTGTCTTCAGGTTGAGCGACTTCATCAGAAGCTTAAAACCAAAGAGCTTCAGCCCTCATGAGACTTCCTGCAAAGTTTCCTCCACCGGCGCGGAGAACTGGTCCGCGCTGGTGATACGCACTGTTTTACCCGAAGCCACTTCACTTGTAAGGAGAGTTAATTGTCTCAGATCACAGGAGGAGGGCAGGCAGGAATATTCAGGTGGAACATTTTTCAATTCTGCTTCAGGACCAACCATCATAACCGGTGTGGAGCGATTTGCAGAATCCCTCATTAGAGTGAGTTTTTCGAAGTTAACACTAATCAATGATGAAAACCATACTATTAGGAGGTTGAATTTTTCAGTGAGTTCGGCAGAATTTGGTTCAAGCTGGTAAACCTCCAGCCTATAGCCCTCTTTTTTCAGATAAGCATCCAAGGGGATATAAAGGTCTCCCGCAACATTGATTACGGCAACGGAGATATTAATTTCAGGCGAATCCTGTCGTTCCTGATTTTCAGAATCAAGGTGTAGAAACCGGCGGAAAATGTCGATTGAATTAGTCACACCTTCAATAAAAGTTTTGCTCACACCGGTACTTAATCCGGCTGCCATCATGAGTTCATTGCTTACAGGAAACACAAATTCGTCACATTCCCGCCCAATTTGAAGTGATTTGGAAATAATATTTGCTAAACCAATGCAAAGGGCCAACTTCAGGCCTGGTGTTCTCAGGTCACCTTCCTCATAACTTAGCACCTTGAACTGAAAGGTAACCGCTTCGGTAATTTCATCAGGAATCTTCCACAGTGGAAAGAGACCTCCTAAAAGATCCAGATGATTAACCCCCAGCTCTTTCATTTGACAGTCAGGGAAATGGCCAGCCTGTTTGACTGTACATTCAAGGGATTTGTCGAAAACACCTGGTAAAAACTCATCGAGAATCATGATTCCAAGGTCATGCAGCAGTCCCCCCAGAAAAGCCTCTTCCGTATTAAGAGAGCCCATGTGTCGGGCAATGCGTTCGGCTATGATTCCTACCGCAAGGGAGTGGTTCCAGAAATCGGTACGATTAAACCCGGCAGATTCCTTGCGTTTATCGAACAGATTTATAACTGACATACTCATTACAATTTTTTTGGTTTCCTGAAATCCGATGCGCACAATGGCATCCTTCACCGAACTTATTCGTCTTGAGGAACTGGCAAAAAAGACGGAATTGGACACTTTAAGCATGTGGGCAGTTATTGCGGGATCTGCGGTTATGGCCTTGGCCAGATCGCCGGCACCGGATTTGGCATCCTGGGTGAGTCTAAGCACCCGAGCTACAGTAAACGGAAATGCAAGAAGTGCGGAAACATGACGGATCATAGCCTCGATCTTCTCTGAGGGGGCAGCACTTCCTCCCAGAATCAGTTCCAGATCCTTTTCCTTGTCAGACATGACCGTTTCACAAACTAAGGTTTTGTTGTTGCCCTTGATAATTTGTTCTATATGCGATAGCATCATAGAAAACTTCAAGGGTCGTTCCAGGTAGTATTTGACACCATCTCTTGAAAGTCCCCTGCGTGTCATATCGTCAACCGGATCACCATATCCAATGAGGTTTATTTTCCTGGTACGCTTGTTTTTCTGCATAAGCGAGGCGAAATGAATCTGCTCAGTACAGAGGCGCGGGAATTCCATTATCACCAGATCGGGAGAGTACTGGAGAAGCAGCATGTAATGCTGATATGTTGGGCGGCAGAGGATTACCTTGACCGCACGCTGTTCGAGAGCCAGCTTGAGGATCTGCTGTTCGCGTTCATTTTGGGCGATCAATAGGATGCTGACCACTGATTACCTTCCAGGCTGCACTGGGACAGCGGTCCACAGAGAGCGTTTTGATAGTAATGCACCATAACAGTATAGCAGAAAATGAGCATCAAGTCAATTAGATTGAGCCATAGTATTGATTTACAATGATTTAGGAGTAGGGAACATACTGCGGTTTTGAATACTTCGTACTCGCAACAGGCAAAAATCTGATTCTGCTGATTGTTATTTCTGACTCAGAAGCTTTCAGTTTTCTGAATATTCTGCCGAGTTTGCCTGTACTGCACGTATATGGATATTACTATATTGCTGACTTTTTCTGAAGTGTCGAGAATAGGGATTATACTCATATCCCAGCAGATTACACTCTGGTTTTTATGCTGTTGAAGCTTTATTTGCTGAGGTGATTTTGTTGCAACTGCCTGGTCTAAAAAGGCAAGCATTTCCTCCTCATCGGATTCAAGTAAATCTGATAAAAGTTTACCTTTAAAAGATCTGTTGTTTGGTTGCAACAGTTGTAAAAAAGCATTGTTGGTCCATTCAACTTTCTGGTCATTAGCCAGTAATGCCAGCGGGAAAGGAACAGATTCCAGTATTTTTTTTCTGATATAATCAGCTTCTTTACTTCTGCGCAACTCGTGTTCGAGTTCGAGCTCTTTGTTTTTCCGTTCTGAATAATTTCTCCAGATACTCAGAGCCCCCACTTTTTCTCCTGAGTTATTAACAAGTGGCACTGCATTTACCAAAGCAGTTCTGCGGATCTTGGCCCTGAATACCAGCCATTCTTCATTGGTAACGCTCTGACCACCGTTAAGTACCTTGGATAAAGGCATCTCCTCAATTTTTGCGGGAGTAAAGGAATTCGGATGGTAAATTCCCCAGTCCTGAGCCCGAAAGTCGCTCCTGGTGCTCACGATGCGTTCCTTTTCCAGGCCCAGGAATGTTTCGGCGCTATGACTGGCGAAACGAATATGGTTGTAATTATCGGCAATGAATAGTGGATCGGGTATACACTCCAGAATCGTATCAAGAACTGATGCCTTGTCTTCATATCCACTGGCCTTATTTTCAGCAGCAGAAACAGCTTCCTTCAGATTGAGCTCCTTAAGCACCAGAGATGAAACATCTCTGAATGTTATGGCTGAAAGGCAGTGTTTCCCCTTTGAGTTAAAAACTGGTGCACCGGAGTAACTTCCGTACCAGCAGCTACCATTGTCGACTCTATAATTCCGGTAGATCTCCCCTTCGAAACTCTTCCGTAATGATTTGTGCAGCGGCCATTCTTCTATAGGCACCTGGTTGCCGTTAAAATCAAATAGCTCCCATCCGATCTGCATTCTGGAAAAGGCCCTCAGTGCTTCCTCTTCGGATTTGTATCCATATAGTTTTTGCGCTGTACGGTTAATTCTAATTACCTGCCCCTCCGGAGTAGCCAACATCAAACCTTCGTTGATCGATCCCAGTACAGCTTCACTCATGTGGGAATAATGCTTAAGGAGATGAAGTGTACTGATGCGCCTGGAGAGTATAAAGACGACAATCCATAAGGTAATTATGGCTCCTCCCCTGTTGAGCAAGGAAACCAGAGGTCGGGCGGAGTTATCGGAATAGAAAAAGCCGAACATGATCATAAGAGTAAAAACAGAGCATGCGGCTATGAGTATGCGCCGATTAGGTACGGAAGATATAAGGAGAAGAAGAACGGTGAAAAGAAGCCAAATTGAATAACCAAGCGGCAGAAGCAGATCGGCCACAAAAACGAGCAGCGTAAGAATTGAAGAAACGGCCAACAATGAAACAGTTACCTTATTTTTCCCTTTTTTAATTGAATCCAATCATCACCTCTTGAATCGATGAATTATTCTGGTTTTATAGGTCCCGATTTTAGCTCCGATTTCCGTTCCGATGAAATAATAGCTGGGAATAATGAACAAGGCAGTAAAAGTGGAGAAGACAAGCCCGAAAATGATGGTGGAAGCCATGGGGCTCCAAACCGGAGACACTCCACCCAATCCCAATGCGGTGGGCAGAAGCCCTCCGATTGTGGTTACCGAAGTAAGAATAATCGGCCGTAAACGAACCCTTACTGCCTCAATGACCGCTGCTTCCAAGGTATCCTCTTTTCGGCGATTGTGATTTATGAAATCTATAAGCACGATGGAATCGTTCACCGCGATTCCGGCCAGGGCCACCCCCGCATACATGACAACCGTTGAAAAAGCCGTGCCAGTGAGCAGCAGATAGAGAATAACTCCGCCAAACGCAAATGGAATAGTGAACATGAGAAGCAGTGGCTGAGTATAGGAATTGAACTGAGTGCCTAAAATCACATACATAAGGAATATACCCACCAGAAAGAGCCTGAGAATATCGGAGAGTATGTTCTGAAATTCCTCAAACTCGCCTCCGGCTTCAAGAGTGATTCTGGGGAAACGGGGAGCCATTTGTGATTTGTAATAGGAGATAATTTCCTGATTGATACCCGTAAGATCGGTTCCTTCGTAAACCTGCGCTGAAACCGTAACCACTCGCCGGCCATCAAGGCGCCGAATAGACGCTATAGACGAGGTATCCTTAAGAGAGGCCACGGTGGAAAAGGGAACCAGTACCTCGGCAGGAGAGGGCAAAGAGATAGTCTGAAGTTGAGTTGAGGAGTTGATATCCTGCGGATCAAGAGAGACTATTACATCTATCTCTTCATTTTTATCAAAAACCGTAGTCGCGGGAATACCATCCAGAAGACCGCGTACGTAAGATCCGATCGATTCCACAGTCAGCCCAAAACGGGAGGCGCTGAAAAGATCCACATCAACATTAAGCTCAGGAGTCCCACGCTCGATATTATCTCGGATGTTATACAATTGGGCATATTGGGAATAATGACGTTTCAACTCCGTGGATGCCTGAGCAAGTTCATCGAGATCATCACCATACAGTCGAATGGAAACCGGATCATCCACCGGAGGACCACCCTGCACCGTTCTGAACAGCACTTCATCAGGGCCGGCAATCTTGCTTGAACTCTTCTGCACGTTGTTCATTATTTCCTGAACCGAAACTTGACGTCCCTCCTCCCTCTCGGGCAACTCAACCACAATGCGGGCCAAATTATCAAGACTCAAAGTGCTCAGACCCTGACCGCCCTCTCCCACAACCGCAAAAACAGACCTTACTGTACCCTCGCGAATACGGGACTGCAGAACTTTTTCATACTCCTCCACGGTTTGTAATGTCTTCTCACGCGGTGTGCCCGGAGGCATGGTAATCTCGATATAGAAATAGCTATATTCCTCTCCTGTAAACAGGTCCTGACGCACAAGTGTCAGCAGATAAAGAAGAACTCCCAATACAACCAGCGATATCAAAGCAGTTAGGTAGCGATACCGGAATGACCGGGAAAGAAAAGAAACCCAGAACTCTTCAAGTTTCACGATCAGTTTTTTCCTCTTGTGAACCTTGGAACTGCTCCAGTGTGCAAAATGAGTGGGAAGAAAAAGCAACGCCTCAAAAGTGGAGGCAACCAGAGCGATGGTAACCACCAGTGGAATAACCCTTAAGAATCGCCCGATCAGACCGGGGACAATCATGAGCGGCAGAAAAGCGGCCACGGTGGTGGCAGTGGCCGCAATTACAGGGGATACCACCTCGTCGGTTCCTCTGATGGCCGCCTCTGCCGGCAAAAGCCCCTGCTGCTGATACCGGTAACTGTTTTCAATAATCACAATCGCATGATCAACAATCAACCCAAGAACAAGCACCAGAGCAAAGAGACTGTTTCCGTTGAGAGATTCTCCAATGAGCTCCATTACGACAAAGGTTATGGCAAAAGTAATGGGGATACCCAGGCTTATCATGAAGGAGTTGCGGATTCCCACAAAAAACCACAGCACTATTAAAAGCAGGAAAAAACCGAAAAGAGCATTTGTTTCAAGAACGGAAATGCTTCGTCGAATTCTTATGGTGCTGTCGTTTAAATAGTTTATCTTGAGGCCCAGGGGAAGTGATGGTGAGAACTCTTCCACCACTCTCTTTACATTGTCAACTACATCTATGGAAGAGGCTGTGGTAATTTTCGATACCTGCAAACCAACGGCGGGCTTTAAATTGTAGCGGCCCACCGCAGCGTTTGGATCAAGCCCTTCATAGATTTGGGCAATATCGGAAAGGCGAACCAGACCCGACTCCTGAGTTTCGGGGCGCACAACGATATTATCAAACTCCTGAGGAGTTTTCTTTTCTTCGGACGTCCTTACCAGATATTGACGACTGGGGGTGATAAGAAGCCCTCCCGGTATGGTGACATTTGCTCCGGATACCGCTCCCACCACCTGCTCGAGACTTACCCCGGTCGCCTCAAGCGAAGCCCTCTGCACGGAAACCCTCAACTGCCGCTCGGGAGCCGCCACCAGTTCCACTCTCGATACTTCCGGTAGTGAACTGAGCGCGTCCTTGAGCCTTCGAGCCTCGCTTACAAGTACAACCGAATCTACCTCTCCGTTTAGAATAACCTCTATCACCGGTAAAAAATCGGCGCTGGAAAAATCGCTCACTACCGGGTCAAGAGTTCCGTCTGGCAACTCAACCCTGCTGAACCGAGTTTGCACTTCATTATATAAACTCGCAAACTCCTCCCGGGACATGCCTTCCTCAAATTGGACCTGAACCACTGCCAGACCCTCTCTGATGATGCTCTGCACCTCCTTTACACGAGGAATGCCGTCGAGCTGATTTTCCACCGGAACGGCAATGCTGCGCTCAATGTCGGATGGTGATGCGCCAGGATAGGGAACGGTAATGATCACCCAGAAAAAGGGAACCTCACTGAACTGCTCCCTTGGCAGGCGGGACAGGCTCTGCCATCCCAGCAGAAGAAGACTGACCATGGTAATATTGAGAAGAACAGAATTGCGAACTGAAAACGATCCGATACTCACTCCCAACTCCCGCTTCTGCCTACTATGCTTACCACTACTGAATCGCTCTCCGCCAGCGATGATGTGCGGCTCAGCGCCACCGTGTCTCCGCTGGACAAACCACTCAGTGCCACCGACCGGTTCCCGGACTTTTTTCCTATTGTAACCTGCTGAATATGCGCCTTGCCGGCGATTATTTTAACCACTCTGGTACTGTCACTATCGCCAAGCAGTGCCGCGGAGGGCACGATTAAAACCGAATCGTTGTCACTGGTTCTGATTTTCAGTGAGGCGCTCATTCCTGCCCGCACTAGCGACCCCTCATTTTTCCAGGTGACTATAACAGAGTAACTGCCGCTTTGAGGCTGTGTTCCCGATGCCACGGCAGTCACCTGAGCGTTAAAGAGAGAATCGGGACTCAAAGAGGGAATGAGGACCTTTACGGGCGCACCATTCTCTATAAATCCGATTTCCCCTTCCCCCACAGCCAGCTCCACCTTGAAGCCATTGAGATCGGCGATTCGGGCTACGGCTGCTCCGGGAGCCAGAAAGCCCCCCACCGTGATGCCCGGCTCCTTGGATGCCACCTGTCCCTTGATAGGTGAACGGATAAGCGTGTTTTGAAACTGATTGAGAGCAGACTCATAGGCGGCACGCGCCCCGTTATAAGTGCTTCTGGCCTGCTCATATTCACTTCTGGAAATGATACTGTCTTTATAGAGGCGCTGCGATGCCTCCAGATTCATTTTAGCTGTTGACAACTGCTGCTCAGCCTGCTTGAGCGCAAAGCGGGTCTCCTCCCGATCCACCTCCAGAAGCTCTTGTAAACTGTCAACTTCATCTCCCAGTTCAAATTCGACAGAGCGGATTATCCCCTGCGTTTCGGATACCACAATGGCCTCATTGATGCCTGATACAGTTCCTGATTTGTAAATATAGGGGTTAAGAATACCGGGAGTGATAATTACCGCCTCCACGGCAGGAATGGTATTTACACTTTGCCCATCTCCATTCTGCTGATCCTGGCGATTGCAGGAAAGCAACAGCAGAAACGCCAAACCTGTTCCAAATAGTTTCACCTGTCTACCTCCAGAAGGCCTGTCGCCCGAAGATAAGCGGTCCTGGCCATTATTGCATTGGCAAGTGACTGCAGGTAAAGTATATACGCCGAATCTGCGGTGATTCTGGTGTCAAGAAGGTCTATTATCCCCACCAGGCCCGATTCGTATCGTTCCTCCACCATGGACAAAGTCCGCTGCATCAGTTCATAACGCGACTTGGCTGCAGAAACCTGTTCCTTTGAAGCAATGAACTGCGTGCGGCTTTGAAAGATGGAAATTTGCACGGTTTCATTTAATTGTTCTGTCTGAGCGGAAAGGGCCTCCAGCTGAAATTGACTTTTACGGTAATCGGAATACCGTTGCGCTCCGGAAAAAAGGGTCCAGTTGGCCTGAATCCCGTAGGTCCAGAAATTATCCCCCTGAGGGAAGAGCTGATCCTGCGGGGGCCAGGTATACTGAACGAAGCCGTTAAAGCTGGGAAGATATTGTGTCAAATTTAGAACGGAACCACGACTGGCGGTTGTAAGCTGCTCCTGCGCCGCTTTAAGATCGGGATTGTTCTGAGCACTACCGGCAGGAAGCGTTGCAGTGCTGTCATACCAGCTTTCTAAAAGAGAAGCACTTTGGAGTTCTACATTCTGACCTTCGTTTAATGTTCTGCCCATGGATGTATAGAGTTGGGCCAGGGCGATTTTGTAAGCTGCCGAGGAACTCACAAGATTACCTTTGCGGTCTGCCACCTCGGCTTCCCACCTCAGAAGCTCATAAGGGGGAATCACCCCCTCCTCATAGCGCACCTGGGCCCTGTACTGGTTGGTTCTGGCCCATTCGTAACTGATACTGTCGATTCTTTTCTGTTCAGAAAGCATCTGTGCGTTGAAATAGGCCTCCCGAACACTCGCTATGGCTGTTTGCCTGGCACTCTTGAGCTGATATTCGGCTGCGGAAACACTGCTTGAGGCAGCAAGATACCCGATCACTTCACCGCCCCCGTTGAATATAGGCTGACTTATCGTAAGCTGATGATTGTATCCCTCACCGGTAATGGCCGGACCTGCTCCGGTGGATGGAATCTGCTCCCCGGGAATCGTCTGATCGCCACCTTCGAATTGAAGCCAGTTGGTTGAAAATGAAATTGAGGGCAGAAGAGTGCCGATTGTACTGAACCGTTCCCAGCGGGCAGCGTTTTTTTCACCCATGGCCGCTTTTACCTGAAAGCTGTTTTCAGAGGCGATGTTTTCTGCCTGCGAGAGAGTAAGGGTATCGGAAAAGGAGAGAGCGGCTGAAAAGAGCACGCTTAGGAGAGCGGTTTTTGTCAGCCCTGGGTTCATGGCGTATCCTTTGCCCGATTAAATGTGCGGCCAAAATAGGAGGTGCAAACGATGTGCCGTGTTCACGGTGATTGTGTATGGATTGAAATCGTGTTAAATGAACTCTTTTGCCTGTTTTCGCCAGTACTCCAAAGCGGGACACTACGCCTGGTGACCTGAAAGGCGTCTTCGCCGTTAACAAAAATAGTTCAGATCAGAATTTTAGGGGTGCTAAAGGCCTTTGATGCTACCACCCCGGGCAGCGGCGTACCATCATGACGCAGGGTCTGGTTAGGGGGGTAGTCGGGAAACTGTCACCGGAAATTATGCTCCTGGTTTTATTTTTTCTGCGTTCTTTTAAATGTTGAAGGTAATCGCAGGCAAAGCCGTAAAGAAATTAGAAGTTGGATATAATGTTCAAAAATTCATCGGTTGAAATATTCAAAATTCGCAGATTGTTTTTTATCACAAACACTGGAAGATTTCCGGGGTGAACTGGAATAATAATTGGTCGATTCAACCCGGAGCGGGAATAAACTTTGTGGCTTCCCTTCTGTCTGACAAACGAGCATCCAATAGATTTCAGGAATTTTTCAAATTTGTCAGAAGGTATCTGTGAAAGTCTTCCCACTCTAGATCTAAATCGAAACTGGCAGAGTTATATTTTCTTCCCCGATAAATGTTGGTGGCACCCATCCCTTATCACGATCCTTCACCCACCCGCAAGACTCCAGCACTTGATCAAGAGTACGCATTCTTAAGCACTCTTCAAAAAAAAGCCCCAGTGCCTCTGTGAAGTTCTGCCTGGCTTCCTGAACCGTTTTCCCACAGGTTGATAACTCCAGGGCGGGGGAGAATGCCACATATAACTCTTTCTCTTTCATGATAAGAAGAGGAATGGTTTTAGGTATTGATTGTTTTTCCATGTGAGCCGCCTTCATTTATTTGCTCCTCTAAAAATTCGTTCTGATAAGCCCTCTTGTTTTCATATACTAAACTAAATGTTTCCACATAACGAAGGCCGGATTTCTGGACAGCGGCTGAATCAAAAAAACTGAACTCTTCTCTTGCTTGGCGTCTTAGCGTTTTTGCGTGAGCCCTCCTATTCCGGATTCATGAGCTTATTGCATGAGTAATGCCGTTTTGAATTCCGAGGAGGTGGGTCTGCCACTCAGGATACGCTGAATGCGCGAGTCGATCCGCAAAGAGTTGGATATGCCTGTTTCAGGGTGCCAGGGAAAAGAAAATCTCACGCCAAGCCGCCAAGCCCGCGAAGAAGAAGATAAACCCAAAAATCTAAAACCATCTGAGTTCTTCTCTTGCTTGGCGTCTTAGCGTCTTTGCGTGAGCCATTCCAATTCTGGATTCATAGTTCATCGCAAACCTGCACCGGAAATTCTCGTTGCTGACCATAGCCCATCTTCGGAGTAGAGGAGTGAGCGGTATATACTCTGTAAATTCAAAACAGAAGAGAAAACTTTTTTGCCGCAGCCGCTAATGCTTTGTCATAAGTAAAAAGGTGGTTTTCACTAAGGTATGCAGAAACAAGAAGATGGAGATCCACAAATCCCAATCCTAATCCGAATAATTTCTGTTTTTCAAGGAAATGGAGATATTTTTCGGAGTTCACGGTTTCTGCTTTGGGTAGAGTATCAAATAGGCTCAATATCAAATTGCGGTTTTTCAGATTTCCACAGGCCAATTCACCAACAATAAACTCATGCATTATGACTTCATTGTTATGCAGAAGGGCTTCCAGTTTAAGGTCTCGCTTGTAGAAATGATTTACCCAAACGGAGGTGTCAACTATCACCATAAGAAGGTGGTCGCCTCCTTCTTATGTTTTTAATGTTCTTTTCAGTTCCGCCCAGTTCAGCAAGCTTTCTGGAACTTTCGCGCGCAATCAAGGCCTCTAGTCCCATTCTTACCAATGCTGTTTTTTCTTTTACCCCGGTCAGTACTGAAGCTTTCTCAATCATTTCATCATCAATATTTAAAGTAGTTCTCATAAATTACCCTCCTTATTACTATATGCATAATATAGTGCTGAACATGCATATTTACAAGTTCAGGAAAA
This sequence comes from Fibrobacterota bacterium, assembly GCA_023436205.1. Classification (GTDB taxonomy): domain Bacteria; phylum Fibrobacterota; class Chitinivibrionia; order Chitinivibrionales; family Chitinispirillaceae; genus JAEZKC01. The sequence goes on from JAEZKC010000106.1 coordinate 240,724, forward strand.
TCTCACGCCAAGCCGGCTAAGCCCGCGGAGCAGAAAATGAAAACATTAGAATCTAAAACCATCTGAGTTCTTCTCTTCTTTGGCGTCTTAGTGTCTTTGCGTGAGCCCCTCCAACTCCGGATTTTACCGGTTCTTCCCTGCTGTTCATCCGTGCCTTTTACCGGAGTCGGAGGGTTCGATATACATTTCTTTCGTTATCGAATTCATCCGTTATGGAGAAATTCTGGACGCTAAGGAATAAGATTTGATTAGTAATCAATAATTGATTACTTTTAATTTATGAAAGCACAGGCTTTTAAAGAGTTATAAGCAGGAATTTTAAGGAACCTGGACAAATTACCGCTGCATGTCCAGAAGAAATTTGCCGTGTTAGTAAAGGACTTGAGAGACCTGGGGCCGGTTCTTCTTCAATGGTCCAATTATAGCAAACTCGGTGAAAACAGATATCATTGTCATTTAGGTTACAGTTGGGTGGCATGCTGGAAGTGTGAAGAAGGAACTTTAATTATTGAGGTGTATTATGCTGGCAGTCGTGAAAGCGCCCCGTACTGACAAACCGGTTCTGGAAATCAAGGGTGAAATTCCAGGCTGGTTGATTGACAGATTAAAGGAAGAGTACAGGGAAAATCTGGTGCTCAGGGATGAAGATTACTCGGTAGCAAAAGGCGAACTGGTGAGTGTTTTTGAAAATGAGTGGTTTAAATCCATAGATTCTCAGATTACTCCCGCAGACAACATCCGGATCTATAGGGAAAATGCCGGCCTGACTCAGACCGAGCTTGGAAAGAAACTGGGCAATATCCCCCGTCAGAACATATCGGCCATGGAAAAAGGAAAGCGGGGGATCAGCAAGGAAATGGCCAGGAAGCTTTCTGAAGTTTTTAAAGTCCCGGTGTCGCGGTTTATTTAGCCCGGAAAAATTTCACGCCAAGCCGCTAAGGCCGCGAAGCAGAAAATGAAAACATTAGAATCTAAAACCATCTGAGTTCTTCTCTTGCTTGGTGTTTTAGCGTCTTTGCGTGAGCCCCTCCTCTTGAGTTCATGATTTGCTACTATTTCCGGCTATTTGGGAGTCGAAGGGTGGGCTCCATTTTACCCACGCCTAATGCAATATCATTTCATTCGTTACGTAAATTATGAAGATTTTCCGGGTAGAGAATGATGGCGGAAAATATTATTCTATCGGGAGGCAACAATGACCAAAGTGTCCCTTTCCGAAGCTAAAAAGAAGCTTTCCAATCTTCTCGCCCAAACGGCTCAATCCCATGAGCCTATTCATATATTAGGCAAACAGGGTGGTGCCGTTCTGATTTCCGAGGACGATTGGTCTGCGATTCAGGAAACGCTTCACCTGCTTTCAATACCGGGGATGCGTGAGTCGATCCGCAAAGGGTTAAATACGCTTGTTTCGGATTGCGATGAGGACCTTAAGTGGTAACACCTTCATGGCGTCTGCTGTTTACGAAGCAGGCTCAGAAGGATGCATTGAAAATTGCTAACGCCGGATTAAAAAAAAGCGTTGAAAAGTTACTGGAGGTCCTCAGAGAAAACTCATTTCAAACTCCTCCAAAATATGAAAAACTAATAGGTGATCTTCACGGAGCTTATTCCCGCAGAATCAATTTTCAGCATAGATTAGTATATCAGGTTATCGAAACCGAAAAAGTTGTAAAAGTAATTCGCATGTGGACTCATTATGAATAGAACCAGCTATTCATCGTCGCTTAGCGTGAGTTTTCCCCCCTCACGGCCACGGATGCCTTGGATAACGCCTCTGAAGCTGCGTCTTGAGCTCAGGATAGGTGTTCTTCCAGAAACCCGCAATGTCCACCGTCTTCTGAACTGTCCGGAAATTGGGTGCAAGAATATCATAACAAACGGCAATTTTCCCGTCACACAAGCTGACACTGGTTACCCCGACAAAGTCACCTATGCGCGCGCTAACCTCAGGTCGGGCATCCTCGGAATAGTTTACTTTAGCGGTGCGCCCCGAGGGAAGTTTCAGCTTCTCGGGTAAAAGCCTGTCAAGTTCGGCATGAAGCGCGGCTCCGATATAGTTTCGGATCACCCTCTGTACAAATGCATCATCAGCATTCTTAATGGATGATACGCCGGTAAAGGCATCTGTAAACATCAGCAGATAATCTTCCCTGTCCAAGGCCGGAAAACCGTATTCTGGAACAGCCCCCTTCGCCAATCTTACTCTATAGATAAGCTGCATGGTTCTAGGTTCCCAGTTGTCACTTTCCTCAATGACCTTTTCCGCAAGCAGTTCTGCCGCCCTGTGAGGATCCACCTCATGACCGGGTCTGCTGCTCTTTCGCAGAACCATTCCTCTCCAGAGGACCTGCTCCTGTGCAATTACCTGCTGCTCCTTTTCGGAAAAAGCAAACACAGCCTCACGTCGGCATTCTGATCTGAAAAACGCCTCCACCCATTGCACATCGCAAGGAATGTATTGCATAATCGCCTGTTTGCGGCTTTGACTGGATCCTGCCGAATTGCGAATCGTTAAAGCTACAATGCACGCCGGCTTGTCTTCTGTTCCTGTCGGAAGTGAAGCATACTTGCCACCTGATAACAGATATTTGCCCTCTTTATCATCGTAAACGGCTATGCGATGATGCAGTACTTCTGCCCAGGATGGGAAAAAATCGGCTAGAAGCTTTTCTAATGAATTTTGTGAGCAGAGAGCCTCCTCCCGGGAGAGCCGTGCGGCATCGAAATGTGATCTGAGCTGCCTGAAAAGAGAACCGGTTTCTCCGGGAATAGTTGTATCCACCATTTCCAGAGCGGTTTCGAAAACATTTGCCATTCCTGATCTTTCACTGCTCTCCCAAACCGCTGCCGCTGCGCAGGAGAGAAAAAGATTTCCTCTTTCCTGAGCCTTGAGAAGAACCGCCGCTGTCAGCGGATGGATCGGAAGAGAGAGGATCTTCTCACCCAGCGAAGTTATTGAAAATGCGCCATTTGCATCCCTTTTGACAGCTCCCGAAGCCAGTAACTGGGATAGAGCGCTTTCCCATCTGCTCGACTCCGGCGCACACAGCCAAGGAAGAAACATCGTTTCATACTTTTGGGAGGGACACTTGCTTAAGAGGCCAAGAACCGTTAGAACCAAATTTGATAATTCCAGGCGCAGTACTTCCGGTTCGATAGTTTCTTTCATCATTTTTTCTGTGTCGGAAGACCAGAGTCGAATACATCTGCCCGGACCGGTTCTGCCTGCTCTGCCTGAGCGCTGATGTGCATTAAACATGCTTATCTGATTTAAATACAGTGTGTTACGATCTTTGTCGGGATCGTAGGCGCTTCTTCTGACCAGCCCCGAATCTATAACCAGCTTCACCCCGGGAACGGTAATGGACGTTTCTGCCAGATTTGTGCTTACAATACAGCACTGAGTCTTTTCCGCTGATTCAATTACCTCCATCTGCTCACGCAGAGGCATGGACCCGTGGAGCGCCCGAAGAGAAATACCCTTTTTCCGGCAGAACTCCTCGAGAATAGAGATAGTTCTGTTGATTTCTCTTATCCCGGGCATGAAAATGAGTGCTGATCCTTCCAGATTTAGACACATCTGGTAGGCTTTGGCAGCCTGTTCTTCAATGGGAACACCCAGTTTTTCCTTCTCCTGATGTGATATCTCGACCGGAAACCGCGTCGCAGAAATCTCAAGCAGGGTAGTTTCAGCCAGATAGGATTGAAGAGAAGTGCAATCGAGGGTGGCCGACATCACAATCAAACCGGGATTTCCGGACTGAGTGTTTCGCAGGTGTTTAAGCCATGCTAAAGCCAGATCCATTTCCAGAGTTCGCTCATGGAACTCATCAAAAATGACCAGATCGACATCTGCAAGAGTTGGATTTTCAAGGAGTTGTCGCAAAAACACTCCGTAGGTCTGGTAGATCACTCTGGAGCGGGAGGATATTTTGGATTCAAACCTGACCTGATAGCCCACTGTTTCACCCGGTTCCTCATCGAGCGTGCCGGCAACAAAGGTGGAAAGGTGTGTCGCCGCCATTCTTCGGGGCTGAAGAACCAGAATTTTGCAAAAATTGAATGGCTCATCCAGGAAAAAAAGCGGAACGCAGGTGGATTTACCGCTTCCGGGTGGTGAAAGCAGAATCAAATTGGCATTTTGCCGGAAAGCGTCAACGATTTTTTGCCGTGCTTTTAAAACGGGCTGGTTTTTTAAAAAAATTGTCATTAATTTTTGAGAACTGTTGAATGAACTTGGATTACTGTTTTTTGTACAAATTATATTGAGAATGTTCAAAGTGCGTGGAAAGGAGAACAATCCATGCAGTCCGATAAGAGAAGATACGTTCGACAGCCTTGTTCTGATAAGTTTTTTATTGAGCGCCCGGCAAAAAACCGAGATTGCGCCTGTCCTATTTACCTCAGGGACGTGAGCGAAGGCGGAATATCCGGTACCTATTTCGGCGAGGATATTCCAAATCGGGAGGAGATTCTCTACGTGAAGGACAGCCTAGGAAACATGAAGCCGGTTCGGCTGGTGTGGGCGGTCCGAAGCGTCGAATCTATTTATATGCTGGGCTTCAAATACGAAGAAGAGATTAGTGTAGCCTGCTGATAACCCCTTCCCCGCTTCAAAAATCAACCTAGTGATTCAACCGGCAGTTCCTGACTGAAGCTGATTATTCTCTGACGAGCTTTGGTAACATTTTCGGTCGAGCATGGGCCGTTTACACATCCTCCTTCACAGGCCATAACCTCCAGAAAATTTCCCTGAATCCCCTTGGCAGCATAAACCTTAAGTAGTTTCATATTCTGCCTGTTAATGCCGTCAACAACCTGGCTTTTTACTAGTTGAGGATCGGTAAGCTGCGCCTTCAGAGCCTCAGATACTCCTCCGATGATTGGAAATCTCCGGCTCAGAGCGGGAATTTTTTCGACATCGGAATTCTCATCGCATTGAGCCACATCAATTTCAGCTGCAGCGAACATGGAAAGCATCTCTTCGGATGTCAGCACGAAATCGACCAGCGGGTCTGCATGTGCTTCTTTTCGCTTTGCCACGCAAGGCCCTATGAACACTGTCAGGCAATCGGGGTTTTCCTTTTTCACCACTTCGGCTGTAAAGTGCATAGGCGAAGGTGTGGTGGAAACTTTGTCTTTTAGTGTCGGAATATGTTTTTCCACTGCCATGACATAAGATGGACAGCAGGAACTTGTCATGAAAGTTTTATTCTCACTCATTCTTTCCTGAAATTCCAGAGCTTCCTGTTGACCTGTAATAGTAGCTCCAAGTGCCACCTCCACTACAGAACTGAAGCCTAGCATCTTCAATGCGGTGACAAGCTGAGCATAATTTGCGACGAGCTGTGCAGCCGATGCAGGGGCGACCATGGCAATAACCGGTTTGTCTGTTTTGAGTGCCCGGAGCACATCGATCATCTGGGAACGTTCCATAATGGCCCCGAAAGGGCACTCTCTCATGCATTTTCCGCAAAAAATGCACTTGTCAAAATCTATACGTGCTTTGCCATTACCGTCCTTTTCAATAGCCCCGGTCGGGCAGGCTTCTTCGCAGGGCACAGGAATTCTGATGATGGCATGATAAGGGCATACCTTCATGCATATACCGCAGTTGACACATTTAGCACTGTCTATCTCTGCCTGGCCCTTGTCGCCAATGGTGATGGCCTTTTTTGGACAGTTTAAAGTACAGGGTCGGGCCATGCAGCCTCTGCAGGCGTTAGTGACAAAAAATTTGCTCTGGACACATGCCGAACAGGCTTCTTCCAGAAGAGAGAGCGGTTCGCCCTGAGCCGGTTCCATTCGGTCAAGACTCTTTCCGGCGTAGCTTTGTAAGCTTTCCAGCTCATCTGTTTCATCTTCCATGCCATAGCCCAGGGCAGCCATAATCCGGTATTTTATGATTGCGCGATCTTTATAAATGCAGCACCGGTAGGCCTTACCGCCTCGAGGCCTCATCTCCAAAGGTATTCTGTCAACCGACTCCCTAAGTTTACCGTCAAGAAAGAGACGGGCGACCCGGACAAGAATACTCCTGCGTGTTCTGGTTGCATTATTATCGTAGTGCATGATCACAGTCCTATTTTGTTATTTCATCAAGCTTTTCGATTATCTTGAATACTGTTGCTTCACAAATCATCTCTTCACCTACTAAGACAAACGGTGCCCGACCATAATTCTCCTCTTTACAATGACCAAGGCAGCGGGACCACTTGATTTCCACTCGGTCTCTGAGGTATTGAGGCAGATCCTGTTCCAGTGACTGCAGGTGTGATGAACCCATCAGATGACAGGTGGTGCCCAGACAAACTTTTACACTGATTTTTTCCATTACAATCCTCGATTTTTCAATAATAATGTATTGAGGTTTCTTTCAGATATTTGGTTTCCAGAAGCGACGCTATTTTTTTGATGACATTGCGTCTGATGTCAAGTTCTATGGGAAGAGCCGGGTCTTGGTGGGACTGGTTCACTCTCGTACCCACAAAAAATTCGATTACATCACCCCCCAGAAGAATATCTCTGAACAGGGTTGCTCCGTTTTTGCCGGAAACCCTATCTTCTTTTTCCAGTAGACCTGCCAGAGAGGAAAGAGTTATACAACCTTCAGTTATCAGGTCGACACCCTTCATCCGGGAAATGGCCGGGACAACCGGGTCTATGCAGGATAGATCCATAACCGCCTCACGCCCCAGTTCCCTCTCCATGATGTTTGCAGTGGTCCCTCCGCAAACGACCGTTTTCCCTGGAAAATCGCGCAACAGAGCGGCGTAATCAGAATCTTTTTTTGCATCGAAAGGCGGGCCAGTCAGTACCCTGACTCTCCGTGGATGACGCATGTAAATAACCGTGCAGGAAATGTCATCACCTGCTCTATTGTTATCATTTTGAAAGGCTTTTCTGCAGATGACCGAAGCAAGTTCATCAGCTGAAATTAATTCGTTGCCGCTAATGGAATCTTCCGCTACCGAGCTAACCATATCCATACCAAAGCCCATCGGCCATGCACTACTGCCCATGCCTGATTGCGAAACACCATCAGACATCATGATAAGCCGGTCACCAACTTCACTGGTGAACCGGGCATAGTTAAGCGACCTGCTCTTCCAGCGCGGCATATGAAGCTCCGAGGCCTCTATTTTGAAGGGACGCATACCTCTGAAAAACAGGAATGGCGGATTACCATGTTCAATCACTCTCATTTCACCCGTGATACTTACATCTGCAATGGTGAAGGTGGAATAGCTGATTTTTCTTAACGGACACAAGGGAAGTGCATCCATCATTAGTTCGGCAGCACGCTTTATCTTAAGATCTCCCGACATGTATTCAATGCCCATGGAAGCAGTAAAACTGGCCAGCACATTTGCCTCAACTCCACTGCCCAGACCGTCACAAAGTATGGATACAACTCGTTCCCGACCCATTTTACGTGTCAGAAGAACATCCCCGGAAGCACTGTTATTGTGCTTGGAAATTTTACTGTGTCCGATTTCTATGAAAACATCACTGTTCTGAATCATACATTGCTCTTCAGGAAAAACTCTGGATCAGGGAATTGAGAATCTTTTCAGATTGCGCAGCGTTTTTACCCATGAGAAAGGCGATTTCCTGTGCAGTCGATGATGTATTCCTTATAACCTCCTGAGCTTTTTCGATTATCTGCTCTCTACGCAGTTCAGTTTTAGTGGCATCACGCATTATCGCTCCAACTACCTGATTGAGTTCCACGGTAAAGATGGTAACCGCGAAGGTTTTGGCAGGTGTTTTCACGAAATGCTGGGTGATTTCCTGCCCGGTCACCAGAACATGATTAAACTGATCATGAAACGGAAGGACCTTCTTCAAGCTGGCATTTATCAACCCGGGACAGATCTCGTTTATCTCTTTGATTTCTTCTCCGAAAAGGGAGGCAAAATTTTCATTGCATTCGATTATCTTAAGTTCCCTGTCAACAATCACCACTCCATAGGGAATCGTCTTCAATAGCGCATTGGCTTTTTTCTGGGCCAGCGATCTCATGAAAGACACGCACATGCAGGGTTCAGCTTTCTTTTCCACAATGGCATGGGCAAAGAGACGACAGCTGACATAGCCGCAGGAGCCGCAGTTAAGTTCATCACTTGTATGCAGCTTTCCAATGGAAGCCAGTGCGGTGGATATTTGCTCGTTTGTCACTGCAGCCATTGGCTTTTCCAAAGGGACATAAGAATGGCTGATAAGTTCCACGAAATCGGAACCACAGTGCTCCGGTCTGTCAGAAGCATAATCAAGAACAGACAGGCGGGAATTGATGGAAGCCCTGTTGGTTGCCTTCGGACCGGCGACACATCCGTTCTCACACGCCAGAAGTTCAATGAAAATCCGGCGATCAGTCAGATTTTCATCAAGTGTTTCCAGTGCGCTTCGGATATTGCTCACGCCCGACAATGTCAGGTATACTGCATCGTTCTCCCGCACTCTGTTCTTAATTGTCGAAATCATTCCCCCTTCAATGGGGTAAAGAGCGCCGTTTTGGGAACACTCTGGAATGAATACATCACTTTCATCAGCAACTTGTTCAGAAATGTTAATGCCTTCCGCCTCAAACCATTTCTGAAGATCCTCAAAGGTTATGGCTACATCCAAAAGGTCCTGCTTATAGTCAGCTTCCTGCTTTTTTGCGATGCAGGGTCCTGCAAAAACAATCCCGGCATGCTCTCCGTACATTTTCCTGAGCATGACACAATGGGCAAGCAGAGGCGAAAGGACCGGCGAAATGTATTTGGAATATCTTGGCATATGCTTCTGTATCAGCTCTACTGCCGCAGGACAAGCACTCGAAAGCATCAACCCGGATGTTTTATTAAGATCATTGACAATCCGTGACGATACCTCCTGTGCTCCTAAAGCCGTTTCGCTTACACCGAAAAAACCCAGTTTTTTTGCAGCATGAATAAGCTGCGAGGGGGTCACGTTTTTCAGTTCGCCTGTAAACGAAGGTGCCAGTGAAAGAATACAGGGAGTTTTTCTCTTAATCAGATGAATGGCGCGTCTGAGGTCATCACGAACACGCTTTGCTCCCACCGGACAGGCATCAACACAGTGTCCGCAGAGAATACAGGAGTCAGGAATCACTTCGGCTTCACCATTTACCACTTTAATAGCTTTGACCGGACATTCCCTTATACATTTGTAACAATCCCGGCAGCGAGTCTCTTCAGAATAGATAGGATTAAGATACTGCATTGTTTTCTCCTAGCTTTTCATTAAGAGTATGTTCAAGAATATCGATAACACTGCCTCTGTCAATGTTGGTGTGAAGTACTCCGTCAATCCAGATATTAGGTCCGTTCATGCATTGTCCCCCGCACCGACACCCTCTGATTACAACTTCAAAGTCAGAGATCCCCTGCTTTAAATATTCTTGAATCACTTCGTAATTCCTGCCGTTTCCTCTGGAAAAGCAGGAACTGCCCATACAGATAACAATTTCAGTTCTTTTCACTTCGGCTCTCCGGTATTGCTTTTTATCCTGGAACAAAGAACCGCCAAACCACTGGATAGATCCTCATTTTGTACGACTACTTCCGGTGGCACGATCAGTTTATCAGATGTGAAATTCCAAATACCTCTGATTCCAAAGTTTACCAGTGTATCAGTGATTTTCTGGGCAGTACCGGATGGAACGGTAAGAATTGCCAGATGAACATGCATTCTGCTTGTCAGGTTTTCCAGCTTTGCAATATCAAAGACCTTTTTCCCGTGAATGATTGTTCCTACTTTCCGGGGATCTGAATCAAAAGCAGCAATGATATTGAGGTTGATTTTCATGAAGCCTCCATACCCAAGAAGCGCTTTTCCCAGACTTCCCGCTCCTATAAGAAACGCATCGGTGCTATTGTTCCACCCCAGAAAATTTTCGATTGCCTCAATGGCCGCTTTTACTTCAAAGCCGATTCTCGGCCTGCCAACCACTCCGGTCACCGCCAGATCCTTTCTGACCTGAATAGGCTCACAGCGCATTTTTTCTGCAATCAGGGTCCCGGATACGGTTTGAACCTGTTGCTTATGCAACTCCCAGAGGATAGCCAGGTAGGAAGGAAGTCGCCGAACAGTGGGCAGTGCTGCTTTTTTGTAGGCTTCCGGCTCGCTCAATCGCTCCTCCAATATCGATAAAAAAATATCGATTATTAATATACTCAAATCTATGTTCAATTGCAAGTGCATACTTACAGTTCCCGCTCTTAACAATTAACTACCAGTTTTTTATAATTATATGTATAATATCTCCAAGTGTAATCCGTTTGCAAAGGGAGCCGTTTGGAGACAGTTTCACTCGAGAACTTCATCAGAACTGCATTTAATGTCGCAATCCCGGCTCTGGATTTTTTGGGGCAGCAGGATATTGCTCACAAGCTTAATTCCAAACGGATTAAAGAAAAAAAGCTTTTGTCTTTATTGCCGGCTTTTCTCGTGCGCAGAATCGATTCGGGATTTGCCCGTTCTTTAACGATACACCCGCAAACCGCTAAAGCTCTCTATTACATTTGTCTTTACGGGCCTATTGAGAATGTTTTCGAAACTGGCACCTGCTGGGGTTATTCAACGGCATATCTTGCTTCTGCGCTCAAAAAGAAAAATGGTGGAAAAGTATATACTTTCGATATTTATGAAAAGGCGGGTCGGCATATACCTGATGAATTGCTTCCGCAGGTGGAACTTATTCGGGGTGAGCCCTCAGTGCTCACTATGCCAACTGTGCTGGAACATGTGAAACCCCAGCTGTTTTTCCAGGACAGCAGGCATGATTATGCGGGTGTTCAAGAAGAGCTAGAGATTGTTGCTCCTCAAATGGAGAAGGGTTCTGTAATTCTTATTCATGATTTTGTTTATCCTGAGGTAAGCCGGGCAGTTAAGGAAACACTTAAGGATTTTGAACTGCTTGTGCTTGATAATGAAGATCCTCAGCAATTAGGGATGGCAGTAAAGAGGTAATTGATTTAACGGGAGAACCATTTAAGAAGACTTGTACACTAAATAGTGCTTAAGAAAATAGAACGTATGCCAGATTCTTCGAAAAATAATCGCATTCCCTCCCTGGTTGCCATCTTTGTTATGGTGAGCGCCTGCTTTGTATCTGGCCAAGATCCTAATTCTGTCCGTTTTAATGCACTTTTCCTGACTAATTTTGCAAAATTTGTTCAATGGCCAGATGAAACTACCTTTGATGAAATAGTAATTACGGTACTTGGGAATGACGAAGTTGTCGAAGAGCTCAAGAAGATCTCCGAAGTGGCAGCCATCAGGGGAAAGAAGCTTGTTGTAAAGGTCTGCCAGGCTGCTTCAGCGATTCCGGAATCCCACATGGTATTCATTCCAGAAAATCAGAGTCGGTTATTACCTGAAGTGCTTAGGATTGTGGAAAACAAATCCGTTCTGATTGTGACAAATAAAAAAGGCCTCGCTGAGCAGGGTGCTGCCATCAACATCAATAATCTTTACTGGAAGCAGCGCTATGAAATAAACCAGAAGGCCTTGGCTGTTCATAAACTGATTGCGAAACCGGAGCTGTACAGGCTGGGAAAAGTTATAGAATGAAATTACATATACACTGCAAATCAGTAATATTTTCGTTTTCAGTATTGTTCTCCTCGCATCTGTGGGCCCAAAGTCCATCAGAAAAGGATTCAATTCTTCTTCCAACTGGAAAAGTGCCTCTCAGTAGCATTTCGCGTGAAGATATTTCAAAAATGTCTTACCAGGACCTGGTGGAACTGCCCTTTGAGAATCTCTTATTACTATCTCAGACTCTTGACATTTCTATAGAGGATCTTTTAAACACCAAGCTTTCAGTTTCTTCCAAAGCAGTTTCAACTGTCAGGGAGCAGCCTAATATTCTTACTGTGGTTACCGAGGAGCAGATCAGGGCCAGCGGGGCACGGGACCTCATGGGAGTGCTTCGAACGGTGCCGGGGATCTTTTTTGGAAATGATGTTATCGGCGTTATGGGAATCGGTATGAGGGGGATCTGGGCTCAGGAAGGCAAGGTGCTGTTGCTTATTGACGGACAGGAAATGAATGAGCTGCGTTACTCCGGTATTCCCTTTTTCAACCATTACAATATTGACAATATTAAGCGCATAGAGATAATTCGCGGGCCGGGATCTTCTGTGTATGGTGGTTCTGCGGAACTGGGAGTTATTAATATTATCACTAAAGGGGGGTCTGATCTAAATGGCATGCAGGTTTCCGTGAGCGGTAGTTACCTGACGAAAACGGTCGGACGCAAAAGCATCTCTTTGTCAGATGGTGCAAAGACAGGAGATCTCGAATACAGTATGAGCCTGTTCGCCTCTGAAGCGAAAAAGGGAGAGGGAACTTTCGAGTCTTTCTATTTTCAGGATGAAGATCCTGATCTAGGTTTGTTATCAGTCCCTCTTGAAAGTCAATATGGTTCAGTTCAATCGTACAGTTTCAATTCGGCTCTTGCCTATAAGGATCTGTCTTTTCGTTTTATTTATGACTGGTACAAGACTTATGCAATGGATCTTGAGATTTATGACAACAGCTTTTCAACCTACCTTGGGGAAGTAAAGTATAATTGGGATTTGTTGGGATCCCGGTTGAAAATCACTCCCAAGTATAATTTCAAGCGATCGGTACCCTGGTATACTGAGGGTTATGGAGGTAATGAAAGCATCCTGCGACAAACTGCCGGCATCTCAGGAATATTCAAAGTAAATTCAAAGCTAACTGTCACCGGCGGGCTGGAGTTGTTCAGGGATCATGCATGGTTGCAGTATCCCGATTCTGTTGATTACTACTTCCTGAAAAAAGAAGATTCGGTAATAACCTCTTCAAACAGTGTCTTTTACAATAATTATGTGTGTTTTCTTGAAAGTGCGTTACGTTTTAAGAGCGTCAATTTTACCCTTGGCGGTCGATACCAGTTCAATGATGCTTACGGGTCGGCTTTTGCTCCCAGGTTCGGATTTAATCAGGTGCTGGGCAATTTTCATTATAAATTGCTCTTAAGTAAGGCTTTCAGGACTCCCGATATCGGCAATTTGGAGACCGGAACTGATATCAAACCGGAGGAAACCAATGTTGCAGAATTTGAAACAGGATATAAGATCAGGAAAAACATGTTTATTACTGCCAATCTGTTTGATATCACCATTGAAAAACCCATACACTATTATGAGGAAGGTGATTACTGGGATTATCGAAACGGGGAGAAACTTGGCTCACGCGGAGTGGAAGTCGAGTACATGTTCCGTCACCCTCTACTTACTACCGTTGTAAACTACTCATTTTACAGTTCCAGAAATAAAAGCAGCCTTGAATCATACATGTCAAAACTAAACGGGGATGCCCACCTTGGTGCACCACAGCATAAAGCTTCTTTCTGTGGTAGCTATCGGATTAATTCCAATTTAACATTGTCGGCTACAGTAAATGCTTTCAGCACTACCTATGGATACCTTAAAACAAAACTGGTTTCTGATTCTGAAGGAAGCCTTAGTTCAGTTCCACAAGAAGGGTATATTCCACCAGTTGCAATTTTCGGAACTGAAATAACTTATAACAACTTTTTTGTAAAAGGTCTGACTCTTTCAACCGGTGTATCCGATTTCACAAATAAAAAGTACCCCTTTGTTCAGCCCTACAATGGCTTTGAGGCTCCCCTTTCAAGTCCGGGCAGGGAATTTTATTTGCGGATTAATCATTCTTTAAAGCACTGATACAGTATCTTTAGTTTTCACTTCAGAGTTCACGGGCAGGTGAATTATAAATTTAGTGCCTACCCCCGTAGTTGATTCAAAATGGATTTTGCCAAGATGATTCTTTGTTATAATGAAGTAGGAAACTGAAAGTCCTAAACCCGTTCCAACCCCTACTTCTTTTGTGGTGAAGAAGGGTTCAAATATTCTGTCCTTTATATCCTCAGGAACTCCATTGGCATTGTCTTCAACTTCAACACGTACTCCATTTTTATCGTTTGCCACACGAAGGGTGATTGTGGAGTTTGGAATATCCCCTTTATCGTAAAGGGCATGTGCTGCATTTTTAAGCAGATTAAGTATCACTTGTTGAATTTCCGTAGCGTTACACATGACAAGGGGAATCTTTTCGTCGTATTCCCTGATGATTCTGATCTGGCGAAAGTCGAATTTCTTTTTAAGCTCATACTCGTTATAAGCAAGCTCAACAGTCTGATCTATAATTTCTTTGATACAGCTGTAGCTTTTTGAACGATTGCTCATTCTGCTGAATTGAAGCATGTTGGTGACAATACCGGAAGCTCTCTTGGAGGCTGAAAGAATGCCTTCCAGGTAATAGAAGATTTTTCTTTTTTCAAGATATTGATTTACCAGAGCAAGGTTGACTCCGGTTTCCTGCGCCGCTTCCATATTGCGTTTCAGATCGGGTAGCAGATGTCGCTGAATATTGAGAGCGCTTTGACTTATGATTCCCAGTGGATTATTGATTTCATGGGCCATCCCTGCTGCCAGTCCGCCCAGAGACATCATTTTTTCATTTTGAATCAGCATCATTTCCATTTTGGTTTTATCCGAAACATCATCGATGCGAATAACATAACCCTCATTTTGCCCCTGAGCTGAAGGGTAGATCGTGATATTAAGGTATACTTGTCCAGTTCTGTCAGGTCTGTTGATAACAGTTGAAAATCTTTGTGGCAAACGTTCTTCCCTGCATTTTTGAAAAGAGTCCTGTTTGTCTGAAAGAATGCTGACTAGTTCAGTGACGGGCCTGTTTTGTGTCAGGTCGGGGTCCAGTCCCAGAAACTTTTTTGCTTCCAGGTTCATTTGTCGAACTTTGCATTCGGAATCCACAGCGATGATGGCGGAGGATAGAGAGTCAATAATGTCCTTTAGTTCCGAACGTAACCTGAGCGCTTCTTTTCTTGATGTAACAAGAGATGATACATTGTCTTGAAGCTGTCGAACCATAAGGTCGAAGCTTTTTTGCAATTGCCCGATTTCATTTTGACATGTTTGTGGAATTCGTATGGAATAATCGCTTGTTCCTTTAATTTGCTCTGCATAGTCTTTCAAGGCCAGAATGGGCTCTGAGATTATTTTTTGAAGAGCATTGGCCAGAGAAAAAGAAACAGCCATAATAATGAGAAACATTAGAAAAAAAACGGAAATCGAGAGCTGTAGTTTCTTTTTTATTGCCGCTGTAGAAATATCCATTGTAAAAGCACCAAACAGTTCCTTTTCCTGAAGAATCGGTTGGGAAAGATGTAGCCCGGTTTTATCAAAAGACATTCTCAGTTCTTTTTCTATTTCTATGGAAGGTTTGGTAATCTGACCTTTCCTTGTAAATCCTGCGAAATGCTGTCCTTTTGAATCGTAAACGGAGGCCTTGAGTACAAGTGGGATAGAGGACAAGGAGGAGAGCAGTTCATGTGCACCCAGAGTATCATTGAAGAGCAGTGGTGACTTGCAGTTTTCCGAAACCAGTTTCAGCGTGAAAAGCATACCGTTTTTCAATTCGGTTCTGGAACGATTGTAATCGTAAATAAATCCGAAAATGAAAGAAAGCAGGGTAGAAAGGGATGTGACAACCAAGATAATAAGAATAAGCTGGTTTTTAATGGATAAGCTTCTCTTATTCATGTTTGTCTCTTTTAATTTGTAGGATTTTGGATTTCTTAAGCAGATGGTGACTGATTTTCAAATCAGAGTTTTGGAGTATTTCATCATTGAAATACAGTTTGATTTTCTGACTTTCCACTGCTATGCACATAAAAATTCCCTTTTTCAGCAGTGCGGGGTCATCGGTGACTGTGAGACACGTTTTTTCCTGCAGTTTTTGTTGGAGTGAAGCTAGTTTTTTCTCAGAATTCTGGGGCAGTAACATAAGATCACAGTCGATCAGAGAGTCGGAAAGGTTGGCAAAAGTAACCTTTCTATTATAAATAGACTTGTCTTTTAATATTTCCACCAGATAAGGTACCATTTTATCGTCATTGAAGGCTCCTATAATAAAGGTGCTTCTTTGTTTAGTGGAATTGTTCTGAGGCCAGGTAATAAATCTCAGGGCAGCTTCCAGAAACATGGCTCTCAGTTCCTGTTCCCTGAACTGTGGTGCTGAAAAAATGTTCAGAAAAAAGAGCAGAATCAGGACAAATCCAGTTTGAATTTTTTTGACTGATGTATTACGCAAGATTGAGATCCTTACCTGCTGATTTCTTACTATGGTCTTCCAGATACTTGATAATGGATTCATAGAAGCGTTCTGAATCCATTGGCGTATTAAGAAAACCTCCATACTGACAGGATTCGCTATTGGAATGCATGCAAATCATATCCATGCAGGAAACTGTTATAACCGGAGGTTTATCACAAATACTCGCAAAGAAACTGATTGTTTCTGATTCGTCGACTAGAGGGTAATAGTGATCCAAAAAGATCATGGCAATTTCGGAGAAATGCTGTTGGAACCATTCCTGTGCTCCCGGCAAATCAGAAAAGTGTTTGAGATCAACACCTTTGTTTTTCAGTTTTTCTGTGATGAAATTCGCCACTGTGGTCTCCTTTGTAATAAGAAGAATACTGAGTGGACATTTATCAGTGGGTAAAATTGACTTGCTGGCTTCTTTTGAAACGGGCAGGAATATTTTAAATGTGGTACCTTTACCAACATCACTCTGCACATCCACTTTGCCATGATAATTTTTTATACAGTACAGTACGCTTGTGAGACCCAGTCCGGTCCCCTTACCTTTTTCCTTGGTGGTGAAAAGGGGCTCGAAAATCTTGGTAAGCACTTCCGGCGGAATGCCGCTTCCATTGTCCTGGATCTCGATGCAGATGAATCCATTTTCCTGTATGTCATCGGATCTGAAACTGTTGTAAGTTCTGAAAATAAGTTCTCCGCCGGAAGGCATAGCATCACGTGCATTAAGGCCCATGTTGAGGAATGCGTTTTGGAGTTGAGTTTGATCGGCCAATACGGTTGACTCGGTTGCTGTTGTGTCCAGAGAAATGAATATTCCCTTGCAGCTTGGCCTAAGCAAAGCCTGGGTATCCTGGAGAACTTTGTGAACATCTACAATGCGCAGTTCTTCCCTGTCTTTTCTAATAAATGAGGTTAGTCTTCTGGTTAAAGACTGTCCCAGAACAGCGATTTCGTTGATTCTATCCAGATATTCAGAATTCAGGCCATGTTGCTGGAGATACTGTTCAAGTAAATAAGCGTATCCTGTCAATGCTGTTAATACATTGTTAAAGTCATGCGCTATTCCGCCTGCGAGAAGTCCGACAAGTTCCATTTTCTGAGCTGACACGATTTGCTTTTCGAGTTCTTTTCTCTCTTCCTGAGCTCTTTTTCTTTCTGAAATATCTCGACACACAACCAGCACCTGCGAGGACGATTCCATAGTGATCGGGCATGCATGCATTTCTACAGGCACCGTGGTGTTGTCTTTGCGCTTTAGAACCGATTCGTAAATGATGCTGTTTTTATTCTGCAGTTTAAGGAGGCTCTGCTCAAAGATCGACAGATTGTCTTGTGCAAAAAGGCCCCGCATGGTCATGTGAGCCAGTTCTTCATGATTATATCCGGTGAATTTGGATGCCTGGTCATTAAAATCGGTTATACTGCCGTAAAGATCGTGAATGTAAATTGCATCTCCTGCAAGATTGAAAAGAGACTTAAAGCGCATAGTACTTTTTAAAAGCTCATCACTTCTCTTCACTACTTCCTCTTCGAGATGCTCTCTATATCTTCTGTTTTCATCCAGAAGCTGCTTGCGTTCAAGAACCCTTTCTATGGCCAGTTCCAGAACGTTGTAGTCGTGAATGGGTTTGAGAATATAATCCCATGCACCGAGCTTTAAAGTTTGTACCACGTCGTTAAGGGACCCAGTTCCTGATATGACAATAACCGGGATTTCCGGAAAATTCTGCTGCATGTTTGCAAGTACATCCAATCCGTTCATCTCGGGCATGCGAAGATCGGTTAATACCAGATCGGGTTTCTCACTCTGAAGCAACTCTAAACCCCGACGACCGTTTTCAGCCTGTAAAGGGTTAAAGCCTATATCCTCGAGAAAATCACATATATATTCTCTGAGCAGACTTTCGTCTTCAATTACCAGGACTTGAATTTCACTTTTATCTCTGTTAATTTTAAAGCGCATGGTTGTGCCTTTCAAATGCAACTAAAATGATTTGCTTATTATAACGCTGAAGGTACGCTGATCAGTTGAATACAGCTCTTTCTGATCGGGTGCAGCCATGTGCTGCCAGCGCAGGGTGTTGATTGTATACGCATCCAGATCGGAGTTGTCCGGATCATCAACTCCAAGAACATCAAAGACCATAAGAGATAGTTCCAGGTTTCGGGGTAGTCGAAGATGAACGCCCGCATTCAGTTTTTTGGAAACAGATTTCCTGAAATATTCTCTCCAGCCCATGTCTGTTCTATCTGCGCTTATGTTCCAATAATTGAAACCTTTGTCCTGAGAATAGAGGATATCTCTTCCGGGAAGACCCCAGAAAAGACGCAAGTTCATACTTAAAATCATCCATTTGCATAATGCAGCATTCAGGAAGAATTTGCTAACATTTGGACTGAGATTAAGGAAATTCTGACCGTCTGCTGTTATTGCATCTTTCACAATGTTTATCATAATAGTATCTGTAAGGGAATCTGATGCAACCGGAAAATATCTCCAGCTTTTTAGTGATACATCATAGATCGAATCATACCATCCTTCTTGTTCTTTGTCAACCTTTGGTCTGATAAACAGTTTCTCCTGTGCTTTAATGTCGACTCCGACGGGACGCTGAAATGTATGATTCAGGCCCAATTGCACATGCTTGGAATCGAACTTTGTTTCCACATCGAAATTGAAGTAGCTGTAGGTTCCCACATTTACAACTCTGAAGAGAGTCTGGGACCAGCCGAATAAGTCTAAAACTTGTCCGTATGCCGCAGAGGATGAAAGCGTAAGGTGGTCCCCTAAAAGGTGAGAAGTGGTTATTTCTGCTGACCGAACACGTTCCGGTTTGAGGTCATGAAGTGAATCGAGGGGTGATACCTTTGGAATTATATCGCTGTTATTCTGCGGAGATTCGTATTGTCTTTCAAAAGATATGCTTGTTTTAAGATTTCCATCAGAATCGAAATGGTGTCGGTTATATTCATAATTGTCAGCGCTCCCGTTATTGGAAGAAGTCTGGTAGATAAGTTTTACAGAGTGAGCTTGAGACGGACGTAGAATAAGAGCGAGTTTAGGATTGGTCATAAGTGCTCTGGTGTGAAAATCCATTCTTATACCCGCAAGCATTCCGAACTTATCTGTATAGTCATAAAATCCTTCTGAAAACATCGAAAGCGTATGGTAATTAACATCACTGACTACCTTTTGAAGCGGATTCTCGCTCTTTATATTATTTCTTTGCAGATCATCTCCGATCAGATCCGCTCGGTATTCCAGGCCGGCTGCCACCTGTACTTTTGGAATCGATTTCAGCAGAATTTTTGAACCGAGAGTTATTCTGGATTCTCCAAACGTTTCATCAACAAAGTCTGGATTACTGGCAACATGAGGAAGGTCCCAGAAGCTTACTGTGTCTTCATTGTCAACCAGGTCATGCTTTTCAGATTCGATCAGATATCTGCTTCTATGTTCTGAACCAATCCTTGTCGTGTTGCCATCGATTGCCAATTTGAGATCCAGTTCATTTTCACCAAAGTAGTGCTTATAACTGCTTTGAAGAGAAATGTTATCGTTTTGATACTGGCGTAAGTTGGTTCCGTTTGATTCACCGGCTCTTGACCAGAACGGATCATCATAGGATACTGACTTTCCATCCACAAAACCGTTTCCGCTTAAAGAATCTGTGGGGAAATCATTTTTCAGGTGAGGCCAGGGGTCTATCATGAACAGCCCGCCAGCATTCTCTTTCTGTCTAGTAGCCCGGAAATACAGATTGAAATTGCCCCAAACATAATCACTGGAGATGAGCCAGTTTTCATCTGAAGATCCGAAGTTGCCATCGGAAGGAACCCCGCTTTTAACCAGATCGGCATAATCCACATCCGCCGGATAGGGAAAATTACCATATCCGTAAATGCGACTTTGATGGGTTGGCAATCCGTCAGAACTTCTGAAACCTCCACTTAGGAAGATGTTCTGGTTTTGCGAAAGCTTTGAAAAACTGCTTGTCTGGTACTGACCTGAATTATTTGATCCCAAAGCTAATCTGATATTTGCTTGTGGTTCATCCGGTTTTCTTGTGACTATGTTGATAATTCCGCCGATAGCTCCGGATCCGTACACCAGACCGGCAGGACCCCTTAGAACTTCCACCCGATCAATGTCGTTCATAAATCCCAGAACGGTTTCTCCCTGGAAACCGTCTCTGGCCTGAGTATTCATTTTGTGTCCGTTTACAAGAAACACAATTTTGGTGTTTCTGTCATTTGCAATGCCCCTCATACCCCAGATAGTCCCGTTCCATTTGTTGTACATGTATTGAAAACCGGGGACATACACTTCCAGCAGCTCGGAAATATTTCGTGCTCCTGATGTCTTTATCATATCAGCACTGATCACATTGACACTGGCAGGGAACTTGTCGGCATCCAGATCAAGAAAAGAACCGGATGAAACTACCTGTTCCATTAAAAAATTGAGGTACTCTATATCCTCTTCTGTGGGGTCTGTGCCGGTTTTGGGATTTGACGCCTGAGTACCAATTACCAATAATGAAAAAATCCAACATCCAATTGTTTGTCGGAATAGAGTCTGGAATTTCATGGAAACCCTTTTCAAGTCTTCTGGTGAGCGTATCCAAGTGCTGCAAATAGCATATTATTGTAAATTCAATGTTGCAAATGGTCAATAATATATATACAACGGGGTGTGAAAAACAGTTCCGAAAAACACAACTGAGAATCTCAGTTTTTTAGCACTTATTGAACGTGTCAGGAGTTTTTCCTGAAACAATCGCTGAGACACATTGTTCTTTTGCAGGTTATGATATGCCTGTGAGGTTTTGTATATGGTAAGTTGTTGAATTTTAAGTAATTGCGGTAATATTGCACCGAGAATTCTCCAGGGTCAGGAGTTTCGAAGGCTTGCCAGTGATTTTTAGCTCTATTTTCCGTGCTAGAGCTCTATAGTGGAAACAAAGCCCCTTTTAAGCGGATAAAATGAGCGGATAATTAACATTTTTCAAAAAAGGAAAAAAAATCTACTCCTGATTTCCGCAGGGAATTAGTTTCTTTTCATTCCCGCTTGTTGTACTCCCATTCCCGACTTAATGCAATAAACCCAATAATCCGAAAGGACCCTGTATGCGCTTTACAAAGCTCACGGCCTTTTCAAAATGCATCCCATTTTTGGCGGTAATGGTTTTCTGCAGCAAATCCCCCCTGCCAGTGTCAACTGAGCTTGCCGGGGCGATTGAAGTGAGGGGGCAGATGCTCGCTTCACTTTACAAAAACAGTTCTGTATGTAAGACCGCCCCAGACAGTCTGGTTCTGGAAGTCAGAGGTGCCGATATGGACCCTTTGAGGCTTACAAAAAAGATAGACCTTTTAAGACCCGCTTTTATTGATACTTTTAATCAAATTCCGGCAGGAAGCAGTAGGCTGATATCGCTTTTTGCGGTCGACCAGAAAGGTGTAATCACCCATATCGATACTACAACGGAAAGAGTTGTTCAGATTGCTTCCGGATCCCCTACAACTGTAAATGCAACTCTTATCCCGGCGGCCGGTTCTATTTACATTCAGCTTTTTTCTCTACCCACACAAACGGACTCTGTTTTTGCAAGCTTTTTATCATATGATGGTGAGCATTTTTACGAAGTACATGCCGATAAGTTACCAAAAATGTTCTTAAGCATCAATAACATACCACATCTCACGTCAGGTATTCTGACAGTGGCTTTAATCGAAGCTTCGGGAGATACATTATATGTGGCCCAAAAAAATCTGGTCTTTGATGCGCGAGCAATTAATTCTGTAAATTTGGAGTTTACAACTACAGGAGGGCAACTGATAGTTGATTATGAGATTGTGCCATCGGGCGTCACTCTGGCTTCTTACAATTTTGGGTCAGGTTCTTCTGAAAAGGGGGAGAGTGGGGCTTTATTAATTACTGAAATCATGCATGCAGCCGATAAATATGAGTATATAGAAATTTTCAATCCGGGGTCGATACATGTCCTTCGCGATACTCTCCTGCTCGATATAAACGGGACTTTATTCAAACTAAGGAATATCAATATTGCGCCTAAGGATTATTATGTTGCGGGGCGGTATCAAAACGCAGCATTTGATACAGTTGTTGCGGATTTGGATTTCGTATCCACAGGTAACTGGATAGCCATAAAGGAAAAGGATGGTTCGATAATTGATCAGGTGATTTTCACAGGAAGCAGCAATTCTCTGGAATGGCCTGTTCCCTCCGGGAAAAGAGCTCTCGAACTAAACCGTACGCTCTATTCTGTAACAGCAAATAATCTGGGTCGCAACTGGAAAATCTCATCAGAACTCATTGAAGGGCTGGTGGATCAGTGTGGAACACCCGGTTTTTAGAGAGAGAACTTCTCGGTAATGATGGATCGCCTGCTTACTCCCGAATGGATGAGCTCTGCGGGCAGCTCTTTAAGCATTCCGGAGGGCCCGCAGATGTAAATTTGAGGTTTTTGCTTCCAGCTCGCTCCGGTATTCGTTTTCAACATGTCTGTGTTTATGTGTTCCGAATTATTTCCGGAAATTACGGGGTAAAATGAGAAGCGGGTATGTTTTTCTGCCACAGTTTCCAGTTGTTTGCGGTAGGGGTGCATCTCCTGTGCAGTTCTGGTGCTCCAGAAAAGGTGCACATCTGATGAAAATCCATCTTTATCCCATTGCCGAATTATGGAAAGGAAAGGTGTTATTCCTATGCCCCCGGAGATGAAAATCAGGGGTTTATCAGATTGTTCCGGTGTGAAAAGCCCGTAAGGTCCATCCATTATTACAGGTGTTCCGACAGGGATTTTACTAAGTTTACGGGTGTAATTTCCGACTTTCTTTACAGTTAATAGCAAAGTGTTTTTGTCAGGACAGGAAGAGATTGTAAACGGGTGCTCCCAGTATCCGCATTCGTTCGAAAGCATCCTGAAATAGGCGAATTGACCTGGTTTATGCTCGCGAATTTTTCCTTTAATCTGAATTTCTATAGTATTATCGTTAAGGTTTTCTATTCTGGAAATCTTTAACTTACGATTTAGATTGATGACCTGACGAATAACTTTGTGATGAATATAAAAAAGCATGGCGGTAAAAAGGTATAGAGCAAAAAAAGCTATTCTCGAAAAACTTTCCTGAGTTGATGAGGCAAAGAGTACATGTACTCCTGCGATCAAGATCGCTAATGAGGTAATGTTATGAAATAGTTTTAAAAAGGAATAATCCGGGCGGAAACGTTTTTGTATTCTCTTTATGAGAGATAAATCATACAGATTGATCATGAAAAGAGTGGTTATGAAAGTAACCAGAAGAAAAAGGATGAAAGAGGTAATACCTATGTTGGTTTGCCAATTGTCTGCAGAAATGAACTCATGTTTGAAAAAGAAATGCAGTCCTATACAGAAAACGCCTCCCAGGGCTAAAAAAGCATGAAAAATCAATACATTATTATGCCCGAAGAGCCCGTCAAAATATCTGATTCGTGTAGATAATATCAGGGCGTTCAAGAGAAAAACAAATCCGGTGATTCCAAAAACTATTCCCAAAGAATAGCTGTGGAATAAGGAGTACCAGTTTTCGGCAAAGTACATGCTGATCGGTATTAGCGGTGTACCAAGTGCAATTGTTAACCAAAATGCTCTTATGAAGCGACTTTTCATGCAGTTACTTCTCGGATTGCTGCAGTTTTATGATATCGAGCAATTTTGAAACGTAGTCATTTGCCAGTGTTTTGACAAGAGACTTTTTTGAGGCTGAAGTGACCGCATCAACCCGAAGCTCCACTTTCCAGTTTTTCGCCTGTGTTGTATGCACAAGAATATTATTATTTTCGTATTTGTTGACCCACTCTACCACCCAGGGTCTCACTTTTGAATTAACACCCGAGTTGGTGATGAAAACTGCACTGTAGTCGGATGGATCAACATCCTGAAATTCTTTTTTGGAATGATCAAGCACAGTTACTGCGTATCCCTGATTTTCAAGATTCGTCTTCATTTCCGTTATGAGTGAAGATTTGAACCGAGTCTCCTCAAGGCACAGAAGTATCGGTTTGGTCTGTGGTTCATTTGAGTAAACCGAGAAAACTGATAAAACCAAGGCGATCACAATCAATTGTTTTTTCATTATGGCATCCATTCGGGAAGAGATGTTGGTTCATATTATATATTATTAATATACTCCGGGAGCATACAGGTACCAAACATTCATTCGGAGCAATCTGTTGATAAAATCAGCCCTTTCCATGCTGTTATGTTTTTCGATTGCAACTGCAACCTTGCTTGAGGGATACTATCGTGTGACCAACATTATGGTTGTAAAAGAAAATGGAACCGTAAAGGGGTTTAACACAACAGATCTTTTCATTCTGGCGGAAAGAGACCGGATAAAAATAGCGGGAGTTCATAGTGGGATACATATTACACGAGAATTTACCATAGAACAGATTATTTCTGATACACTCGTTCTCCGTGACACCGAAAACAGAGATCAAGTGTTTAAAATAAGTGTTTTCAGAAACACCATAAGCGCAAAGCATACTTTTTACTCTGATGACGGCGGCAGCACCACCTATGATGCCAAAGCGGTGCTGAAAAAGCTTTCCAGGGCAGAAATCGAAAGAGTAACAAGTCTGATCGAATTCCTCAGGTAACCCATCAGAAGAACAAGTTCATGTACATTCCCATCAGTTCCTTTTTCAGTGCATCCTGTCTGACATCCTTTACATTAAATAAAAGCATGGTCGAAACCCCGATGGCAACCAGGGCAAAAGTGGGGATTATAAACACTACCGGAATCACATTTGCCCCCTGAAGATGCATGGCAATGATTTTTCCAACCAGAGCGGTCATCAGTAACGACAAAAATACCAGATAAACCGGCGCCAGTAAATAAGCCATAGGGGTTTTTCTCCAGAACAGAAACCCCGCCACAAAGGCAATCGGAAGAAGAAGGGCCAGATCAAATCCCTGAACTATAAGTGTAGTATAATGTTCCACTTCCCTTGGGAATATGGTTCCATTTAAGAGAGGTGGCATCACAATTCCAAGCCAGACAAGTGCAATGCATACGGCGTTGAACATGAGGAAACCGCCCGATAGCTTTACCGGTGTTCTGGAGCTGAAATATCCTGAAAGCTTATCGATTTCAAAGGATAATAGTGATAGTGTAAATGCGAAAAAGGATGTACCCAGAAGAAGAACATAATCCAAAAAAAGAAAATTATACATTCCCATGGTTAGATAGAAAAGATAGGTTACGAGAAAGTAGCCCAGCGTCCCTGATTGTAAAAGCCTCGCTTTTAAAGAATTTTTACGGGCCCATACTGTAGAGAGCAGAAGCAAGGGCACCGCTAGAAAAAGTGTGACATAATCCTGTGCGATACCTTGAACCGCCACTTCGGAAGACATGTGCTTGTAAAGCCCTTTTCCATAGATTTCCACCTTTTGACCTCTGATGGTCTCATAGGTGTAACTGTCTGTTCCATCTGAGGATGTGATTCCGATGTAGGCTGCGAAGGAAGCCGCAATTAGAATGACAACAGATAATATGGTCACTGCCTGTTTATGCCTGAACATTTTCCAAAGTACCCTTTCTTAATGCCGGATAAAATGCAAAAAGCAAAATGTCGATTAATGCCAGAACTATAAGGCCTGCCAATCCTGTAGTTCCAATAAGCAGATCATTGCCGCCTTTGACAAGCATTATTGAAATGCCTGCCACCGCATTGAAACTTCCATGAAGAACAGAAGCTGCAATGACTGATCTGCTTTTTACTCTGACAAGTGAAAACCAGGGTGAAAACAGAATGGTGAAAAGTATCATCATCCCAACCCCGATTGTGGGATTCTGAGGGTAGTTGTGTCCCATGAGTATTATGGGAGCATGCCACAGACCCCACACAAATCCAATGATAAGCGAAGCTGTCCAGAAATTGAACTTTCGCAGGCAATCAACCATTAAGCCTCGCCACCCCAGTTCCTCTCCGAAACCGGCAACCGCATTTATGGTCAGACCGGCGATCAGCCCCTGAATAAGGGCCAGAAAAACCGGATGTATGGGCATATCGTGGATCTGCTCCATCTGTTCGGGGGTAAGTGTTCCCCGAAATCGTTCAAAGAGTCCCTCCATCCCGGGGCTGAACTGCACGGAGGGGAAGAGGATGCTTACCCCCACGGCGGCGAATGCGATCACTACTGGAGAGAGCCAGGCAATCCACCACCAGCGGTTCCAATTAAAGCGCACACCGAAAGCCTCTTTAAGATTTTGTTTAAAGATGGCCTTTTGTACAATTATTGCAGAAATCATGGGAGTGAACATGTATGCAACAAGCATCAGGAAGGCAGGTATGGACTGCAATGTGAGACCGGGAGCAGTCAATCGGAAAATTAGAACCATTGACCAGCTGATAAGATAAGTGAAGAGGATGTAGTACAGAAGCTTTCTGCCGGATTGATTGGAAAAATTCATAATGTCTCCTTTCGGCTGCATTTATTCGCATAGAACGTGCCAAAATGAATGAATAAATATAATTATAGTAAAATCAATACCTTATCTGGGGAACATGCTATGATCTACGGGTGTGAAAAAAATCAACAGAAACTGATTTTTATACGGAAGTCGCTCACTTGGAGCAGTGAAAAGATCCAATAGATTTGAGTGGCATTACTTTTTAAGGTGAAATAGTATGATTTCTGTTTCAAAGGAGCCTCTATGATAAAAGCTACGACCACAGTATCAGATAACGAGTTTCGAATTTTCTTGAAGTATCATTTGATAAAGGAAAAAGTAATGGTAAAATATGCAATACCCGCTATTCTATTCATAGTGGTAATAATCGGAGCTCAGTTTTCAAGGGAAAGAGCTTTCAACGGTTGGGTATTGGTATCAGTGATGGTACTGCTGGCCCTTCCGGTTTTTGTTAAGTATCTGATATTCAAGGGGTTTCGTAAAAATCCCTCCTATAATACAATTGTTAATTGGGAGATGGATGAAATAGAGCTGCGCGGCAGCGGAGTGGAGTTTTCTCTTTCATTGCAGTGGCGCTTTTTATATGAAGCATATGTTACTTCCGAGGGGATTTTGCTTTATCCTCAGCGTCACATGTTTTACTGGATCCCCAGGAGCGGGTTTGAAAGTGATAGTGATTTCAATCGCACTGTTGATCTGTTGAGCAGAAGGTCACGCAAGCTGGTAATCAGTAAGGATTTTGAACAGTGTTGCGGCTAATCTCGAGTATCTTAACTTTACAAGAACAACCATCATTTATTTTCTCGCTGCAATAGAATTCTTCAAAGGGGAGCCGCATACTCAGAGAATCATTTTTTCGCAGAACAGCTTTTTTAAGCACTGTTTTTCTGGTTGTCTTTTTTGGCGTGGGATATCTGGTACTGGTGAATTTTCCCTGTACCGGAGTGCAGGTGAGCGAAAGGGATGGTGCCTTTTTTCTGGAAGGGTCTACGCTGTCGGATGCGGTCAAAGCCAAAGAGGTCGTATCCATATCGGGTTGGATGCTTGCACATGAAAACCTAAATCCCGATATTGACATGATCGAGTCCTTCAGTGATGTGCTGGAAAATTTTAAGGCAAAACAGTACCTTTCTCGAGCCTTAATCAGTAATAAATCTTTGGATGTAGTTTTTACCGATTCTACCCGATTTTCTATACGGGGACAAAAAGATGCTGCCCTGAGATTAGCGCTAGATCTTGCTCCACTATTTGTGCTGGGTACTATTCTGCTGATTCTTGGACTGATTGTGGCTTCAAAGAGGGAGCTATCCAAATCAGTTTTTGTCTATTTTATGCTATCTTTCTTTGTGGCTGTGGTTTTTTACAGTTACTCGTTTCTGAATGCTGTTTCAATGAATGTGGGATCTTACTTCCCGGTTGTTACAGTTTCCTATTTTTTCAATATTGCTGTTTTTAATTTTGTACCTGTGCTGTTTTTGCACTTTTTCCTGTTATTCCCCAATCCTGTAGCATTTGCCACAAAGAGATGGTTTGCACCTCTTCTTTACGGCGTAGCTGTAATTGTTATTCTTCTGTTTGAGGCCAGGATTTTTTTCCTGGGACAATCATTTCTTTATAGTTTGGGATTTCTCGGAGGAGCAGGAGTTACAGTTTACCGCTTTTTCGATCGGAAACTGCCGGAGATAGCCAAGGCTCAGCTGCGTTGGGTTTGTCTGGGAGTTACACTCTTTGTGATAACTTTCATCTTGAGTTACACTCTGCCGATTATAATGCATCAGCCATTTGAACAAGGTTACCTTGTGGCAGCTGCAGCCTTTCTACTGGTACCACTTTCCATCACTTTTGCTATCCTTCGTTATCGTATTAATGATATAGATCTCATCTTTGATACAACCATTGTGCATGGAGTGACCATCGGTTCGTTGACATTGCTCGATGTTTCATTTTCTCTTCTGATGTTTGACATTTTCAGTAAACACACGGTTGGATCAGTTCTCACCTTTACCGCAAGCGCCTGGATTATCCTTTTTCTGTATCGGCCGGTGAGATCATTTTTTGCCCGACTTATAAGCAGGATCCTTAACAGGGACACTTACACAATAGATGATGTGGTGATGGAGCTTTCCAATTGATGGTTGTGGTTTTAGTTGCGATGCAAACCAGGACGGCTGTTACGGTTTGAGTAACATGAGATCGCGTATAGATGAAATTGGAGGAGAACTGAACATTCAGAGTGGATTACGTGGAGGGGTGGAAATTACTATTTCTGTGCCCCTGGAATCAGAACCTGCAATTATCACTGCACCATAGATTTCTTCAAGGCGTAATCGACGGATTTTTAATAGAAACAATCTTCCGAAATTGAATCAAAAGTCAACCATTTCAACTTAATTGCTTATGCGCTTAAAACCATGAATTCAGGCAATTTATGGCCTTTTATAAACGTTTAAATAGATTTGTGTTTTGCAGGAATTTGTTTTTAACCTTCCGACATTAGTATACTTTTTCTAGCAATCGAGAGCTCTCTATCGGCCAAAGAACGGTTACTCGCAGAGGACGACCCTCAGACGCTCACGCGAAGGGATTCAAATGGCGGTTCAAGGCAAGTCCCACTGAGATATGCGTATCTTTTGTATTTACAAGGAGTTTTCAATGAGTTTCCAATTTGTGCGTCCTTCTTATCTTTCAAATAGGAGAAATCTGCTTCTGAGCAGTCTCCTGGCTACTTTCTACGCATCGGCAGTTCTTTTTATTTCTCCAGTTGAAGCAAAAGTCATAAATGCTTCAAGTGGAACCACTTCAGCGATTCAGACCGCAATTAGTCAGACTTCCCCAGGTGATACGGTGAAAATCCCTGCAGGTACTTTTTCTTATAGTGGCAGCATCGCTTTCAATGCTGGAATCACTATTTTGGGAGCAGGTAACACTGCGACTATTTTGAACAAATCCGGCACTTCCACAACTCCCATGTTTACAGTGAATGGCAGCAACGGCCTTCGCACCACCATGGGAAATTTCGCAATTGTTGGAGTGGTGGGCAGTTCCTCCACCGTGCAGGACCATGCTATCCGGTTGAACACCTGTAAGGATTTTCATCTTTATGAGATCACTTTCAGAAGCTTTGGATATTCAGCGGTTTATGTCAAAGGTAATTCCCGCGGGTTGATCCGTAAGTGCAGTTTTATCGACATCTTCAGGCCTGCAATCAATAACTTGGGTTATGGCGTGGTGGTTTATGGTGATGCAAACGGCGCCTGGAGCAGACCTCTTGATCTGGGTACTGAAAATGCAGTTTACGTGGAAGACTGTTATTTCAAAGCCAATCGCCATGCCATTGCTTCCAATGATGGAGCCCGGTACGTGTTCAGATACAACACGGTCATGGACAACGGCGGAAATTTCCAGCCTATCGATGCCCATGGGCGGGAATACGGAAGTCCCAGAGGATCAAGAAGTTACGAAATCTATAACAATACCGTGGATAACTCGGTGCGCTCTTCCTGGTGTCAGATTTTCATCCGGGGTGGAGACGGGGTTATTTTCAACAATACGCTTCTCCGCGGGACCACAAGCAATCATATTCTTCTGGCTAACCGTTCTGACGGAGGACACACCTCGACATCCTATCCTGCACCTGATCAGACTCGTTTGCTTTATGTCTGGAACAACAAGATCAGTAACGGCAACGTGGTTGGTGTGACAATTCGTTCAGGCCACGAGAGCTTTTTTAAACTTGGTCGCGATTACTGGCACGAACCTATGCCCGGTTACAAACCTTACACCTACCCTCATCCATTGAGTGGCGGGGCCGCCGAGCCTCCAGTCGTGACACCTCCTTCAATCAGCACCAGTACATTAACTGACGCAGTTGAGGGGAGAAGCTATTCGCTTACGCTTAAAGCAACTGGAGGAACAACGCCTTACAGCTGGAGTATTAGCAGCGGATCATTGCCCTCAGGAATGCAGCTTAGTACTGCCGGTGTAATTAGCGGAACCCCAACGGTTTCAGGCTCAAAAACCTTTACAGTCAGTCTGGTCGACGGGGGCGGTCTGAAAGCAAGCAAACAAATGAGTTTGAATGTTAAGAGCGCTGATGAGGCCAACTTGGCATCATCCTCCACGTTACTTGACGATTGCAATTGCCTTGATTCCCAGCATCCCGTACAGAATCTCTGGGATGGTGACACCAGCGGTGGAGTTGGCAGGCCTGGTTCAGGAACATCTGATTCGCTCTGGGTTGAGTATGATCTCGGTAAGCCGCACAAGCTTTCGAAGGTACGACTTTTCGGCGATGCAGAGGGAAGCTGGGTGAGCAGGAATTTCAGTGTCTATGCCAAAGACAGTGAAACTGGCAACTATTCCGCAGTAGTGGATAGAGAAAACTGTTTTGCAAACAATTGGGTGGAGAAAAATGTGGATGCCAATGCTCGTTTCGTAAAGCTGGTTGTCCATGGAGATCCCTCTGCCGGATCGGTTCAGGTGAGACAGTTCGAGATGTACGGAACAATTCAGCCATCCACAGCTGCGATCACCGCGGGCAATATTTCTGCAGGTATGAAAGCCAGAATTCTCGAGCACACTCCCGGTAAAATTCTGCGCTACAGCGTTCCTCAGACGGCTCAGGTTAGACTGACTATTCACGATCTGCGCGGGCGGATGATCGCTCAGCCTCTCAATGAGACTCAGATCGCCGGAATTCATGAATTCAATCTGGATTCTGACTTGAGTGCTGGCAATATGGCTTCAGGGCACTACATTTACCGGCTATCCATCGGTGATGAAGTGTTCACAATAGCCAAGCCGATGTTTGAGAAATAACCGGAAAGCGTTACTGTTGATTTATGGGGGCCTGTCCTTTGGATGGGTCCTTTGTTTTTTTATTCGGGATGGAAAATCACCCGGTTATCTAAAAATCAGTCACTTACCTTCATAGACTCAAATCCACTTTACTCACATTTGATCACTAGGCACCATTAGCGGTTCACTTCTCAAAAATTTTAACCTCTGGATAACGCCTGGAAAAAATAGGAGCATTTGGAAGTTGAATTCATCTCAAATGTGATAGAGCTAAATCATTGATTTTGATGTAAGTTTTCAATGTTTAATCCAATCCCTCAAGCGTGCTAACTCAATCCACCGGCGGTTCACCTCGCAGTGGGTTTAACTATGAATTAAAGCTGAGAAAAAGAGAGGAGAACTTGGTTGGTTAAATTTAGAGAAATGCCATAAAATCAGGCACTTATCTCACAGTATCAAGTGATTTTCCATCAGGGACTTACGCTTTTGACGATAGCTGAAGATTTGTCCTCAATGATAGAGCCCCGAAGTAGGTTGGGACAGGAAACGAGCAGTTTTAAATTAGTTTAAGTCGTTGATTTAATGTGGGTTATTCAGGTCTCTGTCCACTTCTTCACATTCTAACCAATTAGCGTTAAAAATAAGTGGGACTGAAAACAGTTTTCATCTGCTTCGCTGTTTTCTGGTCCGACCCGATTTTTATCGCTTTTTCCCCAACACCGCTCCATAACGCTTATCCATCTTGGCGATATGGTTTATAAGCCAGTCCTTCAGAAACACCATCACATCCCGGGATACCATGGCGGTTCCCTGCGCATATTGAATCTGTAACTCCTTGATTTTGCCTGTGAAAGCCCGGTGAATTTTAATGTGTCCCTCCAGTTCGGCATAACCCCCTTTTTTCATGAATGCCTCTTCCTGGGCAAAGTGGGTTTCAGTATATACTAATAGATCGTTGAGCACTACTCCCACCGTTTCTTTCGCCTTTCCACTGGCAAGGGCATCATTGAGGTTGTTAATCATGGATATCAGTACTTTATGCTGATCGTCCATCTGGTCGACACCCACACTGAATTGAGGGGACCATTCCAGGAATTTTCCTTCAATGCGGAACGCGGACACTACTTGTTTGAGATCGTCGCTTAACTTTTTGAGTTCAAGGACTTTCTGGCGGGAAGAGACTATACTGTCTGCCACATCTGCTGTTTCAGAATTAACATTTTGAATATTGGAGGATACTTCTGTAATTCCCATGGCCGTTTCAGAAACATTTCTCGCGATTGAAGATGCCGCTTCACTTGCTCCCGACAGGTTTTTGGCCACTTCGCTTGAAGTGGCCGACTGTTCTTCCACTGCAGCCACAATGGTTTGGGAAATGGTATTGACTTTTTCAATCAGCTCCGAAATCAGCTGAATTGCGGAAACGCTCATGGAGACATCATTCTGCACATTTTCAATTTGAGTTTGTATTTCCCCTGTGGCTTTGGCTGTTTGTTTCGCAAGCTCTTTGACTTCGCTTGCCACCACTGCGAATCCCTTTCCCGCGCTTCCCGCAGATGCGGCTTCAATGGCTGCATTGAGTGCAAGGAGGTTGGTTTTAGCGGCTATTTCGGAAATCACGTCCACAATACGCCCGATTTCCACTGCTTTGTTCCCCAAACGGGATATCACCTCGTGAGCGGATTTTACCTGACGGTCTGCTTCTGACGCAGCTTTGGACTCCTCTATGCAGCTTCTGGCAACTTCATCGATTGTAGCACTCATCTGTTCCATTGATCCAGCAACATTGGTCACCGAAACAGACATTTCTTCAGCACCAGCGGATATCGAATTAACACTTGAGGAAGCCTGTTCGGCAGCAGCGGCAACTGTATTGGAACGGCTCTTTACAGACTCTGCATTAGAGGCTATGTTTACAAATTGACTTGAGAATTCCTCTGAGACATTCATCAGTGTGGAATTGGCCGCATAAATTTCACTTACCACTGCCGCTATGCTTTCTCCAAGCCTGTTTACTCGGATCAGGGCATCATCCAGTTCATCAGTTTCCTTAATTCCAATGATTCTTTCTGTCAGGTTGCCGCTGCTGAACTGTTCAACAAGTCTATTTATGGAGGCGAGTTTTTTAAGCACACCGGAAGCAGTAAGAATCGCCCAGGCAATGCAGATCAGTCCTATGATAAGGCCAATTAACTGAATGGTGAGGAGTTTTGAGGATCTTTCCTCGGACTCCTTCTGCAGCAGCTCCGTCGCCCGATTCGACAGATTGAGGACAACAGATGTCAATTGTTCCAGTTCTGCCATCGTAAGCGAGTCATCTTTTCTGCTCTCCACCGCTGCACTCACACTGGTGCGCAGTGCACTCCAGTTCCGGGCAGTGGTATCAAGCACCAAGGCTACCTTCTTTGATGGTGGAGGGCATTTGATTCCATCTGTACTTTGAGAGGCAAGCGGAGCTACTTGTCCTTTTGAAAGCGCCTCAAGAGTTTTCTCAAATAGTTGTATCGTATTTTCGAGCTCTTTTTTATTGGAAGTCGCTTTTTGACTCTCCGGACTCGACCTGAGCACCATCAGTACTTCCTTATTCATTTTCTGACTGAGCATTCTCTGCCGACCGGATAAATTTATCACTACGGCATCAGTTTTCTGTTGTTTTATAACCATCTGAGTGGCGATGAAAATGGATAAAATGACTAACCCGGGAAGAATCGCCACTAATGGGAGCTTAAGTTTAAGATTCATATATGTTCCTTGATAATAGTTTGTTGGATCATAAATTGTACGCTGGAGGGGAAGAAAGTGCAAGGAATATATACTTCCCTGGTGAACTTGCAATTGAGAACTGCCCAGTTCGAAAATTTTTAAGGAGGGGACTCGGAGAAAGGGGGTGAAGAGGCAGTGAAAACTACTTTTTAGCTAAAAACAAAAATATGGGAAATTCCCTAACAGAGCCATCATCACCCGTTCGGGGCATTTTGAACACTGTGGAGAACTGTATATCCTCAAACCCTGATTTTTGAGCGATGTTTTTCAGTTCATCTCTATCAAAACCATTATGCCCTGTAAAATCATGTCCATGAAAGGATCCATCTTCCTTATCAAGGTCGGCAATACATAGATAGCCCTGTTCATTCAGCAGCTTGTAAAAAAGCTGGAAAATACGTTCAATATCTGCTACATGATGCAGTGCCATTTGAGAAATAATGATGTCAAATTTGTCCTGCGGTATCTCATCAGTCATAAGGTCGAGTTTGCGTGCTTCCATGTTGGTTGCATTTGTAGATGTGATTTTTTCTCTGGCCACAGCAAGCATTCCTTCTGAGCTATCGGCAAGAAGCAGTTGTCCGACTTTATCTCTCAGTGAGAAACTAAGTAAACCTGTTCCCGCACCATATTCCATTATTCTCATTTGTTTGGAAAGTGGAACCCTTCGTACAATTTCATCAGAAATCGCTTTTGTCATTGTGATTCTGACTTCGTTTGCATCCCAATGTGCGGCCTTGTTGTCAAAACTGTTCATGTACTTTCCCTTATAAAGGTGCTTAACTTTGAAAAGCCAGCTCTTCATGAATACGGGGCATAAGCGATGCTATTTCTATATGTTGAGGACAACTGCTTTCACAATCCTTGCATCCGGTGCAGTTGTGAGCCTTTTCGCTTTCTTTCATGTGCCAGTTGTACATACCCTGGCTGGATTGATGTTTACCCTCGAGTTTGCCTTCGTTGTAGATTTCAAAAATTCTGGGAATGCGTACCCCTGAGGGGCAGGGTTGACAGTATTCGCATTTTGTACATGGAACCGAATGGAAAGAACTGTAGATTTCTTTTACCTTGTCAACTAACGTGCTATCTGCTTCAGAAAAAGATTCCGCTTTGGATCGGGATGCCAGTTCGATATTCTGGTTTGCCTGCTGCATGCTTGACATGCCGCTTAGAACACAGGATACTTCCGGTTTATTCCACAGCCAGTTTAGAGCCAGTTCCACTGCATTTTTTCCGGCATTTCTGATTGTATTTCCCATATCTCCTGGGGGATCGGCCAGAAGACCTCCAAGCAGCGGCTCCATCACCACTACGGGAATTCCTTTTTGTACTGCATAGTTAAGGCCCGCTGTTCCAGCCTGCACAGTTTCATTGACATAGTTATATTGAATCTGGCACATGTCCCAATCATAGCTATCGATAATATCTGTAAAGAGTTTGGCCCCGTCATGAAAAGAAAACCCGAGGTGTTTGATTCTTCCGTCGCGCTTTGCACGGTCTGCCCACTTAAACACATCAAGGGAAAGCATCTTCTCCCAGCGATCTGTAAAGAGGGCATGCAGCAGGTAAAAGTCAACAAAGCCGGTCTGGAGTTTTCCCAGTTGCTCATCAAGATACTTGTCGAAATCAGACTCTTTATCAATCATCCAGCAGGGCATTTTTGTGGCAAGCACTACTTTTTCTCTGTAATTGTCAAGTAATGCCATCCCGGTTACAATTTCACTTTGACCTTCATGATAGGGCCAGGCGGTATCGATGTAGTTGACACCATTGTCTATGCAGTGGCGTATAAGTTTTATTGCATCGTCTTCGTTAACTGTTTTATTTCCCTCTATTTCAATGGTGGGAAGACGCATTGTCCCCAATCCAAGAGCTGAAACTGGTTTTCCCAATTTTCCAAACTGCCGATATTCCACTAATAACCTCCCGAGTCACGAATACATAACACTTTAAAATGCTGCAAAACAGGTTGTAATACAAGCAGTTTTTATGAAATGACTATTTGAGGATTACACTGACAATTTGGGGTCTGGCGAAAAAGCGAATCGGAAGAGCTACGGTTCCTACACCATTTGATACTATGACTCTCAGATTTCCTTTTTGAACCAATCCGGTTCGGTATTTCTGCCCGTAATCGGATGGCACTTTCAAAGCAAACAGGCTGAAAAAAGTGACCTGTCCACCGTGGGTGTGCCCTGAAAACATGAGATCCACTTTTGAACATTCCATCTCTTCGGCATAATCGGGGCTATGCGATACCAGAACTACAAAATCGGAGTCACTAACATCATCAATGGTTTTTTCCAAAACCTGAATATCTTCGCAATGATCCCCAACCCCTCCGATTTTGATGCGCTGGTTTCCTTTTGTGATCCAGAAAGAACCATTATCGATGTTGCCGATTCCCGTTCTGGTGATAGCTTCCCTTGTTTCTGGCGCTCCCATCCAGTGGTCGTGGTTTCCCAGTACCGCATAGACCCCGAGAGCGGCTTTCAGATTAGCCAGTTCCTCAAAGCATGGCTTCATGTAGTTACCGCTCCACATTACATAATCACCACCCAGAAGAATTATATCTGGATTTATCCAGTTTACTTGATTAACCAGATTTTTCAGTCTAGATCGGGAAAAGAATAACCCATGGTGAATATCGCTGAGGAAAACGATTTTCAAACCTTTAAAGGATTGCGGAATCTGAGTATCTGATAGGATGTAGTTTTTTTGCTCTATCCAGTATGGTTCAAATAGAGAATAGGCACCCGCAATCAGGCATATCCCTGCAAAAATGGCTAAAACTTTTCTATTTAAATTCAAAATGATCTTAATGGACTTACTTGCTTATGTTTTCGATTCTCACTTTCTAAATAAAATAATATCTGCAAGGAAAGTGCCCGCCCCGGCTACCTGCCCGTGGTCATGAATTTATAGGTGAAGGACTGTTCTTTGTAACGAATTTGCATAATGTACATTCCCCCTGGAAGACGATTCGGGAGTGCAATATCATGTTTGCCACTATCCATAAGCTTGGATTGAATAAGAGTTACCTGTTTCCTCCCGTCAAGAGTATACATCTCGGCAGAAAGTTTTCCCCTTTCCGGAATTTGAAACCGCAGAAAATTTCTGTTCATGGAAAGTTTCAGATGTACTCCACTTTTGCCTTGAGCAGACTGCAGGTTTTTCACAATAATTCCCGAATTGGATATTTCATACCAGAGCGTTTTGCCGCTAATGAGAAATACCCCACTGTCACCGGAAAAGCTGACCGGAATGCTCTCAACTCTTTCTCCGCGTGGGTCCAGAGAAAACACCTGCATTGAATCTCTGGCACCCTTCAGAGTAACTCTGGCATTAACTGGTTCGCATAAAATGTATTGTCCCCCCTGATTGAGCAGACCTGTACCGCTGGAGTTCCATAAAAGCCCCTTGTTTTCCATTCGGGCTGAGGTGAGAAGAAGCATGCGTTTTGAAGAACTGATCTCCAGTGAATCCATGGATAGCAGGTGAATGGCAGCGAAATCCCGGCTACCGGTTGTTTTAACTTGGGATAGACCGAGAGACTTCATCTGTATAGACGTTCGGCCCATGAATCCGACTGCTCCGTTCCAGTATGGATTGTCAATTTTAAACAGACCGGAAGAGCCATCCCAGAAGAGTTCCCCTGAAGAGGAGGTGATTATCTTACCCGGATCTTCAGATGTTGTAACAGATGATTGTGATGCATTAAAATCCGCATGTGCAAATCCGTTTTTAAGGGAGCTGGTGGAGCTTTTTGATCCGGGAATATTGATTATCCCCTGATCTTTGTAGATTCTTGTGTTGTTGAAAATGTCTCTTTCATTATAGGAAGCATTTACAACTACCGAAGGTGTCTTAATTCTTCCTGTGCGAAACGGAACACTTAAAAGTTGCTGGGTCATCATGATCGGGTTCATTCCGATATCGAAAAAAAGTTTCTGATACTGCTGAGCATAGTTATCATGATAATCAATGTAGGCATGCCACAGTACTCCGTCCAGGTCATGAAAGCCGCTGTAGGCGTAAAGTATCCCGGGGGCCTCGCACTGATATGGCTGGGGGTAGGGGTGATTATATTCACTCAGTACAAGTGGTTTTCCTTTAACTTTTGAAAGAACCAGACCGTTAATGGTGGCACCATAGGGATCCTTAACCATGGGAGAGTTCTTCATGTTCCAGTTGGTGCTTGACCATCCGTTGGGGAAATTTGGATGATCCCAATAAAGGTGAGTATCCATATAGTCGGCTCTTGATTGAGAATAAATGCTTGCCAGACCATAATAGTTGTTAGTGAATGTCACTGGCACTTTGATTCCCACGGAATCTTTGAGAAAAGAGGATAGTTGACCGATGTAACGCCCCTCCAGCTCAAAGTAGAAACGTGCATTATCCCCTACCCGTTCTGATGAGTACTTTCCGAACTCAGATAGCCTCATCCGCCTGTAATTCCCTGCCGCGATTGTTTCATCGTTCTCGCGTCCGGTAAGTGCAACCTCCTTGATACTGGCGCTGTCGATCCAGAATGTTCCCGTGCTTCTTCCGAAATTGATATTGAACCGCATTGAGTCGACCACGGTTTCTGAAGCTGCAAAATAGTAATCATAGCGTTTCCAATCTAGACCGGCACTGTATTCTTCACCACCATACCATTTCCAGGTTACATTCTTGAGCAACTCTACTTGGAAAGGACTCTGGTTGTCTGATTTGACAAAGAAAGAAAAGCAGTAGCTTTTTCCTTCCTGTACAGAAAAAGTATTGGTGTTGAACTGAATATGCCAGTTTTCAGTTCCCGGACTGTTAACTGCTATTTTCTGGGATCGTTTACCATGGTAAAACTGGGTTGTATCAGTTGTAA
Organism: Fibrobacterota bacterium; assembly: GCA_023436205.1. GTDB lineage: Bacteria > Fibrobacterota > Chitinivibrionia > Chitinivibrionales > Chitinispirillaceae > JAEZKC01. Next base: position 279,830 of record JAEZKC010000106.1, read on the forward strand.
TGTCGGCGTCTGCACCCGCGGCGGCATGCACGTAATAGGACCACCCCTGGCTTCCAGTTTCAAATGATTGATTGGTGATCAGTTCCTGACCGGAAATTCCCGCTTCAGCCCAGGCCTGGGCAATTGCCTGGTCGGTACCATATTTTTCCCTCAGCCATTCATTAAACAATGAGTCTAGCTGGGCTGAGTATTGAGGACCAATTCCATTTTCCACATCACCGAAAATGGCGCTTCCACCCCAGGAGATCCAGCCCAGAAAAAGCGAATTCTCGTTTGTAAGTTCAACCTGTGCCACCGCGGGATCATCCTTGTATGCCAGACCTGTGTAGGGGTTTACGTGCTCAAGTGTTTTGCGGGCATAATCTTTCTGCAGATCGATTAACCTCTGGTTGAACAGCGTTACATATTTTGATTGATTATTCAGGACCGGGTAATTAACATTGTCTCCGTCTTTGTATACTCTTCCCGATTGGATACAGAAGTTAACGTAGATACCTTTTTTCTTAAGTTCATTAACAAAAAAATCCATTCGGTCCAGACGCTCGGCACTCAAGTCGATGGTGTTTGCAGTTGAGTTTTGGAATAATCCGTAAATCCCGTCAACATCAATGAGATGAATTCTGACAAGGTTTATGCCGAATTTGGCCATGCGTGCCGCAGCTGCCACTGCAACATTACTGTCAGGATAATTGGCATTGGCCACATTGACCACACCTGTAAACTTTACTCTTGAGGGGTCGTTTTGAAAATGGAATTTTCCCTCCGAAGCCACCTGAAGAAAACCGTGTTTGCCGGCTGGGGGGTCAAGCAGGGTTGAAAGATTTGTTATGTTTCGGGAGGAATCGTCCCAGGGGAGGTAGAAAGTGAACCAATCGGTTTTATCAGTTTCAAGTGCCGACAGCTGAAAACATAAGAGCGAAACAAGGATAAATGATAGCCGTACTTTCATAATTGCTCCCGGTTGATGGCTGAATGTTATTACAATTATACAGTGTTTTTCAAAATAAGCAATTCGGGGGAGGGTAATAGATCGAGAGCGCCATCGTAGTGAAATAGGATGGGCTGGAATTTATCAGTTTTGAACTTGCTTCCGAATTTAAAACACTGTATATTTTCAAAGCCCTCTAAGGTGAAAGAGACTATGTTTCAGCAAGGCAATCATCCACGTTCTCTTCCAAGCTTTCTGTTTCTGGCAGTTTTTTTATGCTCTGCGTGCCTTTGCTGGTCTTCAGCCCATCACACAACCAATAATGATGTTACTCAGGATCTGCTGTGGATTGAATCCGATAATGCAGATTCTTTTTCTGCAACAGAGCAGAAAACCGATCATTATTCCATAATGGATGAATCAACATATTGGCAGAAAATGCCTGTTCAGAAAGAACAGCATTTCATAATGCTTTCTGAAGTTTCTCCTCATTACTCATCTTCGATATTTTACCCCAGAGTTTAGAGATCTCCGTTTTCCATTCGGGCTTCCAGAAGCTTTGCGTTTTTGGATCATAGCCTAAATGCCGTCAGTATCCATTTCAGAACTGAACGTAAGAAATCGAGGGATGTCATGTTACATTCTAAAATTACTGAAAAATCGAGCCGATCCGAAAAGCTCAAGCTGGCAAGTTTGAGCAGTCTGGGAATAAATCTTCTCCTCTGTACTCTTATAGGCATGAAGATCGGTACATTTTTGGATCAGTTTCTGAAAACCGGATCTGTTTTCACCATTGCAATGATTATTCTGGGTAGTGCGTCTGGCTATGTGGCCATATTTCGCCAGCTCGGAAAATAAGACTGCTGATCCAGAAGTTTTCAAATGTCATCCAGCATCTCTCCCAGTGAGTTGTTCTCGGCTCTGCCGGTTATCGCTTTGCCCGGACTCACTGCCAAGCAGAGTCTAATCGTTGAATGTACATGGGTTTCCATGCTGATATTGACAGTGCTCTTTGGTTATACCTGCTTGTCCCTGAAAAGAATTCCCGCAGGTGTCCAGAACATGATCGAAACCATTACCGATTTTTTTGAAAACTATATAGCGGATATTATCGGTCCTAAGGGGCTAGTGTTCTTCCCTCTGATTGCCAGCATCTTCTTTTTCATCTTTACAAGTAATTTTCTGGGGATAATTCCGGGATTTGAATCTCCAACGGGAGATATAAACACTACGGCCGCCTGTGCACTGATCGTTTTTCTTTTTTATCAGTTTGTCGGGTTCAGACATCACGGAGTGAAATACCTTAAAAAGTTCATGGGGCCTGTTCCGGCTATCGCTCCTGTAATGGTGGTGATGGAGATCATTTCTGAACTGGCGAGACCATTTTCTCTGGCAATTCGTCTCTTTGCCAATATAATGGGCGGACATCTGATTCTTACCTTGACCTATGCGGTTCCTATTCTGCTGCCTGCCTTCTGGATGGGTTGGGAGACTATCATAACTGCGCCTATACAATCTTTTGTTTTTTCACTTTTGACAATGATTTATCTGGCCGGTGCAGTGGCGGAAGAACACTGACGGTCCGTACTGAAAGGAGTTGTTTTCATGGTTGACGCATCAGCATTGATATCCGCAGGAGCTGCTCTGGGAGCCGGTCTGGCCATCGGTCTGGGAGCTATCGGGTCGGCAATTGGTATTGGTATCGCCTGCGGAAAACTTATTGAGTCCATTGCCCGGCAGCCTGAATCGGAAAAGAAAGTGCGCACCTGGTTTATTCTGGGATTCGTGTTCATGGAAACGGCAACACTTTATGCCTTTGTGATTGCAATCATGCTCTTTCAGAAGATCCACTGATTATTTGTAAAGGAAGTAGAAGCTCATGGATATTAATCCTGTGATGATTCTTTACCAGATGATAAACTTTCTGGTGCTGCTGATGATCCTCACTTTCCTTTTCAACAAGTTTATCCGTCCCTTCATGAAAAAGCGAAATGAAGAGATCAACGCAGCTTACAAAGAGATAGAGGCCGGAAGAAAGCAGGTTGAGCAGTTGCAGAAGGATATCAGCTGGGAAATTGAAGAGCTCAAGCGCAAGGCCGCAGGGGAAGTGGATGCTGCGGTTCAGGAGGGAGAACAGATCAAAAGACAGATTCTTGAGCAGGCTCGCAAAGAAGCTGCCGAAATGATTAATAAGGCACGAACTGAAGTGGAGCAGGAAAAGACGAAAATGCTCTCCTCGTTTGAAAGGGAGATCGCTTCCCTTTCCATCGCACTTAGCGGTCGTTTTCTCAAAGATCGCCTTGATCAGGAATCTGAGCAGGATCTTATTCTGCGGATGCTTTCTGAATCTTCTAAGAAGGTAAAAGTATGATTTCGGAAGTGCTTTGCAGAAAATACGGCAGGGCTCTTTTTTTATCAGCTCAGAATGCCTCTGCAATTGATGAGGTACTCGAGGAACTCACTTCTTTCAGTACTGCTTTGAATGCTGATTCAATGGTCAAGGATTTCTACTATCATCCGGTAATATCCTGGAGTGAGAAAATAAGGCTCGTTGATGAATCGTTCAAGGTCCATCTCATCAGCAGATCTTTTCTTATCCTGCTTTTCAAGGAGAAGAGAATGGCTGTGCTGAGCGGGGTTCTACTGGAATATAAGCAGCTTCTCGAAAAGCAAAGAAGTAAAAGTACGGTCAAGGTCACTACCAGATTTGAAATTACACCAATTGTCAGAAGTGCGCTGGTTAGTTATCTCACAACTCTGGTTGAAGGGACAATCGAGCTTGAAGAGTACACTGATCCCGACCTTATTGGCGGAATCATGATCTCTGTTCAGGACAGAGTGTATGACGGGACGGTGTCCGGCCAGTTGCGCATTCTTCGAAAGTATCTAAATTCTGTTAATTGACACGGGAGATGTTCATGGTAACTAGTCCGGCAGAGATTACCCGCTTGCTGCGGGAGCGCATAGACAGCTTTTCCGAGCAAATGGAAACGGTGTCCTCTGGAACGGTGATCCAGGTTGGAGATGGAATCGCTCGAGTGCATGGACTCAAGAGTTGCATGTATATGGAACTTCTAGAGTTTGAAGAGAGTGTCTATGGAATGGCAATGAGCCTTGAGGCTGACAACGTGGGTGTTGTTATCCTTGGTGAAGAGGATCGGGTGAGGGAGGGTTCTACTGTTCGCTGCACCGGACGCATTATGGAAGTCCCGGTGGGGAATGGGGTTATCGGAAGAGTGCTGGATCCTCTGGGGAAACCCCTGGATGGTAAAGGTAATGTATCTTCCTCTCAAACCCGCCGGCTTGAGGAGGCTGCACCGGGGGTAATACAGAGAGAAGGAGTACAGGAACCGCTGCAGACCGGCTGGAAGGCCATCGATGCCATGATTCCAATAGGAAGAGGACAGCGGGAACTTATCATTGGTGACAGGGGAACAGGAAAAACAGCTCTGGCCATCGATACAATTCTTAATCAGAAAGATACCGGAATCCTTTGTGTGTATGTGGCAATCGGCCAGAAACAATCCACAGTTGCACGTGTCCATCAGATTCTCAAGGATAAAGGTGCAATGGATTATACGGTAATCATTTCAGCCGGTGCTTCTGATCCCGCAGCTCTGCAGTATATTGCCCCTTATGCCGGATGTGCCATTGGAGAGTGGGTCAGGGATAATGGCGGACATGCGCTGATTGTGTATGATGACCTGTCCAAGCATGCTTATGCCTATCGCCAGTTGTCGCTTCTGCTTCGTAGACCACCAGGTCGCGAAGCATATCCCGGAGATGTGTTCAACCTTCATTCCAGGTTGCTTGAGCGAGCGGCAAAACTTTCTAAAGGATTAGGGGGAGGCAGTCTGACTGCTTTACCCATAATAGAAACTCAGGCTGGTGATGTTTCTGCTTACATTCCTACAAATGTCATCTCGATCACTGATGGTCAGATTTATCTGGAGAGCAGTCTCTTCTATGCCGGAATCCGGCCAGCGGTAAATGTGGGAATTTCGGTCTCCCGTGTGGGAGGCAAGGCGCAGGAAAAAGCCATGCGGCAGGTGGCCGCGCGCTTGCGTATCGATCTGGCTCAGTTTCGTGAACTGGAGGCCTTTGCCCAGTTCGGTACTGATCTTGACAAGTCGGCAATGACCCAGATCGCTCGTGGTCAGCGCATGATCGAACTGCTCAAGCAGGGAGAGCATCAGCCGATGCCGTTTGAGAATCAGATTGTGGTCCTGTTCGCTGCTGCCAACGGATACCTTGATGATCTTCCTGTGGATCAGGTCAAGATTTTTGAAAAAAAACTGCTGGATCATATTATTCATCTGCATCCTCAGATTCTGGAAAAAATAAGAGCCAGCCGTCATTTGTCCGATGATTTCAAGCAAACTCTTTCAGCCTGCATTTCAAATTTCAAGTCGGAGCGGCTCTAGCCATGGCTACTTTGAGGGAAACACGCCGCAGAATCCAGAGCGTCAAGAGTACTCAGAAGATTACCCGGGCTATGGAGATGATCTCTTCGGTAAAGATGCGAAAGGCTCGCATGCAGGTTGAAAAGATTCGCCCTTACGCGGAAGAATTGGCCAGAATCGCAGGACACCTTGCCACCTCCGCCTCAGCCGCCAGATCACTCTTTACTCGTGCACCTGAATGGATTGACCGGGTTGGATTAGTGGTCATTGGTTCCGACAGAGGGTTGTGCGGCTCCTTTAATTCCAATCTGTGTAAAAAGGCACTGGAGTTTCTTGAAAGCAGAAATGCTGTGGAAGTTGAGTTGTTTGTGATAGGCAGAAAGCCCCTCGCCTATTTCGGGAAAAAGGAGATTGAGGTCCCCAATGGCTATGAAGACTTTTTGAGCGATGTCGCTTTCCCCAAAGTCGATACCTTTGCTTCCCGGCTATCCGATCAATTCACTGGTGGCAAACTGCAGGAAGTTTACTTCGTTTATAATGCTTTTGCCGGACCCACCGCTCAGGTGGTCAAGTGTGAGCGGATTTTGCCCTTCACGGGACCGGTTGTCGAAGGCCAAAGTTCCATTGATTTCATTCTGGAACCACAGGAGGACGAACTGGTTGAACAGATATTGAAAACCAGTTACGTTTATCAGGTGTACAGAAGATTTCTGGAATCTCATACAGCTGAACAGTGTGCCCGGAGAACGGCTATGAATGCGGCAACCAAAAGTGCTTCGGATCTCATTGACCGCCTTACTCTCATGTACAATAAAAGTCGCCAGAGTGTTATCACAAATGAACTGCTTGAGATAATCAGCGGCTCAGAATCATTACGAAAAGCGTGAAATCACTAAAGAACAGGATATAAAGCATGACAACTTCAGTTCTTTCCAAAGGCAGTATCGTTCAGGTCGTGGGTGTTGTGATAGATGCCGAATTTTCATCGGAGAATCTGCCTAAAGTACATAACGCAATCCGGATAACTCAACCGGCCTACGGTAACAGCCCCGAAATAGATATCATTGCAGAGGTCCAACAGCATGTGGGCGACAATCTGGTGAGAGCTGTTGCACTGGGGTCAACCGATGGACTGAAAAGAGGTGCGGAAGTCATTGACACCGGGGATGTGATAAAGGTTTCTGTGGGAAAGGAAAACCTCGGGCGACTAATTGATGTGCTTGGGCGGCCTATTGACGGACTTGGAGAAATGCGCTGTAGTGAAAGCTGGCCTATTCATCGTAAAGCTCCTTCTCTTGAGGACCAGAATGTCGAGTGGGAAATACTGGAAACCGGTATAAAGGTTATTGACCTTCTTACGCCTTATCCAAAGGGTGGAAAGATTGGCCTTTTCGGAGGTGCAGGTGTTGGTAAAACGGTTTTGATCATGGAACTGATCCGTAATATTGCCACAGAACACGGTGGGTATTCTGTATTTGCCGGAGTAGGTGAGCGTACACGCGAGGGAAACGATCTGCTTACAGAAATGAGATTGTCAGGTGTAATTGACAAAACAGCGCTGGTTTTCGGTCAGATGAACGAGCCGCCGGGCACCCGACTCAGAATCGGCCTTACCGCTCTTACTGTTGCAGAATACTTCAGAGATCAGCAGAAACAGGATGTGCTTCTTTTTATTGATAACATATTCCGTTTTGTTCAGGCAGGCGCCGAAGTGTCTGCGCTTCTGGGTAGAATGCCGAGTGCTGTGGGTTATCAACCGAATCTGGCAACCGAAATGGCTTCTCTACAGGAGAGAATCACATCTACTCGCAGTGGATCAATCACTTCCGTGCAGGCTATATATGTCCCGGCCGATGATCTTACCGATCCTGCCCCGGCTGCCACATTTTCTCATCTGGATGCCACCACTGTGCTGTCAAGATCAATTGCGGAAATGGGAATTTATCCGGCTGTGGATCCCCTTGAATCAACATCACGTATTCTTGATCCCTCCATTGTGGGCGAGGAGCATTATTACGTTGCCCGACAGGTGCAGCAGATTCTTCAGAGGTACAGGGAACTTCAGGACATAATCGCCATTCTGGGTATGGAGGAATTATCTGAAGATGACAAGGTAACCGTGATGAGAGCAAGAAAAATTCAGAAATTCTTATCTCAGCCGTTCTTTGTTGGTCAGGAATTCTCGGGTCTGCCGGGGAAATACTGTTCGGTAAAGGATACTGTACGCGGTTTCAAAGAAATCATCGAAGGTAAACATGATTCGGTTCCGGAAATGGCTTTCAACATGGCTGGAACCATCGAAGACGTACTCGCGAAACAGATGTGATCAGAGGTTCTTATTATGCAGGAAGATAGCATGCAGTTGGAAGTCGTTACAGTAGAGGGGATTTTCGTGTCCACCATGGCAGATTTAGTTGTCCTTCCCGCTAAAGAGGGGGAAGTAGGGATTCAAAAAGATCATGCGCCTCTGATTTCTCTGATGGATCCCGGGGTAATGAAAATTGTAAGAGATAAAAACACCCTGTATTTTGCGGTATCTGAGGGTTTTTTCGAGGTATTTAAAAACAAGGTTACAGTTCTGGCTAAAGATGCAATCAGTTCCGCAGATGTAAATGTGGAAGAGATTGGTCAGGAAAAAGAGAGAGCCATGCGTAACTATCAGAACAGCGGTGATGAATCTGAAAAGAAAAGAGCACTGTACGAGCTCAAAAAATGCGAAGCTTGGATAAAGGCCGCACATATGAAATGTGAAGTCTGACTATAGTCTCACTATTTTGCTTGTGTTTCAGGAGGTTCAGCAACGATTTTTAATTAATGAGACTCCCGCGTATTCTTTTTTTAATGGCATTTATTGTCGGAATTCAGGCAAAAAGCCCTGAATTACAGTTCCTTGTACTCAAACCTTCAACATCCTCCGACACCACTGGACACTCTTCTCTGCGTAAAACTACACTGGACAGCGCCCGCATTATTTCTCCGAAACAGTACAGTGTAATCAGAATCGATTCAATACCCTTCGAAATCGAACCTCTGACACCGGTTGATTCTGTTGAGCTGTTTGTCAGATATTCGAATAATGAGTTAAAGACATTTGGCATATTTCGCAAAGCGCCGTACAAAGCTGTTTGGAAGGATATTAATATTCCTGATCAGGACCAAATTCATCTGCAGTTTGGATATACCCTCTTCTGTAAGAGTGGACTTGTGATAAACTCATCCCCTACTCCACATACGTGGGTATTTCAACAAAAAAATGTAAATAGTAGAAAACGGTACAGTTTAAGAGAAACCCGTCAGAAGGACACGATAAAGGTTGATGGTGATGTATCTGACTGGAAGGGTGGAAAAGAGGCAAAAATAGGAGAAAAAGCCCGTTTCAAGCTCCTATGGACTTCCGCAAAACTCTATTTTTTCATTGATGTCAAGGATTCATCCGTGTCCACAGGTGATTTTACCGAACTGCACATTGACCTCCATCAAGATAGAGCAGCATTCTCGGGTATCAATCACAGGAGTATCCGTTTCGGTCCTAAATCCCGCAGTAATGCTTTTGTAGTGGATCTGACTGACAGTGGATTTGTGCTCTCAGACAGTGTTAATGTAAGAATCAGCAGAGAAATGGAATGGAAGGCAAAGGTAAGATCAGATGGCTATACAATAGAAGCGATGATTCCTTTCTGCGTGCTGTCCGATTTGGAATTTCCACCCGCTAAATTCGGTTTGGATGTTTCCATTATGGATTTCGAGGGCCAGGGTAAATCTCATTTTTACTCCTGGGCTGGAGCGGAGCAGTATAGCAGATACAGTCCCTCCAGATGGGGAACTGCTTCACTCAGTCAGGCTTTTCTGGCACTGAAGCTCACATTCATACTACTTGGGGCAGTAATACTTTTGGTGATTGTTGCACTTGTCATCTACAGTATTGTTATGAAGCGTAAAGAAGACAAGCTGGAGGAAATGGAATCAAGACCAGTTTCTCAGCTCACTCAGGCAGCTGTTGCACATATTGAAGAGAATCTGGGAAACCCCGAATACAATCTTGAACAGATGATAAAATCCCTCGGCAAAGCAGAAGGTGAGGTTGTCTCTATTTTCGAAAAGGATCTGGACTGTTCGTTTGATCAGTATCTTACATTCAGAAGAATCAAACGCTCCCAGAAACTCATGAGCGATCCTGAACTTTCTTTGGGGCAGATTGCGAAATCTTGTGGTTTCGCCAGTTATGAAGTTTTTGAAACTCAGTATAAAAAACAGATGAAAACTTCTCCCGAGATCAGCCGTAAAGCTCTTCTTGAGGAAATACGGGAGGAGCAGGAGGAAGAGGGCGAGGAAGAAGAGGTGTGATTATCTTCTTCCTTGAGCAGTTTATCTGGGGTTCCAGGTTTGAGCCGATGATATGACCAGGGCCATAAACACCATCATTCCCGCAGCAAGCCAGACCTGCTTTTTATAGTCATGAGTTCTCTGCACCAATCCAAGCTTCGGATGTGAGGTCAATGCGTTATCCGTAGTGTCAGTAAGGCTGTCAGAAGAGATACTGTTATCAACAAGAGTATCAGTAATTGTGGTGTTCACGATCAGCGAATCGCTTGAAGTCTCTGAAACGGGGACCTGCTGACCATAAGTCACGGTCAGACAGGTAATAACAAACATCAAAGAAATAAAAGATTTCATCTTTATCCTTACTGCCGGCACAGAATTGAAGACACCTCTTTGGGATTAGCGGTTCCTCTGGTTGCTTTCATCACTTGACCCATGAAAAAAGCGGTGAGTTTCTTGTCTCCGCCCTTAAATCGTTCGAACTCCTGGGGATTGTCTTGAATCACTTGCTTTACGATTGCCTCCAGGGCTCCGCTGTCGGAAACCTGACCAAGCCCCTGTTCATCAACAATAATATCCGGATTCTTATCCTGCTCCTCAATAAGATCGAGCACTTTCTTTGCCGCTTTGGCGCTGACTTTGTTGTCATTGACCATTGATATAAGCTTTCCAAGTCGTTCAGGACTAATTTTTAACTCGAACGGAGTATCGAGCTTTTTTTCATTGATCACTCTCATAACATCGGTCATAATCCAGCTTGACGCGGTTTTGGAATCATTGCAAGTCGCCACAGTTTTTTCAAAATAATCTGCCAGCTGACGAGACGAGATCAGTACTTCGGCTGCATTCTCAGATAAGTTGTAGCTTTCGATGAATCTGGATCGACGTTGAGCCGGAAGTTCAGGAAGTGTTTTCTTGAGATCTTCCACCCAGGGTGACTCCACAACAAGGGGCATAAGATCCGGATCGGGAAAATATCGGTAATCGTGAGCATCCTCTTTTGATCTCATAGGTACCGAACGGTTGTTGTTGGGGTCCCACAGATACGTCTGCTGAAGGATTGTTCCACCTGAGCGAAGTACCTCCTCCTGCCTGCGAGCTTCGTACTCAAGAGCCTTTTCCAGGTTCCGAAAGCTGTTCATATTCTTTATTTCGGTTTTGGTACCCAGTTTCTTTTCACCCTTCGGGCGAAGTGAGATATTTGCATCACAGCGCAGACTACCCTCTTCCATATTGCAGTCACAGATCTGAAGGTACTCAAGAATCTGTTTGAGACCGGTAAGGTATGCATAAGCTTCAGCAGAACTGCGCATGTCAGGTTCAGACACAATTTCAATGAGCGGTGTCCCGCAACGATTGACATCAAAGAGAGAATCCACATCCTGATCATGAATCAGTTTACCGGCATCCTCCTCCATGTGCACTCGAGTAACCCCGATTTCTCTTTTCTGGTCATCAACAGTGACAACCAGTTTGCCATGTTCACACACTGGCATATCATACTGGGAAATCTGGTAACCCTTGGGAAGGTCAGGGTAGAAATAGTTCTTGCGGGCAAAGACAGATTTTTCATTGATGGTGCAACCGAGGGCCAGTCCCATGCGTACCGCCATCTGCACTGCTTCGCGATTCAGTACCGGTAAGGCACCGGGGAGTCCCAGGCAAACCGGGCATCCATGGGTGTTGGGTGGATCTCCGAAAGGTGTTGTGCAGGGACAGAATAGTTTTGTTTTGGTTAAAAGCTGCGCATGCACTTCAAGCCCGATCACGATTTCGTATTCCAAAGTACCCCCAATATATGCAGTAAAGGTTGGATAGTCTCAGTTCTATTGATCACTGCTTACAACTCGTGTGGAATACCCCTGTTTTTTCAGTGAACTTTCTGCAAAACTGGTGGCATCCTCTTCAGAATCAAATATACCTATTCTCACTTTATAAAGTCCCGCTGAAGGGACAATCATTACATTTTTATAGTCAGTGCTTAGTTTCTTTTTAAGGTTTTCGGCGTTTTCCTTGGATCCGAAAGCCCCCACCTGTACAGTATAGCTCTGCTGGTCCGTTTTTAGGGGGAGGGAAGGCGATGCTTCAATTTTCTTTGCTTCTTTAATTTCGATGGTTTTAACAATCTTATTTTCTGAAATTGTCTCTTTCTGCTTTTGGTTCCCGGAACTGCTTTCAGGCTTTTCCTTCTCTGTTCCAGGATTGTGAACAGCCTCAGGTTCATCTTCAAGTTTTTGCTCCTTTATCCTCAAAAGCTGTCCTTCATGCAGTGCCGTTTTGTCGAGATCCCCCGTTTTCCTTGCACACTCAAACAGCGCTTTCAGGTAAGGTACATGCCAGCCTGAGGATGAGTCCGGCAGTGCATGTTTTTGCAGGGTCTGGTAGGCCTGACTCCACTCTGCTTTCTGCATGAGAATATAGGCCCGGTACAAATCTGCTGCCACACTCATTGAATCTTCATCATTCTGAGCAATGTCTAACCACAATGCATCGGCGGTTTTTTGATCACCCGTCATATATGCTGCCAATGCGTGCAGATGACGATAAATTGAAGAGTTTTTCTGCCAGCTGGCCTGTTCGTAAAAAGAAGATGCGCTTTTGTAGTCCTCTTTGAGGAAATGATAATCGCCAACAAGTGTAAGGCTTTGTGCCCGTGTTTGAGGACTTACGTCTTTACAGTTTCCAATGCTGTCGAGAATTCTAATCCCCTTCTCAGGATCAAGAGTGCGGGCATAGAGCACTTTAACATTTGGATCTGAAGGTACATTTTTCAGGATCTTTTCAAGTGCCGATCGTGCCTCAGTGGTTTTTCCCTGTTCATAGAGGCTCCTTGCTGTGGACAATTCCGGGGATTCAGCTGCAAATCCCTGAAAAAGGGATACCAGGGCCAGAACGACAGCTTTAAAAGTGAAAATAGGTCTGTTCGCCGGAATCATTGATCGAAAAAGGTCCTCTGCATCGTTACTGGGGATTTTCCTCGCCTGCTGCCGGAGGAGGTTCCTGCTTTTTCTCGCTGTTACCATATCGGGCCGACTTGTAAAGGTCAAGTTGTGATTTGACAGAAACCAGTTCGTCTTCCAGCTGCTTGATTTCTCTTTTTCTTTTTCGAATACCTGCTTGACCGAGTAGATAATAGTAGGCTGCCGCCAGAAAGCCGATAAGAAGACCTATACCGAATGCACCTGCCACGTAGGCATAAATGGGAATGGGAACAGTTCTGTAGCCAAGAATTATCACTGGTACAGCCTTGGCGAAAGGCTCCTGTATAAAAGTAAAGATAAGAATCCATGCTACCACGAATGCAAAGGCAAACACCACTACCCACTTTAGAATACGCATCAGGATATCCTTTCTCCAATCAGGGTCATTCCGCTGCTTCGCACTGCTTTAACTTTTAAAATCATTCCTGCTTCAATTCCCTGGCAAGCAATAAGAACCCTTCTGCACCCCCGGTCCTGGCCCATCCAGGCCTGCTCCCGTTTTTCCTGCTTCCCGCTTACGAGCACTTCGAGTTCTCTGCCTACAGATTCTTCATAAAGTTCACGGGTAATTTCCGTCTGAAGTGAGATTAATTCTGAAAGCCGCTGCTGTTTTTGTTCCTCCGGGACCTCCTCCTTCATGAGGGCTGCTTTTGTACCCTCTCGTGGAGAATACGCAAACATGAAAGCGGTGGTGAACCGGGCATCCTTAACCAGCGATAATGTGTCCCTAAACTCCGCATCACTTTCTCCTGGAAATCCAACCAGAATATCTGTGGTGATGTCTGCATGAGGCAGCTTTTTTTTGATCATGTCAAGCAGTTTGCGGTAGTGTGCCGAATCGTACTTGCGGTTCATGAGGGAGAGAATGCGATCATTCCCTGCTTGAACAGGCAGATGGATATGGCTGCACAGTTTGGGATGAGTTGCCATGGTGTCGATTAGCTTTTCGGTACAGTCTTTAGGGTGACTCGTGGTGAACCGTATCCGTTCAAGACCTTCGACTGCTGTTATTCTGGCCAGCATATCCGGGAAATCCAAATCATTACTGCTGTAGGAGTTTACATTCTGGCCAAGAAATGTGATCTCCTTTATTCCTCCGGCCACTTTTTCCCTGACTGACTGTTCAATTATTTCGTAGGGGATAGATTGTTCCGCTCCCCTGACATAAGGCACAATGCAATATGCACAGTAATTGTTGCATCCCCGCATGACAGCTACAAAGTCGGTGACGGTATTTCTCTGGAACACCGAGTTTGAGGCTTCAGTGGAGGTAACGATGGAATCCACAACCGCTTCTATCTGTTCCATCTGCTTGGCTCCAATAACCCTGTCGACTCCGGGAATCTCCTCTTTTAAATGGTCGCCGATTCTCTGAGCCATGCAGCCGATAACCCAAAGCTGTCCCTTGCGCCTGCTTTTAATCCTGGCGAATTCGGCGATTCTGGCCTTTGCCCTCTTTTCAGCATTTTCTCGCACACTGCAGGTATTTACTACAATGAGGTCAGCATCATGAGGTGAATCAGTTAAAACGAACCCGCGCTGGGAGAGTAATTGATGAATGGTATCTGAATCCGCCACGTTCATCTGGCAGCCGAATGTCTGAAAATAAACTGAAGACATTTAAAAGCAGGATTTCCCGAATGAGGTTAACAGGAGGACGGCAGGCCCTTCCATATTATATATAATCTTTTGAAAATACTATCCGCGCGCTTGGGACGGACTACCGTATTTCAAGGGACGGACTACCTTAATTCGGGGACGGACTACCT
>JAEZKC010000004.1 GCA_023436205.1 Fibrobacterota bacterium
GTCAAGAATTATTCGCACATTCTTTTAAGTTAACCTTTAGAATCAGTATTTGTTATCTCCTCTATCTACTTTCTATTCAGTATACCCTTACGATCAATGGTACCGACTCTCTCCCCCGGGGGAGAGAGTCGTAAAAGTTAAGCTGCTATCTCTTCCGTTTCCGCCAACTTCATCAGAAGCTCCATGTTCAGGTACTTTTTTTCACCCCATTTACTGTTTGCCATATGCCTAAGCCTTGCACATGTCAGCATCAAAGCTGAATGGCCATCAGGAAATGAACCGACGACTCTTGTCCTTCGCCGGACTTCCTTGAACAGCCTCTCAAGCGCATTGTTGGTCCTTATTCTTGTCCAATGCTCCCGAGGGTAGTCCATGTATGCCAAAGTCTCATCAATGCCGTTAAGAACGGTTTCCGCAGTTTTAGCGAGTTTTAGTTTCTTCAATTTTCCGACTACATCAGTTGCTTTAGCTTTAGCAGCAGCTTTGTCCTCCTGCGCATGGATCGCTTTGAGCATTGCAGCAACTTCCTTAAGCTTTCCTCTGGGTGTAACGGAAAAGACATTGCGGTAGAAGTGCACAACACAGCGCTGCCATTGTGCATGCGGAAAGATTTCCCCCAAAGCTTCAACAAGTCCCAGACATTTATCTGAAACAAAGAGCTGAGTTCCATTCAGCCCTCTTTCTTTCAGATGTCGCAGGAAATTAAGCCAACTTTCCTTGTCCTCTTTTGTTCCCTCCGCACAACCAATAACTTCCCGGTATCCATCCTGGTTTACTCCGATAGCTGCCAGTACAGCCACATTGTTCACTTCTCCACCCCAGCTGCGCTTAAGCCAGATTCCGTCAAGATACACATACGGGTATTCGTTTGTAAGAGGGCGGTTACGCCATTTTTCAATGTTTTCGTAGGCCTTCTGATTAAGTTCGCTGACTTTACCGGCACTAACCCGGGTTCCCCAAAGTGCTTCGGTGATATCTTCAACTCGCCTGACAGATACACCGGCAAGATACATCTCAATCAGCGCTTCTTTGATTGAAGTCTCGCGCCTGCGATAACGTTCAATGATAGCACTTTCAAATGGCATGCGCCGCAATTTAGGCACCTTTAAAGTTACTTTTCCGGCTGTCGTGACCAGACTCCGTTCATAACTGCCAGCGCGACTATTACGCCGTTCTTTAGTGTGTTCATACTTCTGTGCGTTACACATGACGTCTGCTTCTGCATCAAGCATTGCATTCAAAGTCTCTTCTATCGTGCCCTTAACAAGTTCACCCAACTGATCTTTTATCACTTGCTCGTTGATTTGAAGTATCTTCTCCATGAGACCCTCCTTCAGGTTTATGTGGTTTGTTGTGGTAGACAACCAAAATACCTGATTCGGGGGGTCTCGCTTTAAAAAATGTGCGAAAGATAAATTACGTTATCACTGGAACAGATTCAAAGTATTATGAAGGTTCAAAACCCTTTGTTGAATTGCCTTCTGACTTTGACAAAAACAAATAAAATAGCTGAAGGACAGAATTGAATGAGTCTTCATAAATTAACCAATCTTCTCCTCTCAATCTCTCTCCTCTTTATCACATTTTCCTGTGCACAGGCTGGATTCGCCTCCCCAGCAAAGTCTCTACAAACTACAGGACCTGATGCAATAACCTGTCATTTTGGAAAATGCTGCAGCACCATGGAACCTGAAGTAACAGGAGAGCGCAGTGAGGAATCCGTTAAGGAGCTTTTTAAGAATAAGGCGTATTCCAAATTGCGTTACGCTTATAACTCTCGCCTCAGAGAGAATAAGAGTCTTTACGGCTGCATGCGTGTGAAGTTTACAATAAGCGCTGACGGAAAAATACACTCATGCTCCATAGTGGAAAGTAATCTCAATGATGCAGTCCTGGAGAAACAAGCCGTGGAGATCATTTCCGGGCTTGTTGCTGAGCCGGTGGAGGGGGGAGGGGAATCCGTTGTATACTACTCGCTCTATTTTGGTTCTTGATTTTTTGTATTTTGAAGAATTGCACAGAGGAACCAACCAAAATAAAAGAGTTACAGATCTGAGCATATCAGTTGAGAATTAATCTGCTGGTTTTTCTTCTCGTCGTTTATGATAGCTTTCATGCGAATCGGCAAATCTACAAATCTTTCATGTATTCTCCTTAAAACCTCTTTATGTTTTACTTGTGTGTCGCTACCAAAATTCTATTGCTTTGAACAACTATGGCATAGGATGTGAAGAGTCATAACTACAGAACCGATATAAAATCTGGCCAGTATATTAGTGTTCTTTAGGGGGCAAACTTAGTATTTACACTAGTACTTGGAGGAAAAGGTTGTAGATATGAAATTGCCACAAGTAGTTTTAATCAGCTTTTTTCTTTTCTGTTCTGGAGATCTACAGGCTAAACAGGGGTGTTGCTCTCATCATGGAGGTGTTTGCGGCGATCAGTGTTGTGATGGTACCCCGTTAAGTCCTAAATGTAGAGATGGTGAAAATGAAGACACTACTATAGTTGATTCAATTCCGAAAGAAGAGGATACAACCAGCACTAAAGGTGATGAATCGTCCTATTTAGAAAGAAAGCCCAGCGTTTGGTTGAGTATTGCAATCGTTTCATTGAGTTTCATAAGTACATTATTAATAGTTTCCTATTTGTTGGACCCCTGAATAGACTGCAATGGCAGGATGCCCCACATTTGTGGTGGACAAGAACCGATGGAAGCCTGCTCCGCTATACCGTAAAGATTAACAGGGTTGTCAATTCATTTGAAGTGATCGAAGTCTTAAAAACCGGTTCTGGAATCGGAGCATGTTGGAGAAGACTTTGATCAATCCGGAATTTGCAATGGACGATGAGCGATGATCGAATTTGGAATTTAGGAGAATGCCACGGTCCGGTAGTTCATAATTCGCATATCGCCCATCGTAGATCGCAGATCGATTTTTCCCCTAATCGGAATTCAACAGGATTATCCTTCGACTCCGGCGGACCTACGCTCAGGATGAGCGGAGCGGGGGCATTCCTTATCCGAAGATTCACATTTCGCAAAATGATCATCGTAGACTAATGAGAAACCGCCCCTTCAGGGCGCCGGAAAAATCTTTTTGTTCTTTTCCCCAGGGCGACGCGGTAGACCCACCTTCGCATTTCGGTGGACCTCAATGCTGTGGTGGATCACCGCTCTGCCCTGGGCTAGTATGGGATTGCCCCTTCAGGGCGGCACTCTTTGAAGTCGATAGAGTCGTGGCATTGGCTGGGCATCAATGATCTGTTTGCTTTACGACTAAATAAATTCGCTTCCGTTTCAAAACAGATGCAGCGCTGAAGGCGCGGTGTTATACTAGCCCAGGGTGGAGCCGGTCCTCCAGCGCAACCCTGGGTTAAAGAACCAACACATATTTTTCCCTAGCCCTGAAGGGGCGGTATAATATTTGGGTTGACAAGTTTATAAATAAGAGTAAGAATCCGGTGCTAAGAAGCACCGTTCTTAAAAACAATTGGGACCTTCTGCCCCAAACCCCGAGTTCCTTTCTTTCCAGGGCCAAAAAGAGAGCAAAATTATATAGAAATAAACAGCGCTTCTTAGCGTTGGATACCTTACTCTCAAGGAATGGAATAACAACTAGGCAAAAACGCCCTGGGAGCCCCACACTGGCTATCTATTCAAGATTTTCGCCGAAGATCCCGATGGAAATCGGGACGCAAATTTTTGAATCCGCCAGTGAATCGGGGCGGATCCGTCAATCGTAAGTGCTACCGGGGAGCTGACTTCGTTGCGCTCCTTGCGGGGATTGGTTCCTTTGATCCGGGGGGTGAGAATCGGTAGTGTGTCAATTTTATCCAAAGCTTTTTCTAGCGTAGAGAGAGTGTTTTTACTGAAAATGATTTTGACTGGTGATTTTAGGTTAACGTTCTAAAATGATCTTACAAAAGAGCAGAAACCGCTTCGATTCTAAACCCCACGTCAATGAATACGTTCTCGGTAGATTCGCACGGCAGTTAGAATCCGCAGAGAAATGATTTGATAGGGGTATCCGCCCCAGTCACTGGCGATTCGCGGTTTTGGCGGTCTTCCTCCGGGCCGTCGATGTCCGCGAGATACGGCCCTATCCCCGCCAAAATCGCGAATATTGAAGCCAGTGTGGGGCTCTCGAGGCGTTCTTTGCATAATTTGTCACTCTGTTCCTTGAGAGTATAGTATCCAGTGCTAAGAAGCACTGTTGATTGTTCATAAATCTTTGCTCTCTCTTTGGCCTGGAAAGTAAGGGTAAAGTTATACAATTATCTACGGTGCTTCTTAGCACCGGATACCTTACCCTTAAGGAATGGAATGACAACAGGGTCGGGGTTCGGGGCAGACAGCCCTGATTGTTTTAGAGAACAGTGCTTCTTAGCACTGGATTCTTATTCCGGGTTGACTCGTGATCACTATACTCCTATGCCTATCTTCGACTAATCCCGATGCGGGGGATGACAGCGGTGACCTATGAGGCGTCTTCGCCGTTGGCAGGATTATCCTTCGACTCCGGCGGACCTACGCTCAGGATGAGCGGAGCGGCAGGGCATCGTAATAGAACAGGTTCACTATGATCTGGACCGAAAGTAATTTTAAACTCATGCGTAATCTCAATTAAAAAGGTCTTCCCACTGATTTAACGAGTGAAAAATGATAATCAAAAAGGTTTCACTACAAAATTACCGGGGCTTTCACTCCCTTGAACTGGAACTGAACAGCCAGTTGAATGTGATCGCCGGGGTGAACGGGGCTGGAAAATCCAGCCTGTTGGACTGTATTTCTGGCTTGCTGACAAAATTTGTAGGTGAGTTGACCGGGGAAAAAAACCTCAAAGGTTCCTTTTCCGATGCAGACATCAAAAATGGAGAAAACCTTACTTCCAACTCTATCGAAGTCGCCTCTTCGGGTATTGATGCCGCCTGGACCATACATCTGAAGAAATCTGGAAAAAAAGCACGCCCGTCAGCAAGCTTTGAAAATCTTACGGTGCTGGCCGAACATTTTCAGAGTGACTTGGAGACAGGCAAAGAAGCCTCCATACCAGTTCTTGTCTATTATGGGGTAAACAGATCGGTGAATGGGGTCTCTCTTGAGCGTAAAAAGAGCTCATCTGTTCAGGATCAGTTTTCAATTTATGATCAGGCTCTTTTAGGAAGTCACAGCGATTTCAGACAGTTTTTCGAATGGTTCAGGGATCGTGAGGATTTTGAAAACGAACGGATCAGGGATAATCGCTCATTCACAGATCTGCAACTGGACCTCGTACGGTCGGCCATAGAAAAGTTCACGGGGTTCACCCATCTGAAAGTCCGTCGTGAAACGCTTCGCCTTGAACTTAAAAAAGGCACGGAAATTTTAGACGTCCGGCAACTTTCAGAAGGAGAAAAGTGCTTTCT
This sequence comes from Fibrobacterota bacterium, assembly GCA_023436205.1. Taxonomy (GTDB): domain Bacteria; phylum Fibrobacterota; class Chitinivibrionia; order Chitinivibrionales; family Chitinispirillaceae; genus JAEZKC01. Next base: position 5,410 of record JAEZKC010000004.1, read on the forward strand.
GGCTTTAGTTGGCGATATTGCCCGGAGGTTGGCGATTGCCAATCCGGGAAGTGAAAAATCTCTCGAAGGAGAAGGGGTTATTCTGATAGATGAGATAGATCTGCATCTGCATCCGACCTGGCAGAGAATCGTCATTCCGAAGCTCGTTGAGGTGTTTCCCAACTGCCAGTTCATAGTGACTACCCATTCCCCTGTGGTCATCAGTCATGTACCTCCTAAAAACCTTTTTGTGTTGTTCAGGGATGAAAATGAAACTCAAGTTTTGAGGCCTGAGGAGAGTTACGGAAGAACTGCTGATCGAATTCTGGAAGATTTGATGGATGTGCCTGCGCGTCCTCCTGAAGTGGAAAAAAGCATAGAGTTGCTCTTTGAGAGTATAGAACGCAATTCTCTGGAGAACGCAAAGCAGCAGTTGAGTAACCTCAGAGAAAAGATCGATAATGATCCGGTACTGTTGAAAGCCGAGATGCTGATTAGAAGCAAAGAGTTTTCCAAAAGATGAAACAGATTCGCAAAAAGCAGCCCCTGGAAGAGTTCAGCAGGTGGCCACGACAAAACCCCGGAGCAAACTGGGACGAATTCTCCCTTCCGGAAAATCGCAGAACTAAAGATATTTTGGCAGCACAATTACACACGGAACAGGGTAATATCTGCTATTATTGTGAGCAGCGCATCAGCCAAGGCAAAAACTCTCACATTGAACATTTCAGACCAAGAGGGCGATTCCCGGGATTGATTTTTGATTACAAGAACCTGTTCGCTTCCTGTAACGGTAACGTTTCAAATCCAAAGCAGAATTTTTGCGGCAGGAAAAAAAGGGGGCACTACAGAGACGATCTTGTTAGTCCTCTATTGTCTGAATGTGAGTCCCGGTTCATTTACACCGCATACGGACAGATCCTCCCACGAGATGAACACGATGCAGCTGCAAAAGAGACAATCGAAATACTGGGGCTCAACAGCAGAAAGCTTCAGGAACTAAGAAGAATAGTGCATACTACAGTTTCAGCAATTAAAGACAGTACGCCTGAATTATTTGCTGCTTACATAAAAAGTGAACTTGGAACTGATGACAGAAGAAATTTCTGTCAATTCTGGACTGCTGTAAAGTATTATTCGGAGGTAGTTCCTTAGGTCGCTACGAATTCTCTTACTTTATCTCCTATGTTTCCCCCCTCATTCGGAGCCATTCAACAGGATTATCCTTCGACTCCGGCGGACCTACGCTCAGGATGAGCGGAGCGGGGGCATTCCTTATCCGAAGATTCACATTTCGCAAAATGATCATCGTAGACCAATGAGAAACCGCCCCTTCAGGGCTCCGGAAAAATTTTTTTGTTCTTTTCCCCAGGGCGACGCGGCAACCCACCTTCGCATTTCGGTGGACCTCAATGCTGTGGTGGATCACCGCTCTGCCCTGGGCTAGTATGGGATTGCCCCTTCAGGGCGGGGGTTTTTGGGTATCGAGAGATCGGTCCGAAGATCAAAATTCGCAAATCGCCCATCGTAGGTCGTAGATCAATCCGGAATTTGCGATGGACAATGAGCGATGATCGAATTTGGAATTGAAGAAGAAGAGCGGTGCCAGGATTATCCTTCGACTCCGGCGGACCTACGCTCAGGATGAGCGGAACGAGGCGGCAATTGTATAACGATATAGGTTCTTCTCAATCCGCAATCTACAATCAAAAATCAACAATTCTCTTTCGACTCCGGCGGACCTACGCTCAGGATGAGCGGAGCGGGAGAGCATTGTACAACGATACTGGTTCTTTCCAATCCATAATCAACAGTCGAAAATCAACAATTCCCTTTTGACTCCGGCGGACCTACGCTGCCTACGATAGGAATCGAAGTACTGGCAGGATGAGCGGAGCGGCAGGGCATCTGTAAACTATGCTGTCTTCCGCCGGGCGGCGCTGCAGTAGTACTGGCGGTAGTAATCGAGCTCTGAAATAAATGCCGCATGGGCATACTCCTTTATCATAAGCTTGCAGTTGTTGCACAAGTGAACAAGAATGTTCTGGCGGGCCACTGCCGCATTGAGCGGGCTGCCGTTGCGGATCACCATCCCCTTAGTCTTCAGAAGCTCAAGCGCCCTCCCGGCCGCTTCGGTCAGGAACTGCGAATCTGCCACTCTGCCCTCCGGCCTGATCTCCAAAGCCCACCGGGGATACTGGCCCATAAGTGACACCAGATCGAGGTTTCCCGTGAGAAGCTTGGTCCTGCCCTTCCCCTTGATGGCATCCTGAAATTTCCACTCCACATCCCTGCTCCCGCACCGCTTTACAATGTATGCTGCCACTTCCTTGAGCACCACACGGTCCCGCCAGGCCTCTTTCATCTTGCGGTCGAATTCCGCTTTGGCCTCAGGAGTATCGAGGCGCGCGGTGGTTCGGTCCCGAAGAGCCAGGGCCAGATACTCAAACAGTCCATCTGCAATGGCCATCTCCCCCCAGTCAAATCCCGCCGCCTCAAGCCGGACCTTGTCCACCTTCGCCTGGGCCAATATAGCGCTCTGTTCCAAAAGAAACTGCTCCAGGCCAAGCGCCTGGCGTTTAATGCTCTCCGGCGAAGTCTGTGCGATTCTCTTTTCGATGGCTTCCCGGATTTCCGTTGCTATCCCCACAATCAACCTCCCAAGATGCTCTTTGTGTCCTACCTAAAAAACACAAGGGTAAACCATAGTCCGGTTGTACGGTTTACCCTCATGCACCACCGGAGGCCGCCGAAGCGCCCTCCGCTAACGATTGCCCTCAGCTGGCCACTACATCCCCGGTTTCGTTGAAAGAGGAGGAAGCGGACGGCTTGCGCTTTGTCGCATAGTAGCGGTCATAATAATCTGGATTATTGATGAACGCTGCCCTGGCATACTTCTTAATGAGCGACAGAGCATCGAGGCAGAGGGTGATGAGGCGGTTCTGGCGATCCACCGCGCTGCAGCGAGGACGGCCCGAGCCACTGTTACTTCCCAGAGCCCTGAGCAGTTCAAGCGATTCCCGCTCGATCCGGTCAAGCTCATCGGGAGTATACGCGATGCCTCCCGGCCTGATCTGCGGAGCAACACCTGGGAAGCGGCGAATCATGTTCACGCTTGCCAGGTTGTCCTGGATGTTGTTGACCTGACCGCTTCCCAGAAGGATCTGCTTATAGCCGGCCTTCACGGTGGGGTCGTTTGTGACATCGATGATATGACTTATCACCAGACGCATTTTCCTGCCATCCTCCTCGGCAGCCGCCATCCTCTCCTTGAATTCCTTTCTCTCCACCGATGCCTCCGGCACCGAGACCATTCTCTCGGCATTGGTCAGAGAAAGCATCCTCAGCAGCGTATCGCATTCCTGCTCGCGCTGCCAGGGAAATCCGGCATTGACCAGAGCCTCCTGGTCTTTTCTGATCTGGGCCAGGATCAGGGTCAGTTCCCCGATGATCTCCTGAGCTGACCCACTGCGCATCTGACTCTCATTGAGCGCAGCCAGCTGGTCCTCGATTTGATTCACATCCATCGGTTGAATCAACGGGACCTCCTTTCAGTGAAGGTGAATACCGCGAAAGCCTATCAGCCGGCCGCTATTACCGGACGCGGCACAGGCGGATTTGGCTCCCAGTTGTAAGAGCACCGGCCCTTGAGCCGGTCCCTTGTTACCAAAAATGAGAATAGTGATGTGGAGGGCGGCAATTTACGTGAGAATAAAATGAAAGTGCCCTCAGAGCGAAAACGTTTTGAGAGCCGGCAAACCGGTTGTACTGCAAAAGTGAGAATTGGGAATTTCGGGGTTGCCGGGTACTTCGTGAGAAGCAGGTGGTGATGCGTCCTGCTAACTATAAAGTAACATGCGGGAAAAAGGGCGCGCAAGCGGAAGATCTAAAAGACTGCACGAGCGCATGACTTCACGAATATGAATCTGAATTTAGTTTGTCGTATGATACCGCCCTCGATGAGGTCCCGTTCCGCTCATCCTGAGCGTAGGTCCGCCGTAGTCGAAGGATAATCCCAAGAGACTTCACGAGCGCATGACTTCACGACTTCACGAATATCGGAATTTGGTTTGTCGTATGATACCGCCTCGTTCCGCTCATCCTGAGTGTAGGTCCGCCGAAGTCGAAGGATAATCCAAGAGACTTCACGAGCGCATGACTTCACGACTTCACGAATATCGGAATTTGGTTTGTCGTATGATGCCGCCCCCGCTCCGCTCATCCTGAGCGTAGGTCCTCCGGAGTCGAAGGATAATCCTCAATTGTAGTATTTATCCCCCCTGACCTCCTCCAAACGCTGTTGCGCCGTTTTCTCCTCTTTGCTGCACGCAAAGAATTTCTGTTGCACGCTCAAAGCAATCTGTTCCATCTGCGAAACGGTATGTTGCACTGCTTGAACCGGGTGATGTAGTGCAGAAATCTTCTGTATTGATGCTTGAACTGCTGCTGGAAGGTAAAATCAAGCCCGCTTTTCCCCTGCAACAATCTTTTCCCGGGGTGCAACAGCATATCCCGGGAGTGTAACAGCATTTCCCGCGGTACAACAGAATGTTCGGGAGGATGTAACAGATTATTCGAGGTGGGGGAGGGAGAGCTGTGGAATGCCAGGGTTGGCTCTTTACTTTTTTTGTGGAAAGATTTAGACTTATGGTGATGCTGGTGTGCTGGCCAATAAAAAATCTGTTTTCTGAAACCATTGATTAATGGAGCGGGCAGGATGACATCCATTTGGGAAGCGGTTGTGGAAGCTCTTTTCCACTTGCTGCTGGGTACAATCCGTCCGATAAGGTATGTTCTCTCGAAATCTTTCAGGGCAAAGTTCCACGAGAGTATTGAGTACACCAACCGGATTTTTATCCTGTTGTACCTGGTTCGGGAATGGGTCATAGTGGTGGGGATAGTGCTGTTTTTCTGGTTGTTAGTGGTTTTGTTTTCTTTGAAGTAATGGTAAAGGAATGAAGCAGAGTTCGCAGAGGGGCAGAGGTGGAGAGAACAATAAACATAAAGACAAGGGTTGCATTGTCCCTTTTTGCTTTGGTGATAATTTACTTTTCTTTCGATTTTTATAGAACAGCCATTGTGTCATCCTCCGGGTATCAAGGAAAAATAGTCGATTACTCATATCCTTTTTTGTCCAGTGATAGAGTTATTTTCAGAATAGTTAATGACAATGGTGATTCAATTAGCAGGTATGTCAAGCAAAGATTACTATATGGCGGAATTTTTAATGGTGATTCAGTATACCGTGCACCTGGATTGTTTAAACAAACAGAAGTATACAGAATCGTTAAAATTCATAATTTGGCAGATTCTTATAAAGAGAATTTGAATAGAGGCGAATCTGGTATTGCAAAGTTGATAGAAAAGCATGGAACGAATGCTAATGCCTGGATTCTATCAAATGATAGTAACTACCGGCAAATCGGTACCTTAACGCCGGAAAAACGCAAAAGCCTGCTTGAAACGTTTTATGCAATGGGTGCAAAGGACGTTTATGTAATTCATCCATGGAAAGATTACCTACCAGATACGTCTTTAGCGGCCATGCTAGTAATAGTTTTACCGGATGATAAAAAAATCCGTAAGCGACTTACAAAATACTGTAAATCAACTGGAAAATTATTCCCAGAAGTTGGAGAGATGAAACAGGACGAGTATTTGATGCTTAGGGATTTGTAATCAAAAGTGGCCTGTCAGAGAAAATTGTGGGTGGATGAGATTCCCGATCCGGTAAGATCAAATAGTTATAGGATAGGTAACTGCAATAGCCACTCATCGTCCCGTGGGGACGGAATATCCATGGACCTTCACCTTTTTGTCTCCAAAATGTATACTCAAACTAAAGTCTACATTAACAATCGACCCTATGCTAATGGAATGTTCAAAGAGAGGAACCGCCCTGTAATGGGCAAAAAAGAAAATGATAAAATCAAAAACTGAAATGACAATAGAAGTCTTCAGACCTGCCATAAAATATAACTTTAAAAAGAAGAATTCTTCTTTACGGATCATGTATTTACTGCCGGTCTTGATGATTTTTCTCGGTTTGGTTCCCTATTTGTTGAGACCGGAAGAGTGGCATTTTGCGGATAGCTGGATGATACTAGTAGGAATAGCATTCCTGTTTTTTCCACTTTGGGTAAACTATATGGTGCTGTCAAATCTCAAAAAGAATCCGGTTTTTGGGACGACTGTAGAATGGGAGATAGATGAAAAGGGAATAAATGGAAAGGGCAAGGGTTTCACACTGTCTGAAGATTGGGAACTTTTCTTCGAAACGCATTTAACCAAACTCGGTATTCTTATTTACCCGCAGAAGCAATTCTTCTATTGGCTGCCCAGAGCTGGTTTTGCTAATGAAAACGAATATGGGCAGGCAATTAACTATCTGAAGGCGAAATCCAAAAATGTAACCTATAGCAAGGACAATAATATAGGACCATAGCGGGTGGTTGAATACCCCCTTAACGATGGCCCGGTGTCAAATAGGGGAAGTTTTTTTAACGCAGAGGGCGCAGAGAACGCAGAGGTTAAGAAAAATGCAAAGAAATCTATGCTTGTTTTTGGGAAATCTATTGTTAAACAGGCGAGTGACGCGGTGGAAAACCGCGTCTACTTACCGTTTATAGATTTCTTTATATGACAAGAGCTACCGGACAGTATGCCCTACTCAAGTTACCGCGTAACTCCAAGCTTCGCTTTATAAACGTGAGTGGCACCACTCTTGCGACTCTGCACCCTCACAACAATCAGATAAGTTCCTGAAGCTACCTGCCTGCCGTTTCTAGTTGTCAGATCCCAGGTAAAATCGAAATTGCCAGCATTTGATGTCACTGTTTTTCCGTAAACCACGTTGGCCAGCGCATCATAGATTTTTACCTTAATAGTCGCAGGCGTTGTATTTGCAACTGTAAAAACGGCACTTTTTGAAGCGAGTGACACTGGATTGCCTTTTATAATGATCCCGTATCCTGAATTACGATCCACAGTCTTTTCTATCGTATGCTGTTTGATTGCCGTTGATGGTTCAATGGAAAGCGTTCCATTCACATATATTATTTCATAATTAGCTGCAGTTGCCCCGGAAGGAATTATTGCGTAGGTGCCTGCCGCATTTCCTTCTTCACGTGTTATAATCAATCCACTTACAACCGATGCATCTTCGCCATGCACAAAACCACTATAGCTGACTGTAAATATGGGGTCCTCTCCGGTCACCGGTCGCATGGCATCATCGGCGGTAATAGTAAGCAGTGTACGGGTTATATCCGCAGTCAGTCCAGATGGCTGGCCGCTCAGGGAATAGTTTGCGGCATGGCTGCCGGTAAGGGCGCATCCTGAAACGGTTACTGCTTTGTTATCACCAACATTTTTATTATCAAAAGTAGCACTACCTAGTGTAATGCCAACGATATCACCGGTCAGGACACCGTCGAGTGATCCGCCGCTGAGAGCTGCCTCAGTTGTGCCGTCGTAAACCTTGTCTTGCGCAGTAATGCCTGTTATGGTCAGCGGCTTTGCCGTTATTGAGGCAGTCAGTCCTGATGGCTGGCCGCTCAGGGAATAGTTTGCGGCATGGCTGCCGGTAAGTGCGCATCCTGAAACGGTTACTGCTTTGTTATTAGCCACGTTTTTGTTATCAAAAGTAGCGCTACCTAGTGTGAAGCTAACGATATCACCGGTCAGAACACCGTCGAGTGATCCGCCGCTGAGAGCTGCCTCAGTTGTGCCGTCGTAAACCTTGTCTTGTGCAGTAACGCCTGTTATGGTCAGCGGCTTTGCCGTTATCGAAGCAGTCAGTCCTGATGGCTGGCCGCTCAGGGAATAGTTTGCGGCATGGCTGCCGGTAAGTGCGCATCCTGAAACGGCTACTGCTTTGTTATCACCAACATTTTTATTATCAAAAGTAGCACTACCTAGTGTAATGCCAACGATATCACCGGTCAGGA
>JAEZKC010000073.1 GCA_023436205.1 Fibrobacterota bacterium
TGAATCACATTTAGGCTATACTGAGTCTCCCCTTTTACCTCTTTAGAGAGCAGATGCAGATGAACATCGCCAAACCGCGCAGGCTTAAGCTTCTGCCCTTGCATACTTCTGCAAGTAATTACTTCGCTTCCATATTTGCGGCCTATTTCCTCCGTGTCAAATTTGACTGCTTCATCATTCCAGTCGTCATCTTTAACTCTGTAAGAGGAAAAATCAGCACCATTGGGACAGAATAATTCAAAATACGTTTCGAACGGAGCTGTTGCACCCTGCTTGTAATTTTGAAGCACATTTCCGAATCCGGAAGCAGGATCAAAGATACAAAGCAGCTCTCCACCTCCCTCCAAATCCTCCTTCACCGTAACTGAAACATAAATGCCTTTTTGCTCAAAATCAGCCCAGGGGGACATAATTTCAGCAAATCTATTCACAAAGCTCTTTGCACTCTGTTCACTTTTTAATTTAAACTTTACAGTTCTATTATCAGGAAGCAGTCCGCAGCAGGACAACTTTCCCCAACTCTCCCGCAAGGCATCCATTATCCAGATCAGAAAACAGGATGGCTGCGGATTACTGTTTTTTTCGTTCTTTATAGCCTCAACTAACTCATTATATTTAAAATAGGGAGATATCTGTTTTGTTGGGATGGTAGTATAACAATTCTTATCGCGGTCAATAAACTCCCAGTTGTTTTTCTGATATTCAAGTTTTATCAGAATTGCGGCACCTCCCGACTTGATCTCTTCTTCATCATCCTTGACCAACAGATGCATGAATGCATGCAAACTTTCGGGACATCGTTTACCAAAAAAAACTCTGACAGTAACTAATCCATCACTGCTTCGACTCCAGCGCAAAGGACCCATTATTGTTGGAGTTTCATTATCGATTTCCGTAACGGCTCCATTTTTCAGAGGCATACCGGTTACCCCTTCAATGGACAACTTCCAGGATCCCCAAAGTGTCAAAAACAGTTGCTGTCTGGCGATACCCTGGTTAAACTCCGCCGTATACTGCAGTTGCCTTTGGCCATTACTTAAAATGAACTGAGCCTCTCCGGAATTGGCAAACCCTTTCGTAATACAAAGAAGATCGAGCCTCTCACCGATTGTCGCACTTGAATCTGATCGTATGAATGACCACCAGACTGGCTGGCTCGATTCAGAAAGCTGAAAAGCTTCAAACTTTTCCTCGATGGAAAGGGCTCCCCGCTCGACAAGCAGAAGGGTAAGCCATAATCCAGTTATGGGATTCACATTGGCAAGAGGTGAATCCAGCGGCAACAAGGCACTGTTGTCATCTTCAGTAAACAGGCTGACCTCTTTATCCTCGGGGCCAAGAACGGGTTCCTCACAAAAAGGATCTTCACTGTTTCTAATTCGCCCATACCATGCAAGAGGAGAAAGAGCCTTAGGGTCAGTTTCCTCAGGAATCAATTTCCTGTCTTTTAATGTCTTTACAAGTGCTTCAAGCCCGGAAACAGACCAGTCATTTCTATGTTTAAGCAGCACATTCCTGAAACGCCGGGAAGAGATTTCTTTGAATAAGTTCAGCGCATCATTATTCCAGCTGCTGCTATCCAACACTATTTCATCTATATGGAAATCTTTACTTTTAGCCTTGAGCAACCTGGCTTCGACTGGTATCAGCAGAACTAACGGACTCTTAAACGCAGCATCATCAAAACTGCAGCTTGCAGATCCAATTAGTTTTTCCGTACCATTTTCTGCACTATAAATCGTAAACTCGATTTCGTATTTTTGACCCTTTGGAGGAGACGGAAGTCCATGCGAATTCATGAAGTCAACCTCTAAAGGATACAAATCAATAAACTTTGCTCTCCCTGTCGGTTCAAATCGTATGCAAGATTCTACTTCGGAAGAAAAAGCCGCTTTCGTCTTTAAAAAATGTCTGAACCTGCCTGCATAATAATCAGCCTTTCCAACTTCCTCAAAACTATTCTGGTCATCTTTTGGCAGTATCGGTTTGAAAAGAGACTTCAGTTCACTGAATTCAAAAAAGTTATCGTTTTTCCTTTTGCTCTCCTCAACGCTTGGCAGATCTTTTTCACTAAGCTTGCATTCATTTCGGGCAAGTTCCACAATTCCCTCAAGACCATCTTTTCCGCATGATGACAGCCACTCCCAATGTATGAACCCCGATTCCACACCGGAGTCGGGCCTTGCATCGAAAGCCAAACCGATCTGGTCAGATTTCAAATTGACCGGACCAGCCACCCCGATCGGCTCTCCGGGCTTAACGATGAGAAATGGAGAGTGAAAAGTGACAAGCTTTCCGCTTTTTAGAGATGTAACAGCCTCGAACAGATCTTCAGATGAATCTCTTCTGATAAGAGGCATCGATTCAGGATCTTTTGCTTTGAAGATCTTTGGTTCTGCAATCTGATCCCGGTTCTCTTCACCAAAAAGCCACCCCCTAACTTCCCCCTCTAAAGCAGCTTCATCGGCCAACCAGATATTGCGGTCATAGTAAGGTGAATCAGGATCTGTCACCACGGCAGTTCCGAAACGCGAAATCAGAAGACGCTTGAACCAGGGGACACTGTTCCAGAGGTCATTTTTATCGGTCAAATCATATTGAGGAGAAACGAGATGCATGTATAGAGAGTGCCAGGTGAAAAGCTTTTTCTTGTCTTTACTCTTGGCATTGTGCCTTATTACAACCAAGCCCAAATGCCCTCCGCAAAAAGCATGTGCAGCACCATCCGGGGAAAACTCTTTTGAGAATAGACGTGCTGCCACCACGTAACCCGGAAGAGATGATCTGACAAGAGAGTACTTTTCCTTTTCGGGACGAAGATGAATCCCTCCATGCACATTCGCGTTCAGCCCTATAGGAAAAAATCCACCATGGCCTGATTCATTTTCGGAAAAAAGTTTTACCGGCAGATCTCCCTTTACTGAACTGAACGGACCGAAAAAAAGGGGCAATCCTCTCGGTACCTCATTGCACTTGTATTCAAAATGCATGGAATCTAAAGATTTCTCAGAGTAATAGCCTCCCCAGTAAAACCCCTCCTCCCGGAAAATCTTAACTACCTCAAAAGGCATATCCCAGACTTGACTGCCAAGGTCATTTGTGGATGGGTTTACGTCAACAGCAATACCAAAAGAATGATTGGAAACTGCCATTTGAAGTCCCCCGTGAGCTATATCGTAAAAGAAAAGCATTCTGGGCATCCATTTAAAACCAGACAGAGTCATTTTTTCCAGACCGGGAATCTGGCTAAGCTCCTTCTCATGCTTTTCTATCCATTGCGCAGGAGGCGGCTGCAGTGTTGCAATTCGGGACAGGTAGGATGGAATTTTACTGTTTGTCATGGCATACCTCGGGTCGTAGGAGGACCCGAACCCGAATATTTGGTATTTTCCCCACGTAGCGATCTTTTCAAATACTCGTCTGTAAGAGGGAATTAGTGATCTGTGTATACCGATAAAGCTGATTCCGCTTGAGTTGATCGACTTATAAGGGGCTAAATCAAAGCGAATGATGTTTTCTGTTGCAAAGGAACGCAAAGACGGATCACCGAATTGGGCAATGCGAGTCTGCGGGGAATTATTCACCT
>JAEZKC010000120.1 GCA_023436205.1 Fibrobacterota bacterium
GATTCGGATACCATCCGGTCCTATTTCGGCTCCGGTCCCTATACGGCTGCAAAGATCGACGAAGCCTGGAAGGCGCTTTATGCGACCGGCCTGTTCTCCGACGTGCAGGTCAACCAGTCTGGCGGGCGCATCATCGTGCGCGTGGCCGAGAACGAGGTGATCAACCGCGTCGTCTTCGAGGGCAACAAGAAGATCAAGGACGAAGTGCTGGAGGGCGAGGTTCAGTCCAAGCCCCGCGCGCCGTTCAACAAGTCCACCGTGCAGGCGGACACCCAGCGTATCATCGAGATCTATCGTCGCTCCGGCCGCAGCGATGTCCGCGTCAACCCGGTCACCATTGACCGCGGCAACGGTCGCGTGGACCTCGTCTTCGAGATCAAGGAAGGCGATAAGACCGGCATCAAGGACATCAAGTTCGTCGGCAACAAGGCCTTCTCGGACTGGAAGCTGAAGGACGTCATCTCCACGACGCAGACAAACTGGCTGTCGTTCCTGAAGTCCACCGACGCGTATGATCCGGACCGCGTGAACTCGGACCAGGAGTTGCTGCGCCGCTTCTACCTGAAGAACGGCTATGCCGACTTCCGCATCATCGGAGCGACTGCCGAGCTCGATCCGGCCGGCGGCGGCTACATCCTCACCTTCACCCTCGATGAAGGCGACCAGTATCGCTTCGGCAAGGTGGACGTGGTCTCCAACATCCGCGACCTGCCCGGCGATTCCCTGAAGCGCGTGGTTCGGGCCCAGGATGGCCAGATCTACAACGCCGAGCTCGTCGAGAAGTCGGTCGAGAACCTGACCATCGAGGCGTCCAAGGCGGGCTACGCCTTCGCCCAGGTGCGGCCGCGTGGCGACCGCGACTTCCAGGCCAAGCTCATCAACGTGGTGTTCGTGCTTGAGGAAGGCCCGCGGGTCTACATCGAGCGCATCGAGATCCGCGGCAACACCCGCACCCGCGACTACGTGATCCGTCGCGAATTCGATATCGGCGAGGGTGACGCCTACAACCGCGTGCTGGTCGATCGGGCCGAGCGCCGGCTGCGGAACCTCGGCTACTTCAAGAACGTGAAGATCACCACCGAGCCGGGCTCCGCGCCCGACCGCGTGATCCTCGCGGTGGACGTGGAAGACCAGCCCACGGGCGAGTTCTCCATCTCCGGCGGCTACTCGACCTCGGACGGCATCATTGGCGAGGTGTCGCTGGGCGAGAAGAACTTCCTCGGGCGCGGCCAGTACGTGAAGGTGTCCGGAACGCTGGGCCAGAACGCCCAGGGTGCGGAGTTCTCCTTCACGGAGCCCTACTTCCTCGGCTACCGCCTCGCGGCTGGTTTCGATCTCTACTGGAAAGAGACGCAGACCACGAGCTACACGCCCTATGGCACCACCATGCTCGGCGGTGGCCTGCGCTTCGGCCTGCCCATCACGGACGAAATCACGCTGGCCCTGCGCTACAATCTCTACCAGCGCGAGATCAACCTCTGCACTGACTACACAGCCACGTACGACTACTACAACTATTGCGCGTCCTCGATCTCGTGGGCCATTCGTGATGCGGCCGCGCAGGGCGCCACCATCACTTCGGCTCTTGGCTACACGTTGTCCTTCAATTCGCTCGACAACAATCTGAACCCCACGCAGGGCATCTACGCCGAGCTGAAGCAGGATCTGGCCGGCCTCGGTGGTGACGTGAACTTCATCCGCACGACGGGTGATGTGCGGCACTACACGCCCCTGATCGGCGACAGCGTGCTTATCCTTCGTGCCCAGGCCGGCTATGTCAGCTCCTGGGGTGATCAGGATCTGGACGTTCTGGACAACTTCTACATGGGTCCGAACCTTGTCCGCGGTTTCGCGCCGTCCGGTATCGGTCCACGCGACCTTGCCCCCTGCGCGGCGTCCAACAAGGGTTCTCCGCTCATTTACAACTGTGCCAGCAACCAGCTGAACGCGCTTGGTGGCACCACCTACTGGGGTGTTTCGGCGGAAATTCAGTTCCCCTTCGCCTTCCTGCCCAAGGATATCGGCATGAAGGGCGCGATCTTCGCCGATGCCGGCTCGCTGTTTGACTACGGCGGACCGACGAAGTTCCCGGGTGTGTATGGGTGGGACAAGAACAACTTCTATGGCAACCCGAACCTCGTGAACTGCTCGACCGTGCCGTCGTCCAAGACCTGGGGATACAACAACGTCTGCGTGAACGACGACGACACTGTCCGCTCCTCGGTCGGCGTCAGCCTGATCTGGCAGTCGCCCTTCGGTCCGCTGCGCTTCGACTATGCGTGGGTCCTTTCGCAGGCCACGTTTGACCAGACGCAGGCGTTCCGCTTCTCCGGCGGTACCCGTTTCTGATCCAGCGGAACCCGTAAAAACCTCACTTCGAGACTGCCTCTCCGGTGCATTGCATCGGGGAGGCAGTCTCGTTATGGGAGGGGCGCATTCTGCATTCTCGCGCCGGTTTTCGACCGCGTGGTGCGCTCAACAGGTGTCTGTGCCTTTCGAGGTCCCTTCTTCTCGCGGCTTTCGGTCATGTCGGGTCATTCCGGTGACGGAGGCGCATTGGTCGAGCGGCAGGGTATCGGCGAGGCCAGCTCCGAAGGGGAAGTTCACGGTGGGCCCGCTGGAGCCTTGGCGGGTCTCGCCCACGGATATCCTGCGCCCGCCGGGGCAAGGTTGGGGGCCGCTCGCCCCTTCCGTGATTTACCTGTCTCGTCATCCGGCGCCGGGGCCGTACCTGTCATGAGTCACGACCTGTTCTTCCCCCTTCCGGAGCCCATGACTCTTGCGGAAGTCGCCTCCGTCTCCGGCGCGCGGCTCGTCGCGCCCAGCCCCGAGGAAGCCGCCGCGCTCGGTGCCCGCCGTATTCTGGGCGTCGGGACTCTTGAAACCGCCGGGCCGGTCGAACTCGCCTTCTGCGATTCATTCCTTTTTGCCGAGAAGCTCGGAAGTGTGCGGGCTGGCGCGCTCATCACATCCGAGCGTTTCGCGCCCAAGGCGCCGACCGGCCTGCCGCTGCTGATCGCTCCGCGCCCGGCTGCCGCCTTCCTCGCGATCTCCCGTCGCATGTTCCCCGCCGCGCTCCGGCCGCTGCCCATCTTCGGCCATGAGGGTGTCGCGCCCGGCGCGCAGGTCCACCCGAAGGCACGGCTCGAGGATGGGGTCACCGTGGATC
>JAEZKC010000035.1 GCA_023436205.1 Fibrobacterota bacterium
TCCTGGTGGTTATTGCGCAGGTGTCACACCCGTTCCCATTCCGAACACGGAAGTTAAGCCCTGCTGCGCCGATGGTACTGTGTGGGCGACTGCATGGGAGAGTAGGTCATCGCCAGGTTTTTATATCTAAAGGGTTCCAAGTTTTACTTGGAACCCTTTCGTTTTTATGCATGGCTGTTGTTCACACATGCTTCACTATTGATTGATGTTTCTGGTTGGTTGTATGTTTGTAAATGGTACCTGCTATAGGATAAGCGAGGGGTGCAGGAGTGCTGTAATCACAACTATCGGATGAAAATAGCCCCGTTCAGGTAAAGTATGATAAAATTCTTTTCGCATAAGCTGCCTTATAAGATTTCATTTTTGTTAAGTCTTTTAAAAAAAGAACCGGATAAGTCAACCGGTGTTTGCTTTGTAACTCATGAGTCTACAAAGGGCTGGATCTTTGGTACGAAATGCAGAAGGTTATCGGAACCGATGAGTGTTAACACTATGGTTCATTACTCATCTATGTTTAGAAATTTGCCGAAAACGTATGGTTATTTCTTCATACATTATAAGTATCTGGCCAGGGCATTGAAATACAATCCAGTTCTGTGGAAATCAAGGATTGTAGTTATGTTTACCCATCCGGCTTGGACCCGAAAATATCCCAAAGAGCATATTGTACATTTGCTAAACAAAGTTGATTATGTGATTTGTCTGAACAAATCTGCCGCTAATGATTTGCATGAAGCTGGTGTCAAAATTGAGAAATTAAAAGTTTACCATTTAGCCTCTGATCCGAAAATATTCACAAGTCATCAAAGAAGATCGAAAGGGCCTTTTACGGTTGGTATGAGTATGGGTTATTATGAAAGGAAAAACCCTGAACTCATGATGAACGTGATTCAAAATATGCCTGACGTGCGATTTATTCTTCTGGGAATCGGGTGGGAGAAGTACAGCCGGTTTGAAGAATTGCGTTCATTTGCGAATTTCACCTATTATGGAGATTTAGATTACGACAAGTACCCTTCAATGTATCATGAAATGGATGTTTTCCTGTCTACTTCGAAATTAGAAGGGGGACCTGTACCGTTACTTGAAGCGATGCTGAGTAATGTTGTACCTGTTGTGTCAAAAACTGGATTTGCGCCTGACATAGTAGTCAACGGAGAAAATGGTTTCCTTTTCGATGTGAACGAAAAACCCGAGGTGGTTTGCGAGTTGATCAGAAAGGCCTTTAAAATAGAGGGTGATGTACGCAAGTATGCGACAGACCACAACTGGGAAACGTATGCTGGGAAAATTGAGAAATTGTTTTACAATGATATAATTTGATAGAACATACAGAGCATTCGAAAACATAAAAATAATTCTGCACTCCTTGCCTCTTTCTTCCCATTAAGATACTATCTTAAGCATAAGAAAATTTATCAGAGAGGTTCTCATGCCCATTGCCGACAAGCTCTATTTTTCCAGAGAAAACATTGAAAACTGCCGTTTTAATGCCTCCTCAGTATTAGCCGAACAGGCCGTGCACTGTCTTGAGCTGGTGGCAGAGCTTGTGGAAACCGGTTTGAATTTTCAGTTCAAGGGTGGAAATTCCCTACTTCTGGTTCTGGGTGAACCCCAAAGGTTTTCCATAGATGTGGATATCGCTTCAGATCAATCGCGGGAAGAAATTGAAAACGTGCTAAATAAGCTCATTTCACAATTCGGAGTGTTCACCCGATGGGAGCGCAGGCAACACAAGACCAAGCCATGGATTCCATTGTCAAGCTACTATTTGTATTACAACAGTCTCTTTGATCCCTCTCCTGATGTGAATATCATGCTAGATGTTCAGATGAGAAGGAGTGCATACAGAACAGAATTCAGAGAGGTGATCTGCGGTACCTTATATAAATCATCTACCAAATGTGAACTTCCACTGCCATCATCAATCATTTCAGACAAGCTGCTTACGCTTGGGCCTTCCACTTTGGGAATTCCTGTTGGCAGAGGAAAGGAAGCACAGAGACTTAAGCATGTGTATGATGTATCCCGGCTTCTGGGAACTGAGCCGGATGTTGATATGATGAGAGAAAGTTTCGCTTCCTGTCTCAAGCAGGAAAACGAGCTGCAGGGTACATCTCATGAAGTGAAGGCAATTGTAAAGGATACACTTTCTTTTCTTTGGTCAACCGCTGCTCATGAGAATAAGCCTGAATTAACGGGCGCTCCGGTTTTAGATGAAAATATCAAAGGCTTGGAACCTTTCTCTAAACATCTTTTCGAATCTGGATACTCCTGGCAGAATTTACAGCGGGACATGGCCAGAGCAGCTTTGTGTATAAGTGCTGTTGGCAACGACTCGATAACAAATGATATGCTTCATGCGCAATTCGATATTAACAAGACTGCTTCAGATTCTCAGCTGCCTTTAAAAATTGCAAACCCTCATGCCAGATTCTGCTGGGAAGCGGTGTACAAATGGTGGAACAGCGAAACGTTCTGGATCTGACTGGTTTGATATGCCCTCTCTGTCATTCACAATCTCTATCGCTTGTGGGGCAAAACAGGCAGCGTTCGTTTTTTTTATGCAACGAATGTACCCTGATTTCCGTTCCGCCGCAACAATGGGTAGATCCCGAGCAGGAGCTTACACGATACAATCTTCATGACAATGCTCTGTCCAATGCCGGATATGTCAAGTATCTTTCTCAGGTTGTTGAAGAAGTAAGAACTCTTAACCTTCGTGATCCACACATCCTTGATTTTGGCAGCGGACCCAATGCCGTTCTCGCATCACTACTGCAGCAGAGTGGGTTCAGGGTTAAAGCCTACGATCCGCTTTTTGGACTGGAGCTCAAGAGATCAGAAACATTCGATTTAATTGTCATTTGTGAGGTAATTGAGCACCTTCGGGATATCCTTGGTGAAATTGAATTGATAAAGAGTATTCTTAATCCGCATGGGTATATCCTGATACGAACTCAGCTGTATCCATCTCAGGAAAAGTTTACTGGCTGGTGGTATGCCCAGGACAGTACTCATATCCACTTTTTTTCTATCAAATCGATGCACAAGGTGGCGGAACTGCTCGGTATGGAACTGCTGTGCACAGGGCGGAAAGACTTTTTTATTTTGAGGCGTTGCGAAAGCCTGGTCAGGTAACTTCTCTCACCAAAACACCATTTTCTGAGATTGTGACATAATTGAAGGAAACAGGTTTCCCGGGCTGGAAAATCACTTCCTGATCAAGTGGTGAAGCCCCGAACTGGCAGAAGGGACTAGGTGCACTGAAATAGGAGATACCATCCTTTATTAAACTGACTCTTCGATGAATGTGCCCGAAAAACAGTGAAACGGCCCCGTTTTTATCATTCGCTAATCTATTGTGTAAGTTCTCACCATTCAGAAGGAGCATGTCCCGATCTACCCAGGGAATATCCATAGATATTGGGGGAAAATGCAAAAAAACAATGCGTGGTGATGAATTTTCTTTGAGATAGCGATCCAAAGCTGCCTCTTGAGCCTTTTCGAATATTCCATGCGGATCGATTTCCGGTTTTCCATTGCAGTCAAGCACTAGGATTCTGTATCCATTGAATTCGAATGTAAAGGAACTGTTATCATTATTGAGATAACATGATTTGGGAACTATCCGATTCAGTTTTCTTACGCTGGCAGGATCATCATGGTTTCCCGGAACATAGATTAGCGGGTATTTGGTTTCTGAAAAAGCCTGATCAGCTAGTTCGTATGACTTAGGGTGGGGGCGGTTGACAATATCACCCGAATGAAGAATGAAATCTACTGGAGCGTTGAAATCTTTTATAAGCTTGATAAGATTTTGAGTGCATTGATAAGTATTGATGTCATGCAGGAGGAAATCGGTTTCACTGCCGATATGAGTATCACTGATGTGAATGAAATTAATTTTCATTGTTGCCGGTTGCATATTTTTGGATGCATTTTCGGAGCAGTGTGCGTTCTGCAAGCCCAAGATTACGGAATTGGGCTCCCATTCTGGATTCTCCATCATCTTGGCGACTATGAACTATTGTTGCCTCACAAATCATTCTGATACCAGTGTCGGGAAGATTGAATGTTAATAAGACCGGTGTCCCGGATGCTCTGTTCGTAGATGCAGAAAACAGCATGCCACCTTCGCTCAGGTCCATTACCCAACCGTGGTCAGTTTCATTTTCGCCTTGTGGGAAGCGGGACTGGACTTTGATATCGACTCCGAAAGCTTCTCTTCCTACCCGGAAATGTAAGCGCCGTTCCATGTGTTCTCCAGTAATAAAAATTTGAAAGAATATAAATCCGGCGTAAAAGAGTGCAGAACCCAAAATGCCTATGCGTTTTTGGACCACTGAATCTCTTTTTCAGTAATGAAAACAGAAGTATATTGCTAGTCTTATTGAGGAAGGCTTATTCGAATCAATGATTAGTATACTTGCTCCAACTAGAATAACTCTGGCACTGGATATTATCAGGAAACTTGATCAGGGGCCGTTCAAAGGTTACCATGAACTTGGCATCGTTAAGCATCAGATCGATTTGAGTGATATTTTATATATAGAAAAAGCTTCTGCGATGTCCCTTGAGTGTGAAAATGAGATGGTTCCCTGTGATGAACGGAATATCTGCTGGAGGGCAGCTGAGCTTATTAAATCCCGTTTTGGTATTGGAGATAGTGTCAGGATAATTATCGAGAAAAGAATTCCCGTAATGGGGGGGCTTGCAGGAGGCTCTGCTAATGCTGCTGCCATGCTGAAGGCACTGAATCAACTGTGGGATTTGCACTTATCAAAAGAACAGCTCTCTTCTCTTGGTCGGGAACTTGGCATGGATGTTCCCTTTTTCTTTACAGGTCATACTGCTTACGATTCTGAGTCCACCGGGATTCTTGAACCGATCCCAACTGATTTGCAGATGCATTTCGTGTTGGCAATACCTGAATTCGGGGTTTCGACTAAAGATGCCTATGGGGCTCTAGACTATTCCAAAATCGGGAAAAACACAAATATAACCCGGAATCTTAGAGCCGCTTTGGAACAGAATAATATTCACGATATAGACCAGTATCTTCACAATGATTTTGAGATATCTGTGTATTCCCAGTATCCAAGACTTCGGGAGATAAGAGATAAACTGCTTAAGGCAGGATGTTCTGGTGCTGTGATGAGCGGGTCAGGTTCGACAATACTGGGTGTTGTGCCTGATAAAGAAACTGCAGAGAAGGTGGCTAGCACCGTTGACTGTAGAAGTATTGTTACCCGGACCCTGGGACACTAATTAATGGAGACCGGCATGGAAAGATTACGTGTAAACAGAACGAACAATTTCAAATGGAATACACGTCAGGAACTCTATGATTATTTTCTGGCGCATTTCGGTCTTAACAAGGAGAGAGTTGATTCAGAGATAAGTGATGTCCTGGAGATTTTCTCTTTACGAAAAGGTGAGTCGATAAAGCCCCAGGAACTCTGGCAAAAGGTAGGGAAAACACTGGAGCACCGTTTGGTAGGTTCCTGCCTTTGCGAAAATCAATCCGATACTGATTATAATCAGGGTGAATCGGATAAGAATTCTGAAAAATGCAATGATGAACCGTCTGAATTCTTCGGGTGGTATGAAATTTAGTAGATGCATCATCTGCTTCCAGATATTAATAGCTCTGCTCTGGTGTGATTCTTTTTGTCAGTCTGGCGCCAATGAAACTGTTGTACTTCTCCATGGACTGGGCAGATCGTCATCCAGCATGAAGAAATTGGAGAAGAGTTTACAGGCCAAGGGCTACTCCACCATTAATCTTTCCTACCCGTCCAGAAGAGTTCCCATAAAAGATATAGTAGATTCAATTTTGCTTCCAAAGCTTGAAGAGGTACCATCCGAAACTGAAAAGATTCATTTCGTCACTCATTCCATGGGTGGGATCGTTGTCCGGTATATGCTTGCGTATTATCATATTGAAAAGCTTGGGCGTGTGGTGATGTTGGGTCCGCCCAATGGGGGAAGTGAAGTTGCCGATTTCCTGCACGATAAGCCCCCGGTTTCCACTGTTTTGGGGAAAAACCTTGCAGATCTTCAAACTGATTCATCCAGTCTGGTAAATGTGTTGCCCGCCCTGTCATGCGAAGTGGGAGTTATCGCCGGAACACGCAGTATCAACTGGATCAATTCGCTTATTATTCCGGGTAAAGATGACGGCAAGGTTTCGGTGGAGAATACGCGTCTGGAGGGAATGACCGATCACATTGTTTTGCCGGTTACTCACACATTCATGATGAAAAACAGAAAGGTTATAGATCAGGTTATAATCTTTCTGTCAAGCGGGCATTTTAGTGGCTCCAGAAAAACTCATTAGATCCAGGACGTTCGCGGTAACGGTCAAGGGGAAATGAACCAAATGTCTGATGAAAAGAGTATGAGCCCGGGAAAAATCCACTATAACCATAGTATGTATCTTCTGGAATTCTCATTGCACTGAAACGAAGGGTCAAATTCTCAGTCGGTTTCCATGAAAGGGAAACATCAAAGGGAACGTTTTTAAAGTAATCGAGTGATTGAATGTTTTCCTGATTAAAATTCTGGTTGGTATTGAATGTAGAGTGAATGGGTAAGGCGAAATTGAGGCTGAGTTCCAGCGGCGCATTGAACCGGTAGGTCATCATGGTGGAATAGAGGCTTTGAGATTTCAGGTCGGAAAACTGGGAACCGCCCATGCTGAAGCTCATGCTGTGACTTACAGAAAGTCTGGACAAGTCCAGCAGGCTTGTGGAAGAGCTGGAATCACTACTGGAATTGTCATCTTCGTAGGCGCTTTCGGACTGTGCAAAGATTGATAGAGCGGCTGCAAGGATCACTACGGCAAACTTTCTCATAAGGGTCTCCTGTATTGTCAGTTTTACCGCTAAAGCTCATTATGAGTACGGCAGAGTACCTGAATTTATTGTTATTCCTCTGATAATATAATATTGTTGAAATACCCAGAATCAATAAATGCATATTAGATTATAGGCTGCTGTATCTGAGAGAATACAGGATTTTTCTCAGGAAAGTTGCTTTTCTCTGTTTTTTTCTTATATTAAACGTGTAACTCACCTATAAATGGATGGTTAGGTAAACATCAGTTAATCTGATTGAGAGGGGGCGTAAATGATTCGTACATTGAAATCGGCGTTACTGCCGGTACTGGCTATGGCTGTTGTAGCGAGTGCAGCAGACATTCTGGTGGATGATTTCACCAGCTCATCGGAATCCCGTAACAAGTGGCTCTCTGAACTGCCTGCAGAGATGATGAGTATCACTGTTGGAGGCGGAAGCTGCAGTATTAATAATACCAGCACCTATTCGGGGGCTTACGGGCACACATTCTCCGGTACAAAGCCGTCCACTTTCACTATTACCTATACGGTAAAGTCCAGTCCGGCTAATGGCGGCGGTGTTTTGTTCTGTAGACAGCCGGAGACATTTGACGGCTATTTCATTAATACTACCGCAACAGATGTTTATGTGATGAGATTCGGGAGCACAAATCAGAATGTGTTCCAAAAGTCGGGGCACTTCGCATCCCAGGACAATCAGATCACTGTCAGTAAGCAGGGATCAAACTTTGATGTGTCAGTAAACGGAGTGCTTGTAGGCAAATTCACAGACGCAACGTACTCTTCGGGTGATGTTGCTCTCTTTTTAAATGGTACAGCACAAGTGGTCTATGGGGCATTTAAAATGACCGACCAGTTCACTCCGGGAGTGAATAGAACAAGCTTTACTGATGATTTTAGCTGTTCATCGATTTGGTGGACCCGGCTTGAGGACGAGGCAACTGTTAATGTCGCTGATGGGGTGCTGAATGTTGTGACAGGTGCAAGTGAGAGCTTTTGGATGCATACCGAGTTGCCTTTAGATAATGGGTCTTTAACACGGGTAGAAGTTTCTCATAAAGCCGGGAGCCCAACCGGGTCCTACGGTCTGATTCTTACAGGAGCAGGCAACCCTACTCCTATGGTTTATTTCGGAATTAGAGGTGATCGCCGCTGGTATGTGGCAAAACCGGGAGAAAGTTATGCTCCTGCACTGAATGCAGCTATTAAGGGACAGGCTGATGGTAACAATTATTTCATCGATACTCTTGAAATCAGAAAAGAAGCAGGTTCTCAGAACTATGTATTTACAGTCAATGGTATCAATCTTAAGGAATATACCGGCGTAGATTTTGAAATTACCGGTGTGGGTCTATTTGCAGATCCCAGTCTTACATTGCAGTATGATAATTTTCTTGTTGACGTAACCAGCCCTATCAGGAATAACCTTCGAGTACAGAGAAGCCCCGTTGTCAACAGCCGCATCATAGGTTCCTTTGACCTTCTCGGTCGTAGAAGCACCCCTATCACTACTCAGGGTGTTTCGGTTAGAAGAACATCCGGAGTTTACCTCAATGAGCAGGGTAAGAATATCATGATCAGAGGTCGTAAAAACTGATTGCGACTAGGATCTGCAAAGGATTTTCGAGAGGGCATCCACACTCGGGTGCCCTTTGTTTTTTCCTCAATTTTTTTATCTGCTAGCCATGGCAATTCTTAATTTATAACTCACTATTCCTCTTCACCAGGTGGTTTACTTAAAATGGAGTATCAAATGTCATTCACCCAACAAACTGGCAGACGTTGTAGGCTTTTCCCCATTATTGTAATTGGGCTTGCTTTCGGTGTACTGGGGCAGCAACAATGGAATTGGGTAAATTCCGCATCCAGAGGGAGTCTATTACTGGAAGCCACATATGAGTTAAATCAGTTTGTTGCCGTTGGTGATCGAGGAACGATTGTAACCTCCCGGGATGGCGTTAAATGGATCAGGCAATCTTCAGGTACTGAGAAAAAACTCAGAGCTCTAGTATTTGGAAATGATATCTTTGTGGCAGCAGGCTCAGAGGGGGCCTTGTTTACATCAGATAACGCAGTAACTTGGGTCGAAAGAGATCCCGGGGATAATTGGGACATTTTGTCCATAGCATTCGCTCAAGATCTTTTTGTGGCAGTTGGTAGTAACGGATCAATCTATACCTCTTCAGATGGAGTGGTTTGGACGAGCAGGGTTTCCGGTATAACAAATCAGTTTGCATCGGTTACCTACGGAAATGGCAAGTTCGTTGCAGTCGGAGTGGGGGGAGCGGTTTCATCTTCCAGTGATGGCATAACCTGGAATTCCCTTACATCAAAGGGTGGTGAATTTTCCGGAGTTGCATTTGGCAACGGTGCTTTTGTTGCCGTTGCGGGTTCAAGCATTTACATATCTCCAGATGGTGAAACCTGGACTTTAGAAGCAAGTTATTCCAGCATCTTCCTGAACGGAATCTGCTACGGTGGCAATCTCTTTGTAGCTGTTGGTTATTATGGGGATATTTTCGTATCTGAAGATGGAGTTGACTGGTACAGCACTTATTCCAATGTTAGCGAAACCTTGGCGTTTGCATGTTACGGAAACAGAATGTTTATGGCAGTTGGTGAAAAGGGAATTGCTCTCATCTCTACTGACGGAATCAGCTGGGAGAATAACAAAGTTTGGACCTCCGCAGTGCTGGAATCGGTTACTTTCGAAAATGACCAGTATGTTACCGTTGGAGATGAAGGGGTCATTTTGACCTCTTCAGATGGCTGGAACTGGAATCAGAGTGTAAGCGGAACTTCAAGAGATCTGTATGCGGTAAGATATTGTAATGGATTGTATTTCGCAGTTGGGGACAGTGGAACAATCTTGACATCTTCAGACGGCAGTCTGTGGGATGAGTGTGAAACAGGAATTACCGTATTTCTAAATACAATCAATTACGGAAACAATATTTACGTTGCAGCTGGTGATTCGGGAATAATCCTGACTTCTATTGATGGTGTAAGCTGGACAAGGCAGAATTCCGGCATTACGTCAGAGATAAATGATATTGTTTATGTAAACAATAAGTTTACCTCGGTTGCAGGAACCGGGGTACTGCACTCATTAGATGGCATAGAATGGACTTTCGATTCTATACCCTCTAATACAGCTATGCTTAATTCTTTGGCATACGGTAATGGATTGTATGTTGCAGTAGGATATTCCGGTGCAATGTACTCATCAGAAAATGGCTCTGATTGGACAAAGGTCCCTCTTAATAGTACCAAAGCGATGTCCATAATAACTTACGGTGATGAGGGCTTTGTAGCGGTTGGAGAAAGGGGTTTTGTGCTGGAGTCAACTGATGGTGTAAATTGGACATCGGTAACTACCGGTATCGCAGATGAATTATGTTCTGTAACGGCTGGAGATAAAGGATATGTTGCTGTCGGAACATCATCAACCATTTTGAGCACCGGAAGCGTCATTTCAGGTATAAAGGGAAATCACAAATCGTATTCTAATATGAACAGCAATTTGCGTCTGAAACTTACAGACAATAATCTGAAAATTTCTCTTTCACCTGTAATTGTAAATAAGAGAGTTGCAGTATCCGTTTTCGACATGGCTGGAAAAAAAGTGGCTCGTTTTTCGGGGCAGGTTTCAGGTGGAGCCATTACCATTCCGGTTAAGCAGGTTGCTCCCGGATTTTATAATGTGGTGGTTCAGGGTAAAAACTTGAGAATCGCTCAAAAAATGGTTATTACCAGGTAACAATTAGAACCCGATAGGGGTTGAGAGGGGAATCAGATCGTGATTCCCCTCGCTACATTTACATACATTTCTTAATTGCTTCAGCGATAATCTTTACTCCCTCTGCGATTTTTTCTTCAGGAGTATTGGAAAAGGCCAGGCGCAAACAGTCGTTTTTGACGCCTGCCGGATCAAAGGCACTGCCGATCACAAATGCCGCACCATTTTTCAGTGTTTCGTTGAACACATCGGAGGCATTCATATTAGCGGGCAGATTGACCCATACATAAAACCCGCCTTTAGGCTCGGTCCAGCTTACTCCCTCAGGCATATACTTTTTCAAGCTTTCGAGCATAATGGAAGCTTGTCTGGCATAGGCTGGCCTGAGTTTTTCAAGATAGGTTGGAAGCTTGTTATTTGCGAGGTATTCACTCGCCAGCACTTGGGTAAAAGTCGAAGAACAGGCATCCATAGATTGTTTTGCCAGCTGACATTTATCTGCGATTTCGGTGGGTGCCACAAGCCATCCCAGGCGAAGTCCGGGCCCAAAGATCTTGGCAAATGAACCGGTATAGCAGATCGGAACCGGCTGCTCTTTGCGTGCTTTCATAGGAACTGTGAGCTCTCTGTCTTCATCTCTGAAGTAAAGTTCCCCATAGGGGTCGTCTTCAAGGAGGACAATATCTCTTCCTTTTAGTGCCTCCATGAGCTCTGCTTTGCGTTTTTCGCTGTAGATGATACCGGCTGGGTTGTGGAAGTAGGGAGTCAGGTAGAGAACTTTTGCTTTTGATCCGTACTTATCCATGGTTTGCAGTAATTCGGAAATGATTATACCCTCATCATCCATGGAAACACCCACTGTGTGTGCCTGTTGTGACTTAAAAGAGGCCAGAGCTCCGATAAAACTCGGGTACTCGGTAATAACCACATCATCCGGATCAAGAAATACCTTGGAAATAAGACTTATCGCCTGCTGGGCACCGGTCGTGATGAGCAGTTCCTGCCCCTCCATGCTAATCCCCTTGGAGGTCAGGTACTTCTTCACCTCTGCGATAAGTGGAGGAAAACCCTCAGTTGGCCCGTACATCATTGCAGTCTGCTTCGCTTTGAGTGAAAGACCATTATAGAGGTCATCAACTACGTCGATGGGGTAGAGCCAGGACCCCGGAACTCCGCCTGCAAAGGAGATCAGTGTCGGGTCGGCCGCAAGTTTCATCAGGCGGCGAATTTCTGAGGAGCGCATGCTCTGGGCACTGGAAGAGAACTGAACCATTGTTGAAGCCTTTCTTAATGTTTTGCTCAATAAAAGAGTATAAAAATAGTTTTCTCCGGTTCTGTAATCTATATATTAGATGAATCCCGTGTTGTATCTGGAGGCAGTCTGATTTAAATTTAATCCTCTAAGCCTGATTACCCTCAAAAAGTGGAAAAATTGAAAACAAGGTGTATTATTCTCTTTATTACAGTTCTGGGCCTCGTGAATGTGATGGCTCAGGATCAGCTTGATATTGAGATCCGAAGACTACAGCGGGAACTGGGGCAGATTCAGGCCGAAAGGGAGAAAAACAGAAAAGAGGCTCTCTCTGAAGCTAAGGAGTTTTCTTCTTATAGAGAGCGGACTTCTGCACAGAAACATCAGATCACTTCTTTCACTGATTCGATTCGCACACAAGCTGGATCCATCAATCTTAAGAGGGATTCTCTGGCAGCTGCTTTGAACAGCATTGAAGTATCCACACGCCAGCAGGAATTATTGCGTAATGCATTGCGGGATAAGCTGCTTACTGCCTGCGATGGCCTTCTTAGTGCAGTGCAGAATCTCCCACCTATGGTATCTCTTCAGAACAGTAATGCTCTTCAGTACCTTAAAACTGAGCTGCAGTCGGGAAATGTGGAACCTGTTGAGGCTCTGGGGCGACTCTTGCAGATCGCAAGGGGGGTACAGGATCAGTCTTCGGATATACAGGTTATGGAATCCTCGTCACCGCTATCAGAAATTCCCGGGACTGTTTATCGACTTAGGGTGGGGACTTTCTTTGAAGCTATCGTCGACAGCAGAGGAGAAAAAGTCGCATTCTGGTATGGTGTCGACAAGAATGGAAAACAGGTCTGGCATGTATCCACAAACAAAGCTGAAGCAGCTTCCGTTTATAAGGCTGTTAAGGTCCGGGAGGGAAAAGCGGTTCCTGAGCTGGTTGAGCTTCCGTTGGGGAGGTCAGAATGAGAATGCTTTTTAGAGTACCCCAATCGGTAGTTTTGTGTATTGTTATTCTTGCATTTACTGCGAGTTTTGCGGAAAAGAATGCCCAAATCGACGAAAAACAGAAAAAACTGCAGAATTTAAGGGAACAGGTGCAGCTCGCTCGCGACTCACTTCAATCAGAGGTGGCGAAGCGCTGGAGTGAGAGGCAGAAATCGGTTGAGCAGAAAGAGCATGATAAAGCTGAAATTGACAGGCTTGTAAATGAGCAGAGTAGAGTGATTGCTGAACTTTCTGTTCTTCGGGAAGAGGTTCTTTCTTCTGAGGCTCGCCTTGCAGAAGCTCGCGATCTTTTGCAAGGCAAAAGGGACGAGTGGCAATACGTCAAAACTGCCCTGGGTGGAAAATTTCAGGAATACAGTAGGGATATAGACGGGTCTTTTCCCATTGATATGGAATCAGATCGAAGTGCACTGGAATCAGTGAGGAATGATTTTGCAGCTGATGGAAATGTGTCCAGAGCGGTAACCGCCTTTTTTGGAGTTATCACCAGCAGAGTAGACCGTGGGAAAGCTATTTCTTATCAGGAAAGTAGCATAATTCCCGATAATGAAAATCTTCAAACGGTTAAGCTGGTGCGTTTTGGTAATGTTCTGGGCTATGCTCTTAGTGATTCAGGTCATGTTTACACTATTCGGCAGACAGGGAAAGCCGGTCTTGCTCGTTATTCTGTTGTCAGAATAGAATCAGAAAAATTGATTGAAGATTTAAGTCGGAAGTTTCCTGTTTGGGTTGAAAGTTCTCATGTAACCACTCCGGTTCTTGTGGATGTTCTTCAGAATGATATCTCATCTGTTCTGGTTTCCGGAAAAGCGGAAGGGTTTTCCGCAAAAATTCAAAAGTTTATAAAAGCGGGTGGTCCGGTGATGTATCCGCTTCTTCTGCTTCCGCTGTGGGCTTTTACGCTGATTGTGTTAAAGTTCATTCAACTGTTCGGTCAGAGAAGAAAGCATCGTAAGACTTGGAAAATCTGCGATGATTATCTTAACAAAAATGAAATTGCGGGGCTGAACAAATTTTTGGAGTCTCGTAAAGACAGGGCATCTCTTCTGGCTCATACACTTATTCAGAAAAGCTCAGCCGGTAAGCAGGCCACATTGGATTTCGCAAAAGAGATGCTTCTGGGCTATACCGCAAAGCTTGGTAGTCATCTCGATACACTAGCTGTTCTGGCCGCTGTGGCACCTCTTCTGGGGCTTCTCGGCACAGTAACAGGTATGATACGACTTTTCGGTGTTATTACCAGTTTTGGAACCGGAGATCCAAAAATTCTGGCTGGCGGTATTTCTGAGGCCTTGATCACTACAGAAACTGGACTGGCCATCGCTATTCCCATTCTTCTGTTTCATAATTATCTTAAAAACAAGCGGGGGAAAGTTCTTTCCGAGCTTCAGACTTTTGCTCTTCATCTTGCCAACCGAATATGTAGAGACTAAAATGCAGTCTGCCATTTTTGAACTATTCCACCAAGGCGGATTTGTAATGCCGGTACTGTTTTGTATCACGGTTGTGATCTGGTTTATTGGTTTGACAAGTCTTTACAGGTTGTATTCTTTTAGGAAGAGTAGAAAAAGGTTTTCTCACTGGTTGGTACTGAGGCAGGTCAACTTTTCAAATACGGGTAATTTACATTATGACCGCCTTGTTGAGAATGTAAAGAGAGGGGTGCACACTGAAACGCAAATTAAAGCTCTTTTCCGGGAATTTCTTTGCGGTGCAGTGCCGGAGCTGTCTTCCGGAGTTGAAGCGTTGAGGGGGTGGGTAACAGTAGCTCCTCTTCTGGGACTTCTCGGAACGGTCATTGGTATGGTGGAGACTTTCAGGGGTATACTGTTCTTTGGAACAGGAAGTCCGGCAGTGATATCTCAGGGAATTTCCATTGCTCTGTTAACGACTCAGGCCGGTCTGCTTGTGGCCATACCGGGGCTGCTTCTGCAGATTTTTCTGGTCAGCCGCAGGAATGCATTACGAAAGCAGCTTATTTCTGACGGAACTGCTTTTGTAAATAGATTTCAGAATGGTTCCACGGGGAATAGTAATGTTTGAAGATTTTAGTCTTCTCGAAGAAGAGTCCCGCAGTGCAGATGTAAATATCAGTCCGCTGATTGACATGGTATTCATACTTCTTATTTTCTTTGTGATAACTACTAATTTCAATCGTCAAACCGGTATAGAGGTTTCCAAACCCAAAGCCAGTTCTGCTGTGGAGCAAGGGCAGAAATCACTTCTTGTAGGAGTAACCCGGGAGGGCGCAGTTCACGTACACGGCAGGCAGACGAGTCTTGAAAGATTACGAGAGCTGGTCCTCATGGAAATGGAGAAACGGCCCGATCTTACGGTGGTGATCATTGCCGACCGGGATGCATCGGTGGGTAAAGCTGTCGAGGTAATGGATAGATGCATCGATGCGGGAGTCAAGAATGTGTCTGTGGCGGCGGAGAGAATCGATAAGTAATGATTGAGGGAAATAGGAATGAGTTGGGCAGGCTGGTTTTAAGTAGAACCGGTTTGCTATTTGCGTATCTGGGTTGTCTAGTCCTCTCTTTAGTTGCAGCTTCGGTTATATTCTATACCATGGCCAGAATTCATTCTCATGTTTCTGAAGTGAGAGACATAACTTCGTCAAAAAGCAGATCAAAAGTAGTAATGGAATACAAACGGCCGGAGAACAGATCCCGTTTTCAGAATGTCAAGTATAGGAATACAGCCGTTTCAATCCAACCTTCTCTTACATCATCACCTTTCCAGATGAAATTCACCCCGGATCTGCAGGTTGAGGGTGGCGGGGGATCAATCATGACATCCGGTGAGCTTGCGGTGATGACAATCAATGAAAACGAAACAGATCAGCCGCTGGTGCTTTTGTATAATCCCGCGATTCCTTATCCTGAGCGGGCTGTGGATCTTGAATTAGAGGGGATCCTTAAAGCTGTCCTTACAATTGATACAGATGGACAGGTCATCAAAGTGGAAGTGCTTTCGTCTCCTCATGCATCAATAACAAAAGAAGCTCACAAAGTACTGAAAACCTGGCGGTTTAAACCCGCAACCAGTAGTGGGATACCGGTGCGGGTGAAAAGAATTCAGACTGTTGAGTTTAAACTTGAGTAGAATCACCAATGGTGCGGCAGCGGGGAATTAGCTGTGTTAATAGCAGATCTGCACCTTGAGGTCGAGGGCCCTGGGATTCAAAAATTACCGTTGTGTCCACATTGCCTCTGGGCAGAAAGTCGCCTGCCACCAGCAGCCACTTGGGATCAAGTGTTTTTTTGAGAGTCTCAAAAATGTGGTTAGTGACCGTTTCATGAAAGGTGCCGATCATGCGAAATGAGTTCAGGTACAGTTTCCATGATTTTAATTCGATGCACAGCTTATTTGGGAGATAGTAGATCTGAATGGAGGCGAAGTCCGGATAACCGGTTTTGGGACAAACGCAGGTAAATTCCGGGAAAACGATTCGGATGATGCCGCTCTTCGTATTTTCTGTATCGTAGGGACAGGGAAATGTTTCAAGTTCCGGCAGAAGATTTTCTGTAAGTGCCTGATCAAGAGGAACAACATTATTGAAAAACATGACAGATTCCTTTATAAGGGTAACTTGTAAAAATAGCACATGGGATGGTTGTTGGAGGCTGTTTTTAGATTAAAACTTGAATAGGAATAGTGGAGGCAATATGAATGAAAGATTGCGCAAACAGTTGGAATTCATCATTGAAATTGACAAAATTAAGCAGATAATCCGTCAGACAAAACTCTTTGATGGCTCCAGACGGGAAAATGATGCAGAGCATGCCTGGCATCTGGCTTTAATGGCAATGGTGCTTCAGGAGTATGCAAATGAAAAAATAGACCTGTTGAGAGTTATGAAAATGGTACTCATTCATGATCTGGTTGAAATAGATGCAGGGGATATTCCGGTGTATAATACAGAAATGCGTGCGGCCAACGAGCAGAAGGAAAAAGATGCAGCTAAACGGATTTTTGGCCTCCTGCCGCAGGAGCAGGGAAATGAGCTGCTGGAATTATGGGAGGAGTTTGAAGCCAAGAGTACTCCTGAGGCTAAGTTCGCGGCAGCTTTGGATCGAATGGAACCTGTCATGCAGAATTATTTCACCGAGGGATTTGTCTGGAAGAAATTCGATGTGGATTCTATGAAAGTAACATCTGTAAATAAACGTATTGCGAACGGTTCAGAGGCACTTTGGAGTTATGTGGAGGGAATTATCAATGATTCGGTGGAAAAAGGCTATTTGAAAAAATAGTATTATCGATAAAGCGTTCTGATGAAATAACGCGTGTCGAGAATGAGGTGTTTAAGGTTCTTCCGGATCGATTTTGTCTGGTACTGAGGGAGGACTACCGATTGCATCCTGTGTCCGAGAAATTTTATCCAAGTTCTTGTGTTTTTACCCGAGACGGCATCGAAAAGTGATCCAATGTCAATAGAGTGTAGTTCTATTCCAAGATCCCAAAGACGCTTGTTGATTATTCGAGAGGCCATTCCTGCTGAGGGAATTATTACTTCTGTGTTATTTAAATGCTTGAGGACTTCTGGCCACCATGTGTCTATTTCGTGATATGCATCTTTTATGGGTGTCTTTATTGTTTTTACGTTCGGACCTACGACTTTTTCAACATTCTGTTTTTCCACGCCACCTATATAGAGTACTTTTTTAGATCTAATGAACTCATCAAGAAAGTTATTCATTAACTTAGATTTGAATGCGGCATAGTAATGGAACACAATAAAGTTTTCAAAAGGTCCATTGTTATGTTCTTTCATGGATTTTCTAACAATTTGTTCAAAATGTCCGTTATCCTGAAATGGAGCCAGGCATCCTCTCGTCATGAATCGTTCGCGAGGGTAGTTTACTGCAACCGCTTTTAAATAAAGGGGATCTTCTATCCAAAATGATTCCAGCATCTCTCTATGTAATTCTTCGCTGAAACGATGATTTCTTTGATCCTTGCGATCCATTATGAAAAAATCGCCATCTCCGAAACGGGAAAAGAAGACCCTTTTGTTATTTCTTAGAAGATTAGAAAGGTGTTCAAACGTTTCGGAAGTAGATTTGGCATTAATCATGCTTTGTCCGATTCAGAGTTTTTGGCTTTGAATATAAATAGATAATGTGAAAAATTGCTCGAAAAATAGTATTTTTCAGTTTAATTTAATCAGTAGGGTGTGAATTTTTGAAAAAAGTTCTAGTTGCGATGAGCGGTGGCGTGG
This sequence comes from Fibrobacterota bacterium, assembly GCA_023436205.1. Lineage (GTDB taxonomy): Bacteria > Fibrobacterota > Chitinivibrionia > Chitinivibrionales > Chitinispirillaceae > JAEZKC01. The sequence goes on from JAEZKC010000035.1 coordinate 18,093, forward strand.
ATTCCTCCACTACTGCCGCATTGCTTAAGTCCCAAGGGTACGAGGTCTGCGGTATCACAATGAAACTTCTGGACTCGGTGGAAACCTGTTCAGAGGAGAGTCGAACCTGCTGTGGCTTTGATGCCTCTCGCGATGCACGTATGGTTGCAGATACACTGGGCATACCACATTATACCATCAATGCAGTAGAGGCGTTCGAGAAAACAGTTATTAAGGATTTTATTGATGAATACAGTGCCGGACGAACTCCCAACCCTTGTGTCCGCTGCAACTATTATCTGAAATTCGATTTTCTAATGAAAAAAGCATGGGAGCTAGGCTGTGAGTATCTGGCCACCGGTCACTATGCTGTCATAGAAAACAACGAATTGAAGCGCGGTAAAGATGAACTCAAGGATCAGTCGTACTTCCTTTACCCTGTTTTTGCATCCTCCTTTGAACGAATACTTTTTCCGCTGGGAAAATATAGAAAAGAGGAGGTTCGTCAGATCGCCCGCAGCTTTAATTTACCTACTGCTTCGAAGAGGGAAAGCCAGGATATCTGCTTTATTCCGGATGGAAACTACTCCCGATTTCTTGACGAGAGAGGGATTGAATCATACGGGCCTGGCCCCATTCTGGATATTTCAGGTAAAAAGATCGGCACACATAACGGAATTCACAATTATACAATCGGACAGCGTAAAGGTTTGGGGGCGCTTGGATGCCGCATGTTTGTTAAGGAGATCCGGGTAGAGGACAACGCAATTGTTGCCGCTACCGAAGAGCAACTTTATTCTACACGGGTTCTGGTTAAGGAGTTTCTTCACGGCAAACGTATTCCCAAAACTGGGGAGAAATATCTGCTGCAGGTGCGCTACAGAAGTAAACCAGCTGAGGCAACGATAAACAGTATAAATGAGAATTTTGCTGACTTGAGTTTTGATTTACCTGTAAAGGCAGTAGCTCCGGGGCAGTCAGCTGTTTTGTACGATGGAGAGACGGTTGTGGCCGGAGGTGTTATAGCAGAGGTTTTGTAGACCATGGTCTTTTAAACAGGAAGACCATGGCAGGAGTTTACATGGCATGAGGGCACATGCCGCTTGAGCAGGAGCCTGCACTTGAGCATCCGCCTCCGATTCCGCATGATGGACTTGAGGAGGATCTTCCCATTGCAATACCCCCGATCGCAGACATGCGTTTTTGAGTCTCTTCAGAACCGCAGGATGGACAGGCAACCTTCTGGTCGCGGTCACCGGTGATTAGTTCTTCAAATAAGTGGTTGCACTTTCCGCATCGATACTCGAATAGAGGCATTGATATCTCCTTTTCTTGTCATATTTGCATGTATTTAGATAAAATGTACGTTTTGGAATCGGAGAGTAATAATAAAAATATTGGAGACTGGGGATTTAGAACTGCACTGTATACGGTATGAAGTATTCTCATATAGATTTATTTGCAGGAATTAGATGGAGACCGTTTAATGATCGGGCAGAATCTATTTTCATTTCCCTAATTAACAGTAACTTTGGGGCTTACATTTGAAGATTTTACAGCTCAATACGGAAAAAGGCTGGAGAGGCGGGGAGCGACAGACGCTATTGACCAGTATCGGACTGATAAAGCTGGGACACTCGGTTGATTTGCTTTGTCTTGAGAACTCTCCAATGGCCAGAAAAGCCGATGGGAAGATTAAAAACGTCCTTACTGTGAAAAATCAACTGAATGCAACTCTAAGGCTTGCCTCTAGTGCAAAAAATTACGATATCATACACGCTCAGAGCGCTCGTGCTTTTGGATGTGCAGCTCTTAGTTCTTACTTGCACCAGACTCCGATTGTTTTTACAAGACGAGTGGAGTTCATTCCTCGAGGCCGTCTCACTAGGCTTAAGTACAGTAGAGCTTCCGCAGTAGCAGCAATAAGTCCTGCAATAAGTCAGATCCTGGAGAAGTTTGGTATAGAGAGGGTTCCTGTAATTAGTTCAATCGTTGAAGAAGTCAAAGGAGATGAGCAAAGGGCTAGGAATATTCTGGCGCAAAAGGGTGTTCATTGTGACAGGAATGTAATAGGGGTAGTTGCCGCTTTGACTGGTGAGAAGGATCCGTTTACCATGATTAAAGCTGCTCGAGAACTGCGGAAAAAAGGCACAGATGCTCTGTTTTTGCATTTTGGGGATGGGCCGTTGAAAAGCGAAATGTTGAATTTGATTGGGGAATACAACCTGATTAACAATTATACTCTTATGGGCCACCTGGAAAACATAACAGATTTTTTCTCCTGCTTTGATCTTTTTGCCATGAGTTCACGTTTTGAAGGTCTTGGCAGCAGCGTGCTAGACGCTTTTCTTCATAAGGTGCCGGTTGCCTCCACCTCTGCCGGCGGGCTCAAGGATCTGGTTCAGGGGAGAGGGCTGCTCAGTGATCCCGGTGATGCCTTTGCTCTGGCCCATAATATGGGTTTTTTGCTTAACAATCCACAAAAAGCATCTGAATATGCTAATGTCGCTTACGATTACGTTGTGGAAAATCATTCCATGTCAACCATTGCCCGCTCCTACTCGCAACTCTACCAGAAAGTGATTGGGCAGGCATGAAAAGTGTAGCGCTGGTCGGTGGATTTGATGCCACATATCCCAGAACCGATGTCATTATTAGTGGTTTGAAGTTTCAGGGTTACGATCTCAAATACCTGCATGTACCGTGGTCCTCTCCCTTTATAAGGACAAGACGTCTGAAAAAACTTCTTGCAAAAACCAGAGAAGAAAGCGATGTGATGTTCGTTCCCTCGTTCTGTCATCATGAGGTGCCGGTGGTGAGGCGTTGGACATCCAAACCTATCATTTTTGATCCACTTATCTCCCGCTATTTGACAAAGGTTCACGATTTAAAGAAGGTTTCTCCCCTTTCCGTTCATGCCTGGATAAATCGAAGAATTGATAAGTTGTCGATGCGGCTTGCTGATGTCGTACTTGCAGATACTGAGTCGCACAAAAAGTACTTCAGTCAAGAATTCGGAATCGATGAATCCAAAATCAAGGTTGTTCCAGTTGGATACAACAGTGAGGATTTCTATCCCTTGGAAAAACAGACTGGATCTGAAGATGTCTTGACAGTGGGTTTTTACGGTAGTTTTCTGCCGCTTCACGGGATAGAACATATTATTGAAGCCGCCTCCATTTTAAAGGATCAAAAATCTATCAGGTTCGAACTGGTTGGCTCTGGATACACATTTAAGGAAACTCAGGCGCGGGCACACTATCTGGGGCTCAATAACGTTACCTTTACTGGCAAAAAAAACTACGCTGAACTGAATGCTTGTATCAACAGCTGGGATATCTGTCTTGGAGTATTCGGCAGTACATTAAAAGCCAGCCTTGTTATACCCAACAAAGTGTATCACTATGCAGGATGCAAAAAGCCGATCATTTCCATGGACAGTCCTGCCATTCGTGAATTATTCACACCCGGAGAAAACATAGTGCTAAGTGAATCTGATCCGAAGCAGATTGCTGAATGCATACTGGATTTGTTTGATGATAAGGGAAAACGAGAAAGGATTGCGGCTGGGGCATACGCCGTTGCTCAGAGTTGCACTCATTCCAGTATTGGTTTGAGGATGAGGGAAATTATCGAGGCGTGCTGACAGGTGGCCTTGAATTATTTCCTGCGGAAACATATAATCTAATCGGTCGTGAGGGATATACCATTCAGCTGACTGGAGCAAAGCCGCTATGCAGATACCCAAAAAAGCCAGGAAAGCGAAACCGGAAGAGAAGAAGTGTGAGAACCCGGGATGTGAAAATCTTTTCTGGGGATCGCATTCTGCCAAATACTGTCCGATACACAGAGATCCTAAAAATCGGGAAAAAAAACAGCCAAAAATAGAAGATGTTACCAGAGACAATCAGATTATTGAACATGAAAATTCAGAGGTCACTGCAATTCAGGCCAGTTGTGCTCTCGAAGGCTGCAGTGAGCAGTTCGAAATACGATTGTACCCCAAACAGTACGTATATCCCAAATACTGTCCTGAGCATCGAAATGATCACAAACGTCGCAAGCATCTCATGGAAAGAGGACTTGAACCACTGCCTGGTTAATTTGGTTCGGTTATGAAAAAAGAGCTATTTATCAAGTTTCTGAAGGAAATCCGTCCATCAGATTTTCAAAGTCTATTGCCCAGATTCGAACAGCACTATTCATGGCTTCTCAAGGAAAATGAGAAGCTGAATCTCATTTCCAGGAAAACTGATCCAGAAGATATCTGGACTGTACACTTTCTTGATTCCTTATTATCTGTAAATTTCGTCGATTTCAGCTCAAAACGCGTGCTGGACTTTGGTACCGGGGGCGGCTTTCCCGGGATTCCTTTGGCAATTTTGTACCCTGCCAGCCGATTCACGCTGCTGGATTCCACCAAGAAGAAAATTGCATCAGTGAAATCTGCCGCCGAGCAGCTCGGGCTTGCCAACTGCAGTTTCAGTGATGTAAGAATCGAGGAGCTTGCCTCTTCGCTGAATGGCACTTTTGATGTGGTGGTCAGCAGGTCTGTTCGAATGCTTCCGCTCTATAAAAAGGTGATTATGCGACTTTTAAATGCCGGTGGAAAACTCGTTTTATACAAAAGCCGTAACCTGGATGATGTGGAGCTGTTTCCCAATGCTCGAATTCATGACGTGAGCACCCCCGAAATAGGCGAGAGAAAAATCATCGTGATCGACAAACCCTGAATAAGAGCTGTTTTGAGATATCTTAAAGAAAATCTTGTTTCAAGTTCTGGTTTCTGGCCTCTGTACTCTGGCCTCTGTACTCTGGCCTCTTCTTCAATAAACCTTAAATTACCACCACCCAAAAACGTATTTTATCTCTCTCTTTATAAATGTCGAATACTTCCGGCTGGCCTCTGACCTCTGGTCTCCGGCCTCTTCCTTACAGGATTTCAATGACAGAAAAATGTTTATATCTCATCGACGGACATGCGCTTGTTTACCGCGCATATTATGCACTGATCAGAAACCCGCTCACTAACTCCAAAGGACAGCCCACCGGGGCAATTTTGGGTTTTGCCAATTACCTGCTTCGGCTGATAGAGACCTATGACTGTCCATACATGGCTGTGGTAATGGACTCAAGCAAACCCACATTCAGGCATGAAGCGTACGAGTTGTACAAGGCCCATCGTGAGGAGATGCCTGATGAGCTCAAGGTGCAGATGCCGATTATATACGATTTGATTGATGCCTTCAATCTTCCAGTAGTCAAGCAGGACGGACTTGAAGCTGATGATCTGATTGCCGTGCTCACTCAGCAGGCAGTTGAACAGGGGTTTGAAGTTTCCCTTGTGACTAAAGATAAGGATCTCATGCAGCTCGTGGGGCCTCAGGTCAGAATGCTTGCCCCTGAGGGGACAGGTGTTTTTCAGGTTTTCGGTCCTGAAGAGGTGCGTAACAAAATGGGAGTGGGCCCGGAGCAGATTGTAGATTATCTGGCGCTTATTGGAGATGCTTCGGATAATATTCCCGGCGTGCCCGGGATTGGGCCTAAAAACGCCGTGAAAATTCTTGAAAAGGCTGGTTCGGTTGAGCAGATTCTGCTTAATCCCTCTCTATTGGAATCACCTAAGCTTATAAGTAAAGTTGAAGAGAACCGGGAGCGGCTTGAGTTATCTAAGATGCTGGCAACACTGAAAACAGATGTGCATACCGGTGTCGAGCTTCATCAGCTCATGCGCAAAGAGGTTAACCGGGAACGCTGCCTTGCTCTTTTCAGAGAATTGGAGTTTTCATCATTGATGAAGAATCCCATCTTTGGCGGGGCTGCAAAATTAAAAGCAGCAGTGCGGGTCTGCGATTCAATGGAAATGGTAAAGGAGATCGCAGACCAGGTTAAAAAATTAGGATATGTGTCAATAGATGTGCAGACCACTGGTCTGCTCGCCAGAGATGCTGAACTGGTTGGTGTTGCTTTGGCGATCAGTGCTGAAGAGGCATTTTACATTCCGGTTGGCCATAGTGAAGGCGCCAATCTGGAGGCTACATTTGTGTTGTCAGAATTGAAGGAAATTCTTGAATCACCAACTATTGGCAAAATCGGGCAAAATCTGAAATACGATAGTCAACTATTTAAGAATCATGGTATCTGTTTCAGTGGTATCCTGTTTGATTCCATGATCGCCGCTTACCTCATTGATCCCGGTAAACGCCAGTACGATCTTGATGTCCTTGCTCCGGAATGGCTCGATCTGGAAGTGACGCCTTTTGAACAGATTGTAGGCAAGGGGAAACATCTGCTCAATGTCGCTGATGTGACGATTGAGGCTATGGCACCTTACGCTGCAGAAGTGGTGTGTCTGCCTCTCTTGCTCAAGGAACGTTTGGAACCCTTACTAATCGAGCGCAACTGTGTCAGTCTTTTAAATGACCTCGAACTGCCGCTAGAGTTGGTGCTTGCAGATATTGAGTGGCAGGGGATAATGGTGGATACTGAGCTCTTGTCCAACCTTTCCAGGGAGTACTCAGAAGAGCTGGAACAGATTACATCTGAGATATACGAAACTGCCGGGGAATCTTTCAATCTAAACAGCCCCAAGCAGGTGGGAGATATCCTTTTTGGTAAACTTGGCTTGACTGGAGGCAAGAAAACCAAGAGTGGCGCTCAGTCAACCAATGTCGAGGTACTGGAAAAGCTGGCTGATGAATATCCGGTTGTGCAAAAAATCCTTGAGCACAGGGAAAAGCAGAAGCTGTTATCAACGTATATTGATGCACTACCGGGGCAGATTCTCAAGAAAAGCGGCAGGGTGCATACCTCTTTCAATCAGGCGGTTGCCGCCACAGGTCGTTTGTCAAGCACAAATCCTAATCTGCAGAATATCCCGATTCGTACAGAAAATGGTAGAAGAATAAGGGAAGCATTTGTGGCTGGTAAGGGGAATGTTCTGATTGCTGCCGACTATTCTCAGATTGAACTTCGCATTCTGGCTCACCTTTCCAATGATCCTATTCTTATTCAGGCCTTTATTGATGACCAGGATATTCATACCCAAACTGCATCTGTCATTTATGAAGTATTCCCGGAACTGGTGACACCCGATATGCGGCGGGCTGCTAAAACCATAAATTTCGGACTCATGTATGGAATGGGTCCCATAAATCTGTCTAGACAACTTAAAATCTCCTTTTCGGAAGCTAAACATTTCATCGATTCGTATTTTACGCAGTTTCCCACAATTCGCAACTATATGGATTCCACTATTCAGAAGGCTCGGGATCTTGGTTACACTGAAACCATGCTGGGCCGCAGGCGCTATCTTCCAGAGATTAATGCATCCAATCGTGTGGTTCGTGAAGCTGCGGAGCGCACCGCTATTAACACGCCGGTACAGGGAACTGCTGCAGACATTATTAAAATTGCCATGGTCAAGGTACATCGTGAGATTATGGAGAAGTGGTCCGGGGCCAAAATGCTTTTACAAGTGCATGATGAACTTGTTTTCGAAGTGCCTCAGGATCTGTCTGTACAGTTTGCCGACTGGGTGAAAACTGAAATGAGCAATGCTTTTAAGTTAAAGGTGCCGCTCAAGGTGGATGCCGGGGTCGGGAAACACTGGGGGGAAGCGCATTAGAATTGCTGATTTATGATTTATGATTTTTGATTGAAGAATAAGATAAGAGAATGGAAATTTTTATTTTGAACTGTTGTCATAACTTTGAACGATTGTGAACGAAATGCAGAAATCTACTATTGTCATTACTGTCCCCAAGGGGTTGTGTCGCTTTCTACAGACTGAAGTAGAAGCGTTGGGATTGCCGGTCAAATCTGTTTCGACTACCAGTTTGGAAACCGAGGGCACAAGTGCCGATGCAATGAGGTTGAATCTGCATATCCGCACAGGTCATCACGTTCTGTTTCAGATTGCAAAATTCAGGTGTCATGATGCGGATGAGCTTTACAAGGAACTGTCCAGAATTCCCTGGGAAACCATAATCCCCTCAAATGAGTATTTGTCAGTTGTTTCAAATGTGCAGAATGCGACTATTCGGGATAATCGTTACGCCAATCTTCGATGTAAAGATGCAATCGTGGACAGGATCTCCGCTCGCAAAGGAAGACGCCCCGATTCCGGTCCCGACAGGACAGGTGCAGTGGTGAGTCTCTTCTGGCGTGAGGACAGATGTTCGGTTTACCTCGATACCAGCGGTGAAGCGCTTTCAAAAAGAGGATACAGGCGAATTCCTCTGGGGGCTCCCATGCAGGAGACGCTTGCTGCCGGGGTGGTGATGGCCAGCGGGTTTAAGTCCGGAGAGAGCTTCGTAAATCCCATGTGCGGAAGCGGAACACTGGTAATTGAAGCGGCTCTTGCTGCTACGGGGAGAGTTCCCGGGCTTACGAGGCAGAATTTCGGATTTCATCATCTGCTCGGCTTTGATATGAAGCTGTGGGAAGAACTGAAGAGAGAGGCTAAGACAAAGGTTGTCAAGAATTCCGATTCAATCTTTGTGGCAACCGACATCAATGAAAAAGCAATAGCTGCTTCGATGAAAAACGCCGAAACTGCCGGGGTCAGTCAGCTGATCCAATTTAAAACCTGCGATTATTCTGAAACCGAAATACCTCAGAAACCGGGCGTCGTAATCATCAATCCAGAATATGGAATGAGAATGGGTGATGAGGAAAAACTGGTTGATACCTATAAAGGCATCGGTTCCTTTTTTAAGCACAGATGCCAGGGCTATCGGGGATATCTCTTTACAGCCAATATGAACTTGTCTGGTAAAGTCGGTCTAAAAAGCGGAAGGAAAATCCCTTTCCTCAGCGGTAATGTGGAATGTCGGCTTTACGAATATGACCTTTATTGATCTTTCCGGGCTTTTATATCTGCAAAGTTATTCCATTCAGGGGCAGTTGTCTGCTTGCAAAAAACAGGACTGCTCTTGCTTCATAATCATCATTACTGCTGCTTGAAACCGCATTCAAACGTATGTCAGAATCTGCTGGAATTCTAGTTTTAAGTTTTTGCAGATGAACAGATGATTCAGATGAATCCGTCAGAATGATATCTCCACCAGTTTTCTGCATATTGAATACCTTGATTGCTTCCTCGAGTGCATAGCTGCAATCGATTTTTTCAGAAACTACACACAAATCTATACCGCCCCACATTTTGCTGATTGTCTGAAACGTACCAGACACAGATGTGGCGCTGTCGCAATCCATTTGTAATCCAGTAATTTTTGTGCTGTACTGGCTTTTCAACCCATCGATTACAGGATCAAGTTGTTCTGCAGTTTTATTCGTAAGAATTACGTGGCAACCTTGAGACAGCAGTTTCTGGCATATAGCTGCATTGTTTCCCTGGGAACCAATTACAAGCGCAATGGACCCTTTTAAAGGATTTTCAGATAGTCCAACTGCTTTCGCGCGCTGGTAGGATCGGTACTGCATATCAAAAAGGTGCTGTTCCCGAACAGACTCATAGGTCCCTCCGGTTTCGTATATTGCCTGCCTGATTAGAAATGCCTGATTGGTGAGATCGCTTACAACACCAGCAGCATAGTCATCTCGTCCCCAGCAGATTGCACCAAGTTCAGGAATGATGACTACTCGGGGCAGAAGATCCGCATCTGGAACTGAATTCACACCACGTTCAAGAAGATAGGATCGGTAATCTTCGGTAAACTTGTGAACCGCACTTTCAACCCGGTATCGGAACTGGTCAGGAGAAAGTTCTTCGTGAATGTCCACCCAAAGCGGGAGAATTCGAGTCAGCATCGGGTAATCGGGTGTCAATGGGGGATTTGTAAGCAGTTCTTTCCCTTCTGGAGCATGTAACAATCGTAAAATGCTTTCGGAATAGAGTGGTCTGAGAACGATGCGCTCTCTTGGAAAATCAGGATTGTCTCTTTTCGGGGATAAAATCCCACGAAGAATGGGAGCGTAATCTGCATACTCGCGGTGTGCTGTCGAGACCGCGACATCTGTATTTGAAGACAGTTTTCGAGTCCTCTTGGTGGCAAGGAAATGCTCAGCCCGATTAACTAATTCGATTGTGGAATCGTAAGCCTCTCTGGCGCTGTTTCCCCAGGTTACCAGGCCATGGTGTATCACTAAAAGTCCTTTGCATCCTTTGCATTGAATAACTGCTTCAGAAGTTGCTTTGGCAAGATCGAACCCCATTCGCGTATAGGGCAGTATGGCCAAATCATCACCGAAAGCCTCTTTGAGCAGCTCCTGTCCGTTTTCGCGGTTTGCAATTGCCAGTATTGCGGAAGGGTGGGTGTGGTCCACAAACCTGGCCGGGTTGAAAGCATGCATTAATGATTCTATTGAGGGCAGCGATGCATGAGGCATCAGCTGGTGAAGCTTGAATTCCCGGGCCATAATTTCATCACTCAGGGTATCGAGCATCTTCAGCTCTCTTAGAAAATCCAGGTCCAGCCCCACAAAGTGTTCCGGGGTAAACGTGGAGAGGGGAGTGCCGGATGCCTTAATGTAGAGAATATTCTGCTCTTTACCGGTGATGCTTTTCAGTGATGCCTTTACTGATGTGTTACCCCCGCCGTGCATTGTGAGATCAGGTTCAGAGCCGAGCAGCCTTGTTGCGTAAGCCTGCTGTAAAATTCCTTCATCGTTTTGTATATGGAGGTGCTTTTCAATATAAGCCTTCTCTTCCTGTGTATCCCACCGGTTCATCATTATAAGGGTCTCCTGAAGTCTATCGGGCGAAGGTGATCACGTACGTTTCCTGAATTTTAGAAGGATAAAAAAGAATGCGGCAATCCCCAGTGCAATGATCCAGAAATGTATGGATGATGGAGATTTAGATTTATTTGAGGTAAATTTATCAGCAGAATTTTCTTTCTCTTCTGGAATGGGCTCTGGGGATAAATTACTGTTCTCTTTACTGCGCTCCACAATCTTTTCAGCCAGTATTTCTTCAACATTGTTGAAAACCGGTTCGCCTCTATCTTTATCTCTGTTTTGCATTTACAGTCGCCTCGGCTTTCTTTTTATAGTAGCGCTCCCGGGCTTGATTGGCGATATGCTCGTTACGCTTGGATTTAACAGAATCTTTTACAGATTGCTCTTCCAGGGAAAAAAGCTCATGGACCAGTTTTATATAGTAGGCGGCACCTTTTGAGTAAAGTCTGTGCAGAAAGAGAATTTTGCCTTCTGTTACAACCTCATCAAACACGTTGTCAACTGGTATGCAGGTGGAAGTTACTTTTCCGGGGAAGAGCTTATTCAGCGCTGCAATAAATGCATTGCTTCTGCGTGTGCTTCGATAGAAGTTGGGCACAATGCGCGTGATCCGTCCCGCCTGGGGATATTTGGATAGAATTGTCTGTTCCATTTCGACCAGACCATCGACCGCAAACTGCTTGAGCTCCGTGGGAACGAATATTTCGTCACTGGCATTGACAGCTGCAGCCTGCAAATGATCCATTCCGGGAGCATTGTCGATGAAGATGTAATCATAGAATCTTTCCAGCCGACAGGCGTTGATGCAATGCTTGAGGTGCAGCACATCTTTGACCGCGCTGTCCACAAGATCTGCGCAGGAAGTGATTATGTGAAGTCCGGGAAGATCGGTCTTTCGGATTGACTTGAGCAGCTGTTCCGGAGCTCGTTCCGCATCGGCATTATAGACATCGAGTATGTTGAGCTGTTTGACTCCGACGTTCAGAAGTGAGGACAGATTATGCTGACTGTCATTATCAATGGCAAGTACTCTGTATCCGATGAGCGCAAGTGCCTGGGCTGTGCTGCCGGTAAACGTCGTCTTGCCAACCCCGCCTTTATGATTCAGTACTGATATTGTTTTCATGTTTTTAATCTACTTTATTCAAATTGATCCTGCCACATCCTTGCAGATTTCCCTCAATCCATACCGGATTCCCGCTTCGGTGAGATTCTCCAGATCTGCGGCGGTTTTTATCACTCCGAACATCGTTGGATCCAAAGTCAAGACAAGCGGATTTTCGGCCATTGGAAAGATATCTGTGGCTGCATAACCCACTTTTGGTGATCGGGGAAGATCGGGAAGGATCTCTTTGGGAGGAGTGGCATAGTCCGGAAGAGTGTTATTCTCAAGGAGAGCGCAGTCCATGGCATAAAATCCGGTATTGAACGGCAGGTGGTATGCACCGCTTTCATCCTTGATGGATCTGGTAACGTCGTTTCGGATGTCCTGTTCAATTATGCAGGTGAATGAACGGCCAACTTTGCTGATATTTACAAATGTACCGAAGGGATCCTTTGGTTCAAAGGTGCTGCGAAGAATCCCTACTCCAAGGCAGTCGTGGTTTTGCCCCGCTTTGGCCATTAAGGGAAGCATAGCTGGGTCATAGAGTGCAGTGGCTTGCGCGACGATGATCTTCCGGCAGTTCAGGGAGGATATCCATTCCAGGGCAGAAAGTGAGTCTGTGTCTGATTTTTGCTTTAGCTTCATTAGTGGACCACCGGTTTCGTCCGGCTGGGTTACAGGATAAGGGAGATCATCAGTCATTTGAATGGCGATCTTCTCATCAAGCGTAAAATGGAGGCGTTCCTCCTGGGAGACCAGGCGCAGTTTTTTTAATCCGAAGCCGTTGTTTTCGGCGATTATCCGAGGGATGACTCTCTGGGTGATGGAACCGTCCGGGCCGGTAGTGATTATTACCGGAATATCCAGGCCGATCGCTTTGCTCAGATGGGAAATCATGGCCAGATTAACATGCAGAGTGCCGTAATTATTGTAAAACCCTTTGAGTGGGTAGGTTGCCTTGGTGAAATTTTCCAGTTCTCTTGCTGGAATTCCCTGTGCAAGGAGGCTAAGTCTGAGTCGTTCACCTTCACCGCCGGCCGTGAGCACTATTGCCCACCCTTTCAGGGCTCCGGGGGCGGCGCTAAGGGATTTGTGGCTTAGAAATTCCGGGAAATGCTGCCGGGTTCCCTCCAGAAGATTTCTTGACACGGAGGCGTTTTCAAGCGCTTTCCTGCGGGCCGCAAGCTGGCGCTCAAACAATTCGGGGGGGAAGTGTTCATTCATATAATGAAGGAGAAAGTCAAGCTGGGTTGCAGTAAGTTGTTTGTTGTTAGCAATAACATCTGCCAGAGATTTGTGTGTCCATGTTGGCATAATCGGCTCCGTTTCTGGTCGAACTGTTTAAAAGAATAAAATAAACGTTTCTTTGTCCGGTGTCCCGAAAATCATTTTACTTAACAGTTACGGATCTCTTTATGCAGGGGAGGGAATTATGAATCAGCAGGATCAGGAGCAGTCGGTTTCCGATAAAATGGATGTATCGGGGCTCAAAGTGATTCATCCGGTCTATAAGTCGGCTGATTCAGTGATGCCTTTCATGCACGCATTGAAGCTGGCGCAGCAGTCTCACGGGGAGCTTGAAATTGTTGATGTGCGTTCAGAGGAGGAGGCGCTGGAGCATATTGGAGTGCGTTCTGTTCTGGAGCGCTGGGGGCTGCTTCCTCCGGGAGCGCATCGTCATGACCTAGCTCAGCTCGGTCTAAAGGTAAAGAAAGTGGTCAAGACAGGCAACAAGCGAAAAGAGATTCTTAAGAGAATAGACAAAAGAGCCCACGATTTACTCGTCATAGGTACCGAAAGGAAATCATTTCTGAACCTGTTCCATAGAAATCTGGCCGAATTTCTCTCTGAATCTTTTCCCGATGCAACGCTTCTTGTTTCTCCAAGCGCAAAACCTTTTGTAAATGAAGAAAATGGCTCGCTTTCCCTCAACACTATATTAATTCCCCTGGCTGATAATGAAACGTTGGATGTTTCCCTGAACTATCTTTTTTACTTCCTTTCTTTTTTCCCGCAGCTGCGACCTACAGTGGTTGGGTTGCATGCCGGCTCCAGTTTTCCAGAGATTCTGCGTCCTGCTCAAGAAAAATTTCATTGGATCGAAACTGTACGCTCCGAACCTGTAACAGAAGCTATTGTCAACGCGGCAAGGATCTATAATGCCGACGTTATTCTCATGCCTACATGGGGTAGAATTCATTTAGCGCAGAAGTTTACAGGTACCTTTACCGAGCAGGTCTGGTACAGTGCTCCATGTCCGGTTCTTTCCGTCCCCATGGATTTCGAAGTTTCAGAATAGAAAACGCCCGCCTTGATGCACAAGACGGGCGTTTTAAGAAATTGGTCAGATGTAGCTTTACTTTACAGGCTGAATCCTTGTGATCATTTCCTGTTTTCCGGCTTTTACCTTAACCAGATAAGAACCGTTGGCAAGCGAACTTCTGCCGAGGTTTACACTGTGGCTGCCTTTATTGCAAACTCCAAGCTTCATGGAATTTACCAGGCTTCCCTTCATGTTGTACACACTTATTTCTACATTATCTGATGCACTCAGACTGAATGTCAATTTGACTCCATCTGCTGCACTGCGGCTCCACAAACGGCTGACTGCTCCATTGCTCGTTCTGTTCTGAATCGGAAGAGCATCGTCCCCCAGGATCGCATCAATGGCGGCAAGGAGGAAAGTGGTGGGCGCATTCCAGTTGATAGCCACTTCATTGGAGGCATAGCTGGGTTCCACATCAACATAGCTTCTGGCAGGCTCGGTGTAGGGGTAAACTACATTGGGGCCAGCATCCTGTCTTCCACTGTTTGGACCACCTGCAATAAGTCCGGGGACCGGATCTTCTACATTGTCACCTTCTGAAGGACGGTGATGGATATGCATGGGAGTTTTGGTTCCTATTCCAGTCATGAAGGAATAGGTGGTGGCATTTTTACCCAGCAGATAATCGGCGATTTCTGCAGCGGTCTGTATGTAGTTTTCATCGCCGGTGATTTTATAAGCGTGGACCATGATCATCCCAATATTGGCAAAGTTGGAGTTGGAACCCCAGTTGAAACTGGCATTGGGAACATGATATAGTGAATTGCTGATCTGGGTGCTCCAGGATGTTGCTGCCGCAGTAACCGAATTTTTTATGGAATCCAGTTTGGCAGCGGGCAGATCATTTTCCCTGGTGGCCAGAGAAAGGGTAGCCATGCTGTAGACACTCTGCCAGCTGGGTGCTCCGGAGAGTCTTGCGTCCTTGCCGGCAACGAAATCTTTGTATTCACTCTTGCCGGTGGTCAGCATCAGTTCTGTTGCGGCCCACAGGAATTCATCACTGTAGTCACCAGCATCACCGTAGCCACCAGTGTTTACACCAGTTGGGTTGCTGAAGGAAACAGACGGGTTCTGTTTTGCCCAGGCCCAGGCTTTTTCCGCCTGTTCTGTGCATTCGGTGGCATAAGTTTCATCGTAAGACTTGAAAACTCGTCCAGCCATGGCCAGTACCGACGCAAAATCCAGGGCTGATGTGGTGCTTTTTCCGATTGCATAACGGGTAGCTTTATCTCTATGAGGAAGAACCATTCCGGAGAACTGGGCGGTGGTCAGTTTGAAGAAAACTCCACCATCGGCGTCCTGCATGGCTTTCATCCAGTCCAGATTGAACTTGATTTCATCAAGAAGGTCAGATTTATTGTTGCCCGACTCGGGAATGTTGGTCTGGTCACCGAAATATTCCGGAAACAGTTCATAGAGGGCCAAGAGGGTTCCTGTACTGATTCCGGAATTGACGATATACTTTCCATAATCACCGGCATCGTACCATCCGTATGGTGCACTGATAGTGTCATTTACTCCCAGCGAAGAATGGAGTGGGACCAGTGTATCCGGGTGTCCCAGAGGTCGTGCCCACTGGCCAGCGAATTCTTCTGTCAGTTCAAAAGAGCAGCGCTGATAGTAATAGGATTTGAGGGATGCGTGTGCAGCCTCCTTCAAAGCTCTGCCAGAAATGACGAAGGGATGACTGGTTCCCAGGCTTTCCACCTTGAGCATGTATTCACCGGGGGTGTTAAAATCGGTAAATACCGCCTGTTTTCCGCTTTCTCCCGACTGGGTCCATTTCATGGTGGCGGAGAGCTGGCCGGTATAGACCACTTCCGAGTTGGAAACCTTGAGAATCTGGAATTCGGTGGCATTGGTATCCAGTACCACTGCCAGTTTGCGGGCCTGTGGATAGAACCCGACCTGGTTGAGCCTGAAGTCATCGGGGGTGGCTCCCGGCTTAAGCGGTAAAGCAAGCAGGGCGGTCATGGTGACTGCTCCGAAGAGACTGCGATTCATAAACTTCTCCTTTGGACAAAAAACTGAATAACTGAATCTTTCCTAAAATCTACTAGATTAGGCTGCACAATGTAAGGCAGGGGGGTTGCAGTCCGTCCTCTGCTCTTTTAATTGTTCTAACAGCTCGATTAATTATACAGTTTCGGCACACTGTTTGGGGGTTAAAAACTCAGGGTGATTTATCTTTCAATCTAAGCTGCCTGAAAAATGAACTCAGCAGCTCCCGACTTTCTGCTTCCATGAGACCAGACGATACCACCGGAAAGTAGCGGTACGACCTTTCCACTTCCTGCCGGTAGAAAAAGGAGTCCACCGCACCGGCTCGGGGGTCTTTGGCTGCATATACTATAGAAGCAATGCGGGACTGTACTATGGCTCCCAGGCACATCAGGCAGGGTTCCAGTGTCACATACAGGGTACAGCCTGAAAGTCTCCAGTCTGAAAGACGGTTGGAGGCTGCAGTCAGGGCGATGATCTCAGCGTGTGCTGTGGCATCCTTGAGGGATTCTATTCTATTATAGCCTCTGCCGATGATGGTGCCATCTTTTTCCACGACAGCGCCGATTGGCACCTCTCCTTCATCGAAGGCTTTGAGGGCTTCCTGATATGCGGCGCTCATGAAATAGTAAGGGTCCATAATCGAAATAAGTATAATTCTTGTGTCATGTATGTTCCAAAACGTAATTTTTGGAGATTGGGGTAGCTGTTTTTAGGCAGCTTCCTGTTAGAAGAGTAAATATGTTTGAAGAATTATCCAACAGATTTGATTCGATTTTCAAGAAGCTTCGCGGTCGCGGCAAGCTGACGGAAGAAAATATATCTGAAGCTGTGCGTGACGTTAAGCGTGCGCTGCTTGAGGCTGATGTAAACTATAAGGTGGTCAAGAAGTTTGCTGCCACTGTACAGGAGAAGGCTTTAGGCAGTGATGTTTTACAGAGCATCACTCCCGGTCAGCAGTTCATAAAGCTTGTGCATGATGAACTCGCGGGATTGATGGGTGGAGCGGCTCGTCAGGTAAGGCTTCACACCAACCGCACAAATGTTGTGGTTCTGGCCGGACTTCAGGGATCTGGTAAGACCACTGCCTGTTCCAAGCTGGCACTGCATTTCAGAAAGCAGGGGCACAGGCCCTTTCTGGTAGCCTGTGACACATACAGAGCGGCAGCCATTGATCAGCTGGAGACCTTGGGAAAGGCTCTGAGTATTCCGGTGTATGCCAATCGTCAGGCCAAACCGGTGCAGATTGTGAAAGAAGCTCTGGAGAAAGCCCGCCAGGAGGATGCATCCCTGGTTATAGTTGATACTGCCGGACGCTTACATATAGATAAAGACATGATGTCCGAGCTTAAGGAGATCTGTTCTCTTGCAAAGCCGGATGAAATCTTTTTTGTAGCAGACGCCATGACCGGCCAGGATGCGGTCAATGTGGCTACCGAGTTTCACAAAGAGATCAGCTTCACAGGAGTGGTGCTCACCAAGATGGACGGTGATGCCCGGGGTGGAGCGGCGCTTTCAATTCTTGATGTAACCGGGGTGCCTGTTCAATTTATCGGTGTTGGTGAAAAGCCAGATGGGCTTGAGCTGTTTTATCCTGAGCGTATGGCTTCCAGAATTCTTGGCATGGGCGATATCGTTTCCCTGGTGGAGCGTGCTCAGGAGACAGTTGATCTCGAAAAAAGTAAAAAGCTTGAAAAGAAAATCCGCAAAAACATGTTCACCTTGCAGGATTTTCTCGATCAGCTCAGGCAGATTAAGAAGATGGGCCCGCTTGGTGATCTTTTAGCCATGATACCGGGTGTAGGTTCTCAGATCAAGGATGCGGATATCGACAATAGTGCTCTTGTAAAGATTGAGGCCATTATTTGTTCGATGACTGTGCTCGAGCGGGAAAAACCGGTCATTATCGACGGGAGTCGCAAAAAGAGAATCGCGGCTGGAAGCGGAACTACCGTTCAGGATGTGAATAAGCTGCTCAAGCAGTTTGACAGCATGAAAACAATGATGAAAAGAATGAACAAGATAGCGGGTAAGCGCGGCCAGTCTGCGGCTCTGCGAAACTTGTCTCCTTTTTGATATTAACTTTATTTAACCTATCCACTTAGTGCAAGGAGAGAATCTTGCCGGTTAAAATTCGTTTGGCCCGAGTGGGCAGAAACAAAATTGCGAAATATCGCGTTGTCGCAGCTGACAGCAGAACTCAGCGTGATGGTCGTTTTCTGGAAACCATTGGTTTCTACGATCCCCAAGCTAATCCCAAGGTCTTCGATTTCAAGATCGACAGGGTTAACTACTGGATCAAGCAGGGTGCCACTCCTACTCTGACAGTTAAAAACCTGCTCAAACAGGATCGTTTCTCTGAAAAAGTAGAAGGCTTGGAGAAGGGGCTCACAGAGGAGACTCTTAATGTGGAGCGTAGACCTGAGCGCAAGCGCAAGCCCAAGACACGCAAGGCTAAGAGCGAATAAGTCGCTCCTGGCATTCTTGAAAGATGTCTCAGGATCTTGTTGCCATAGCCGCCATAAAGCGGGCGATCGGGCTTGAGGGGTACTGTGCGGTTGAACCGTTCGGTGCGACTCTTGCAAATCTGGAACTTCCAGCAGAAGTCCAGATCGGTCCTGATGAAAAGCATTTGCGCACTGTCAATCTTGAGGAGATAGAACAACGTCCTAAAGGATTGGTGGCTCGATTCAGTGCGGCTCAAGATCGCACCCAAGCTGAACGGCTTAACGGCTTGTTGATTTTTGTGAAGGAGGGGGATATTCCTCCTCTCAGTGAAGGCCAATATTACCATTTCGAGCTCAAGGGCATGGCTCTCATCTCTGATGAGACTGGGCAGGAGATCGGGGTGGTGAGGGATGTAGTTAATCTGCCTTCAACCGATGCGTTCAATGTTGCACTTGCAAACGGGCACGAAGTGCTGGTGCCCTACAATGAGCAGGCAGTTATCAAGGTGGAAAAGGAGAGCCGCAGAATAATCGTGCGGTGGTCCTATTTGGAGGAGCTGCTATAACGGCAGTTACTTTGTAAGGGTTGGTTCATGTTCTTTGATATTCTTACACTTTTTCCGGGAATGTTCGAAGGTGCCTTTTCCGACAGCATAATTAACAGGGCTGTGGAGAAGGGGATTGTTTCAATAGATATCCATAATATCCGGGATTATTCCGATGATCTGAAGCATCAGACAGTCGATGATTACCCCTACGGGGGTGATGCCGGCATGTTGATGAAGCCGGAGCCGCTTGCCAAAGCTATCATAGCGGCAAAGCAGAGGCTGGAAGCTCATGATCCGCTGGTGATCTATCTGACACCCCAGGGACGATTGCTCAATCAGGATATTGTTAAGGAACTGCTGAATCAAAAGTCAATGATACTTCTTTGCGGCAGGTATAAGGGGATAGATCAGCGTATTCAGGATAAATATGTTGACATGGAGATTTCCATCGGCGACTATGTGCTTTCTGGCGGGGAGATTCCCGCTATGGCGCTTGTTGATGCAGTTACAAGGCTTCTTCCGGGAGCGCTTGGCAATCGGGACAGTGCGGAGGCTGATTCCTTTTACGAGGGGATCTTGAGCCATCCTCAGTATACGAGGCCTGAGGTTTTCGAGGGGATGAGTGTTCCCGAAATTCTGTTAAGTGGGCATCATGCGAATATTAAAAAGTGGAAGATGGAGAAAGCTCTGGAGATTACCAGAAGACTCAGGCCGGACCTGCTGAGTCGCATGGCAGAAGAAAATAACAACTAAACATATCTAAGTTTCTAAATGGAGGTGTCCGGTGGTGGATATCATTAAAGCGGTGGAAAAGAAACAGCTGAGCGATCGTAAGCTCGATTTCGGCCCTGGAGACACTATCAACGTGTCTTTTAAGATTCGCGAAGGCGACAAGGAAAGAATTCAGCAGTTTCAGGGTGTTGTCATTCAGACAAGCGGAACAGGTCTTGGTCATACCGTGACCGTCCGTAAGTCATCAGGCAATGTGTATGTGGAAAGAATTTTCCCCACCCATTCGCCCCTGATTGCCGAAATTAAGGTGCTTAAGCGTGGCCGCGTGCGCAGAGCTAAACTCTTTTATCTTCGCGCTCTTACTGGAAAAGCAACTCGTATTAAAGAGAAGAAAAAGGCCTGAGCTCACGCTGCAGTATAAAAATATAAGGGAAGGAGCCTTCGGGTCACCTTCTCTTTTTTTTTGCTGTATAGGTAAATATGGAACGACATAGTAGACCGCTTAAGCCTCTTTCTTGGTATAAGTCTCTTTCATTTTCTAAAGAGAGACGCAGTGAAGGGTTTTTCATTGTTGAGGGACGGCGTGCCGTTGATCAGCTGTTAGTTTTTCACCCTGATAAGGTTGAAGAGCTTTTGGCTGTAGAGGGGGAAGCGCTTGTTGACATGACTAATGATTTACCTGTACGATTCATTTCTCGGGACAAATTCAAATCGATCTGTTCTCTGAAGACACCTCAGGGCATTGCTGCAGTGGTCAAGCTACCCCCCGATGTCTTCCTGTCAGAACTTCCAAAGGCCCCCGGTGAAAAAATAGTCCTTCTTGAAAACATTCAAGACCCCGGCAATGTGGGATCTATTATCCGTACAGCAGCAGCTCTGGGCTATAACGGCTGCATCCTTAGCTCCCAGTGTGCGGATCCCTTTTCGCCTAAAGCAGTTCAGTCAACTGCCGGCGCTGTACTTTCAAGCTGGATCAGGAGAACCGATAGATATCTGGGGATGATTTCCGAGCTTAAAGACTCCGGGTATGAACTGGTTTCTGCCGATCTTGATGGTGAGGAAAGAGTAGATTTCAGAGGTCTGCGAAAGCACATCCTGGCTCTCGGAAATGAGGGGGCCGGTTTGACTGATGAACTGTTGGGGCTTTCTACCCGAAAATTCCGCATTCCTATATTCGAACATGCTGTGGAGAGCCTGAATGTGGCTGCCAGTGGCGCCATTTGCATGTTCATGTGCTCGCAGCACATTGCTCTTGAACAGGGTGCTGCTCCGCAAGAGTAACTCTGGCCTTCCCCTCTTTTTTGGAACGGTACATGGCGAAATCGGCCCGGCGTACCAGAGATTTTTCATCATCTTCGGGGAGTGCATCTGCGATGCCAATGGAGAGGCTGGTTGATCCGAACTTGAATGCACCGAATTGCTTTTGTATGCGGTCTGCAGCGACCTTGGCCTGAAACATATCTGTATCTGGAAGAACAATGACGAATTCGTCGCCTCCGTAACGGAATCCGGCATCCACGTCTTTACGAATGCAGACATCGATCACCTGACCAAGAGACCTGAGTACGTGATCTCCCATCTGATGACCCTCCGAATCATTGAACTCCTTGAAGTGATCCACATCGATATAGATCAGAGCAAGTTTTCTTCCGGGATAGCGTTTCAGACGGGAAAGCTCTCCTTTAATGACATTGTAGAAATGTCTGCAGTTGTAGAGCCCAGTGAGATTGTCGGTTATGGCAAGTCTGTTTAGTTGCTCGTTTTTTTTCCGAAGTTCCTCTTCCAGCTTTTTCTTCTCTGTTATGTCTTGAGCTGTTACAACAAATCCGCCGTCTTTCATTTTGGAAATGCACATGTTGACTATGATTATCTGCCCTGATTTGGTTTTCATGGGCACTTCAGCATTTGCCGATTTCTTCCCGCTTGAGATTGGACGGTGGACTTTTTCTTTATCCTCTGAATTTGCAAATAAGGTTTCGAACGGTTTGCCGAGGATTTCTTCCTGTGCGTAGCCGAAATGGGTCTGGGCGCCGTTGTTGAACTTGAAGATGAAATTATCCTTATCAAGAGAAATTATTATATCGGTAGTATCCTGAAGAATGCTTTCAAAATATTTGGCAGTGTTTTGAAATCTTTTAAACAGTGTGAGATTTTTCTTTATGGAGTGGGCATCGGAGTTCATCTGCTTTCTGATAGTCAGGGCTAAAGCTCCATTCCAGAGAATGGCCAGTACGAGTATGGGGAAGAGTGTAAACACTCGATGCGGTAGGAAGAATGTTGCTGCAATAAGGGCGACATTGAAAGCTGTCAGCACAGAGTTGAGGAAAACAATCTGAAATGCTGCAGTTTCATGCCGCGGTCCGAAAACTTTGAGCAATTTTTTCAGTTCTGGTATCTTTTTCGATAACACGGATAATCACCTGCTAAGGGTATTCTATATCATCCGTAACGAAGGCCCACCTATATTATATAACAAATCTTACGAATTGGCAATGGTTTATGGTCATCAGGAGCAAATATGTGGTGGCCATAGATATCGATTCAGAAATTGCCTTGAAATGAAAGATTACTACTTTTATGGCTCTTTTTGTGGTTTCATTTGGGTAGAAAATCTTTACTGGCTGGCTCCACGATTTATATTGTAAATCTTATTTCGGCTTCTTCTTCTCTGGGTTGTTTACCGGCCAGGGAAGGGGATCTATGGTACAGCAGATGTATATCTTTGAAATTCAACCCGTTAGGGGACTTACGTATGCCCTGGTTTATAAAGACCAAATCGGAACGTGAGGCAAAGAAAAAGCTTCAGGACGAAATTTGGATACGCTGCCAATCCTGCGGATCTCATATTTTCAAGCAGGATTTTCTCAACAATCAGAATGTCTGCCCCAAGTGTGACTGGCATGGAAAGCTCACTGCCTATGAGCGTATCGGACTTACTCTTGACACCGGCACCTTTAAGGAGATGTTTGAGCAGATCCGTCCATCTGACCCGCTTTCCTTTATTGATGCCAAGGGAAGTTATGGTGAAAAGGTTGAACAGGCCAGAGCCAAAACCAAGCTCAATGAATCGATTGTGACTGGTTCCGGCAAAATAAATGGTCTGGATGTGGTTATTGGTGTTATGGATTTCCGTTTTCTTGGTGGAAGCTTGGGATCGGGAACCGGTGAGAAGATTCTTCTGGCAGCCAATTATGCCTACGATCATAAACTGCCCTATATTGTGTTTTCCGCATCCGGAGGAGCCAGAATGCACGAGGGAATCCTCTCTCTTATGCAGATGGCCAAAACCTGTGCCGGTGTGGCCAGGCTGAATGAGAAAAATGTCCCGTATATATCGGTGCTCACTGATCCCACAACAGGAGGCGTTTCTGCAAGTTACGCCATGGTGGGGGACATCAATATAGCAGAACCGGGTGCATTAGTCGGCTTTGCCGGTCGGCGGGTTATCGAGCAGACCATAAAGCAGAAACTCCCTGATAATTTTCAGAAAGCCGAATTTGTAAAAGATCACGGCTTTATTGATAAAGTTGTGCACCGCAGGGACATGAAAACCATATTACACAGAATACTTTCATATTACAACCGATAAGAGGCACCATGGAACGTGAGCTGGAATTTGAAAAACCGATCGCCGAAATGGAGAAAGCAATCGAAAAGCTCAAGCACCTTGCAGCTGAAAACAAAGGTGATTTCGGTGCTCAGATAGAGGAACTGGAACGAAAGTGCGAGGAGCGTAAAAGAGAGGTGTACGACAGTCTGTCACCCTGGCAGACTGTTCAGGTTGCCCGCCATCCCCGTCGTCCTGTTCTGTATGATTACATTTCTTTGATGTTCACTGATTTTGTCGAACTGCACGGTGATCGCTGCTATGGCGATGATTATGCTCTGATTGGCGGTTTTGCCACTCTCGGTCAGCAGAAAGTAATGCTTATTGGCCACAGCAAGGGAAAGAACGTTGACGAAAATGTCAAGCGTAATTTCGGCATGGCTCGACCGGAAGGTTACCGTAAAGCCATGAGACTCATGCGGCTTGCTGAGAGGTTTAATGTTCCCATAGTTACCTTTATCGACACCCCCGGAGCATATCCCGGTTTGGATGCCGAAGAGCGTGGACAGGCTGAGGCGATTGCTCGTAACCTAACCGAAATGGCAAAGCTTGAGGTCCCCGTAGTCACTATTGTCACCGGTGAAGGTGGTAGTGGAGGAGCTTTGGGGATAGGAGTAGCAGATGTGGTGTTGATGCTTTCCTATGCGGTTTACTCTGTTATTTCCCCTGAAGGGTGTGCCTCCATTCTCTGGCGAGATGCCTCATTCTCCTCTAAAGCGGCAGAAGCGTTGAAGATTACCTCCAAATCACTTCTATCTCTCGGTGTGATCGACGAAATTGTGCAGGAGCCTGCAGGTGGAGCTCATCACAATCACCCGGCTACTGCAGAAGCAATCAAGGAAGCTTTACTCAGACATATAAAACGTTTGTCGGCTCTTTCTCCTGCAAAGCTTGTGGCCAAAAGGTTTGAAAAGTTTGCGTCCATGGGAAAATTCACCAAATAACTTACGCGAGGAATTCCCGATATGAACAAATCAGTAAAGGTCAAAACAGAAGACCAGCTGCATAAGATACCGCTAAGAATCACCGACACCACTCTTAGAGATGCGCATCAGTCACTCTGGGCAACTCGTATGAGAACAGATGACATGCTCAAAATTATCGATGTCATCGACAAGGTTGGCTACTATTCTCTGGAAGTGTGGGGGGGAGCGACATTTGATGTTTGCCTGCGTTTTTTGCGGGAAAACCCCTGGGAACGCCTCCGTCAGATTAAAGCAAAAGCCAAAAACACTCCTCTGCAGATGCTTTTAAGAGGGCAGAATCTGGTTGGTTATCGCAACTACGCCGATGATGTAGTTGACAGATTTGTTGCTCTGGCCTGTGAAAACGGGGTGGATATAATCAGAGTTTTTGACGCGCTGAATGATACAAGAAATCTTGAAGCGGCGATAAAGGCCATCAAAAGACATGGCGGGCACGCCCAGGGTACGCTTGCTTACACTTTATCACCTGTCCATACTGTTGAGAAATATGTACAATATGCCAGGGAACAGGTGGCTTTGGGAATCGATTCACTCTGTATTAAAGACATGGCAGGGATCCTCTCTCCCATTTCCGCAGAGCGACTCGTCAGTGCGCTTGTAAAAGAAGTGAATATCCCCATTCAGCTGCACTGTCACGCTTCAAGCGGCATGGCAACTGCAACCTATGTTGAAGGTGTGAGGGCTGGAGCTGGTGCAATTGACTGTGCCATCTCTCCCATGGCCGGCTTCTCTTCTCAGCCTCCGGTGGAAACCATGGCAGCCATTTTCTCCGAAACAAACTATTCTGCAGAGCTGGATATAGATGCCCTGGAGAAAACAGCCGCTTATTTTGAGGAACTTGCCCCCAAGCGCAGGACATCAGCTGCACCTGTTTCATTTATTGACCCGGGTATTCTTTTACATCAAATTCCCGGTGGTATGATTTCCAACTTTCGTTCTCAACTGGAGATGCAGAAGGCACTCGACAAGCTGCCGGAGGTTCTCAAAGAAGTTTCCAGAGTGAGGGAGGATCTTGGTTTTCCGCCGCTTGTGACACCTACAAGTCAGATCGTGGGTACTCAGGCTGTTATGAACATTATCTCCGGTGAGCGCTATAAGATAGTTCCCAATGAGGTTAAGGATTACGTAAGAGGCTTGTACGGCAGATCTCCGGTTGAGATTTCTCCTGAGATTATAAAGAAGATTCTCGGAGATGAAAAGCCGATTACCTTCCGTCCAGCTGACCGCCTCAGCCCCATGCTTCCAAAAGCAACTGATGGTGTGGATCCTTCATTCATTCAGCAGGAGGAGGACATCATTTCCTATGTCCTTCTGCCTGAACCTGCGCTTGAGTATTTCAAATTTCGGGCATTGCCTGCTGAACAGCGTCCAGACACACCTGCCGATATCGAGCTTAAGAAAGTAAAGGAGCAGGATAAAGCTGTTGAAGATGTGCTTAAGGGTGAACAGAAGGCCGCGGCTCAGCCGCAGGCTGTTCCACCCGCAGCAGCCGCACAGGCTTCGGCACTTCCGAAGATGGAGGGTATTGCCGGAGAGCTTCTTCAGAAGATTGAAGGGCTTATCATTGAAGAGATCGTTTTCCGTAAAGGTGATTATAATTTGTCGGTGCGTCCTGCCGGAAGTGCTCCAGTGGCAGTGACTGCCGCCAGGCCTTCGGTGGACATGACAGTGACTACCGCCGCAGCCGCTCAGGCAGCACCCGCAGTGGCAGCTGCTCCAGCGCCGGCACCTGTACCTGAACCGGAAAAGAAAGAGGAGTTCAGCAGGACAATCAATGCTCCTCTGGTGGGTACGTTCTACTCCGCCCCCGGACCCGGCAAGCCTTCTTTTGTAAAAGAGGGCGACATAGTCGAAGCCGGTGCAAAGGTGTGTATCGTGGAGGCTATGAAGCTTTTCAACGAGATCTCCTCGCCTGTCAAATGTCGCATAGTGAAGGTGCTCATCAAAGATGGGCAGGCGGTGGACAAGGATCAGCCGCTCATCGGGATTGAGGAGTTATGAAATGTGAGGGGCTCTTAAGCCCCTCTTTTTTATGTGTATTGTGCTAAATTCTTCAGGAAATTTAAATCAATCAAGTCAGTTAATCCGTATTACACATTATTAAATACATTTTCTGAGTAAGTCCGTTTTGGAAACTCTTTGGGGTTAATATATACATGACAGTTTTGCAGGAATCATCCCGCCGTAGAACCTTCGCCATAGTGTCTCATCCCGACGCCGGTAAAACCACCCTTACAGAGAAACTGCTTCTCTACGGGGGAGCCGTTCATCTGGCAGGCTCTGTAACCAGCCGCAAAAAAGAGCGGGCCACCGTTTCAGACTGGATGGAGCTTGAGCGCAAGCGCGGAATCTCCGTCAGTTCAACCGTGCTCAATTTCGATTATAACGGCTACAGGGTAAACCTGCTCGATACTCCGGGTCATAAAGACTTTTCAGAGGACACTTACCGCGTTCTTACAGCCGTTGACTCTGTAATCATGGTAATAGATGGCGGTAAAGGTATTGAAAACCAGACTCGCAAACTTTTCGAGGTCTGCAGACGGCGCAATACACCCGTGTTTACTTTCATCAACAAGATGGACCGCCCGGCTCTGGATACCCTTGCCTTGCTGGATGAAATAGAGCAGGTGCTTAAAATCGGGGCTTATCCCATGAACCTACCTCTTGGATCAGGTGTAGATTTCAAGGGCGTGCTCGACCGCAGAACCGGTCTGGCCTACTTTTACGAACGTACCCCCGGTGGTGTCTACAGAGCACCAGTGGCTACTCACGGTCTTTCAGATCCCATTGTCAGAGACTCACTGAGTCCGACTGTCTACGACACTCTCTGTGAAGAGATGGAGATGGTGGAGCATGCGGGGGTCAGTTTCAGTGCCGAAGACGTGCTGGCTGGAAAAACCACACCTGTTTTCTTCGGCAGTGCAACCAACAATTTCGGCGTGCAGCTCCTGCTTGACGGATTTCTGGAGTATTCACCAGCTCCGCTTCCCCGTTACAGTGGAGAAACACCTGTAAAACCTGAGGGTGATGCTTTTTCAGGATTTGTATTTAAGATTCAGGCCAATATGGATCCCAAGCATCGCGACCGCATGGCGTTTCTGAGAATCGTTTCCGGAAAATTTACCCGAAATATGCCTGTTACCCATGTGCGTACCGGTAAAACACTTCGGCTGGCCAATTCAAGCAATGTGTTCGGTCGTGAGCGGACATCGGTTGATGAGGCGTTTGCCGGAGATGTAATCGGTGTGGTAGGTGGAGATTTTCTCTCTATAGGGGATACTCTCAGCGAGGATACATCTATCATATATAATGAAATACCTCGATTCCCACCTGAATGCTTTGCTTATATCCACAACCCTTCTCCCAGTAACTATAAACGGTTCAGAGAAGGTCTAATGCAGCTTATGCAGGAGGGATTGATTCATCTCTTTGAGATCCCGGCAGCTCATTCGAAGATTCCGCTTCTGGCTGCGGTCGGGCCTCTTCAGTTTGATCTGGTTCAGTACAGACTTGAAGCAGAGTATAATGCTCCTTCGCGCATTGAGCATGCACCTTGGACTATTGCTCGCTGGATTCAGAGCAGCGAGCCTGTTGAAGAAGGATCAATGCACATACCCATGGGAGGGCAGCTTGCTCTTGACCGTGAAGGGCGTCAGGTGCTTCTGTTTCCCTCTGACTGGCATCTGCAGTTCTTTGCGGAGCATAATAAGGAAATCGTATTGACAGATTATCCCGAATAGGTCGGGTGCTGGAATCAATTGTTCACTGTTGAATGCAGATTGATTTATATCTATTTTGAATTACTATGAAAAAACTTGAACTCATAATGGACAGTCATGCTTTGGATCTGGCTCTGACGCGCATCTCGCATCAGATTCTCGAGCGTCACACGGATCTTAACGGCATGTGTATGGTTGGAATGCAGACCAGAGGCGTTTTCCTGGCTCAGCGGCTGGCTAAAAAAATCGGGCAGATGGAAAATATATCCATCGATACCGGTGTGCTGGATGTGACTCTGTACAGAGATGATTATCGCAATGCCTTTAAGCAGCCGGAAGTGCGGGTGACCGACATTCCCTTTGATATAACCGAACGAAAAGTAGTCCTGGTGGATGATGTACTTTTCACGGGGCGCACCGTAAGGGCAGCGTTGGATGCGCTGATGGACTTCGGTCGCCCTCGCGTAATTCAGCTTGCGGTGCTTATCGACAGAGGGCATCGGGAACTACCGATCCGGGCAGACTACGTCGGGAAAAAAATTACCACACTTTCAAATCAGGAAGTCGCACTCAAGGTGAATGAGATTGACGGGGAAGATTCATTGTGGCTGATGGAAATCGAGGAAGGTGACAAGGAATGAAACTTCACATTCAGCATCTGTTGGGGCTGGAGGGGGTATCAAGAGAAGATATAAATGTCATTCTCGATACCGCCGATTCGTTCTATGAAGTTCTGCAGCGAGACATAAAGGTGGTGCCGACTTTGCGCGGCAAAACAGTTGTCAACCTGTTCTACGAGAACAGCACCCGAACCCGAATCTCCTTTGAGCTGGCAGAAAAACGGCTCTCCGCAAGTCCTCTAAACTTCTCCGCCTCCACAAGTTCAGTAAATAAAGGTGAAACACTTAAAGATACAATCCGCAACATAGAAGCCATGAAAATCGACATGGTGGTGGTTCGCCACAGTGCTGCGGGGGTTCCCTACTTTCTTACCAAGTGCACCGATGCGGTAATAGTCAACGCCGGAGATGGACTCCACGAACATCCGACTCAGGCTCTTTTGGACATGATGACTATACGGCAGAAGCTGGGGAAACTTGAAGGGCTCAAAGTGGCAATCATCGGAGACATTTTTCACAGCCGGGTTGCCCGTTCCAATGCCTGGGGTATGAAAACAATGGGTATGGAAGTGGTCCTGTGTGGTCCGCCGACACTGCTTCCTCAACATCATCACAGTTTAGGCGTTCCGGTAACCGATAATCTCGATGAGGCTCTTGACGGAGCAGATGTGGTCATGCTGCTTCGCATTCAGCTTGAACGCCAGTCCAGTGCTGTATTTCCCTCCATTCGGGAGTACCGGGACCGTTACGGGCTTGACTTGGAAAAATTATCAAATCTCAAGGAGAATGTTCTTATTATGCATCCCGGTCCCATCAACAGAGGGGTTGAGCTTGCGTCCAATGTTGCCGACTGCGACCAGTCTGTTATTCTTGATCAGGTTACTAATGGAGTAGCTGTGCGCATGGCGGTGCTCTATCTTCTGGGAGGTGGTGAATAATGGTCAGAAAACCTAACGGAACAGTCGTCTACCGCACTGAAGAGGCCAGGCCATCTGAGCCCATGATTATTAAAAACGGCAGAGTAATCGATCCATCCCAAAATATTGATGCCGTGATGAACGTGGTTGTAGCCGATGACGTTATCAAGGCTGCCTCATCTGATATTCCCTCCGAGTTTGCTTCTGCACGGGTAATTGATGCAACAGGAAAGTGGGTTGTTCCGGGGCTGATGGACATGCATGTGCATCTGCGTGAACCGGGACGAGAGGATAAGGAGACAATTGCCACTGGAACTCAGGCTGCCGCAGCGGGGGGGTTTACTGCTGTCGCCTGCATGCCCAATACGACTCCCGTTCTTGATGAAGAATCCAAAATTCGTTATGTTATTCAGCGGGGAGAGGGGTGTCCTTGTCGTATCTATCCTATTGGAGCCATTACAAAAGATCTACAGGGTGAAGAACTTACTCCTTTCGGGGAGATGGTGAAGAGCGGGGCCAGAGCGGTTTCCGATGATGGGAAATCGGTTGCTAAATCCAGTGTCATGCGCAATGCCCTGAACTACTCAAAGTCCTTCAATCTGCCTGTTATCTGTCATTCTGAGGATTCCGATCTGAGTCATAAAGGGCATATGAATGAAGGATTAGTATCGACTCGTTTGGGGATCAGAGGAATACCGGTTATTGCCGAAGATATTGCAGTGTCGAGGGATATTCTGCTTGCCGAGTATACCGGAGCACGCATTCATATTGCGCATGTGTCAACTGCTGGTTCTGTCCGTCTGGTTCGTGATGCCAAAAAGAGGGGAGTGCGGGTTACTGCCGAAACGTGCCCTCACTATCTTACCCTCACCGATGAAGATATTGGCATGTACGATACAAATAAGAAAATGAATCCTCCTCTGCGTACGGCCATCGACAGGGATGCTGTAATTCAGGGTGTCATTGATGGAACGATCGATGTAATCGCCAGTGATCACGCACCACATGTATCCGAGGAAAAGGATGTGGAGTTCGATGCGGCCGCTTTCGGAGTTGTAGGTCTGGAGACATCACTTGGCGTTCTGCTTACGGTGCTGGTCAACAAGGGTCTGCTCACACCCAGTCAACTGGTGGAAAGAATGAGTGTGGCGCCCAACCGCATTCTGGGGGTATCCGGAGGAACTCTTCAGGCGGGAAAACCTGCCGACATCACTGTCATTGATCCTGATTTCAGCTGGAAAGTTGATCCCAAAAACTTTTTCTCCAAATCTCGAAATTCCGCTTTTATTGGAATGGCACTGCAGGGTGGTGCGATATACACCATTCTGGGTGGAAAAATCGTTTTTGAGCGGAATCCGTGATTATTTGTGACATTGTAGGTCCGCCTGGTATAGGCGGCCCTACAATCAAAACCGATTTGTTCAGTAGGTCCAAGGGTAGAAACTATTATAAATTCTAATTATTTCCTTCAGGATTTTTGCTGGATTATCACTTCTTACAAATTGGCGCACCATACAGAAATTTTCGGCTCCTGCTTCAAGCACTCGAGGCAGGTTTTCCAAATCTATTCCCCCGATGCAGACAGCCGGAACAGTGGCAACCGAAAGCATGCGTTTCATACCGTCCAGTCCTATAACCGGATCCGGGATTACTTTTGTGGGTGTAGGATAAACTGGACCTACTCCGATATAATCCGGTTGTGCTTCACATGCTCGGGATGTCTGTTCCGGATTGTGAGTCGACATGCCTACTATTTTTTCTCCAACAAGTTGTCTTACCTGCACGTAAGGCATGTCCTGCTGGCCAATGTGAACTCCATCGGCATCAATCTCTGCCGCAATGTGAGGATGATCGTTGATTATAAGCTTTGTAGTAGTTCCGGAGGTGATCTGGCGCATTTTCAGGGCAGTGTCTCGAATCTGCTCCTCAGGCCCCGCTTTAATCCTAAGCTGCACAAAAGGCATGTTGTTGTCCACCAGCAATTCTGTGAGGTACTCAAATCCCTTGAGCGGATTTGTGAGTACAGCGTAAAACCCGAAACGATTACCAATTTTGATCATATTTAAGTTCCCGATGAAATCTGAGTTTTGAAGGTCAAAATAGCACACAGCCTGATTGTTTTCAAAGGTGAAATGCATCTTTTTTTTACAAGATTTGATTTGTCCTTGAGTGGGATGAGAGTTATTTTAAGCGTCTTTGTCCTAACATTTTTCTAACTGATTACTAATGTAATTTAAATCAGAATTTAACAATTTCGCTCCTGCGACATTGCTGACCGGAGATGATAATGGACAGTTCAGTTATTCTTACGATGATTTTCAGCGTTATCGGCGGACTTGGAATTTTTCTTCTGGGGATGAAGAACATGTCCGATGGTCTTCAGACTGTAGCGGGAGATCGTCTTCGCAAGCTAATCGGGCTAGTGACCGATAACAGGATATTAGCTACAGGCGTAGGGACACTGGTTACCTGCATTATCCAATCCAGCTCCATTACCACGGTAATGGTAGTAGGTTTTGTGAATTCGGGACTGATGACGCTCCAGCAGGCGATTGGCGTTATTATGGGTGCCAATATCGGAACCACGATCACCGGCTGGATTTTGGTGTTGAATGTGGGGAAATATGGCCTGCCCATGCTAGGTTTGGCGGCAATGGCTTTTCTTTTCTCCAAAAATGAAAAAGTGCGTTATCTGGGTTTAACTGTCATGGGTATCGGCATGGTGTTTTTCGGACTTGAACTGATGAAAGACGGTTTCAAGCCCATTCGCTCTATTCCCGAGTTTGAAGCCTGGTTTCACATGTTTTCAGCCGAAACCTACTGGGGAGTCATGAAGTGCGTTATGGTAGGCTGCATACTCACTCTGATAGTCCAGTCCTCATCGGCAACTTTGGGAATTACCATGGGGCTTGCCGCATCAGGGGTGATACAGTTTGAAACTGCTGCTGCCCTGGTTCTGGGTGAAAACATCGGTACCACTATTACCGCTTATCTGGCTTCTCTGGGAACCACAACGAACGGTCGCCGAGCCGCATACGCGCATATAATGTTCAACGTTACGGGTGTACTCTGGATTACCTCACTCTTTCATGTTTATCTTAAAGTGATCCGATATGTGATCAGTAATGATCCTGATACTATGGTGCTTGTGGATGGTGTGGAAACATATCCCTATATTCAAGCCGGAATCGCTGCAGTTCATTCCGGATTCAATGTGATAAATACGCTGCTCTTTCTGCCTCTGATTCCTCTTATGGCCAAGGTGTTGCATAAAATCGTACCTGACAAACCCTATGTTGAACCTCCTCGACTTACCCGCCTGGATGTCCTGATGCTTGAAACACCCATGATGGGAATCGAGCAGTCTAGAAACGAAATCGTCACCATGGGCACTCATAACAGGGTGATGCTTGACAAGCTTAGAAAAGTTCTGGCTGAAGCCAGCCCGGATCAGGAGCTGGTGCAGAAACTGTTTCACCGTGAGGAAATACTTGACAGTATGCAGAAAGAGATCACGGTTTTCCTCACGGAACTTCTTTCAGGCAATGTTCCACACAGTTTGGCCGAAGAGGCTCAACGTCAAATGAGACTTGCTGATGAGTATGAAACAATAAGTGATTATCTCACTACTATCCTCAAACTGTATCTGAGGATCAACAATGCGGGAATCCAGATACCGGATGTAATGAGAACAGAGCTTCTATCGCTTCATGATTCTGTTTCAGACTATTTCGATATGATAAATAATGCCTATAAAGTGGATAATACTAACATTTTTTCCAAGGCACACTCGCAGGGTGATGCAATCACCTTCAAGTTCAGAGATCTTAGAAGCAGACATCTTGCGCGGCTTTCTGATACAAAAGTTGATCCGATGCTCTCTACCACATTTCCCGATATGCTCACCAGCTACCGGCGGGTGAAGGATCATGTGCTAAGCATTGCTGAAGCTATGACTGATGATATTCTTCAGGTCAGAAAGTAACGACTGTTTTCTTCTCTGACCATTCCTTCTTTGATAAGCAAATTTAGGGCTGTATCGATTTCCTGAGGCTTTCTATCGAGAATGCCCGCTAAATCGGTTCTGTCTGCAGCACCATTTTTGTTGATGAATTTTAGTATGCCACCTCTGAGTTCTCTTCGAGAACCTTTGAAGGCAGATTGCTTTTTAAAAACGGAGCTCTTCACTGACAAGTTGCCGATCTCCTTTTTCAGCATTGTTCCATAATCCATCAATGCAGAATACCAGTTCCGGGGGTTCTTTGTATCTAAAGTCAATTTGGCTGCGATCAGAAGCTCCGCCTCTGCCACTGCCGCCTGATTCTGAAAAAAGTGATATATCAAAACGGTTCTGATATTCGTTTCAAGGAAAACCACAGGGCGATTGTATGCAAAAGCACACATTGAAGCCGCAGTTGCCGGGCCGATCCCTGGCAGCTTGACAAGAATTTCCGGCGCGTCAGGCAAAACACCCTCAAACTGTTCAACAATTATGTCGGCTGCTTGTTTCAGCGCAAGTGCCCGGCGGTTGTATCCTAATCCTTGCCACAGTGGATAAATGGAATTCATAGTGGCCGCTCTCAGTGAATGGAAATCGGGGAAATGCTCCACAAACCTTTCAAATTTTCCCCTCACTCTATCCACCTGGGTTTGCTGCAGCATTATTTCCGAAACGAATATATGGTAGGGATTGAAATCCTTTCGCCATGGAAGATCTCTGCCATGATCACGAAAATAGCTGTGGATCAGATTTCTGAACTTTACTATATCTGTTTTATTCTGCAGATTAAAACGTGAACCATTCATGACGTATGCTGTTAAAACTCTTTTTGCGCTTGTGTTCCAAAAACTTTCAAGAGTTCAAGCCCCGAACTTTCCGGAACTCTTCCGGCATTGATCCCGGTCATTTCGATAATGATTATTTCGCTTACCAGCCAGCAGTCAAGTCCCTTGCGGGGGCAGCCTACCAGAGGTGCTCTACCTTTTCCTATAGATGCGTGCATGTGCAGTTTGGGGATACCCTCTTTATTTTTGAACAGTGTTCCAATACCTGCAATCTCTCTGGCATCTTCGAATCGTTCCACCAATGGATTAAGCGGGCGCTCATTCTGTTCTGTCGGACCTACTACAACCCCTCCGTTTTTTACTCCGCCGATTATGAATACAATGCCGCTTGAAATCGCTTCATGTTGTGCTACGCTTTCGATGCACTCATAGACGTGGTCATCTTCATGTAGCCGCATAACAATGGTTCTGCCTATTGACCCTGTCGTATATTCCATAATAATCCTTCTTACTGGAAGAGGTTGATGATCGTGTTCAGAAGAAAAAAGGTGAAACCCTGGTTTTTCAAAACTGTAAAGAACCTGCTGGTGGTGTTTGTTGTATATCGATTCGCCCGTTCATTTCTGATTCTGGCTGAACGGCAGTCCGGGGATATGAAACTTGGGCGAAAAAGAAAATAAGTTCTGCCTGGTAGCTTAAAACCCGTATTTTTGCGGGTTTTCTGATACGATCATGAACGCCAGGATTTTCGGTATATACTCGTTAGTCTCTTTGGAAAGCCATCCCATTCTGTAAAGGTACCAGAAGTCTCTGTTTCTAACTGGGTCCTCGATTTTTTGTAGTGCTTTAATTATTCTTCCCTCGCCTGCATTGTAAGCTGCCATGCAGAGCATGACGGAGCTTCTGCTTCCGAAGATTGCTATCAGGTCCTTGAAATAATCAGCAGCTGCGTAGGTGGACTTTACCGGATCTGTTCTCTCGTCTACCGAATCATTAACTGTTAATCCATATTTAATTGCCGTTTTGGGCATCAGTTGCCAAAGCCCCTTTGCCCCGGCCGAACTGAGAGCGTTTACGTCAAAACCGCTTTCCAGCATTGAAACATAGAAGAGTTCTGTCGGTACATTCTTTTCCTTGAAGATACGCTCAATCATGGGAAAAAATTTTTCTTTGCGTTCAAAATACAGACTGGTAGTCGTTTTCATGGATGATGAGAATGTTTTGATGTAATACTCCACCTGGGTCATCATCTCTTCTGGAATGTGGTAATTCGTTTCACCGAATCTCTTTAGAATCCCGTCAATTTCCATTTCAAGAGAACTGGAGTACATTTGGGTTAAATCATCCTCTTCCAGTTTTTCCTTAATAGAGAGAAAATCCTGCTGCCTCGATTCGAGCTCTCTTATCAGTGTATCGAGTACCTGCTTATTACCCGAGGGATTTTCTTTCAGGTTATAGATTTTGTGCTCTACAAAGTTCAGTTCACTTTTAAGTTGTCTGGCTTGTAAAAAAATTCGCTTGTATTTATACGATGTAAATGCAAAATATAAAGCTATACAGAAAAAGAACAGACAAATGGGGATCAGTAACTTCCAAAGCTTCGGATTTCTGCTCAATTTTTTTGCTCGGATAGTGGATAAGACATCCTTATGCGACTGATTGAGATCTCCCGACTTTAGTATTTTGTCAAGTCGTTTTCCACTCTCCATCAGTTCCTGAACATCGTGGGTGGAGAGTTCATCGTGCAGGATCTTTCTTTTCAGTTCAGATGTCAAGGAAAGTGATGAGCTCTCAGGGATTACATGGGCTTTTTTTTTAAGGGCAGTGATGTTTCTTCGGTGGTTCTGATCGGGTCGATTTTATTCGATGTAGTTGCAAAATCGAAAGTTGGAGTACTATCACCGGCCCAAATCAGTTTCATTCTGGGACCGGTTTGGCCTAACCTGATTTCATCACCCACTTCCACCTCACACTCCTGAACCAGCTCCTCGTTGATGAATGTTCCGTTTGTGCTTTGAAGGTCTTGAATGAGTATGCGGTCTGAAGAGTTGTAGATGATTGCATGGTGACCTGAAACGCACTTCTCCTCAGCTGGAAGTACAATGGTATTTTTCGAGCTTCTGCCAATACTGACTGCCCCCTCCGGGAGCAAATACCTGGTACCCTTCCGGCCTGCACTTATGACTTCCAGATAGATACGCTTCATGATATATCCTTTGCAATTGCTCAGTTACTCTGGTCCCAGACACGTGAGGTGAGGTCTTCGAAGTGCGAAAGAACTCGCTGTTGGGAGCGTTTTAGCAAAGCCTTTTCCAGCTCGTTTTGCATCTGCAGTGCAGAACTGAATCGTTGGTGAGGATCAGTGCTCAGTGCCTTCTCCACTATTTCCACGATATCCTTGCTTATACGTGCTGAGGGTGAGATCTTTTTGTATTTACCTTCAATTTTTGCTTTGATAAGTGCAGGAACTTCGGTTTGTGGAAATGCTCTTTCTCCTGTAATGAATTCATACAGTGTGGTTCCAAGTGCATACAGGTCTGCCAGTGAGGTGACATCTTCTCCGTCAATCTGCTCCGGTGCGAGATAGGGGAGCGTGCCGATGATGTTTCCAGTCTCTCCAGTATGAAGGCTTACACTGCAGGGGCGAGCTATGCCGAAGTCGGTCAACTTGATCCTGCCGCTTCTGCTGAGCATTATATTTGCCGGTTTCAAATCACGGTGGATTATACCTTTGTAAGTTTTACCATAGATTGTAACAGATTGGGTGTGGGCATAATGAAGTGCGCGACAAACCAGAATCCCGATACAAAGAGTCTGTTCTATTGTAAGCAGGCGGCATCTCCTTAAAACCTCATCCATGGCAGATCCATTGACGAATTCCATTTCGATGTAGGGAAGGTCGTGCCATTCGCCCACTCCATAGCAGAGGACTATATTGGGGTGGTCAAATTTGGAAATAATCTTTATTTCGGTTTCAAAGCGTGTAAGCAGATTATTAGGTTGGTCAGGTTTGAGCACTTTAACAGCTCTGTAAACTTCCAGTCTGGGATTCCAAACAAGGTATACATCCGCCATACCGCCAGTTCCCAACACTCGTACTATTCTGCCGTCGGCAATTTCCCGAATTTTACTGTTGGGTGATGATCTCGCCACTGCAATTGATTCCACGACAGTTGCTGCGGTCGTCTGTTCCAGATCTCTGCTTAGTGTGCGGGTTATGAAATCGGTCGTGGTGGTTGAAGGTAACTCAGATTGAAACTCGTTTTCTGAGGGGGGCTCCAGCATATCTTTGCTGCAGTCGGATGGATCCAGCTGTAAAGATGCTATTCCTGAAAGAGATGGATCGACTTTCTGCAGAGCAAGCCATAGCAGGGAAAAAAGAAACGCAAAACAGTGCGGCGCCGGGCTCCAGAAATAACTGAACGCATAAAAAAGGTAAAAACTCGCGGCGATGCTGCCTGTAGCTATCAATACAGACATTATTGTGGAGAAGACTTTCATCCGATTCGGAAAAATCAGTGCAAACCCGGGGAAAAGAATCAGCATGATAATCCAGTTTATGACTTCTGCCCACCCGCCACCGTATCTGATCCATCTGCTTTGAATAATATCTTGTGCAATGTTGGCCCATACTGCAACCCCCGGGTATTGTGTTCCTACCGGAGTTATAAAAAAATCAGCACTGGCACCCGGATCGGTGACCCCGACAAACACAAGCTTGTTTTTTAGAATCGAAAGATCTGCTTTTCCGTTTAAAATGTCTGCTGCGCTCACTAGTTTTACGGGATTTCCGGTGTGCCTGAAATTGATGAAGGCGCTACCGGCATACGATGTAAGGGAAAGGTGCTGTTTTCCCACTTGTAAGCCAAAAGCGCCATCAAGCACCAACTGCTCAGGTTTCAAGTTATAGTAAGCTGCTGTTGCAGCTATTCCGAATGAGGGGAAATATTCGCTGCCCAGTTCAATGATATGTATTGCCTCTCGCAGCTTTTGGCTGGTGGTGTTGGTAGAAACATTCAGAAATCCGCTATAACGGGAATTTCTTGTAAAAAGAGTATCCGCCAGTTCGATTTTACTTCCGGAAAAGAAAGAAAAGTTAGTAAGACTGTTGCTGTTTTCCAGCATGAGGATTCGTGATTTGTATATGTCTTTGGGTATTGCTGCAGAGCTTTGGTTTTCACTGCTTATGCTCCCGATTCTGAATGGGAGCACCAGATTTCCCATGCGGGACATTACTGCTGCCAGACTGTCGTTATCTGCCGTAGCATTGGTGCGGGGGAAAAGCAGATCGGGTGCGACAGCTCTGGGGGAGGCCGAATCAACAATTTCCAGCAATCGAGCTAGAATGCTGCGTGGCCAGGGCATTGTCCCCAGCTCTGAGATGCTGGTTTCATCAATGGCAACGATTACCACTGAGTCTGCCGGTGCATCCGGGGTGAATTTAAAATTCAGGTCATAGAAAAGGTAATCTATAAATCTGAAGGGCTGAAGGAAAATTATAGCCAAAAGAACGAGCGTCGCTGGCAAGAGAACCAGAAGCTTTTTAGGCATTACTTCTTCTCCGAGAAAAGCCTGGCTATTCTGGAATCTCTCTCTTCATTCCAGTTTTCCCATTCGTCTTCAGGGCTCTTCTTAAATCCGGCAAGGTTTCCAGCTGTGCCATCTTTGCTGATCGTGATAAGGCTCATGGATCGAACTATATGCACCCAGGCCTCCATGGAAACCTCAGAGGGTCCGCTTACTTCCTGTGGTCCGGAAACTTCCTGAAGCGCCTCATGTTCAGTTGCCTTCTGTACCTTTGAGCTTACAGCAACCTCTCCGGAATACACCTTGACTTCTGATCCACTGTCGGGATCGACAGAAATCTGATATACTGTCCCGTGCACTCCGGCGATTGCTGTTGGTAAAGCCAATTCGAATCGGCATATTTTATCCTTGAATTTCTTCACCTTTGTCCAAATGGTTCCTGAGCCGCATTCTATGCGGGTTTTTTCGACCGAACCGGAATTATCCCTGAAATTCTCGATAAGCATTGCAGTATTTTTTTTCAAACGGATGACAGATTCCCGATTGATAATCAGTTCCGCTTTCCCATCAGCACCGGTGATTATCTGGTCGCCTGGAGTCACTATTGTATTGACAGATAACTCTGTTACTGTACCATCGGTTTTCTTTATTGTGGCTTCGCCCTCAACGAATGTAACTACTCCCTGTGTTGCATTGATCTTTTTCACAAAAAGAGTATCTGTCGGGATTGTGTTTTCAACAGTTTGCTTTTCTGCTTCCTTCGGTTTACGAAACTTCAGCTTTTGTCCGACACCAATGAGATTGATGTTTTTTATCTCGGGGTTATCTTTCAGAAAGGCGCCCCCGAGTTCCTCTGAGTAGTAACCGTACAGCTCTATGCAAAGCAGGCTTACTGATTCGCCTCTGGTTACCGTATGGATGATAAACTGGTCAGAGTTGGTGCGAGCGATAAGGGTTGCAGTAATGACTGATAAACAAATTGCCAGAATGGAGAGCGGAACTTTTTTCATGAACAACCCTGCCTTGAAATTTGAGAGGTGAAGGCTCATGTGTAGTGAATATTCAGTTTAGATCAGGAAATTGATCTCTCATAAGGGAAAAATAGAAAATGGGTATAGTCTTGTCTCCAAATATTGCTTAAGCGAAGTAATCTCTTCACAGATTTTTTGTGTGGCAGCCAGTTTT
Organism: Fibrobacterota bacterium; assembly: GCA_023436205.1. Lineage (GTDB taxonomy): Bacteria > Fibrobacterota > Chitinivibrionia > Chitinivibrionales > Chitinispirillaceae > JAEZKC01. Next base: position 58,281 of record JAEZKC010000035.1, read on the forward strand.
GAAAATCGGTTGAGCAGCATATTATACTCAAGTTCTCTTAAAATGGCTCTGTTCTCAGGGGCATCGTAAGTGCAAATTGCCTGAGTCTCATCAGAATTGTCAGGATTGTAAAAGAGAGAAATACCCCCCATTGCAGCCTTGAGAGAATCTTGCGTATTGAAGGAGTTGCCTGGCTGAAAAACCATTTCCGGATCATTGCACAGATGTGAAGAGATGCCGTTCGATGTTGATTTCAGGAGTTTTTCAGCCATTAGCCATGCTGCACCGCAGCGGAATATCTCGTCAGATTCTGGTCCTTTTTTATAATAAACAGTCGGACTGAAGAGTGCAAGACTTCTGAATGCCGGCTCTTTTCGTAACTGGTTGAAGTCTTTCCCGCAGCTGAAATGGTCAGATTCGTGTGTAGAACCAAACAGGGTTAAGGCATTGAAACTGGCAGTTTTGGCAAGATGTCTGAGAGTCTGAGCCCCCGAAGGTGAAAAATCCAATTCATGATTCCACAGAACAATATCTGGAAACACGCCGTTTGAATTTAGTTCCCTCAAGATTTGATCAAAGTTCCGCTCAGCACTTTTCCTGGGTAAAGAGTGAATGTAGAATTCCCCGTTCATCTGGCCGGCCTTGCAGAGTAGCTCCAGAGCTTTCCAAGTACTTTTCTTTTTAAAATAGCGGGGGCATTCCTGAACTGCTGCAATCATGCTTTCCGCGTAAATGTTCAGCTCTTTTATTAATGATCTTACTCTTACATAGTTTCTCTGTTGCGGTTCTGTACCTGAACGATTCAATAGCTTCTCTATAGGGTATGGACCTTCCTTACTGACCGGGGCGGAAAAGTCCAGAGATGCCAGGATTTCATCAATTTTGCGCGGACTGGATGAAACCGTTTTTGTCTGTGAGTCATAATCTATGGCCTTGAGAATGCGATTTTTCAGAATGTTCGAGAGAGCACACTGGTTTATATGATTTACAGCTCGACTCATGGGCATTTCGCCATTCACGAATTTGGTGAGAATGTCCCCGGTAATTAAAAGTGGCTGTAATGCAGGGATCTTTTTCAAACTGCTTTCAGAGGAAAACTCTTCGGGAGATGAAAACTCCAAATTGGTGGAAAATGGCTGTGTCATTTGAGGTAAAAAGGCCTCTATCTTCTCCTGAACTTTGATTTTGTGCCTTTTAACCACATTGTTCCAGTTCTCCGTACTTAATAACTCCGGTTTCCTGGATACAAAGCCAAGATCTGCGCAGATCAAAATTGTCCACGGAGACGTTCTCTGGCTTGTTGTACAGAATGCTGATGGCAGATGAATGTTCTGAAAAATATCTTCCATAGCACATATCCTCTATGTTTAGCTTAATTTTTTTTCTATATTATATGGCTTGTTTCCGGCTATGTTCAGAGTTTCCGTTCTGAACCTGAAAGCTCTCAATCATTAAAGTTAGAGAATGGGAGTGTGCATTAATATAGATAGGAAACAGTTCGAAGTCATCATTTAAGAAAAAAAACTCAAAATTGTGAGCAATACATCTTGAAAGGGAGCTGTAATGAAAAAGAGACCGGTATGTCTGATCCTGAGAGACGGGTGGGGAAGAGGAAATGAAGAGGGATCCAATGCTATTTACAAAGCCAGAACCCCCTTTACAGATGCCTATGAAAAAAACAATCCCACCATGCTCATAGAAACGTCTGGTCTCAGTGCCGGTCTGCCTCATGGATATCAGGGCAACAGTGAAGTGGGGCATTTGAATATCGGGGCGGGGAGAACAATCTATCAGAGCCTGACCCGCATAGATAAAAGTGTCGAGGATGGAGATTTTTTCACAAATGATGCTTTTCTGAAGGCTATCTCCTATGCTAAAGAGAACAAGGGAAAGCTGCATCTGATCGGTCTTATTCAGGAAGAGGGTGTTCATGCTGTGACTCGTCACTGTGTGGCTCTTTTAAAGCTGTGCCGTAAGCACGGTCTTTCTGATGTGTTGATTCACGCCATTACCGATGGTCGTGACACTCCGCCCAAATCCGCAGTGGAGCACATGTCTCTGCTTGAAAAGGGTATTCAGGAAGCGGGTGTGGGGCAAATAGCGACTGTGATCGGGCGTTACTTTGCAATGGACAGAGACAACCGCTGGGACAGAACCGAGCTTGCCTACGGAGCAATTATGGAAGGAAAGGGGACTGAAGTTTCAGACTGGAAAGAGGCAATTCAACAAGCTTACGCCGCAGGTGAAACCGATGAATTCGTTAAGCCCAGGATTATCAACTACCAGGGTTATAATACAAACGATGCCGTCATATTCTTCAATTTCAGATTCGATCGCACCCGTCAGTTGACCAAGGCTATGGTTGAGCCGGATTTCAATGAATTCTCCCGCACAAAGATGGTTTCTCTATTTGTAGCCATGACCCATTATTACGATAATGGAAATTTCATTGAAGCGTATCCTGAGATGGAGAACAGGAATATTCTTGGTGAAGTGCTGGCCAAAAATGGTCTCAAACAACTCAGGTGCGCTGAAACTGAAAAATATGCTCATGTGACCTTTTTCTTCAACGGTCAGAAAAATGATCCCTTTACCAATGAAGATCGCATCCTTGTGAATAGTCCAAAGGTGGCAACCTATGATCTCCAACCTGAAATGAGTGCATTTGAGGTAAGAGATAAACTGGTTGAGGCAATCAACAGTGGCAAGTATGATGTGGTTATCTGCAATTTCGCCAACTGTGATATGGTTGGCCACACCGGAATTTTCCAAGCTGTTGTGAAAGCAGTTGAAACCATTGATACATGTGTTCACGATGTCGTCGAGGCTGCACTTGCTCAAGGTGGTGTCTGCATTCTTTCGGCTGATCACGGTAATGCCGAGCAGACTCAGTTGCCGGATGGTTCACCGATGACTTCTCATACCATCAATCCTGTTCCTCTTACAATTGTGGGTGCTGGAAATGTAAAGCTTAAATCCGGTGGTAAGCTTGCGGACATTGCCCCGACAATGCTGCAGCTTCTTGGAATAGATAAACCTGCAGAGATGAGCGGCGAATCACTTATTGAATCAGGGATCGCATGAAAATAGTTTTATGCCAGTTGAATCCGCTCGTCGGTGATGTAAAGGGTAATGCTGAAATGGTTTTGCGGGCATTGAAGAACTCCGTGCCCCAAAACCCAGATTTGTTGATTTTTCCGGAACTTTTTCTTCAGGGTTACCCTCCCAGAGATCTGCTTGAGAAACATTGGTTTATTGATAACTGCATTAGTGCTCTGAATCAGATTCTCGAAGCATCTAAATCCTATCCCGATGTGGGAATTGTCCTTGGTACTGCCATGAGAAGCGGTAAAGCGGATGGGAAAGGCCTTTTAAATTCCGCGATTTTTCTCTGTAATGGCAAGATACTGCTTCAGCAGAATAAATCTCTTCTGCCCACCTATGATGTTTTCGATGAGAGCCGGTATTTTGATTCTGCGGATTCTGTTTCTGTTGTGAAATTCAAGGAGGAAGTGCTCGGAATTAGCATCTGTGAAGATGCGTGGAATGATGAAGCTCTGTTTTCTGCAAGACTTTACGACAGAGATCCTGTTGAGGAGTTGGTGGCGAAAGGTGCAACACTTCTGATCAACATCTCTGCCTCGCCTTTTCACCTGGGAAAAGAAAACCTCCGTGCCGCTGTCATGAGAAATCATGCAAAAAAGCACTCGCTGCCATTCATCTTTGTTAATCAGATCGGTGGTAATGACGAACTGATATTTGACGGCAACAGTGCATTTTTTGATGGCAGAGGTGAACTTTGTGCACAGCTGCCGGCATTTCAGGAAAAAGTGCTAGTGGTTGATACATGTCATAAGCAACCCCCCCTGGCCATGCCGAATCGGGATACTATAGAGTGTGTTCATGATGCTCTTGTGCTGGGGCTTTCGGATTATATGCACAAGTGCGGGTTCAAATCAGCTGTCCTTGGGCTTTCCGGCGGAATAGATTCCGCAGTCGTTTGTTCTCTGGCCGTGGCCGCATTGGGAAAGGATAATGTCTGGGGTGTTGCCATGCCGTCCAGACACTCATCTGATGGCAGCATTCGAGATGCCAAACTGCTGGCGGAAAATTGGGGAATTAAGTTTACGATTTTAAATATTGAGGATGTATTCTCTTCTTTTCTGTCAACTCTGCACCCCGTTTTTGAGGGAACACCTTTCAATTTGGCTGAAGAGAACCTGCAGGCTAGAATACGTGGTACCCTCCTGATGGCGCTCTCAAATAAATTCGGGCACCTTCTCTTAACTACCGGCAATAAAAGTGAATCTGCAGTGGGATATAGCACTCTTTACGGTGATATGAACGGTGGCCTTGGAGTTATTTCTGATCTACCAAAGCAAATGGTTTACAAATTAGCCAATTACATCAACAGAAATGGTGAACTTATTCCTGTTGATTCCATCACGAAAGCTCCTTCGGCTGAACTGAGGCCGGATCAAAAGGATCAGGATACCCTGCCTCCCTATCCTGTGCTCGATGCCATTCTCGGGCAGCTTATCGAGAATGGAAAATCCACAAGCGAAGTTGCTGCTCAAGGGTTTGATCCTCAAACGGTGAAGTGGGTAGCCAGATCCATTTCCGTCAATGAGTATAAGAGGCGTCAGGCTGCCCCGGGGCTGAAAGTCACCCCCAAAGCGTTTGGGTCCGGAAGACGCTTCCCCATTGCGGCCAGATATGACTGGTAGTATGAAACTTCTTGTAAGTAGTATATCATGATCTGGTTTGCCGTTTTTATAGCCTTCCTTTACCTCGGAGTCATTCTCTTTCTCAGGGCCGGGCTTCTCAAAATTGCCCGGAAGAATTCCTCCGATCCATTGACATTTTCCATCGTGATTGCTGCTCGAAACGAAGAAGAGAATATCCGCGAATGTCTGGATTCAATTTTCTCTCAAACCGTAAAGCTCGACAGGTACGAAGTTATCGTGGTCAATGATCGGTCCACCGATGCTACAGCTGCAATATTGGAAGAGTTTCAGGGTAGATTTGCAAATTTTTCTGTTATTACAGTATCCGATGTGCCGTCGGGAATGTCTCCAAAAAAACATGCAGTTTCAAAAGGGGTTGATGCTGCCCGAAACGAGATAATTGTTTTTACAGATGCAGACTGCGTGGTGCCTCCGACATGGCTTACCTCAATCAATACCTACTTTTCTTCTGATGTGGGCCTTGTTCAGGGAATCACTTCCTACCGTTATATTTCCGGTATGAACAAGCTCTTTTTCGGGCTTCAGGCGGTGGATTTTCTCTCCCACGGGATTGTTGCTGCAGCCGCAATAGGTGCTAATCTGCCGATCAATTCAAATGCGAATAACTTCGCTTTTCGCAAAAAGGTATTTCAGGAAATTGATGGATACGGGGATACTGCTGGCAGGGTCGTTTCAGGAGATGACGACCTTCTGCTTCAGAGGGTTTGGAAAAGCAAAAAGTGGAGAGTCGTTTTTATGGCAGATTCAGCTGCTACGGTGCATACAAATCCCACCCCTACCATCTCTCAGGCTTTTGAACAGCGTAAAAGGTGGGGGTCAAAAACTGTTCATTATTGCGCTCCACAAGTGGCACTGCTCTCCTCCGTCTTTATTTTCTATCTCCTAATTCTGATTTCTGCAGTACTGTCTCCTTTTCAGACATCGTTTCTTCCAGTTCTGCTTGGTTCTGCACTGGTGAAAGTTTTTGGAGAGTCTTTACTCATGATTCCCGGAACAAGAATCTTCGGGAAAACTGAACTGAGGCCATATATACCACTGGCATCTTTGATACAGCTTCCTGTTGTGGTGAGTGCGGTTTTTATGGGAGTTTTCGGACGTTTCGGCTGGAAAGGGCAGAGCTTCAAGAGAACGGTCAAGCGGGAGTCTCAGCTGTAAAATGAAAAGCCCTCAATGAGGGCTTTTCTTTTGATATAATCTTATTTCTTGAACACTTTTTCAATTCTGCTGAATACTTCATCGATGGTGCCAATGCCGTCGATATCGCGGACTACACCATGGGGACGGTAATAGGTCAAACAGGGTTCACTCTGCTGCTTATAGGTATTCAACCGGTTTTCAATCACTTTAGGATCTGCATCATCAGCTCTGCCTTCAATGGAGGCGCGCTTTGCAAGTCTGTTCTTTACTTCTTCATCTGCCACAGCAATATTGATCACGTGGTCAATGGGCATTCCCAATTCCTTAAGCATAGCATCAAGTGCTTCGGCCTGGGGAACACTGCGCGGGAAACCATCAAGCAGATAGCCAACCTTCACGTCATCTTTACTGAGGCGATCCTTTACCATCGCAATGGTCACTTCATCAGGAACCAGACGGCCGCTGTTTGAGTATTCCTTCGCTGTACGGCCGAGTTCAGTATCGTTTTTGATATGGTAGCGGAACATGTCGCCAGTGGAGATATGGGGCACATCCAGAAGATCTCTCAGTTTTGCAGCCTGTGTTCCTTTGCCGGCTCCGGGAGGGCCAAAAAGTATAACGTTCTTACCTGACATGTATACCTCCTTAGGGTGTGAAAAAGAAAAAGATAAAATAGTTTAATGTAGGCCGGTAGAGGAGCAAAAGGTTGTGATCTCTGCTCTTCTCTGCTCTTGGAGGTCGTCACACGGTCTGCGCAGACTACTGCAGATACTCTTTAAGATACTGACCTGTTATGGAGGAGGGGTTTTCTGCAATCTGTTCAGGAGTGCCTTGAGCCACAATGGTGCCGCCTTTATCCCCGCCTTCGGGGCCCAGATCAATTATGTGGTCGGCACATTTGATTACATCCAGATTGTGTTCGATAACAATAACGGAGTTCCCTTTATCGACCAGTTCCTGTACCACATTCATGAGCATCAGAATGTCTTCGAAATGAAGTCCGGTTGTGGGTTCATCCAGAATATAAAGAGTTTTACCTGTTGCGCGTTTTGACAATTCCGAAGCTAGTTTTATTCTTTGCGCCTCTCCTCCGGAAAGCGTATTCGCGGGTTGGCCGAGTCGAATATACCCAAGTCCCACCTGCGAAAGAACCATCAGTTTCTGTTTGATGGAAGCCAGTTTATCGAAAAAGACAAGTGCCTCATCAATGGTCATCTCAAGCACATCTGCAATTGATTTACCCTTGTAGAGTACTTCCAGAGTTTCACGGTTGTAGCGTTTGCCGTGGCAGGTTTCACACTGTACGTAAACATCGGGAAGAAAATGCATCTCGATTTTCAGTTCACCGTCGCCTTCGCACGTTTCGCAGCGCCCGCCTTTGAGATTGAAGCTGAATCGCCCGGGAGTGTACCCTCGAATTTTACTTTCCGGCAGCATGGCGAAAAGGTTTCTGATTGGGTCAAACACCTTTGTATACGTTGCAGGGTTGGAACGTGGAGTTTTCCCGATGGGAGACTGGTCAATGTCTATGACCTTGTCCAGATTGGATAGCCCGGTGATCTTTTTATAGGGTAGAATGTTCACTTTGGAACGGTACAGCTCTTTTGCCAGTGCTGGGTAGAGTGTCTGATTGATAAGGGAGCTTTTCCCTGATCCGGACACTCCGGTGACACAGATCAGCATTCCCAGAGGGAATGATACTTTGACATCTTTAAGATTGTGGCCTGTCGCCCCAATTATCTCAACAAATGCTCCGTTTCCTGTTCTCCGCTTTTTAGGTAGAGGGATGCTTTTTTTTCCTGAAAGGTAAAGTCCTGTCAGAGATTTGGAAGACTTTGCGATCTGTGATGGCTTACCCTGTGCAACAACCTCCCCGCCATGCACGCCGGCCTTGGGGCCGATATCAATCAGGTAGTCGGCTGCCATTATGGTTTCTTTATCGTGTTCAATCACTACCACGGTGTTATCAAGATCGCGCAGTGCTGTAAGGGTTGCGAGCAACTTTGAATTATCTCTGGGGTGAAGTCCGATACTGGGCTCATCCAGTATATAGAGGACCCCTGTCAGCCTTGAGCCGATCTGGGTTGCCAGTCGTATTCTCTGGGCTTCCCCTCCGGAAAGTGTGGATGACGTTCTGTCAAGACTGAGATAGCTCAGGCCCACATCGTTGAGAAACTTCAGTCGTTGAATGATTTCCCGCAGTATCGGTCTGGAAATCTTCTCAGAAGCTCCTTCAGTTTTGTATTCTTCGAAGAACTCGATCGCCTTTTCAATTGATAAGCTCGAAACATCGGCAATGCTGTTGTATTCAATCAGAACGGCCAGACTCTGCTTTTTATATCGTGTCCCGCTGCAAACAGGGCAGGTTTTCTGGGCCATAAACTGCTCTATCCAGCGTCTTATCTCTTCCGATGCTGTATCCGTGTACCTTCTGAGGAGATTGGGGATAACGCCTTCAAATTTTCTTTTGAATTGCCCGTGTCCCTGTCCGCTTCTAGCCTCATATTCTATATCAATCTTTTCATCACCGGAACCGTAGAGAAGCACCTTTTTCTGTTTGTCTGAAAGAGATTTGTAGGGCTTTTCAAGTGATATCCGGTAGTGTTTTGCAACAGAATGAAGAATCTGGTTGTTGTAACCGCCTTCAGTATTTGCTCCGTTCCAGGGGACGATCGCACCATCCTTCAGTGAAATTGATGGGTCGGGCACCACCAGTTCCGGTTCGATTTCCATAAGGAACCCCAGACCGTGGCATTCCTCACAAGCACCAAAGGGGCTGTTGAACGAAAACATGCGTGGAGAGAGTTCATCATAGCTGATTCCGCATACCGGGCATGCAAGTCTTTCTGAAAAAAGAAGCTCTTCTTTGCCAATAACTTCGGCCAGCACCGTTCCATCCGAGCTTAAGTTGAGTGCTGTCTCGATTGATTCGGTCAATCTTGATGATATGCTGCTTCCGTTAATGAGCCTGTCAACAACCACTTCGATAGAGTGTTTTTTGTTTGCATCAAGCGGGATGTCATCATCAAGAGTGTATACTGTGCCATCCACCCTTGCTCTCACATAACCGTCCTTTTGCAGTTTTGACAAAAGGTCCCTATGTACACCCTTACGCTCCTTGACAACTGGAGCAAGTATTTGAAACTTTGCGCCTTCCTCCAGAGCAAGAATTCTATCGGTGATTTCCTGTACTGTCTGCCTGTGAATTATCCTGCCACAGTTATAACAGGTGGGGGTGCCAACTCTTGAAAAAAGCAGTCTGAGGAAATCATGTATTTCGGTGATCGTACCTACCGTTGAGCGAGGGTTGTGGCCTGTCGTTTTCTGTTCAATTGAAATTGCAGGTGAGAGTCCCTCTATTTGATCTACATCTGGTTTTTCCATTAAGCCCAAAAATTGGCGTGCGTAGGAGGATAGAGATTCCACATAACGCCGCTGGCTCTCAGAGTACAGCGTGTCAAATGCAAGTGAAGACTTTCCGGAGCCGGAAAGTCCTGTTATGACGGTAAAACTGTTGCGAGGAATGGTGACATCGATGTTCTTGAGATTATGAACCCGAGCCCCTTTAATAGTTATGTCACGCATTCTCATTCGGGCTGTTGATGACTGGACTCTGATTCCGGAATGTCTTCATGGTAGGTACTATAAGCATTCTGAACAGCTTCCGCCACTTTCGCTCGGTTAAAAGGCTTGAAAAGGCAGGGATATCTGATGGTCTTGTAAATTTTTACCAGAGTGTGTTTTGGATTATATCCGAATCCGGTCATAAGAGCCATCTGGCTTGGGTAGTTTTTCTCTTTGATTTTACTGATGAATTCGTAACCATCCATTTCAGGCATGGCAATATCAGTGAGCACCAGGAAATAGGGTTGCTTGTCCAGTTCTGTAAAAGCCTGCTCGGTTGTGGAGACAGTTGTTACCTCCCAGCCCAGCGATTCAAGGTAGATCTTGAGGAAGTCCAGAACATCGACTTCATCATCAACGATAAGAATGTGTCTATTTTTTTGTTTTAAGGAGCTCATAGGTCTTATCTATCAGTTCTTGCTTTCCAAAGGGTTTAGTTATGTAAGCATCAGCATTCATGATATGAAGACCGACCATCTGATCGAACTGTTGTGATTTCGCCGTTAAAATAGCGATCGGAACGGATGTAAAGGAATCGTCACTTCTAAGCAGTCTGAAAACCGCCCACCCATCCATCTTGGGCATGGAAAGATCGAGCAGAATGGCATCGGGTCTGTACGTTTTGGCCTCATCATAGGCTGTTTGAGAATCCAGAACTGTCTTGACTTCAAACTGATCGGTTTCCAGAACCAGTTTTACCAGATCCGCAATGTCACTATCATCTTCGACTACAAGGATTTTTTTCATAAAGATCCTTAACTTTTAGAAAACTCCGCAAACAGCCATTTCCAGTATTTCAGCGCAACCGCGAATGCAAGGAGCGCGGAAAAACACCTTAGCGTATTTGTCAAAATTGGTATGAATTTGAAATCCAGTGGCAGAGGGAGTGTGTCCATAGCTGATGCAATAACTACCGCCGCTGAAGTAAATAGGAAAATTCTGTAGTAAGGTTTTATCTGTAGTGCATCTCCCAGTCGTTTGCTCAAGTAGGCAATGACCAGCATCAGTGTTACTGTGGAAACGTCAAAAAAGAAAAGAGTCTGCTCATAAATCATCTATTTATTCACCTTTCTCATGGATAGATACAAGCCAAGTATGCTTATTACCGAACTTACGCTGCATCCTAAAAGTGAAAGGGTCGTAAGGCTTTGTATGTGCAATTCTCTGTTTCTGAACAGAATCGAGCCGATGAAAATGGCCCCAAGGAGTAATGAGAGCAGAAACCCCAGAGTTGGAGATGGCTGCTTGAGTTTCTTTTTGTAAAAAGCGGAAATGAGAAAAGCGATTACGTTCAGTCCCAAACTGAAGCAAACGTATCCGACAATGAGCAGAATATCTGCAGTTGACGGAGAATGCATAAGTTTTATTTCTTCCCGAATACATTGACAAAGGCGTCTTGTGGGGTTGAGTGGGTAATACCGCTCATGATACCTTCCTTGCCGCTGAACTTTGATTCCACCTCTATGCCCTTGGAAGTTATTCTGAAGCAGCGGATATCCTTCTGGTGGTCACTTCCTCGCATTTTCAGAAAACAGAGAGCCTTTTCGATGGCACTTTCTATCTCAACATATCGTAAAAGCACATAAGTGTCAACAATAAAGGGGATTTTACTGGTTAAATGTGAGACTTGCCCCAGAAGACTGTCGTTTTCCCTCAAAAGTATACTGGTGACCCCTTCTCTTTTCAGGGCATTGATAAAACGGCGCTCGATTTCACGCAGTTCGTGGCTGTCCTGTGTGAGAGGTTCGAAATGTGTCATGGAATCAATCACTACCCGCTTGATTCCCATCTCCTCCACTATGGAGACAAATTCACCATTTACCTTGTCGAACTCGGCAAGGGTGGTTTCGGGATCAGAGAATATTATCTTGAGTTTTCCCTCTGCCTCGAGCTTTTTGAAGTCCCACCCGAACTGCAGTGCATCGTGGTAATACTGCTGAGGAAACTCTTCAAAAGTAATAATCAGGCCGGGTTCATTGTACATGGTGATCCCATTGAAAATGAACTGCATTGCCATGGTGGTCTTGCCCGTACCCGGAGCTCCCTCGAGGAGATTTGCCGAACCTCTGAGTAGCCCGCCGAAGCACATCTTGTCAAGTGCTTTGATGCCGAATGGAACGCGATCTTCGCTCATTTTTACCGCCTGTAATTATGAAAAGAGATGCACTATTGCAGCCTTCTGCACATGAAGCCGGTTTTCTGCTTCGTCAAAGGCTACCGAATGGGATGAGTCCAGCACTTCACTGGTGATCTCCTCTCCCCGGTGAGCCGGAAGGCAGTGTGAAACCAGCACATCGGCAGGCGCTTTGCTGATCAGATCTCCATTTACCTGAAAATCCTTGAAATCCGCTTTACGTTTTTCGGTTTCTGCTTCCTGACCCATGCTGGTCCAGACATCGGTATATATGACATCCGCCTTGCTTATGGCGGGAAACAATTCATTTGTGATAGAGACTGAACCGCCGGTTTGCTTACACACTTCGGAGCAAGTATGAGTGAGATCCGCATCAGGCTGATATCCTTTGGGACCAACTACTGTAAAATTATTCCCCAGTTTAGCGCAGATCACCATCAGGGAATTGCAAACATTGTTGCCATCACCCACAAAAACCACATTCAGCTTCTTTCCCGGTCTGTGCTCATGTATCGTGAGTGCGAAAGCGAGTGCCTGACAGGGGTGGAACTGGTCGGTCAGTGCATTGATAACGGGAATGGAACAGTGGCGTGCAAGTTGAACTACCGTGTCATGCTTGTAGGTGCGTGCAACTACCAGATGAACTACCCGTTCCAGATTTCTGGCCACGTCTTCCACACTTTCACGCTTTCCCATCCCAACTCCCTCACTGGCCAGGTTTATGGGATGCCCACCGAGTTCGTTGATGGCGGTTTCGAAGGTGATTCTTGTACGCAGTGAGGGCTTCTCAAAAATGAGAACACCGGATTTGCGCTCAAATTCACTGTGCTGGAAGAGGTAACGGTTCGCTTTTAGCTCCGCAGCAAGAAGAACCATGCTCTGGAGCTCTTCGGGAGTAAATTCAAGCAGTGTCAGCAGATCTTTTTTTGAAGCACTCATTATAACGGTAATCCGAACGTAAGAAGATTAGAACACCAAAGAAGATAAAATAAATGTTCTACACCATGAAAGAGCAAGTAGTATCGGTACTTTTGAGCACTTGACGTTCTAAGGCCTGCGTGCTCTATCCCTTCAAATGACAGGGAATTAGCTCTAAAAAGGGGCGCTTTGAGCTCTTGGGAAATGGTGCTCGAACCAGCTCCGGCGGAGAATTCGATTAGTTTTTACAACTTGAATTGGCAAAAGAAAAATAAACTGTGTATATTATATAATGTGCCGAGCCTTTTTCGGTTTCCGCCGGCATGTTAAACACCCATCATCAGGAGGCTCGCTGTGGAGATCACAGAGGTAAGGATAACCTTGAGAAACGAGGACAAGCTGAAGGCTTTTGCGAGCATTACGCTTGATAATTGTTTTGTTGTCAGGGGATTGAAAGTCATTAATGGATCCCAGGGTTTTTTTGTTTCAATGCCCAGCCGCCGAAGACACGACGGCACCTTCCAGGATTATGCCCACCCCATAAATAACGAGATGCGGCAGAAAATTGAAGATTCGGTTTTGGATGCTTTTGAAAATGAACTTAGCAAGTGGGGTGGAGTTGAAGCATTTGCCGCCAATTTCGTACATTCCGGCAACCATGGATCAGATTATCTGGATGATGGGGATTAAAAGAAAATTTAGAGATAGCTGAACATCCCATTCAAGGGTGCACTAAAGTCATCCCGCAAAATATCAGTTTGGTTTTCTGGCACTCTTTTTTCTTTCTTCAGCACATGCCATATAATATATTGTAAGATTGTTTCGAAAATCCGGCCTTTGCTGGGGCGTCGACAAGTGGCAAGTCACGTGGTTTTGGTCCATGTATTCGGAGGTTCGAATCCTTCCGCCCCAGCCATTCTGTATGGCTAAAAAATTTATTATACTCTACAGCTTTTGTCCGAGGAGGTCGTACTTTGGATATCGTTAAATTGCAGGCACGTGTACGGGAAGGTGCCGGGAAATCTTATACCCGCAAGGCGCGTGCTCAGGGTTGGGTTCCCGCCATTTATTACGGACATGACCAGGAGCCCAAAAAAATTGAAGTGGCCTACAGAGATTTTGCCACTCTTGCCAGAAAAAAGCAGCTTACTCATCTGATTGATCTCGGTCTGGCTGGGGAAGATTCAATCGCTGTGGTGCGTGAAGTTCAGCGCCATGTGCTTAAGGACACTCTCTTTTACCATGTTGATTTCATGCATGTGGCAATGAATGAAAAAGTCGTGGTGGAAGTACCCCTTGAGCTGACCGGAATCGCCTTCGGAGTAAAGAACGACAACGGCGTGTTGGGGCATCCTATTAAAGTAGTAAAAGTAGAATGTCTGCCCAGGGATATTCCCGAAAAGGTCTCCATCGATGTTTCCGAGTTGAAAATTGGTGATTCCATCCATGTCAAAGATGTGTCTTTCCCCAACTTCACGATCAAGGATTCCCCTGATGAAGTGTTGGCAGTAGTGACACATGGCACTCGGGAAGCTGCTTCAGAGGCAAAGCCTGAGGAGCCGGCTGCAAGCTGAAGTCAGCTTGAGTGAAAAATGGATATTTTTTCGCTCTTTGGTAAAATTTGGGGCAGAAGCCGGATTGATGTTAAACCGGCACATCTGCTGATTGGTTTAGGCAATCCGGGTGAGGAATACCTTCAGACCCGTCACAATATCGGTTTCAGAATCATTGACAAGCTGGCTTCCAGTCTTGAAGGTAAATCGGTGGAAAGACGGTGTGAGTCGGTGTGCATGGCAGCCACTCTTAATTCCGGGGCTCAGGTTCTGCTGATCAAACCCTTGACTTTCATGAACCGGTCCGGCGATGCTGTGAAAGCATGCATCGAGGAATACGACGTGTCTCTTGGGGATTGTTTAGTCATCGTTGATGATTTCAACATACCCTTGGGTTCGATTCGTTTTCGCAAGGAGGGAACTCATGGAGGTCACAACGGATTGCGTTCCATCATATCTAATGTGGGTTCTCAGTTCCCCCGTTTGAGGGTGGGGATTGGTCCGCTTCCTTCCGGAGTTGATATAATCAGCTTCGTACTGGGTAGTTTTACCGAGCGGGAAAATGAGATGGTGGAGAAAGTTATTGAAGGAGCCGCAAAAGCAGTTCTCTTCATGCTAGAAAACGGAATCGAAAAAACTATGAACAAGTACAATTCCATCTCGCTTCTGGGCGAGAGCGGAAAGGAATAATCCTGCTCCGGGCCATTAGCTCCGGAGCCAAACGACCATAGGAGGTTTTCAGTGATTAGACCCTACGAAACGGTGATCGTGATCGACGGGACTCTTCCCGAAGATGTGATCCAGAAGGAACAGAAGCAGATTGAGGAATTCTTCCAGAGTAATGCCGAGCTGGAGAAAACTGATGTCTGGGGCAAGCGTGCTCTGGCTTATCCCATCAACAAGAAAAGAAGCGGTCACTATGTTCTTTTCCTCTATAAGGGAGAGGGAACTGTGCCGGCTGAGTTTGAAAAGTTCATAAAGTTGAACGAGTCGATTCTGCGTCATCTTACCACAATCAGAAATGTTAAGAACGACGCTGCTCGTGAAGCACTGGCTGCCCGCAGAGAAAAGGGCGAGGTGGTTGGCAGAGTGGAAGACAGAGAAGACGCAGATCAGGAATAACCGGGAAACTGAGGAGATAAACCATGGCTTTTGGAAAAAGAAGAACAAAAAAGGTGTGCTGGTTCGAAGCCAATAAGGTCGAACCTGATTACAAGGATATTAAGATCATCGGCAGATATGTGACTGAACGCGGGAAAATCGTGCCTCGCCGTCTGTCTGGCGTAAGTTCAAAGAATCAGAGAAAGTTGGCTGTCGCGGTCAAGCGCGCCAGACATCTTGCACTTCTGCCGTTTGTGGCTGAAAACATTAAATAAACTCCCATCCGGCATATTTGAAGGAGCAATACATTATGGAAGTCGTTCTTAAAAAGGATTATGAGAATCTCGGCAAGGCGATGGAAATCGTTTCTGTCAAGGATGGGTTCGCGAGAAATTTCCTCATCCCCAGAGGAATCGCCGTGATCGCCACTGAAGGAAACAAGCATCAGGTTGCTGAATTGAAGCGCCTCTCCGAAAAGCGTGAGGAGAAAATGCTTAAGGAAGCCCGCCAGCTTGCCAAGCAAATCGAGCAGACTCCCTGCACCATTCCTGTCAAGGTTGGTGAAGAAGAGAAAATCTTCGGGTCTGTCACTGCTCAGGATCTCTCCGAGTTCCTCAAGAAAGAGGGATTCAATGTGGAAAAACGGCAGGTGATACTCGAGGAGCCTATAAAGCAGCTCGGCGTCTACTCTGTTAAAATCAATCTCTACAGAGATGTCGATGCAAAACTGAAGGTTTGGGTGGTCAAGGAAGAGAGCTGACCGTTCATCTTACAGTTGGGCTGTGCAGTGAAGAAGTAACTTCATGCCGGGCATCCTGGAGTGTAAGCATCCGGATTACCCGGCTTTTTCTTTAGGTAATCGTTTTTGTGCATAGAGGAGAAAATAATGGAATTTCGCGGTTGTTATGTCGCAATTGTCACCCCCTTCACCAGTGAAGGTGCGCTGGATGAAGAGGGGCTAAGGTCAAATATCGAGTTTCTTATCACCCGGGGAGTTGCGGGTATTGTTCCCTGCGGAACTACCGGTGAATCTGCCACCCTGTCATGGGAGGAACATAACAGAGTGGTTGATATTGCAATTGAACAGGCCAAGGGACGCGTGCAGGTCATTGCCGGAGCCGGGTCCAATAACACTCAGGAGGCGATTGCCGCTGCTCGTCATGCAAAAGAGAGTGGTGCTGATGCCATTCTGAGCATTACTCCTTATTATAATAAACCCACTCAGGAGGGACTTTACCAGCACTTCAAGGCAATTGCCCAGAGTGTGGATATTCCCATGGTGGTGTACAATGTTCCCGGGCGCACTGGAGTAA
This sequence comes from Fibrobacterota bacterium, assembly GCA_023436205.1. Classification (GTDB taxonomy): domain Bacteria; phylum Fibrobacterota; class Chitinivibrionia; order Chitinivibrionales; family Chitinispirillaceae; genus JAEZKC01. The sequence continues at coordinate 74,788 of JAEZKC010000035.1, forward strand.
ATCTGGCTCCCGAAACACTGCAGCGGCTTTGTGAGTTCCCCACTATCGTGGCTGTTAAAGAAGCCAGTGGCAATGTTACTCAGGTTTCCGAGATTCATCGCCTCTGCGGCGACCGTCTTGCCATTCTTTCCGGTGATGACGGTCTGACTCTTCCTATACTTGCCTGTGGGGGTAAAGGCGTTATCTCTGTAATTGCCAATGTGGTTCCCGACAAAATGAGCACTATGATCAGTTCATATTTGAATGGTGATCGCAGTAAGGCTTTGGAACTGCACGAGGAACTCCTCCCACTGTCGCAGATTGTGTTCATTGAGACCAATCCAGTTCCAGTGAAAGCCTGCATGGATCAGATGGGTTTGGCGGCCGGGCCGGTTAGACTTCCGCTGGTTTCCATGAGTGAACGCAATAAACAGCAGCTCCTCAGCGTATTCGAGAGGTACTCTGCTTCCAAAAATTCTTGAAAGGGACCCGCAGTGGCAACAGATATCATTATTATAGGCGCTCTGGGCAGAATGGGTATCGAGATCGCCAGGGTAGTTCTGGATGATCCCGAAGTCAGGCTGGCCGGATGTGTGGAGTACGCTTCTCATCCTAAAATGGGAGCAGATTACGGGAGTTGTATCGGGGTTGACTGCGGAGGAGTGAAAGTTACTTCTTCCGTGGAACAGACTGATGTTGAAGGTGGAGTGATCATTGATTTTTCTTCTGTGCAATCCACTCGCGCACTTCTGGAAAACGCCTCCAAGGTAAATCGCCCCATGGTTGTGGGTACTACCGGATTAGAAAAGAGTGATTATGAGCTGGCTGCAAAGGCTGCTCAGTTTATTCCCATTGTGGTTAGTCCAAATATGAGCTTGGGGGTAAATCTGCTTTTTTCACTCACAGATTTGGTAGCCAAGCGGTTAAAAGGTAATTTTGATATAGAGATCGTTGAAGCGCATCACCGGTTCAAGAAGGATTCTCCAAGCGGCACCGCTCGCAAACTGGGCGAAATCGTGGCCGATGCCCTGGGGCAGACTTATGATGAAGCGGTGCGCAATGGCAGATCTGGAATGGCTTCCTCTACCCGTTCTCCTCTGGAAATCGGCATGCATGCTGTTCGCGGGGGAGATATTGTTGGTGATCACACCGTGCTGTTTGCCGGCATGGGGGAGAGGGTTGAACTGAGGCACATGGCTCACAGTAGAGCCACTTTTGCCAGAGGTGCTGTCGAAACAGCTAAATGGCTGGCTTCAAAGCAGCCTGGTTCTTATACTATGAAGGATGTGCTTGGGCTGTAGTTTTCCTGAATTGAGGAGTGGTATGATCCGTTGCATGCTGTCTGTTTTATGTTGTGTGGCTTTTGTGGCTGCAAACCCGGTTCCTGTTCAGCCGTCTGATGAAGCATCGACAGGTGGTGCAGTTCTGGAATCGGTTGTTGATGAGGAAATTGTTGATGAGGAATTGGTTGTTTCCGATTCTTCGGCATCTGTCCTCGGCCCGGATACCCTAAAAGAGGCAGACAGCTTAAAAACTGCGGAAAAGAAACCATCTGGCGAACTGGATCTGGATAAGCTGCTCACTGAGGAAGGCGAAGAAGATTTGCTTGCCGGTGAAAAGGTACAGGCTGAAGCCAAAACAGTTTCTACAGGGGATTCTTTGGTAAAAACTGATACCACTGGAATCGAAAATGTGAATACCACCAGTCCAATAGATATTGGCATTAATAAACGGGGGGCTCTACCACCCCCCGTTTCTGAGAAAATCAATTCATCAGATTCGGATACAGCTTCTTCAGCTCCTGTAATTGAAGATACCAAATCCATAAATTTTGCTCAGAATCTTAAAGAATACCGTTCTCCGAGAAAAGCAATGTTGTTATCCCTTCTGGTCCCGGGTTTAGGGCAGGCTTATGCCCGAAGCTACTGGAAGGCTGGAGCCTTTATTGCTGCCGAAGCGGCGATTGTCGGGGTGGCAGTTGCTTTCAAGGTAAATGCGAATTCCAAAACAAAGGAAGCGCATGATTTCGCTGACAAGCATTTCAGCATAGATTCTCTCAAAAATTATAGCGCCGCTCTTGAGCAGCAGTTCAAAGACAGGGGCAAGCAGGATTACTATGATGAATCTGTGATTAAAACCAATCTGACAGATTCAATGTTTTTCGCATCCGCGGATACCAAGGAGAGCTATTTCTACGACAGGATTGAACAGAACTTCATGGCTCAAGGCTGGGTGGACTGTGAGCCCAAGCTTCAGGATATTATTGCCGGAGACACCATCGCCGGTAATTACGGCAGCTATATTCGCAGTGGAGCCGATACTGCCTATGCTTTTTTCTATGCATTCAGAATCTTGGATGAAGCCGGAAGGAGAGTTTCCGGAGATACTTTGTTTGGTTTTTCTAATTACCAGAACCAGTACAGCAAAATGGTCGATGAATCGCATCAGTTAAATGAATATGTCAAGTACACTCTGTATGGTTTACTCATAAATCATATCGTATCTGCAATCGATGCCGGTTTTACAGCTAAGGCCTATAATTCAGCTCTTCTTGGAAAAGAGAGCGCGTGGAATCGACTCAGTGTCGAGCAGCAGTATGTGTTTACTGGCTCTGAAACAGTACCGGGACTTGCTTTGAAGGTGAAATTTTGAACATATTTACATTTGCAATGTTGATTCTTGCGGCTTTCAGTATTCAATCGTATGCTCAATTGACTGTTGAGGATGATATCGTTACTGATGAAGTGAATATTTTTCAGCCTGATTCACAGAACAGTCGTTCTACGGCTTTGGCCATGGCAGCATCACTTGCGGTCCCGGGAATGGGGCACCATTATCTTGGCAAGCAGAATTCCGCATTTACCTTTCTGGCGATTGATGCCGTAGCTCTACTCGGGGCGCTTGTGCTTAATAATCTGCACGTGCGTCAGGAGGCTGATGCCAGGTCATTTGCAGTGCAGAATGCCAATATCGAAAAGCCGCTCGATAACGAGAAATACTGGAGGCAGGTTGGAGCGCAGTTGGAATCTGATGGCTATAATAACATGGTGGCCAGTTTACGGAGTGGTGAAATAGATGACTATTATCCCATTCCAGGAAGCTGGTGGCATTGGAACGATGAGGGGCAGCAGGACAAGTTCAACAGTCTTCGCCAGAAGTCCCGTCAGTTGAAGGTTGCCTCCTATTTCTTCATAGGAGGAATGGTGCTTAACAGAGTAATTTCCACTGTGGATTTGAAAGTAAAGTCGAATCGAAAAATTCTGAGCTCACTGGAAGTGGAACCTTCCCTTAATCCGGACCTTTCCGGAGCATCTGTGATCATATCCGGTCGTTTTTAGGTGTACATGCTCTTGCCCTCTCTCACTCTTGTTTGTATTTTTTCTTCTTGGGACGTACCTTTTTCAACTTTCAGGCAATTTGATCTCGGCAACACCTGCAGATTTCCTGAATGAATCCAAACATCTGCAAGGCGGAGGGGAAGCAACATGCGTTGTCCATACTGCAGTCATGAGGAAGACAAGGTAGTCGACTCAAGGACAAGTAAAGAGGGACGGGCTGTCAGAAGGAGACGGGAGTGCCTGAATTGCGGCCGTCGGTTTACTACTTACGAATACATCGAAAACATCTCTCTTACCATTATTAAAAACGATCAGCGTCGTGAACCCTACGATCGTCAGAAACTGATGCAGGGTATTACTGCCGCCTGCAAAAAACGTCCAGTCAGTGTGAAGAAGATTGAAAGCATTGTGGACAAGATTGAGAACCAGATTGAGAAGCTTGGAAAAAATGAGGTTCCCAGTTCCGATATCGGCAAAATGGTTATGACTGAGCTTTATGGTCTTGATGAAGTGGCGTATGTGCGTTTTGCGTCGGTTTACCGCAAATTTAAGGATATCAGTGAATTTATTTCTGAAGTCAAAGAAATAGAATCCAAGACAGAACCGGCACCGAAAGAGAAAATATAGGAAAACCTGACCGGCTCTTTAGATCCGGTCAGGTTGATTCTTTATTCAAGCTCTATTATGCTGCCTGAGGCACTGAGCTCATCGTAGAAGTCTTCCTTGAAATAATGGAATCCCTGGTCATCATTTGAGTAGAACTCACTGGCCTCTTCGTTGAAAAAACGTCTGAGGACCAAGTCCTTGCTGTCACCCTCAATGATTCTGTGACGCAGCTGTATTTTTTTGGAAGGTGTTACAAATGCAATGGCATATTTCGACATTTTTGATGCTCCCCGGTACTAGGATTAGGGAATTTGGTTCAAATACTATTTTCAATTGTAGTTAAAATAGAATTTTGGAACTCTTGAAGAAAGTAAAATTCCCGATCCTGAAAGGAAATTTGGCGTGACAGTCCGGTTATTGTGGCTTATGCTTGTGTTTACCCTGTTTTTGCCCCGAATTGTTATCTGTTCCATGCAGCAAAGAGTGCAAGATCTGCTCCAGTCTAGAAATTATCTTCCGGGGAATGGAATTGGAGTGGTGATTAGAGATTTGGAATCCGATTCTATCGTTGTTTCCATAAATGCTGACAGCATGATGAACCCTGCATCCGTTTCAAAGCTGGTCACGGGTACATCCGCTTTGGAGCTCCTGGGGCCTACTTTCACCTACTCAACAAAGGTTTTTATTGAGGGTGCTTTTAACGCCGATTCGGGAGTAGTGGAGGGGAACCTTTGTATTAAGGGTCAGGGAGATCCCGGGTTCAGTACAGAGCGATTGTGGCTTTTTGTGCAGCATTTGAAACATAGAGGTTTAAAAAAGATTACTGGTGATCTGATTCTTGATGATTATTACTTTGACACGGTTTCTATGGGGCCCGGATTCTCCGAGGATGACGGCAGCCGCACCTATCAGTCACTTGTAAATGCCTTGTGTGTCAATTTCAGCTCTGTGGCGATTCATCAGCGTACCGGACGCAGCATTGGTGCACCAGTGCATATAGATGTTTTCCCCCGTATTGAGGGCATTCGCATTAATTCATCTGCTGTTACTGTAGCTCCGGGTACAAGGGATAATCTGGATGTGACCACCTCTTTTGACAGGGGTACAACACAAATTAATGTCAGAGGTGGTATGCCTCTCAATGGGCCCTCGCGCTATACCTACAGAAAAGTTTGGCAGACCTGGGAAACATTTGGCGGTGCAGTACAGGCTCAATTTGCAGATAACGGAATGCGACTAAGCGGAAAAATTCTTCATCGTAAGATCTCGGACAGCCTTATCAGTAAAGGTGAATTTTATTCCTTTGAAAGTGAACCTCTGACAGAATTTATTGACCACATGTTCAAATGGTCCAGCAATTTTACCGCTGAAATGCTGTTTAAAACCATGGCTGCACAAAAGAGCGGTCAAGGCACATGGCAGGGAGGGGCTGAAGTGGTGCAAAAGTGGTGGGAAAGCCGAAACCTCCCCGGAAAACCTGTAATTGTCAATGGTTCAGGAATGGGAGCAAACACTAATCGCTGCAGCTCAAGACAAATTGCCGACCTCCTTGCTTATGTATACAAGCAAAAAAGTTACTTCCCGGATTTCTTAAGCTCACTTTCCGTTGCCGGTATCGACGGGACATTGAAGGTCAGATTTTACAGATCCCGCTTGAGGGGAGTGGTACGCGCCAAGACGGGAACGCTGAACTCGGCTGGAGTGAGTTCTTTAGCCGGCTACGTGCTCTTACCTCAGAAGACATATTCCTTTGCAATAATATGCAACAAAGTGGGGCAGGGGCAGTATGATAACTGGGTCATTCAGGAGCAGATTTTGGAGCAGTTAGTTTCAGCAATCCGGTGGAAGGAATAGAAACCCGGCTCAGGTGAACCGGGTTTCAAAATAATTAGAACACCTGACCGCCAGTCTGCTGGCCATTTGAGTAGTATGCTTCAGACATTTTGCGTCCGGTTGCACTGTACATGGTTCTGGTTCCTTCATAAGCACCATCTTTATACTGACCGGTTTCCTCTTTCTTTCCGTTTGGATGGTAGGTGGTGAAAGGACCGTTTAGGGCATTATCCGCCCAGTTGTTTTCCACCTTCAGTTTTCCTGTGGGAAAATATTCCTGTTCAAGGCCATCCTGATTGCCTGCTTTGAAGGTGCGGATCCGCTTTGTCTTTCCATCAGGGTAGTACTCAATTTCCTGACCATCCTTCTTTCCATCCTTGAAGCTGATTTCCTGCGCCTTGGTTCCATCTTCATAATAGCTTACAAATTTGCCCACAGGTGCATCATCAACGTATTCAGCTTCACTCTTGATCTGACCATTGGGATACCAGCTCTTATCTGGTCCGTGCTTTTTCCCCAGTTTGTAGTAACACTGTTTGTCCATGGTGCCCGCAGCAGTGTAAATGGTCATAACGCTGTCGGGTTGTCCATCTTTAAAGAAACGATCAGATTGAACATTTCCGTCTTCAAAAAAGAATGTGGTGCGAAGGATATTGGTTTTTTTGCCGGAAAAAAGGATGACCTTCTTTTTAGCACCGCTGGGATAGGTTTCCTCCACAGACTCCTTAACACTGTTTCCGGAGCACCCCATGAAAGCTACCAGGCCGCAAATTGTCAGAAAAGACTTCAAGTGCATGTTTCCCCCTTTCGATTGTTTAAGCGGTTCACCTGGGGAGGTGAGGTCCGCAGGAGCATGAAAAAGAATACCTACTAAATATATGAAATGAACGGTCTTTTAAAAGTCCAAAATAATATTTTTGCATCCTCGCATTATGAGCATCCTTTGGTCCTCAGATCTGCATAGCTTATTTTAGATCTCTTTAGTGATTAAAATCATCAGATCAGTTAGAAGGAAAATATGCGGTTTCGTCCCTGTATCGATCTCCATAATGGAAAAGTCAAGCAGATAGTCGGTGGAACACTCTCTGATCAGAATAATTCCTCGCTGGTCACCAATTTTGAAACAGATCTTCCTCCCTCGTACTACGCTACAATATACCGAAAAAACAATCTGTTTGGAGGACATGTTATTATGCTCGGGCCCGGAAACCGGGAGGCCGCACTCGAGGCGCTTGAGGCTTACCCCGGGGGGCTGCAGATCGGGGGAGGGATCAATCCGGACAATGCCAAAACTTTTTTGGATGCTGGAGCCTCGCACGTTATTGTAACCTCATTCGTATTCAGTGATGGCACCATCCATTGGGATCGGCTTGAAAAGCTGCTTAAGACAGTGGGTAAAGAGAGGCTGGTTCTGGATCTAAGCTGCCGCAGAAAGGGTGATCACTACATGGTGGTTACCGACCGGTGGCAGAAATTCACTGAAGAAGAGATTACTGGTACATTTCTTGAAAAACTGAGCCGCAGCTGTGATGAGTTTCTTGTACACGCTGCAGATGTGGAAGGGCTCAGGGGTGGGATAGATTCAGAGTTGGTTTCTGTTTTGGGTAAAAACTGCCCGATACCGGTGACCTATGCCGGCGGAGTTCGCGATATATCTGATCTTGATGCCATAGAGCAGATCGGTTCAGGTGCTGTTGATGCAACTGTGGGCAGCGCCCTTGACATTTTTGGTGGAACACTCTCTTTTTCTGATGTGCTTGACTGGCATAATCAGAGGAATCCTCGTTAGCTTTTTCCGATAGGTGAAATGTGAAAAAAACTGTTGTTCTGATAGTGGTTGTAATCTTGTCGGGGTTAACCGTCTGGTCCTGCTCAAGTCAGAAAAAAGTTCACCGGAAGCATCTGTTTTTCAGGATGGATACCGTGTCAGAGGTTACTCTTTCTGTTCCTCAGAATTTTAATGTGTCAAAGGTGTGGGATCAAATTGACTCTCTTCTTGCTTTGAATGAGCACAGATTTTCTGTGAGTCAGGAAGGTTCAGAAGTAAAGGTGCTGAATGAACGGACGGAGCAGACACTTCCGGTTTCAAAAGAGCTGGGGGAGATGCTCAGGCTGGGTATCGCTTATGGTGACACGCTTTCGGGGGGATTTGATATTACGGTACTGCCGCTTAAGGAGCTCTGGGGGCTTGATGAGCAATCCGATGAACAGAATCGGCCGCTTCCCGATTCTGGTCAGGTTAGGGATGCCCTGTCCAAGGTTGACTACCGCAATGTCGTTGTAAATGAAAAAGAGGATAAGGTAACTTTCAAGTCGCCTCAAACTCGAATAGATATTGGCGGAATAGCCAAAGGGTATGTGCTTCGCCAGCTGGGGGAGCTGATCAGTTCCATGGGGATAACTGATTATCTGGTGGTTGCCGGTGGTGACATTATCTCCTCCGGGACCAGGTCAGACGGACAGCGCTGGATTATAGGGGTGCAGCACCCGCGTGTTCGTTCGGAAATGCTTGCTACACTTCCGCTTGAACGCGGTGCGATTGTCACCAGCGGTGATTACGAACGCTTCCGCATGATTGATGGAAAACGATATCATCACATTTTCGATGCCTCCACCGGTTACAGCAGCGATAAAAATCGAAGCTTAACCATATGGACACTGGATCCGGTTATTGCAGATATCTACAGTACCGGACTCTTCAGCCGCAGTGCCTCTGAAATCATGGCATTCGTTCAGAGTCGCCCCGATCTGGAGTGCATAGTCGTGGATAATGTGGGTGAAATACACGTGTCTTCAGGTTGGAAAGACAAGGTGAACCTGCAGACAAGCTCACCTCCGGGGGACTCACTAACAAATTAAGCTTGTCTGTTGATGAGGTTGTAAATCTCCAGGAGCCTTGGAAGTTGGTTTGTAAACTCTTCAACAGTCAGACTGTTTGGGCCGTCGCACAAGGCCTTCGCTGGCTCAGGGTGAATTTCAAAAAAGAGAGCGTCTGCACCGGCGCCAAGAGCCGCTCTGGCAAGCGGAATGGCAAGCTCTCTGTTGCCTGATGAACATCCGTTACCTCCTCCGGGATTCTGCACACTGTGTGTGGCATCAAAAATCACAGGCTGACCATATTGCTTCATGGCTGGGATCGAAGTAAAATCAACTACCAGTCTGTTGTAGCCAAAAAAGGTTCCTCTTTCTGTAAGCCAGCATCTGTCGCCCGCTTTCTGCAATGAAAACTGCATATCCTCCGGGGCCATGAACTGTCCCTTTTTTATGTTTATCCATTTTCCAGTAGCCTGTGCGCTTTCCAGCAAATCCGTTTGCCTGCAGAGAAATGCGGGAATCTGGAGCACGTCGACTACTGTGGCGGCTTCCTGAGCATCAACGCTTTCATGAATATCGGTTATTACCGGAAGGGCAAAAGTCGATTTCACTTCCTGTAGAATTTTCAACCCTTCCTGTTTGCCGGGCCCTCTGTAGGATGCTTTGGAGGTACGGTTTGCTTTGTAATAAGAAGATTTGAAAATGATATCGATCTGGTGTTTTTGGGTCAACCCGGCGAGCATTTCCCCAATTTTCATGCAAAGGTCTCGTGATTCAATGACACAGGGGCCCGCGATGAAAAAAAGATTCTGGTGCTTGAGGAAGGGAGCTTTATGAGAAGAATCGGACATGTAAAAAGCCTCACTTTGGGATTGTTTTTCAATAATATGGTTTTTGGTTGACTCACCATTAAGTACAAACTATATTAAACGCCTGTGCTTTTCTGGCAGGATCGTTCTTCAAAAATAGCATTTTTCCCGTAAATTAACATCCTAAATTAACTCTTATGGAGGGAACGCATGGCCATTAAAGTTGGTATCAACGGATTCGGTAGAATCGGCAGACTGGTTTTTCGTGCATCAATGAACAATCCCAAGATTGAAGTTGTGGGAATCAACGACCTCATCGACGTCGAGTACATGGCATACATGCTCAAGTACGATTCAACCCATGGCAGATTCAACGGAACTGTTGAGGTGAAGGACGGAAAGCTCATCGTCAATGGTAAGACAATTCGGGTAACAGCTGAAAAAGATCCTGCAAACCTCAAGTGGAATGAGATCGGTGCAGAGTATGTGGTTGAGTCCACAGGCCTCTTCCTTTCAAAGGATAAAGCTGAAGGTCACATCAAGGCTGGTGCAAAGCGTGTTGTAATGTCTGCTCCTTCAAAGGACGACACTCCCATGTTCGTGATGGGTGTAAACCACAAGAAGTACACAAAAGATATGTCAATCGTTTCCAACGCTTCCTGCACAACAAACTGTCTGGCTCCCATCGCCAAGGTTCTCAATGACAACTGGGGAATCCTTGAAGGTCTGATGACCACAGTTCATGCTGTCACAGCCACTCAGAAGACTGTTGACGGTCCTTCTGCTAAGGACTGGCGCGGTGGCCGCGGTGCCGGTCAGAACATCATCCCCTCTTCAACAGGTGCAGCAAAGGCAGTGGGCAAGGTTATCCCTGAACTCAACGGCAAGCTGACTGGTATGGCTTTCCGCGTTCCCACACCTGACGTTTCAGTTGTTGACCTCACAGTCCGTCTGGCCAAGCCTGCGAAGTATGAAGAGATCAAGGCTGCCATGAAGGCTGCTTCAGAAGGCGAACTCAAGGGTATTCTCGGTTACACTGAAGATGCAGTTGTTTCCAACGACTTCGTAGGTGATGCCCGCACTTCCATTTTCGACGCTGATGCCGGTATCGCACTGAGCGAAACTTTTGTCAAGGTCGTTTCATGGTACGACAACGAGATGGGTTATTCAAACAAGGTTTGCGACCTCATCTGCCATATGGATACAGTGAAGTAAGTTTTTTGTAGGTCAATTTCGGGCAATTTCAAGGGTTCTTTATTTCACTGCATATAAAGAACCCTTTTTTCACCTGTAAAAGGAGACTGAAAGAATGCCAATAAAGAAAAAGACGGTTAGGGATGTGGATCTCAAGGGCAAGCGTGTAATAATGCGTGTTGACTTTAATGTTCCCATGAATGCCGGCGTCATTCAGGACGACACCCGTATTCAGGCTGCTCTCCCCACTATCAAGTATGTTTTGGAGCAGGGAGTGAAAAGCCTTGTCCTCATGTCTCACCTCGGTGACCCCAAGAAAGATATGGCCAAAGCCAAGGAAAAGGCAGAGAAGGAAGGCAAGTCCTTTGATGAAAAGAACTACCTTGAAGGCAAGCACAAGATGGCTCCTGTTGCAGCTCATCTTTCAAAGCTTCTGGGTAAAGAGGTGGCTCTGGCTCCCGACTGTACCGGTGATGAAACAAAGGCCATGGTTGCCAAGCTTGATAACGGAGCGGTTCTGATGCTTGAGAACACCCGTTTCAATAAAGAAGAGACCTCCAAGGATGCTGCCGAGCGTGAAAAGCTTGCCAAGGTACTTGCCTCCTATGGTGATATATATGTTAATGATGCTTTTGGAACTGCACACCGGGCGCATGCCTCTACTGAGACAATAGCACATTTTCTTCCTGCCGTTGCCGGTTTTCTTATGGAAAAGGAACTTGTGTTCCTTCAGGATAAAATTGTAGATAATCCGGAAAAGCCGTTTGTGGCCATTATTGGTGGGGCAAAAGTATCCTCCAAAATTGCTGTTCTGGAAAGTCTGCTGTCGAAGGTCAATAATATGATTATCGGCGGTGGAATGGCATATACATTCCTTAAGGCCAAGGGTTTGTCAATCGGTGAATCGCTTGTTGAAGACGATATGATCGAAACCGCCCGTAATATCCTCCAGAAGGCTTATGAATCACACGTTTACATTTATCTGCCCATTGATCACGTCATCACCAAAGAGTTTGCTCCCGATGCCGAATCAAAAGTCGTTGCCCGCGGTGCAATCGATGAGGGATGGATGGGAATGGATATTGGTCCTTTGACCAGAGAGAAATTCAAGAACGCTATCAAGGATGCCAAGACCGTGTTCTGGAACGGCCCCATGGGAGTTTTTGAGTTCCCCAAATTTGCTGAGGGAACCCAGGCGATTGCTTCGGCTCTTGCAGGCCTCAAGGATGCAACAACGGTCATCGGTGGCGGAGATTCCGTTTCTGCAGTCAAGAAGGCCGGCGTTGCCGATAAAATGTCGCATATCTCCACTGGTGGTGGTGCCTCGCTTGAACTTGTAGAAGGCAAGGAACTCCCCGGAGTAAAGGCTTTGAATGACAAGTGAGGAAAAATCCTCACTTGATTTGTAATTTCTTTTGACCTGCGTGGAGCCGATTAGTATTTTATGCTCCTGCAATAACCGGAAACTTGAGGAAATAAAATGGCACGTAAGAATTTTATCGCCGGCAACTGGAAAATGAACACAACACAGGACGAGGCACGCGCCTTGGCTAAGGATGTTGTGGCTGCTGTCGGATCAGTTACCGATGTTGATGTTGCAGTATGCCCTCCTTTTACTAACCTGCTGGCTGTGGCCGAGGTGATCAAGGGATCAAATGTCAAACTGGGCGCTCAGGATGTGCACTGGGAAGCCAAGGGCGCTTTCACCGGAAAAGTAAGCTGTGCAATGCTCAAGAGTGTTGGCGTGACTTACGTTATCATCGGTCATTCCGAACAGCGTACCTATTTCGGGGAGACTGACGAAACAGTGAACAAGAAGACCAAAGCCGTTCTGGCATCAGGACTCCTTCCTATCGTCTGTGTCGGTGAAACCCTGGATGAACGTAAAAGCGGCAAAATGAATTCAGTTATTGAGCATCAGGTGCGTGGTGCCTTCGAAGGTATATCTGCAGCCGATGCTGTAAAGTGCACCGTTGCTTACGAACCTGTTTGGGCGATTGGAACTGGCGAAACAGCAACACCTCAGCAGGCTAACGAAGTGCATGTTTTCATCAGAAAGTTGCTTGCTGAACTTTTTGGTAAAGAAAACGCTGACGCAATGCGTATACAGTACGGCGGAAGCATGAAGCCGGATAATGCTAAGGCGCTGTTGGCTGAGAGTGATGTTGATGGTGGGCTCATTGGTGGAGCTGCTCTCAAGGCATCCGATTTCGCCGGAATAGTTCAACCTAAATAATTTTCATTGGTGGTGTTATGCTGTTTGGAATTCTCTTGGTTCTGTTCATTTTCGTATGTATTTTCCTCTGTCTTATCGTTCTGATCCAGTCTGATAAGGGTGGCGGTATTTCAGGTGCCATTGGTGGACTGGGTGGAGCAAGCAATTTTCTGGGAACACAGGATACCGCAAATATCCTGACAAGGGGTACAGCGATTTTCGGGGGAGCGTTTCTGCTTCTCTGTATCCTGATGACCTTTGTGGCATCCACCGGCAACTCAACAGCCATGGAGAAATCTGGTCTGCAGAAAAGAGCTGAGAAAGCGCAGAGTGAGACCCCTGCTCCACTGGGACCCTCAATGGGAATTCAGGAAGGTCAGAGCAGTGAGGGAACAGAGGTTCTTCCGAGTTTAGCCGGTGAAGAGAGCACAGAGCCTGCTCCTGCTCCCGCCGAGGCTGCACCGGCTGAACCGGCTCAGAGCCCTGCAGAATAAAGAATCTTACGCGGTCGTGGTGGAACTGGTAGACACGCTACTTTGAGGGGGTAGTGGGCGTACGCCTGTGTCGGTTCGAGTCCGACCGACCGCAATATAATGGCCTGAGGAGCAGATGTTCTTCGGGCCTTTTTTATTTGGTAAAATTTTTCCTGATCCTTTGCCGTAATCACTGCTCCCGTTTTCATTCGCTTTCCGGAGAACAGTTTGTCTGATTCAAAGTCTGGTATAAAAGTCCGTTTAAAGGAATTATCGCTTGCCCAGATCGAAAGCTTCATGCAGAATATGGGTCTGCAGAAGTTCAGAGCTCGTCAAGTCTTTAAATGGCTTTACCAGAAGAGAGTTGGCAGCTTTGATGAAATGACTAACATGTCCAAAGATGTCAGGACTATGCTGCATGATAACTGCTCCATTGGTAAGCTCTCTCCCCACTACATTCTTGAATCCAACATTGGCGATGCTGTAAAGTTCGGTTTTGCACTCGATAACTCTTCCCACATTATCGAAAGTGTACTGCTTATTGATGATAAGCGCCGTACGGCCTGTTTGTCAAGTCAAGTTGGGTGCGGTCTGGGGTGCAGCTTTTGTGAAACTGGCAAATTGGGATTTATTCGCAATCTATCTCAGGAAGAGATCATCGGTCAGTTGATTGGTATTGATGATTATCTATGCTCAAGGGGTGACAAACTAGTCACCAATATTGTTTTCATGGGCATGGGGGAGGCTCTCAGCAATTTCGACCGTTTTAGATCTTCCCTGGATATAATCATGAGTGAAGATGGTTTTAACATTGGAGCGCGGCGAATTACTGTTTCCACTGCGGGTGTAGTCCCCTCTATTGAACGGCTTATGAAAGAGGATCTTACAATCGGGCTTGCGATTTCACTTAATGCCTGGAATAACGAGCTCAGAGACAGTTATATGCCTATAAACCGCAAGTATCCCATAGAGGAACTTGTGGAGATAGCGAAACGTTATTTTCATAAGACAGGGCGCCGAGTCACTTTTGAGTACGTGGTGATAGAAAGTGTCACCGATACGTTAGAGGCAGCTCGGGCGCTGCAGACACTATTAGGCAGTTTTCCTTGTAAAGTGAATCTTATACCTCTCAATTCTGCTGGCAACATCAATGTGCGAAGTCCGGATGACAGCGTGGTGGACCGTTTTGCCGTCGAACTGCATCGAAGAGGGCTTGCTGCAACGGTCCGCAGGAGTCGTGGTCAGGATATCATGGGAGCTTGTGGGCAGCTTACTGCCAGTGCACTTAAAGAAAAATGTAATTCTGTGTAACATCTAGTTTGCAATCGTGGTCTAAAAAGATTAGAATCGCCCGTTTCAATTCCTACTCTGGATGGGGAGATATGAAAAGTAAACACCTGGTCATTGCTTTAGTGGTCTTGGCGGCAGGGGCTATCATTGGCCTGCGTTTTTTCAAGAAAGAACCTCATTCGGCCTCATCTTACGGTTTTCAGCGAAATCAGGGACCGGTAGCAGTGGAAACAGCCAAACCGGAAATACGGGCCATTTCAGATGTAAGAGAGTTCACCGGGACAGTGAAAGCCGCCTATACCTATGTGGTTTCCGCTAAAGTGCAGGGGCGACTAGTCAGTCTTAATAAACGTATAGGAGACCCGGTTAAAGCAAATGAGGTTATCGGCAAAGTCGATGACACCGAGTACCGTAATGCCCTCTCGGAGGCACAGGCACAGGTAAGGATAAGCAAGGCCTCTCTTTCTGAAGCTCAGGCGCAGCTGTCGTTTACCGAGCGGGAACTGGAGCGGGTTAGAGAGCTGTTGAAAAAAGGCATCTCCTCTCAGGTGGAATTTGATGCCCTTGAGACCCAGCTTGAGTCTCAGAAGTCAAAATATGAACTTGCCAGAGCACAGCTGGAACAAAGAGATGCACTTCTGTCTCAAACTCAAACTCGTCTTGACTATACACTGATCAGAGCCTCTCAACCTGGATTCATTGCTGAAAGGCATGTTGATGGTGGAGTATTGCTGTCAGTTGGAGGGCCGGTGGTGACGGTTGTGGGAATAGATACCGTTTTTGTTGAACTGGCTGTTTCCGAACGTGATTATCAGCGGCTTCGACCGGGCAAAGCTGCTTTAGTAAAGGTTGATGCTGTTGCAGAAAAAGAATTTGCGGGAACTGTTTTCCGGGTTGCTCCTTTTTTCCAGACATCCTCCAGAACTGCAGTAGTGGAGGTCGCTGTGGCCAATGATTCTCTGCAGTTAAAGCCGGGAATGTTTGCAAAGATCAATGTGGTGCTGGATAAGAATGATTCTGCTCTGGTTGTCCCCTCTTCTGCCATTGTCGATAAAGAAGGAAAGTTCTCGGTTTTTATCGTGGGGGACTCTGCCATTGTAAAGCAGGTACCTGTTGAGGTTGGTATAAACGACGGCTCCTTTGCCCAGATTGTTTCTCCTGCAAATATAAGTGCACCAGTAGTGACGCTTGGTCAGCATTTGTTAAAAGATGGGGGCAAAGTGCGAATGGGAAGCGGTGAATCCGGGAAAACATCTGGAGGTTGGGAAAAAAAGCAGGGGAGAGGTAAATGAGTAATCCGCTGATCACGCTTCCGGTTCGCAGGCCGATACTCACCACAGTAGTTTACCTGGTGATTCTGGTCATCGGGGTGTTTTCTCTTATGCGCCTCCCCATTGACCTCATGCCGGAGATTACTTATCCCACTATTACCGTTATCACCTCTTACGGTAATGCCGGTCCTCAGGAGATGGAGGAGCTGGTTAGCCGTCCTATTGAAGCAGCTCTTGCCGGTATTCAGGGAATTGAGGAGATTACTTCCACTTCAAGTGAAGGGAGAAGTACTGTACGGGTTTCCTTTGTGTGGGGAACCAATTTAGATGAAGCTGTAAATGATATTCGCGATCGAATAGATCGTTCGCTCAATATGCTGCCTGAGGATATTGAGCGGCCATTTATTCGCAAGTTTGATCTTTCCGCCTTTCCCATAGTTATTCTGGGTGTTACTTCAGACAGAGATCTTTCAGAGGTCAGACAGCTTCTTGAGGATCAGGTTCAGTACAGGCTTGAGCGTGTTCCGGGTGTGGCATCTGTCGATATTCGGGGCGGAACAAAACGTGAAATACAGGTTATGATGCGTTCTGCAAATTTGCAGGCTTACGGAATCTCCGCCGATCAGGTTATTAGTGCACTTCGTCTGGAGAACAGGAATGTTCCCGCCGGTTCGGTCAGACAGGGAAGCAAGGAGATCATGATCAGGACCCTTGCGGAGTTCGGCGGAGTGGAGGATGTTCGTAACACTATTGTGGCTGTCAAGGATGGTGCACCGGTCAGAATCTCCGACATTGCAGAGGTCAAAGACGGCTATGAAGAGATCAAGTCGCAGGTTCGCATAAACGGCGTTCCGGGTGTCCAGCTTGCAATAAGCAAGCAATCGGGAACAAATACCGTGGCTGTTGCTTCAGGAATCCACAAAGAGTTGCGGAAAATCAGCAAGGATATTCCGGGAATTCAGATTATTCCTCTAATCGATACTTCTAAATACATTGAGCGTTCAATCATGGCGGTGGCAAATGCACTTCTGATTGGAGGACTTATAGCGGTTTTCGTACTGCTTCTCTTTCTGCGCAATATTTCCACTACCATGATTATCAGCGCGGCTATCCCCATTTCCATTGTGGCAACATTTGCTCTTGTCTATTTTAGCGGCCTCACTCTCAATATGATGACCTTCGGTGGGCTCGCACTGGGAATAGGAATGTTGCTTGATAATGCAATTGTGGTTCTGGACAGTATCTTTCATAAAAGGGAGAAGGGTGAAGACAGTATGTCCGGCGCAGTTAAGGGTGCCGGTGAGGTATGGTCCGCGGTAACAGCCAGTACACTGACTACCTTGGTTGTCTTTTTTCCTGTAGTTTTCATTAAAGGTATGAGTGGTATAATGTTCCGTTCACTTGCCTTCGTGGTGGCATTTTCACTGGCCTGCTCTCTGGTAGTGGCGCTGACACTCGTTCCCATGCTCACCTCCAAATTTCTTCGTACTACAAATCTTACCCAATCCGGTGGCGGTTTATTATCAGCTGTTTTCCGCAAATCCGAGCAGTTTTATACTGCCGTCGAGCATCGTTACGGGCTTTTAATCCACTGGGCGTTGGGTCATCGAAAAACGGTCGTTCTGGGAGTCATTACTGCTTTCGGGATGGCCATACTTGCATTTCCGCTTATCGGTGTTGAGCTTATGCCTTCCGCAGACGAGAGCGAAGTTCGGGTTGATGTGGAGATGGAGGTGGGAACTCAGCTGGAGCATCTGGAGCGTACTGTCAAAACTGTCGAGAGTATTATTCAAAGGGAAATTCCGGAAAAACTGATAATATTGTCCAATGTGGGTGGAGGCATGGGTGGTTGGTTTACCGGAAGCAATATAGCCCGAATGAGAGTAACTCTGGTTCCCAAATCTGAACGTTCCCGTTCCTCTGCCGAAGTGGCCGATCAACTTCGCCCCAAACTTATGGGGATCGCTGGAGCTACGGTTCGCGTGAGGGAGGGACAGGGATTGTTTCTCTTGCGTATGGGTAATAATCAGGACCAGTCTATCTCTGTTGAAGTGAGAGGACATGATCTTCAAACGAGTCAATCTCTTGCTCAGCAGATCTCCCAGTCCGTCACCAATGTTGAAGGGGTGACAGAAGCCCGAATCAGCCGTGAAGCCGGTATGCCTGAATACCGGGTAAGAATTGACCGCGGTAAAGGTGCTGATCTCGGTTTGACAGCAAACTCTGTAGGTGGCGCAATTCAGACTGCGTTGGGTGGAACCCGTGCAACTCAGGTGCGCCTGGCCGGCAAAGAGTATTCGGTAATAGTACGTCTTGCTGAAGAGGAACGCAAGAGTCTTGATAATCTTAACAGGTTGACAGTCGTCAATAAGGCGGGGGTTGCTGTTCCTGTCAATACGGTTGCTTCGCTGGAGTCGGCAACCGGGCCCGCGCAGGTAGAGAGACGGGACCGTGAAAGAGTGATAAGCGTTAATGTCAACTATGCCGGACGGGATCTTAAAAGTGTGGTTGAGGATATCCGGACAGCCATCAAGGATATTGCCGTACCGCAGGAATTCGCTATCCTCATTAGGGGAGACTGGGAAGAACAACAGAAGGCTCAGCGTGAGCTGTTTTTCGGAATTGCTATGGCTATTTTGCTCGTATTTCTGGTGATGGCCGGGCAGTTTGAGTCTTTTAAGGATCCTTTCATAGTACTGTTTTCAATACCTGTTGCTCTGATCGGAGTTGTGGGGATCATGCTTGTGACAGGAACTCCGTTTACAGTTCAGGCGTATATCGGATGTATAATACTTGCAGGAATTGTGGTTAATAATGCGATTGTACTAGTGGATACAGTCAATCGCTATCGTCGGGAAAAGGGAATTGAACTGTTCAGGGCGCTGGAGCTTGCCGGTGAGAGGCGGCTTCGTCCCATACTTATGACCACCTTGACAACTGTACTCGGTCTGCTTCCTCTGGCCGTTGGCATCGGTGAAGGTGGAGAGACGCAGGCTCCGATGGCTCGTGTCGTGATTGGAGGGCTCTCAGTTTCCACCTTGATCACTCTGATCTTTATTCCCGTCATCTATTCTTACGTTGAAGAGCGCAGGGGGAAAAAGAAAATGTCTGTTAGTTTGGAAACAGGTAAAATATGAGAAGGAAAATTTTGGTTTTTTCGTTCTGTTTGATGGTGGCGCCTGTTTCTGCGGAACCCGAGTCAGACACAGTCCAGCTCTCACTTCAGGATGCCTTGACCAGAGCTGTCGAGCAGAATCCACTGGTTCGAATTGAAAAAATCGATACAGATGTGGCTTCCGCCATTTATAAAGAGAATATCTACAAGTTCGAACCGCAACTGCAGCTTTCCATAGGGGCTGCAAAATCTGGAGATCCTGCCCAGACCACCAGAGATGCCTCTCTGCAGATTACAGAAACCCTTCCCACCGGTACTCAGTTACAGCTGAAAGGCAGCGCCGGGCCGCTTTCCGGGAGTAGAATAGCTGCGCCGGTTGATGCAACCCATCATAAAACCTTCAGCCTAACTGTCACCCAGGCACTTCTGCAGGGCCTGAGTCCTTCAGTGAATTTGGTTCCTGTTCGTCGGGCTCGCATTGATGTATCAATCAGAGAAGAAGAGTTGTCTGCTTATGCACTCAAGTTGATCTATGATACTGAAAAAGCTTATTGGGATTTGGTGTTGTCTCAAGGGGAACTGTCCATTTTTCAGCATTCACTGGATCTTGCAAAACGACTGCTGTTTGAATCTGAAGAACGTTTAAAGGTGGGGCGTATTGCCGCTCTGGATCTGGCAGCCATTCGTGCTGAGGTGGCTTCAAGAAATAAGCAGCTTATTGATGCTGAAGCTGCAAGCCGCCAAAAAACCTTTCAACTTGTTTACCTCATGAACGGAAAGAACCTCTGGAATAAGAGAATATCGCTATCTGATACACTATCCTCTCTGGGGAATGCCGATTCGTTAAATCAGCATCTTGAAGCTGCCAGAAAATTCCGCTCGGATTTACGTTTGGCCAAACTCCTTGCTCAAAAAGGAGATCTGGATCTAATGGAGACAAGAAACGGGTTGCTTCCCAGGCTGGATTTTTTCATCTCTTTGCAGGGTACATCCTATGCCGAATCTTTCAGTAGTGCTCTGAGTCGTTTTGATGAACCCTCCAATTCCCTTTCAGGCGGTATTACTTTTCAGATGCCAGTCACAAATGGCATTGCAAGAGAAAAGCACCGGCGTGCAGTTTTCTCATCTGAGCAGCAGAAACTTTCTTTGGAAAATTTTGATCGTCTGCTTGAATATGATATCAGATCTGCCCATCTAGAGGTTTCCAGAGCATTGAGTCAAATCGAAGCGGCAAAGGTCGCACTAGAGCTTCAGCAGCAGAAGCTTGAGGCAGAACAGGAAAAAATGAATGTGGGAAAATCAACAGGCTATGCACTGCTTCAGGTTCAACGCGACCTGATCGCCGCATCTCTTGATGAGCAGAGGGCCAAAGCCGCGTATAGAAATTCTCTACTTTTACTCTTTTCTCGTGATGGTACTCTTCTTCAAAGACGTGGAATCAAACCGTTCTAGCTCTGGTTAAGCATCGGGAAAAATATTTTCTTCAGAATCTTCTTTTTTTCTAAATTGGCGGATACGTTATTATAATGGACACACTGTCTGCCTTAAGCGATTAATTCGCGAGGCTTTAGGCAGATTCGTGGCGTTTGCATAAAGATGAATTATATACATGTAAAAGAGTGCAAAGCTCCCCTGTTATTGCTATATTATGAGGGGGGATTAAGCTCTTCAGTTTTAGCTCCTTTTTTTATAATCATCTTGAGAAATAATGTACGCCTTATTGTATTATCTAGTGAGTGGCTACTTTGAGAGTCTGAATATGTGACTGAAACTTTGTGAACACAAGGTTTGGGGAACTTAAAGAGTGCGGATATAATAGGAGAGGCCAAGCTGATGTTAGAACCAAGTTCTTTCAGAAAAAAAATTTTAATGCTGGTGTGTGCTGTCGGTTTTTTCAGTACTGTTCTGGCAGATGGACTTCCGGGTGAGTATATGCTTACTCAGCGCTGGAGGGATGTACACGCACCTTACTCCTCCCTGAGTAACCCTGCCTTCATTGCAGAAGAAAACTACGTGTCGGGAAGGCTTGCATTTGCCCCCGTTCTGGGAGGCGCATTCAAGCTTTGGGAAGTGGGTCTTAACTATCCGCTCTCCTTATATCATACAGCCAGTTTTTCCATGCTGGTTGAAAGTGATGGAAAAGTTACTCAGGACATTGAAAATGATCAGGGTGGTTTGACACCATCATCGGTCCCCGGTTTAGGTAACAGTAATTTTGTTTTTTCTGTTGGGTACGCATGGCACCTATGGAATCAGATTGTAGTAGGCGCCAATCTTAATTTCGCTTACCAGTCAAATTTCTCGGATCCTCTTAAGGGAACCGGAATAGATTTGGGTGCCACTTACCATTTGCTCAAGCATCCTCTCATTGGAGAGCATTTACTTGGTGTTGCAACTCAGAACCTGATTGCTCCCACTATGGGTCATTCCTGGGTACCGGAATGGGGGAGTACGAGTGCTTATGCCAGAAATCTGCGCCTGTCCTGGAACTCCAGGTACTGGGAAAACCGTGTGGAAAACTACATGGATCTGTGTGTTAAGGATTTTATCACCACTGCCAATAGTTTTAATGATGATATTTCCTATTTGGAGCAGATCGAATGGGATCTTAACTGGAGAGTTGGTGTGTGGGCAATGAGAATGTTCAAAGCCTACCTCATGTTTGGATTTGATGAAAGTGTTCTGGATTATTGGGGATTAGCCCTAGGGGCTAACATGCCCGCTTTCAACCTGGGTCGAGATCTTTCAGCATTCTATCAATACAATATCATGACCGAAGATGGCAACGACGCTACCACGCATACTTTCTATGTAAAGGCTGATTTTGGTAAGCATCGTGAGGAAATCTTTGCCCGCAAGATGGCACGACTGGCTTCCCTCAGTCCCAATGAACTCTACAATAAAGCTCGCAAGCTCTATTCTGAGAAGAAATACTGGGATGCGTTTTTCGTCTTTAGCCGCATAGCAGTCGAATTTCCCGATTTCTTTAAAAATGATTGGGTTAAGCTTTTTAGAGCAGACTGTCAGGAACAGATGGACATGAGAGAACAGGCTATTCAGAACTACAACAAAACTAAGGAGGAGTTTCCGCTTAGCTCTGTTGTTCCTTATGCAGACCTGGGACTCATGCGCATTTATTATCGCAATAACGATTTTTCTGCAGCAACAAATCAGTTTGTGGAACTTAACAAACCCAGCGTGCCAGATTCTCTGCGATATCATGGTGCCTACATCATGGGACAGATTAATCTCCAGAATGGTGAGCTGCGCAAGGCTATTCATGCATTCTCAGTTGTGCCTGATTCTCACCCCGACTACGTTTTCGCTCAGCATGGAACCGCCATTGCTCATGCGATGCTTGATGATGACATGCAGGAAGTGATCACCGCACTCGAAAACGTTATCAGTGCACCGGTGACGACCCCGGAACAGCAGGAAATGGTAAACCGCAGTTATCTTTTCCTTGGTTACATCTTCTATGAAGAGAACGCATTGTCCAAGGCTGTTGTGGCGCTGCGTATGGTTCCGGGAACCAGTTATTACGCTGAAGATGCGCTTTTAGGGCAGGCTTGGACCGCGTTGAAAGCCAGGCAGTGGAATGACTGTATATCTACCGGATTACAACTATCGAAAATCACTACCAAGCCTGTACTTCAGTGTGAAGGTCTGCTGATCCAGGCTTATGGGTATCTCTTGCAGAAGGACTATACAAAGTCTCTGGCAATTCTGCAGACTGCCTTTGACGCGAGCCAGAAGCTTACTATCCCCAGCGTTGATTCTTTAAACATGCGCAAACTCCAGTATGATGATAACCGTTTGGCTTTCAGTCAGATGTCTGACAGGGTTGAGAACTTCTCCTATCTGGGGCAAACGTCACATATCGCAGGTGTTCTGGACAGCATGAAACTGCAGGGGGATGTATTCAGAACTCAATTTAATGGTTTTGAAAAGTACAAGGCAGGGTTTACACGGTCGTCTTTCTTCGCTCGCAGTACCGACCAGGTGAAGGAGGATTTGGAGTATGCGCTTGCTACAATTCAGAAAATTATGGGTGTAACTGGGGATAAGAACCAGCAGAAGATCGATGAAAAGGCTAAGGATCTTGATCAGGAGATTCAGAAGCTCAAGCGCGAGATGGAGAAGCTCGAAAGTGAGACCGAGGAAACTCCAGCTCCCGATGAACAAAGCCCATATTGATCGGCCATAAATAAAACTGTTTTCGATTCAGGGCAGAAAAGAGAGCTTTCTGCCCTTTCCTTTGAGGGTTGTAATGGATTTTAAAGAATTGGTGGATAAAAGATATTCTGTTCGGGGCTTCCTCAATAAGGAAGTGGGGCAGGAGCAGCTACATCAGGTGCTTGAATGTGCTCGAAATGCACCAAGCGCATGTAACAACCAGCCGTGGGTTTTTATTATTATTAAAGATAAAGCCAGCAGAACTGCTCTGCGTGCCGTTTATGATCGGGAATGGTTCATAAGTGCACCTGTTATCATAGCAGTCTGCTGTGATCGCAAGCAATCATGGAAACGAAGCGATGGTAAGGAGTATGGAGATGTGGATGCTGCTATAGCCATGGATCACATAACTCTTGCCTCTGCAGAAATTGGATTGGGGACCTGTTGGATTGGCGCTTTTAATGCCGCCGAAGCTCGCAATGCTCTCAGGCTGCCACCATATATTGATCCGGTAGCTTTCACTCCACTCGGGTACCCTTCAATTCCACAGGGTAAACGCAAGAGAAAAGAACTAAAAGAAATTGTGTTTTCAGAGTATTACGGGAATTCTCTTTCATAACAGGTTTTGACCTTCGTACTGTTTTCAAGGCAAAATTATTCAGAGATAGTTATGCAGTGATGCACAAAATCCATATCTTTGCGTGACAAACCTGCCGAAAAATCGTATTTTACCCTTCCTTTTTTCTACACATTTCGATTTGGAGTTTTAGTCTGATGTCGATGAAGTCTGTGCCTTTTTCAAATGATGAGCTTGGAAAAATTATTGAGCGTTTCCCCACTCCTTTTCATATCTATGATGAGAAGGGTATTAGAGAGAATGCCCGCAAACTGAAAAATGCATTCTCCTGGGCTCCGGGGTTTACGGAATACTTTGCTGTGAAAGCTGCGCCCAATCCATTTCTGATGAGTATATTCAGTCAGGAAGGAATCGGCGCAGACTGTAGTTCAATGGCTGAGCTTGAACTTGCCAGACGCTGTGGTGTTGTGGGTGAAAGAATTATGTTCACCTCTAATGATACCCCAGCGGAGGAGTTTAAAATGGCACGGGAGCTTGGGGCTATTGTTAATCTGGATGATATCAGCCATATCGAATATTTGGAGAAGCATGCGGGTCTTCCCGATTTGGTCTGCTTTCGTTATAATCCGGGACCTCTCAGAGAAGGCAATGCCATCATCGGAAATCCTCAGGAAGCCAAATACGGCTTTACCCGTGAGCAGCTCTTTGACGGTTACAAGATACTTAGAGACAAGGGCGTGAAACGTTTCGGGCTTCATGCAATGATTGCCTCCAATGAGCTTAATGCCCAGTATTTTGTGGAAACAGCCAGAATGCTCTTTGAACTTGTTAAAGAGATTTCTTCAGCGTTAAGCATCCGATTTGAGTTTGTAAATATTGGCGGGGGCATCGGAATTCCCTATCGTCCAGAGCAGAAGCCTGTGGATCTGGAAGTGGTTTCATCCGGGATTAAAGCAGCTTATGAGCAGGTTATTGTTGATGCCGGTCTTGATCCTTTAAAGCTTTACATGGAGTGCGGCCGAATGATGACCGGGCCATATGGATTTCTGGTCTCCAGAGTGCTTCACGAAAAGAAGATTTACAAACATTACATTGGTCTGGATGCCTGTATGGCAAATCTCATGAGGCCTGCACTGTACGGGTCGTATCATCATATAACCGTGCTTGGCAAGGAGAATCTGCCTGCTGATTGCAAGTATGATGTAACCGGATCACTCTGCGAAAATAACGACAAATTTGCAATTGATAGAATGCTTCCTGAAACAAAGCCCGGTGATATCGTGATTATCCACGATGCGGGAGCTCACGGGCATGCTATGGGATTCAACTATAACGGCAAGCTGAGATCCGCTGAGCTTCTAAGGCGGGAAAACGGGGAAGTTGTGCAGATCCGCAGAGCGGAAACGCTTGATGACCTCTTTGCAACCATCGATTTCTCCGCACTGGCGGACTTCAACTGAGGAGAGATGAAATGAATGAACTGACGCTTCGTTACGGCTGCAACCCTCACCAGGCGCCCTCCCGGATTTATTCTTCTTCCGGAGCGCTGCCCATTACAGTACTTAATGGTCGGCCGGGATACATCAATTTGCTCGATGCCCTGAATTCGTGGCAACTGGTGAAAGATCTAAAACAGCAGCTCAAGTTACCTGCGGCAGCCTCATTCAAGCACGTTAGCCCAGCCGGGGCAGCAGTAGCAGTGCCTCTTACCAGGGAGTTGAAGAAAGCCTATTTTGTTGATGATATGGAACTCTCTGCTGTTGCAACCGCTTATGCGCGAGCTCGTGGTGCGGACAGGGTTTCATCTTTTGGGGACTGGGCTGCTTTCAGTGATAAAGTCGATAAAAGTGCAGCGCTGCTTCTTAAGCGCGAGGTGGGGGACGGAGTGATTGCTCCTGCATATGATAAGGATGCACTCGAAATTCTGAAGGCCAAGAAAAAAGGCGGTTACGCTGTTGTTCAGATAGATTCTTCGTATGAACCCCAGGGGCAGGAAACCAGAGATGTATTTGGAATCTGTTTCGAACAGAAGCGAAATACCATCACCCTTGATGAGAAAACTCTCTCTAATTTGGTTACTGAAAACCGTACCTTTACCGATGATGCAAAGCGTGATCTCATCCTCGCTCAGATCACCCTTAAGTATACACAGTCAAACTCAGTCTGTTTCGCAACCGGAGGACAGGTTATCGGAGTAGGGGCTGGTCAGCAGTCCCGCATTCACTGCACGCGGTTGGCTGCAGGAAAAGCTGATAGATGGTTTCTTCGGCAGAACCCTCGTGTGCTGGGGTTGCAGTTTAAGGAGGGAATCAGCCGCCCGGAGCGGGATAATGCAGTTGATCAATATCTGGAAGATCATCTTTCGCCTGCCGAGCAGTATTCCTGGCAGCAGAATTTTTCAGTTGCTCCCGAAAGTTTCTCCCGGGAGGAGAAAAGGGAATGGCTTTCGCTGTTGACCAGCGTGTCCCTTGCTTCCGATGCTTTTTTTCCGTTCAGAGATAATATCGACCGTGCTCAGCAGAGCGGGGTGAAGTTCATTGTTCAACCCGGAGGTTCTGTGCGTGACGACGCGGTGATCGAGGCCTGTAACGAATATGGCATGGTGATGGCATTTTCCGGTGTGAGGCTGTTTCACCACTGAGAGGTCGGACGCAGCCGTTTGTGGCTGGAAAATTGCAAATCAGAGATTGCCAATCAAATTTTATTTAGCTGTTTAATGACTTTGCAGGGATTACCAGCGGCGACAACGTCGCTGGGGATATTTTTTGTGACTACGCTGCCAGCACCGATTACCGTGCGGTCTCCAATGGTCACACCGGGACAGATTACTGCGCTGCCTCCCACCCACACATCATCTCCAATAGTTACTGGTTTGGCGAACTCCAGCCCCGAAGCCCTTTCTTTGTGGTCAAGCGGGTGAGTGGCCGTGTAGATCTGTACGTTGGGGCCGAACATTGTTCTGCTGCCAATGGTTACTTTCATCACGTCAAGGATAAAACAGTTGAAATTGAAAAAGACCTTTTCTCCGGTGACAATGTTATAACCGTAGTCGCAATGGAAGGGCGGTTGAATCCAGAGGTCCTGACCAGCATTCGGAAACAGCTCCTGTAAAATTCTCAGACGTTCATGGGATAGATCGGGGCTGGAATCGTTTAATGCCTTTGTAAGCATCCGTGCATTCAATCTGTCCTCAGATAGCTGTTTGTCACAAGGATCATATAACTCCCCCGAAAGCATTTTTTCTTTTTCAGTTTTCATCTTTTACCCGTCAGAAATGAAAAACCCGCTTTGAAAGCGGGTTATTTAACAGATGCCAAGAACTGCTAGTAGGCTTTGGCGAAAATCACTCTCTTTGTGGATGGCTCACCGGTGATCACGCATTTACCGCTTTCCTCCGGTTGATCAAAGGGTATGCAGCGAATGGTAACATTCAGGTCACTTTTCACTTTTTCTTCCACCTCGGGAGATCCATTCCAGTGACAGAGCGCAAATCCGCCATGGATTTCCGGTTTGTCCTTGTTTTGGGGAGTAAAGTAGTGGTAGAAATCATCCTTGTTTTCAATTGTTTTGATATTGCTGTCCCGAAAACTTTTTGCTTTTTCATAGAGCGAATTTTGAATGTCGTCCATTATTCCTGAAACTTTTTGTACGAATTCAGTTCTCGGAAGACTGAATCTTTCTTTGCGGCTCTTGTCTCTTCTTCCTACAAACACCGAGTCGCTTGACATGTCACGTGGCCCGATCTCAAGATACATGGGAATACCTTTCTTGATCCACGACCACACCTTGTCACCACCCCGACCCTCTCTTTTGTCGATTTCAATTTCCAGACGTCTGCCATCGTAAACGACTTCCCGCAGCTCCGACGCGAGTTTGTCGCAATACTCCATTACCTGAGATGCTGTGTCATCTCCGTGGATTACCGGTAAAATTACAATGTGAGAAGGTGCCAACCGGGGAGGAATGATCAGTCCGTCATCATCACCATGAGTCATGATCAGGCCACCGATGAGTCTTGTGGAAACTCCCCAGCTGGTGGTCCAGGCGAACTCCTCCCTGCCGCTTGCGTCAAGAAATTTTATCCCCGAAGCTTTGGAAAAATTCTGCCCCAGAAAATGGGATGTGCCTGCCTGCAGAGCCTTGTGGTCCTGCATCATGGCTTCAATGCAATAGGTCGATACTGCTCCCGGAAATCGTTCTGATTCGGTTTTTTCGCCCTGGATAACAGGCATAGCCATATACTTTTCTGCAAACTCGGCATACACCTTGAGCATTTTCATTGTTTCTTCTGTAGCTTCTTCTGGAGTGGAGTGGGCCGTATGCCCCTCCTGCCATAGAAATTCAGCAGTTCTCAGAAAAAGCCTTGTTCTCATTTCCCATCGGACCACATTTGCCCATTGATTTATCAGAAGCGGTAAATCCCGGTATGACTGCACCCATTTGGCAAACATTGCCCCGATAATCGTTTCCGATGTTGGACGAACGATAAGTGGTTCTTCAAGCTCTCCGGCGGGAATAAGCTTGCCGTCAGGGCCGGCCTCCAGCCGATGATGCGTTACTACCGCACACTCTTTTGCAAACCCCTCCACATGTTCCGCTTCCTTTTCCAGAAAACTTTTGGGTATGAAAAGGGGGAAATAGGCGTTTTTGTGGCCAGTTGCCTTAAACATGCCATCAAGCACCCGCTGAATGTTCTCCCATAATGCATATCCCCAGGGTTTAATCACCATACAGCCTCTCACCGGCGAGTTTTCCGCCAGATCGGCGGATTTGATAACCTGCTGATACCATTCGGGATAGTCTTCCTGGCGAGTTGGGGTGATGGCGGTTTTTACCTGAGGTCCTTTTTGTGCGGCCATTTCTGATCTCCTTTTAAGTTGAAGGATAATATACAAAAAAGCAGCGCAGTGACTGCAGCTGTTTATGGCGTGATCAGAAATGATAACAGGGAAGTTATCTGGCGGGAATTTTTGGGAAAACGGCTACTCGATAGAACCTGAGCATCTGAAACCACTATTGCTCATTTTGAATGTCGCTTGGTTTTTAAATCTTCCCGAAGACCGGCAGGAACTTTTTTTTGGCATAGAAGGGTATGAGGCTGGTGATAAGAAGCAATATGGTTATTCGCGTCATAGACTAACAACCTTGCATTCAGGTATGTCTTATTCTTTGGTGTGATAGTACAGATGCAAAAAAAGTGGCCAAAGCTGAGGGTACAATTTTATAGAAGATCTCAGCTGAAGAGCTTGATTCATGGGTTCAATACATTAAAACAGTTTGGAGTGTTTTTTCTATTTCCCAAAATGGGTGAAAGGAGTGTTATGAAACCAGTATCAATATAGTCGGGTTGAGGTATGTGAGCACGACTGAAGCTTCATTTGCTGTGGATCTGTCATGTGAATACCTGAAATTTCTTAAATAAAAAAGGCCGCGTAAACTACGCGACCTTAATTTTCCAGATAACCTTTTTTATCAGTTAAGAATCCGCCATTCCACTCTTCTGTTCTGGCTATGACAATAATCATCTCCGTCGCAGTTGGGATTGGCAGGACGTTCCTTACCGTAAGAGGTAACCTCAAGGCGTGTGCTTGAAATACCGTAGGAGGTAAGGTAGTTACGCACTGCTTTAGCGCGATCTTCACCAAGACCCATGTTGTACTGGGCAGTACCACGCTCATCGGCGTGTCCTTCTGCCATCACTCTGAAATTAGAGTACTGCTGGAGCACCCGGGCGGCGTTCTCAAGAGCACTGATAGCTTCAGGCTTGAGATCCGACTTGTCATAATCAAAATAGATGCTTGACAAAGCATTGCGAATGATGGCAGCAGTGTCGATGGTCGGCTCTACCGGCGGAGGTGGTTCAACCACGACCGGTGCTGGCGGAGGAGGCGGCGGAGGAGGTGGTGGGGTCGGTTCCACTTTTGTCACCTTCTTCGAGCATCCTGCCATGACCACAACTGTCAAGGCAAGAAGAGTCAGACGTTTAAGATTTTTGTTCACGAGAAACCTCCGTATTGATGAGAATGGAAAGATTTTGCAGATCCAAGGTCTTAGTTTGCAGACTTATAGAAATATATTAATGTGTAAGGCCGGGAGCAAGGGCAGGAGAAAAACCGGTACATGAAAAGAGCCTTCAGTTCGAGGATTTATACGAATTCCAGACAAAAAATACGTAAGATCCTCTTTTTAGATGAAACTTGCGGACATTAATCACTCTGTATATCAGTTTCATTTTCTTCCTCGCTGAAGAAAATGAAAACAAGCCATCCTACAGCGATTATTATTCCAATATTGATTCCAAGCATAATCAATCCGCCCCAAACATTGCTCCAGGATCCAAGTGCCGCGGCAATTCCCGCACCTGCCACGGTTGGAACCAGTGCTATTGAGGCGACTACTCCCACGACCGTATCCTGTTTTCTGTGGGAAACAGCCAGTGCACCCGCAACTGCAGCAGCCAGTGCAGCAATGACAGTGTACCATCCCGGAGTGACCCTTTCCAGCAGAATCTGGGGTATTTCCATATTTTCCGGGTTGATTCCGGTTATACTCAATAACCAAGTAGTGATTACTGCTGATAAGGTTGCAAGAAAAAGACCCGTGAAAGTGATCCATATCCCTTTTAGAACAGATTTGAGGTTTCCGGTGGCAAGTCCGATTGAAACCAGGATCATGGGGGGCATAACTGGGGCAATCACCATGGAACCTATTAGTATCGGTATGGAATTAACCAGAAACGCCACCGCAGCAAGGACACCAGATGCGGCCATCAGCGTGGAATGCATCCAGTCAAGCTTGGCCTGGTGCTCTATTCCCAGCTGGTATTTGGCCTTGTTTTGTTCTCTTTTTTGTCTGGACACGGCTTTCCCAGCTTTATAGGATCACATAGTGCTTCCTTGAAGATTACGCGGTTCTGAAAGAGGGCATAGTCTAAATTACTCTCTAAGCAGCAGAGAAACCTGTGTCCCTATTGCCACAGGCGATCTGAAATGGGTACTGGTTGACCCTAGCGGGATAGTGATAAAGGGACTAATCGCAAATACTCCCGCCTTCAGATCCATGCCACCGTAAACCCCGTATACCACTTCATAGACTAACCGATCATCAGCTAGTGGGTAGGCCTGGGACTTAAGTTCGAGCCCTATAAAGGGGGAAAATGAATTCACGGGCTGTACACGCAATACCGAACAGCTTCGTGCCATAAACGAGTAATAGCTCAGCTTTTCTGTGGCAGTTTTAGTGCCGGAAGAATCGGATACTGTCCAGATTCGGTCGCCATACAGGTGGTTTATCCCTACTTCCGGCCTTACTGAAACAGCGATGTTTCCGTACTGCTTGGCAAATTTCAAAAACAGCGCACCTTCAATGTTGTCATTTTTCACTTCCCGGCCAAGGCCTTCCGGAAGCCCCTCAATTTGACCCAGGGATGCATCAAAGAGTAATCCTGCCGAGAGTACGTCGCAGAAGGCGTACATCGCTTCTCCGCTTGCCTGAAGCCTGGATTCGTAGCAATAGGTGTTAGCTGAAGTCATGATAGTGATTTCATCACCCAGTATTCCAGATTTGAATTCAAAAGAACTATCGGTGACTTGTACGATTCCGGGTCTCTGAAGTGCGTAGGAAAAGCCTCCGGATGCACAGAAACTTCCCTTGCTTAACACTCTGCCTGTTTCCGCTCTGTTGATTTGAGGTGTTCTTCGGATCAGCGATTGGTTATGTCGTTCAATCTGAAACGTTCCGGCACAGCTGGTTATAAAAACGAAGAATAATGTTAAAAACAGTCTCATTTCTTCCTCTGGATAAAAAACGTTTGATGGCCCTCGTATAAGAATATAAGAAGTGTCAATGTCAGAACAAAATGAATTGCCTCCTTAGAATTGCAGGTACGCAAATTGATATACCCTCATAGTGGGAGGCAAGGATTATGAGGAAATTTTCGATTACGTTGCTTTACGTTGTGTTTTTCTGGATTGTAATTCCTGTAGTATTATTTAGATCTTCCCGATCTCTAGATATCGCATTGATGCCACTGAGGACAACTAGATTAATGAGAACTATTGGTTTTCTGGTTTCTCTTGGATCGGCGGTACTGCTGGTGGTTTCGGTGTTTCATTTCACCCGTGGAGCAAAAAAACTCCCCATTTCAGCTTTGCCTCCTTATAATAAAGTGGTAACTACAGGTGTTTATTCCCTATGGCGGCATCCGATTTATCTTTTTTATACCCTGGTTTTTGTGGGATTGGGGATTTTTTTAGGTTCCGCTGGGATGCTGTTTGTAGTCCTGCCGATTTTCATTACCTTGGAAACTATTCACGCTTGGATAGAAGAGGTGTATTTGATAAAAAAGCATGGTAAAGCTTATCGGCAATATCAGAAGGCAACCGCTTTGATCATTCCCAAACCACTTGTCAGGTTAATCAGTACTCGGTTTCCTGCTCCGGGCCACCCTGAACACTAATCATTTTCCAGTGTCCATGGTCTTTAAGATATACTTCAGTCCATCGTCCTTGAATTTTGATCTTTTTAGTATTCTGCAATACATCGGCCTGGTAAGTGTAATGGGCTACACCCACACAGTCGTTTATAACTTTCACCTCCATGGGAGAGAGGGCATATTCCACGATCATCATGTCGGAAGCGATGGCGTTCAGCGCTGAAGCTCTGTCGTGAGGCCGCGGTGCTCCGGTTTCCCAACCGGAGTAGTCGGGGTGAATAAATTTTGTCAGCTGGTTAATGTTTTTAGCTCTTGCATAATCCCATATTTCAACCACCACATCCCACAGTTCGGCTTCCTGATGCATAAGTTCGGATTGCAGCATAGATGCTCCTTTTTTCCATAGAAAAGAGCAATTTACAAGCCGCTGATAATCACTTAATGAAAATCTGATTTTAAGCTCATCATCTTACAATACTCTGGCGCGATTTTTTATCTGTAACTTTAAACACTCTTTCAGGAGGAACTTGTTATAATGAACAGAAAGTCGCTCAGAGGTGCAGTTGCGTTTATGGGGCTGGTTGCCCTTATGGCATCGGTTTCCACTGCGGGTACCGGTGCAGATCGCTTGACAAAATCATTCAAAAATGTAATCGTCATGATACCGGACGGATGCGGTATCGCTCATTTCACACTTTCCCGCTGGTATAAAGGGGCAGCTCTAGCCTGCGATGCGCTCAATGTGGCCCAGGTTCGCACTTATTGTTCAAATTCCTACATTACCGATTCAGCTCCGGCAGCCACCGCTTTTGCTTCCGGATACAAAACCCATGACAAATACATTGGTATACTCCCCTCTAGCTATTATGTCCCCGGGCTTCAGATGGCTGCCGGAATGGAAAACCGTCCTGTGGCCAACGTGCTTGAAGCTGCTCGCCTGAGCGGACGCGCAACTGGACTCGTTGCTACCTCAACCACCTCTCATGCCACTCCTGCTGATTATACCTCGCACTGGTACTCCAGAAGTAATGAAAACATCATCATGGAGCAGCAGGTCTATCAGGGTGTGGATGTGCTCTTCGGTGGAGGTAAACAGTTTCTTCTTCCCGTCGCTGATGGTGGAAAAAGAGTTGACGATGAAAACTTGTATGATTCACTTCAGACAATGGGCTACAGCATCGTTAACAATGAATCTGATTTGTTGCAATTGTCAAACAGTGCCGGAAAAGCCTGGGGGCATTTTGCCTCTTCAGGAATGACAAGAGATTTGGATCGAAAACTTGATCAGTTCAAGGATCAGCCCACTATTGACCAGATGACCGATAAAGCGATTAAGCTTCTGTCAAATTCCGATAAAGGCAAGAATGCTGGATTTTTCCTGATGGTTGAAGGAAGCCAGGTGGACTGGGCATCTCATGCCAATGATCCAGTTGGTGTTATCACTGAATATCTGGCCTTCGACAGAGCTGTGCAAGTCGCTTTGGATTTTGCCAGAACTGACGGCAGTACTCTTGTTCTGGTGGTTTCCGATCATGACAATGGAGGCCTGAGCCTTGGAAACAACAAAACTGACGCCTCCTATTCCAGCCGCCCTCTTGACAGTCTGCTCACCGCTCCACTGATGAACGCAACGCTCACCGCAGCAGGCATTGAGGCCTACCTTGGTTCAAACCGTTCCAATACTTCCTCCATTCAGGCAGCGGTGGCCCAGTATTTCGGTATCAGTGATCTGACAACTGAAGAAGCCGCAGTCTGTGCTGCATCCACTGCAGGAAGCATGGAGTATGCTCTGGGCCCGATCATCAGCAAGAGAACCGATCTGGCATGGACCACGACTGGTCATACTGGTAATGATGTGCCTCTCTATTATTATGGAACTGATGATCAGTTCAAAACACTCGAGAACACCGATATCGCCTGGATTTGCGCAAAAGCTATGAATGTTAGCCTTGATGCTGCTAATGATTCTTTGTTTCAGAAAGCGGAGGACCTGTTTCAATCCGCATCGCTTACAGTGGATACTGCGGGTGTAAACAATGGAAACGGTAGTCTTACTGTTGTCCAGAATGGAAAATCCGCGGTGCTGCCTTTTAACAAAAATGAAATTGTTGTTGATGGAATCAAGTTTCGAATGAACGGCTTAACTGTTTATTCATTAAAAAGTAATACCGTATATATTCCTAAACAAGCCCTGTCTCTTTTCAACGGCGGACACACCGAAACCGCGCCCGCTCTTCAGAAAAAGTCAATTGTAAAAGAAGCGGCTATTGAACTGTTCAATCTTCAGGGTCGCAGGGTGGCTGTAGCCACATCTTCCGACTATCGGATGGTTTTTGCCAGGAAAAGACTTGCAAATGGTAATTATGTGGTGCGAATCAACAATCGCGTAATTGAGAAGTTGAGTGTGACAAATGGAGTAATGTCGGTGCTGCCCTCATTTAGGTAATAGCGTTTTCAGTGTTTTAGCCCGGCAGCGAATGTCGGGCTAAAATGCTTGAAATTATTACATCACCTGCCCGCCAAGCTAGTAACAGCTCTGTATCAGTATCAGGATGGTGATTTCAATCCGGCTACTTCAATGGTGAGCAGATATGATTCCTCCCTTACTCGATTCCCTGTTCGATTGGTAGTACTCAAAGCCGCTCGGCTTAACCCACCAAATGTGTTTCTATTGAATCAAAAAATGTTCACAGTCATATTGGGTGGAGTGGTTACTGCGAACTTCAACATTTCATTTTCTCTGGTTACGGCTGATAATGTCGGTTGCTTTTTGGATCGGGGTAACGCTGGTTGTCATGCAAACGTACCCACGATCCAGGTAGGAGATATCTGCTTAGTTCAGAGCCGCATGATACACACCTTCGGTGTACCCTGCTACGGTGTTCCAGTTGTACTTGTCTTCTACAGCTACTCGACCGTTTCGACCAAGAGCACGACAGTGGTCATGGTCGGCCAGAAGTGAACCGATACCGTGGGCCAGACCACCGGGGTTTGCATCTACCAGAAACCCGTTTACATCGTGCCATACAAATTCACGTGGGCCACCTGCGGTTGTTGCCACTACCGGTTTGCCTGCTGCCCAAGCCTCAAGCGCAACAATGCCGAATGGTTCGTTACGGCTGGGCAAAGCGAGAATATCCGCTGAACGCATCAGCTCGGTATACTCTCCACGTGGCAGTGTTCCCAGGAAACGAATGGCATGATTTACCCCTAGCTCATTGGCTCGATTCACTACAGCATCTTTATCTGGACCATCACCGGATATGATAAACTTGGCGGATGGAAAATAGCCCAGTACCATGGGAATAGCTTCTACCAGAAGATCCATACCTTTTTGTGCGTTCATGCGGCCTGCAGCGAAAATCAGAGGATCGAGGGGCGCAATGCCATACCGGGCTTTGACCGGACCTGGTTCGAGGAATCCGTTGAAATGATGATAGGAGACACCATTGGGAACCACATGAATTTTCCAGTGAGGTACTCCGTAGATTCGCTGCAGTTCATCTGCCAAAAAGCTGCTTACAGAAATGATCACTTTGGCATGATTACATGCTGCTGCTTCGGTGTCCCTGATCCAGCGGGCAAAACCATCATGAAAGATGTTACCATCCCTGCCATATTCTGTCGAATGCATCGTCAGCACACCCGGTGTGCCGAAACCGTCGCTTACATATTTCAGTACGTTACCGGTCAGCCAGTCGTGAGCATGAACCAGCTCGAATTTGCCAATTAGTGATGTTACTTCATGGAAACGGTGGGCCATTGCTTGGCACATCCAGTCCATACACTGTACAAAATTGTCGCTTACTCCGTGATCAACCCTGTGGTAATGGACGCCATCAATACGGTCGTAATGATTCTGCTCCGGTTTGCGGCGAGTGAATACATGGATTTCATGAGCTCTACGCTCTAGACCTGCGGCAAGCTCAGTTACGTGAACACCAAGACCGCCCAGATTAATGGAGTGTAAACTTTCCCATGAGAAAATAGCGACACGCATGTAGCGCCTCCTGGTTTGAGAATTGTTAATTGGGAATAAGAATAGGAAGGTAATATTACTCTAAAATCAAACGCATTTATAAATCACATTCACATAAATAAATCATCGGAAGATGGTAAGTCAAATAAGTTTTGTTAATAATTTTTTTTGAGGTGTTCACTGGTTTTTCGGGTACTTATAGAATATTGCCTGGGGTTAAAAACCGGGTGGGAATCTAAATTGACCATCTGGAAACAGAATCTGGGAGTGATCAGAATACAGATTGGTTTAATATATTATGATGAGTGCCGGATTTCAGCTTTTCCTGTGATTGTTGCCGAGTTGTTCTGCGGCTTCTGAAAGCAGCTCCATTACCTGGTAACTGTTTTCCAGTGAGAGTGCCTTTCTGACAAGTTTTTGCAATTCGGAAAACGACCAGCGGGAAATCGTATCTCTAACAAGTGGTATTGATGAGGGTTGCATGGAAAAAGAGGTGACCCCTGCCCCCACGAGTAAAGCTGCCATAAGCGGGTCACTTGCCGCCTCACCACAAATTGATGCCTCTTTATGATTGTAGCTGGTTGCAGAAGTTACATTGCGGATAAGCCTGAGGAGGACAGGGTGCATGATCTGACGGTAATCCTCCAATCCGCTATCCTCACGACTGGCGGCAAACAGGTATTGCGCCAGATCGTTTGTACCGATATTAACAAAAGAAATCTTGGGGAGAAACGAGCGCAGTGATAGGGCAACAGACGGGATTTCAACCATAATACCTATGTTAAGCCTCTTCTTGTCAATTTGCAGTTTGTCACAGGCTCGGTAAATGAAGGTGAGCGCCTTTTCCAGATCGTCTAGAATTGCGACAAATGGCAGAACCAGCTTTATGGTAGTTAATCGACAAACGGAAATAATTGCGGTAATGTGCTTTTCGAAAAGATCCGGATCGCGTAACAGGTACCTGATACCCCTTATTCCCAGTTGCGGATTTTCCTCTTCATAGCTTTTTAAGAACGGAAGCGATTTGTCAGCTCCTATGTCAAGTAGTCTTATTGTGAGTGGCCGTCTTTTCAAAACACCTATGATTTTGCGGTAAAACTCGATTTCCTCTTCGATTGAAGGTTGGTGAGCGCTAGACAGGTAATAAAGTTCGGTTCGCAGAAGACCAACCCCTTCTGCACCGTAGGCTACTGCCGTTTCCGCTTCCTTTACGGAACTTATATTGGCTTCGAGTCGAATTCTTCTGCCATCGGTGGTTTCGCATATTTTGCTTTGCCGGTGATTCACCTTGGGGCGGCTGCTGCTCTCAAAAAATTCCCGTTTTTCTTTATAGGCTGAAAGCTCTGCTTCATCGGGGTAGGTTACGATTTTTCCGGTGTAACC
This sequence comes from Fibrobacterota bacterium, assembly GCA_023436205.1. Taxonomy (GTDB): domain Bacteria; phylum Fibrobacterota; class Chitinivibrionia; order Chitinivibrionales; family Chitinispirillaceae; genus JAEZKC01. The sequence continues at coordinate 112,274 of JAEZKC010000035.1, forward strand.
GTCTACTATTACCGGATCGGCCGAACGGATAAGGGTTCCGGCCCCGGGTGCTCTAATTATGGCTGGTATTCCTAAAGATTTGGCGATGACCGAAACGTGAGAAACTCGGCTGCCCTCTTCGATTATTATTCCCATAATCTTTCTGAAATCGACCAGGGCCACATCGGAGGGGAGAAGCTTTTCTGCCACGAAGATTACCGGTTTATCTATTCTTTGCATGGGATTGGTGCGAACATGCTCTATTTCCAGTAGATTGCGCAGGATACGGTGGTAGGCATCTTGAATATCGAGAAACTTGGTGCGAAGCACTTCATCGCTTATGGAGCGGAAACGGGTTTCAAGTACCCTCATCTGGCTGGCTATTACATGCTCAATGTTCATCTTTTGAGCTCGTACCAACTGCTTGAGCTCGGAGATAAATGATTCGTCTTCTACGAGCTGGAGCTGGACTTTGAAGATTTCGCTGATTTCTTCACTGTTTTTTTCCCGTATGCGCAGAAAAATCTGGTTCAGCTGGTCCCGGCTTTTGATGATGGCAAAATCAAGTCGACTCAACTCCTTGTCGATATCATCCACAGGAAAACTGTTCATTTCAAGTGCATCGAGTGCAATAGGTTTGAAAAGCAATGCATCGCCTATGGCTACTCCGGGAGAGATGGGGTCACCCTGAAGTTCACGGCGAGTCCGTTCTTTGGACCTGGCCATCAGTCTGACTCCGGTAAACACATTTTAGATGCAGAGGTCTTCAAACTCTTCTCCTCCTCATGGGGTTCTGGCTGGATGCACCCTCCTTTATCTTTTTTATGAGCAACATCCAATCCATTTCTTAAAAAAAATTGGTTCACCGTTTGATAAGTTTTGGATGTCGCTCACATTTAAAAAGAGGGCTAAATATGAATAATGCGATCTCCCTGATACCACTGGGTCCCGTTTGCGAACAGCTGCCCGGATGGCTGGAAGAGCGAATCGCCGAATTGCTCAACATGCAGGTGTCCACTCAGGAAATGCTTCCTCTTCCCAACAGCTTCTACAATCAGACCAGAAATCAGTATGATGGGGACCTGATTCTTTCCTTTATAAGATCCAACATAGACAGTGGCGCTCAGTATAAGCTTGCGCTGGTGGATGAGGATTGTTACTCTGAGGGGCTTAATTTTATTTTTGGTGAGGCTACTCTTAAGGGACATGAATCCTTTGTCGCTCTTCCCAGGCTTAAAGAATCCTTTTATGGTCGAAGGGAAAACAGAGATCTGTTCTTCCAGCGGGCACTCAAGGAATCGATTCATGAACTGGGGCATACGCTTGGGCTTGTACACTGTGCCGATCCCGATTGTGCTATGCATTTTTCGAATTCACTGGCTGATACCGACAGAAAATCCTTTTCTCTCTGCAATAGTTGCCAGAAACGACTATTTTAGGAACATACTTTTATTTTGGAGGTATGATGAACAAACTTGAGAGGACGCTCGAATCCACTGTGGTGAGTCTACCCTCAAGAGAGCTGCTTAAGAAATATCTGGAGCCCAAACCCCTTGAGCTCTGTCCGGAAATGACCGTCCTGCAGACGACCCAGGTTTTTGATTTTTGGGAAGAGTGGGAAAAGGAGAGCGGCAGTCAGAAAGACACCCCGTTCTGGGCAGTGGTCTGGCCTGCTGCGGCATTGCTTGCCCGTTACATTTTCGACAACCCTGCTTACGTTCGGCAGAAACGTGTTCTGGATTTGGGTTGCGGAAGCGGTATACCGGCTGTGGCATCCGCTCTGGCCGGGGCATTATCAGTGCAGGCTAATGACATCGATCCTCTGGCGCTTGAAATCGCCTCCTTGAACGCTCTGCTTAACGGCGTTTCGATTCAGTTCAGTTGTGGTAATCTGGTGGAAGCCGGAAAAATCCCTGAAGCTGATGTGATTCTGGTGGCTGATCTTTTTTACAATCGTACTCAATCTGCCCAGCTTCTGGAATTTCTCCATCACGCCCGTTCTCTGGGTACCGAAGTGCTCATCGCTGATGGAAATCGCCCCTTTGCCCCTCGTACCGGAATCGAGCTGCTCAAGAGTGCCAGTGTGAAGGTCAATATGGAACTGGAGGGGCTGCCGGAGCGGGACGTGAGGGTGCTGGAGCTATTATAGGGGAAGAGGCCAGAGGACAGAAGCCAGAGACAAGAGGGCAGTGTACCGTCCTGAATAAACGGAAATGGAGTAGGTTTTGCCTTGGCATAACCCTTGCCTCTCCAATGCCCATACAGTTCTGTGCAAAGGAGGTCGGTAATGCGTCATATGCGAATTCGTCCCGAGGGGGATTTCAGGGTTGTGGCGGCTACAGAAAGGTCTCAGGCTGCGATAATGGTTATAGAACCAAACCAAATGACCGGCAGTGTTGATAACATGCACCTTCACAGCGATCAGTGGCTCTATGTTCTGTCCGGCAGTGGAAAGGCCATCGTGGAGGGAATAGAGATAGCGCTGGAACCGGGAATTCTGCTTCTGATTGAGCCCGGTGAGGTGCATGAGATCTTTGCCGGGGAGCAGCGCTTGGAAACCATTAATTTTTATGCCCCTTCCGAATATCCTGCAGATTAGGTTTCTTTTCGGAAGTAATGGTGAAATGCCGGTGGAAGACGGGTAAAGTCATCGGTTTTAACCAGTTTTGAAATGGGGCGGGAATTTTTGGTGTTCCAGAACAGGACCGGGGCCTCTTCTTTATCGGCAAGCAGTGCGGCGAATGTCTTTCCTGTATAGGTCCCGTCAAGGTGAATGCTTTCCTGTTCAAGCACGGTTTGGCATGCGTCAATAGCTTGCGGGGAATGGATCCCATATCCTTCCCCGAAAAAGTCATTGTTAAAATAGATGTCGCCTTCCTGAATTTTTACAATAGGGAATGTGGGGTCCGTTTCTCTGAGAAGCTCGTTGGTTTCTCTGAAAAGGTTTTGGAAGGCTTGTGGGTTGGCTACTACCTTGGGTACTACCCGAACCGCATGAATGCGACTTTGTACTCCCGCCACTTTCAAACCAAGCAGTAGCCCCGCAGCAGTTCCCATGGTACCCAGAGTGACAAAGATAGTTGGAAACCGGGGGAGAGCACCGATTCTGATCTGCTCTGCCAGTTCAAATCCTGCATTGACAAATCCAATTGTGCCGACCGGAGAAGATCCTCCGGCGGCAATCACGTACGGTATCTGCCCCTCTTTTGTGCATTTTTCTATTATCCTATGCAGCGACCGTCTATGGCTTTCATAGTCTGGGTCCAGGTGCATTTCCGCTCCGGTGGAGAGATCTGCCAGCAGGTTCTCTTTTACCGACTGGGAGTTGGGCTGATCGAAAAGCATGATGGTGGTTTTGAACCCTCTGGTGCAGGCGTAAACAGCTGTGGCCAGTGCATGGTTTGATCCTGCCCCACCTGTTGTAATCACCCTGTCAGCACCGCATCGCCGGGCCTCACCCAGTAGAAATTCAAGTTTTCTCACTTTGTTGCCTCCGTAAAGTTCCCCGCTCAAATCATCTCTCTTGATGAATATCTCTCTTCCACATCTTTCTGAAACACGTTCCAGTTTAGCGACGGGAGTGGGAAAGCAGCCCAGACTTATGTAGGGGACCATCGAGAGCTGGGGGAATGCTTTTAACATGGAAAGCATGATCGTACCTTTCTTTTATATATAAACTGCTTAGAAAAATAGTTTCTGCCCTGTATGCTGGTTTTGGATGTGGGGGCAAGCTTTGAAATATCAATTATAAGGGTTGCTTACTAAGCTTCATTTCAATCAGGCTTAATCTGGAACCAGTTCTTCTCGAAATGTCACTGAATGAGTAGACTTTAGATGTTTTGTTTTCATTTCACGTAAAGGAGAGGGTTTTCATGAGTTTCGGCAACAATCCTTTAGCTAAGTTAATGTTACCGGTACTGTTGTTCTGCGTTTTAGCTTTTTCTCAGACCCCGTTGGAGCTTAATGGGGAGCTTCGGGTGGATGGGAATAGAATAGTTGGAGAACACGGCAATCCGGTTCAGCTTATGGGAATGAGTCATTACTGGTCTATCTGGGGACCACAGAAATTTTATAATCGCGGCGTAGTGAGCTGGCTTGCCGATGATTGGAAAGTGGATGTGATTAGAGCAGCCATGGCAGTGAGTCAAGAAGGAGCAGGTTGGATGCATGATAAGGAGTACCATACAAAGCTTGTGGACAGTGTTATAGCGGCAGCAGTTGATGCAGGTATCTATGTGATTGTTGACTGGCACACTCATGAAATTCACCTTGATGGAGCAAAGGAATTCTTCGGCATGATGGCTCAGAAGTATAAAGACTGCCCAAATATCATCTGGGAGATCTTTAATGAGCCGGAGTATCAGACGTGGACTCAGATATCCGCTTATGCGGAGGAAGTGATTGCTACTATTCGTCAATATAGTGACAATCTGGTTCTGTGCGGGACCCGTTCATGGAGTCAACGGGTTGATGAGGCGGCGGCCAATCCACTCAGCGATAACAATACTGCCTACGTATTACATTTTTACGCCGGTACTCATGGGGCATCCCTGCGCAGTATGGCAGAGCGGGCAATGAATGATGGAATTGCCATTTTCATTTCAGAATACGGTACTACCGACGCGGGGGGAGGAAAAGAGGATCGTACAGTATATAAAGTGGAAACTGACGAATGGATCAGCTGGGCACTTGACCACAATCTCAGTATGGCTAACTGGTCTATCGCAGACTTGAGCGAGGTTTCGGCAGTTCTCAAGCCGGTTGCATCAAAGCTGGGTGGATGGAATCCGGAGACTGATCTAACCGAATCCGGAAAGTTCATCCGCCAATGGATAAGAACTGTTAATACGGACAAGTATGGTGATGGTCCGGTGAATCTCACTGTAAACGTTATTGGCCCAGGGAGTGTGCAGATTTCTCCTCAGAAGGACAGTTACGAGAAGAATGAGACTGTAACGCTCAAGGCTGTTGCAGATGCAAATGGTCGCTTTCTTAATTGGAAAGGATCAGTATCCGGTCAGACTGATTCTGTTTCCATAGTGCTGAATTCCTCCAAAAGGATTACTGCCAATTTTCTGGATATGGATGCTCCACTTGTGCAGAATGGGGATTTCTCCCGTGGCGATACGGCCTGGTCACAGTACATTCAGGGGAGTTCCGGAGCACTGGCGGAATTTTCCACTGACAGCAGTAAAATGCGGGCGGAAATCACCGATGCGGGAACTGCAGTCTGGCATGTGCAGTTTTTCCAGGGAGATATCGTGCTTCTGGGCGCTCACGAATATCAGTTTACATTTGAGGCGGCCGCAGATTCTGCTCGAGATATGGTGGTTTCTGTAAAGCATAACGGTAGTCCCTACACTGAATATTTCGTAGATACCATCACTTTGGGAACAGACATGCAGAGTTATACGTTCACCTTTCCTATGATGGAGCTTGACGACAATGCTCGGGTGGAATTCAATGTAGGCGAATTCAGCACTCAACCGGTTACGGTTACCAGTGTGGGACTGGAGATAATCGGAACCATTCCGGTGCAGTGGAAGCCAGCGGTTTCCAAGTCAGGACACAACATCTTCAGTATCAGCCGCAAATCATCACTGGTGCAGATCGGGTTTGATCTGGGCAAAGCTCAGTATGGAGTCATCAGAATAGGGGACCTGCGTGGTCGTGTTCTTCAAACAAGAAACGTGGCTGGTGCAGGACTGCATTCGGTACTGTTTGATGGAAGCAGACATGCTGCGGGAATGTACCTCGTGAGCCTGGAATGTGAAGGCAAGGTATATATGGAAAAACTGCTCCTCTCTAAATAAGTAAGAGCGCCTCCTTTGGGACGCCATACCCTGGCGTCCAATTCCCTTCAGATGGGCAATTGCCTTGCCCGTTTTCTCTTCAGTAATGCTTGTAAGCCCATCTCCCTTAATCGTTTTGTTATGCTGCCAAATTTATCCCGGCAATCTTTTTTTAATAGCATCCAACTGATCATCGTAATAATTAAGGGTCATCTTTTAAGGGATGGCGTTTAACTTGAGCATTTAAGCAGGATGCTTGCAGTGAGTACAGAACAGACAGGGAGGTTTGTTATGAGACTCGATACAATTGAGGATCTGCTTGTTGAACAGCTGCATGATCTTTACAGCACCGAAAAGCAGCTCACGGAGGCCTTGCCTAAAATGGCCCAGGCATCAAACTCCGAGGAGCTGAAAAAGGCGTTCAACGAGCATTATGAAGTCACTCGTAACCAGCTTAACCGCTTGGAAGATATTCATCAGAAACTGGGGCTTCCTCACGATGAGAGGACCAGCGAGCCCATAAAGGGCATGGTGGAAGAAAGTGAAAAGCTGATTGATACGAGCGGGAATCCAGTGGTTAAGGATGCGGCGCTTATTGCAGCGGCTCAGAGAGTAGAACACTATGAAATAGCCGGCTATGGCTGCGCAAAAACCTACGCTCATGAGCTTGGATACAAGGATGTTGAAAAGCTGCTGCAGGACACATTAAATGAAGAGGGGGCAACTGACAAGAAACTTACCCAGATTGCCGAGGGTGGATTTTTGTCGAGTGGTCTCAATGAACAGGCACCCCGCAAGTAATTATCTTGCATGCGGGAGCGGCCGGGCCGGCTTGCCGAAAAGCGACGTTTCGGCAGGCCGGCCCTTTTTTTGTGCAATAGAGACTTAGGCTTGAAAAATCCAGCTCGCAATGTACTCTGTGTTAGCTGGTAGATCCATCTTGATAGGAATTTTTTCCCAAAATCCCTCAAATCCTAGCTTGCCGGCTGCCAATTGGAAGTGAGCCATGCAGATTCCCATGTCGACCAGCTGCAGATCGGGAATGTTCATTCTTTTCATTATTGACCTGTAGATTGTCGAATGGGATGCAAAAAAGTGGAACCGGTTTTCATCGTCCCGCACCACTCTCCATGGTTGTTTGTTCGATGCCGATGGGGCAAGTCTGAGCATATCAAGCGCCAGTTCATATTTGTCGGTATCTTCTCTTTTAAGGGGAGTTCCAAACCCGCCTTTTAAGAATAAATCGCTCCATGGTTTTCGCTTTGCCGCTCCCACAGCCAGGCGTATCAGGCGATCTCTCAGAGGCCTCTTTTCAAGGGATACTCCGATGGGGGATATGCAGATTATTGTCGATCCAGCACTGAGGTTTAATCGGGAGCTGAAACTGCTTCGGTTGAAACTTCCCCCAAGCCAGCAGCTCCCCAGCCCCAGATCTGTTGCTTTCAGTATCGCGTGCTCAAAAACATAGCCGAAGTCCACAAGTCCCTCATTGCTGACCGGACCGGACCCGGCAATGAACGAACGCGCACCTCTGATCGTGCCGTATGCACCCAGTTCCTTTAGTTCTTTCGCGATATCACCCTGCACTGTTACATGTTCAATTTGAACCCTGTTTTCAAAGGGTGCTTTAACCTCATGAGCTGTAGCGCATATCTGCTTGAGGGCAGATTCCTCTATGGGCTTGTCTTCAAAGCTTCGATGGGAAAAACGTTGGGTGATTAATGCTTCAATATCGTTATTGAACATATACTCTCCTAATGTGTTTGGGTACTTGAAATAAAATATATCAGGCTGTTTCCCAGTGAACCGCAGTCTTCTATTGTTCAGATAAAAGATCATTTTGTCCTCTTTGATAAGCATTCACCCTTTAATTCCCATTCCTCAACGGTCTCTTGTTTCAGAAAATCCCTATCTATTACCAGAACAGGAAAAGCATGTATATTTTAAATCAATTTTGCAGGAAATTCCGATATCGGGGAGAAAGACATAGGCTTAAGTAGTAGTTTCAAGAGTTAGCTATAGAGTAATTGGAGAAGTGATGTTTTACACTTATGTTATGCCATCACCCGTTCTGGCCCCCTATGTCCGACATTACTGGGTATTGGAACTCGACCATTCAGATGATATTGGACGTGAACGAGTGATACCTTCCGATTCGATTCAGCTCATGTTTCATTATAAGAATCCCTTCTTGACTTTGAAAAGCGGGTCTGCATCTCTTCAGCCCCGTTCTTTTATCAGTGGAATCGACACCACTTATTCCGATGCATCCATTTGTGGAGACTCTGGCGTGATTGCTGTAGTATTTCATCCATTGGGGGCATGCAGATTTTTTGATTTTCCTCTTCAGGAGGTGGCTTCCAGAAATGTGGGCCTGGCGGATATCGGATACAACTGTATGCTGGATCTTGAGGACCGGATCTGCAACGCTGAATCCAATCTGGAGAGAATCGCTGCAATAGAGGAATTTCTTGTCGGTCGTTTGAAAACTGAAAGCGATCCAAATATTCAGCTCATGAGAAAAAGTCTGGAGCTTATTGATTTCAGCAAAGGACAAGTGAGAGTCGGCGATCTGGCTAAAGATCTGTTTATCACCAATAAAACCCTGGAACGCAGATTCAAAAGCCTTGTGGGCATTGCCCCCAAGCATTACATCAGGCTTAAGCGCTTTCTTCATACAGTTCGCTCTCTTCAGGCTGTCGGCACCAGCCATTTAGTCGATATTGCCTATAACTCAGGTTTTTACGATCAGGCTCACTTCATTAATGATTTCAAAACTTTTTCAGGTTATACTCCAAAAGAATACGTAAGCCTCTGCTCCACTCGCTCATATAGCGAAATCTGAAAAACTGTTTTTGTCGTTTTTTTACAATTCCCTCTTCATTGCCATCACGTATAATTCCTAATCATTTCAGAAAGGGAGGGAAATATGGGAGAAGAAGCCATGAACTCAGGAAACTGCATTTTGGTTCAGAATGCACATGCAAACAATCTGAAAAACATCAATCTGGAGGTTCCCAAACACAGGCTTGTGGTCTTTACAGGGGTATCAGGTTCGGGAAAATCCTCACTTTTGTTTGATACTATCTACACCGAGGCACAGCGGCAGCTCATCGAGACTTTCTCCACTTTTGCGCGCACCCGCATGCCAAAGCTTTCCCGGCCTGATGTGGATGATATTTTGAATCTTTCCACCGCCATCGTGATTGACCAGAAGCGCATGGGTAATAATCTGCGCTCGACTGTGGGCACCGCCACGGAGGTCAACACCTATCTGCGTCTTCTTTACTCCAGACTGGGTCAACCGTTCATCGGACCCTCTTTCCTGTTTTCTTTCAACCACCCCGAAGGGATGTGCCCGGATTGCCACGGACTGGGACAGAAAATCAAGGTGGATATAGAATTGATGCTTGACCGAAATAAATCTATTCGGGAGGGAGCGATCACTCATCCGCATTACAAGGTGGGAGGGTTTCTCTGGAAAGAGCTCATAACTCTTCAGGTGGTTGATGTTGACAAGCCACTGAAGGACTTCACTGAAGCTGAGCTGAAAACCTTTTTATACTCGGAGCCAGTCAAGGTGGAAGGGGCCAGGGAAAAGCTTGCTTACAACAGGAACTTCGAAGGAATCGCCCGTAAACTTGAAAATGCCGCAGCCGGGAGGGCGGAAGGGGAGGCGGATGAGGAGGAGAAGAACGCTTATCTCAAATATTTCGTGTACCGGGAGTGTGAGAAATGCGGAGGATCCCGTGTCAATGAACGGGCCCGCAGTGTGAAAATAAATAACCTTGGCATCGACGAGGTCTGCAGGATGGAGCTAACTGATGCACTTGCTTTTGTATCAGGAATAAGCGACAAGATCTCTGAGCCTATTCTGCGTAAAGCACGGCTTCTGCTGGAGCAGCTTGTGGAGATCGGGGTTGGGTATCTCTCTCTTGATCGGGCAATAGGAACTCTCTCCGGTGGAGAATCTCAGCGAGTAAAGATGGCCAAGCAGCTTGACTGCAATCTGGTTGATCTGCTCTATGTCCTTGACGAGCCATCCATTGGTTTGCATCCGAGGGACACCGAAAAGCTCATCGCTCTTCTGCATCGGCTGCGCAACAAAGGTAATTCCGTGTTTGTGGTGGAACATGATCCTGAAATCATCAGGGCAGCACAGTGGATCGTGGACATGGGGCCCAAAGCGGGGAAGATGGGTGGGGAAGTGGTGTATTCAGGCGAACCGCAAGGGTTGGTCGGTACCGAAAGCCTCACTGGAAAATATCTGTTCTCCAGGGCAAAACCGGTATTTCACCGTCGGAGTCCTTCCGGTTTTTATGAAATCATAAATGCAACGGTCAACAATTTAAAAAATGTTTCCGCACGCATCCCCAAAGGTGTTCTCACCTGCATCACCGGTGTTGCGGGAAGCGGTAAAAGCAGTCTGATCCATCAGGTGTTTGCAAAGCAGCATCCTGAGGCTATAGTTATCGATCAGTCGCCCATCGGTAAGTCCTCCAGGGCAAATATCGCTACCTACATGGGAGTCTTTGATCTTATCCGCAAAGAGTTTTCGAAAGCCACCAGTGCCCAGGCGTCCCTGTTCAGCTTCAATTCTGAAGGTGCCTGCCCCAAGTGCAACGGACAGGGTGTGCTCACATTTGAACTGCATTTTTTGGATTCTGTTAAGATGGTATGTGATGAATGCGAGGGGAAGAGGTATAAGACGGAGGTTCTGGAGTACAAATATCAGGGCAGAAACATTGCAGAAGTGCTTGATATGACGGTGAGCCAGGCAGTAGAGTTTTTCAAGCCATCTAAAATCAGGAAACAGCTCGATATCCTTCAGGAGGTGGGTTTGGGGTATGTCAAACTGGGTCAATCACTCAGTACCCTTTCCGGTGGTGAATCCCAGAGGCTCAAGATCGGCACGGAACTTCAGCGGACAAGCAATATCTACATAATGGATGAGCCAACAACCGGGCTTCACATGTCGGATATCGATAATTTTCATCGTATGGTGGAATTGCTTGTGAAAGGTGGCAATACGGTTGTAATTATAGAACATAACCTGGACATAATAAAATGTGCTGACTGGATTATCGATATGGGACCGGAGGGTGGTAAGGCAGGAGGGGAGATTCTTTTTGAGGGGACCCCGGAGGACCTGCTTTCTGAACCGCGTTCCTATACGGGAATGTTTTTGAGAGCAGTGCTGTAGCTTTTGTTGATGCAAATGTTGCGATAATTAGCTTTAACCTTCAGCTGATACTAATGTTGGATCAGCTCGCCCTGAGCCCCATACCGGGAGTCGAAGGGTGGGCTCGTCCAGCATAAAAGCATCCTCATTTTCAAAAATGTATCATTTTACTACAACAACTCCTCTCCACCTCTCCTTTCCCTTTCCAACCGTCACCACATAAACTCCACTCACTAAATTAAGCCTCACGCTCTGCATGTTTGCGTAAGCGGTGCCATCAATAACGCCTACTATCCTTCCTCGACAGTCATGAACTCGGGCAGATCCGGTATATCCCGTTTCCTTGGCAAAGGTAATTCCGCGGTGGTCTGCATGAATGGAGAAAGGTACCGGGGCACTGCTGCGCTTCACGTACCCAACTGCTGATGATGTCTGTATCTGTGGTTCAAAAAACGAGGGGCTGCCGGTTAATGCAACGGAGGAGCCGGTGATACTCTGGCGTTTATTGCTTTGTGCATAATCCCAATCATACTGGTAGTAGCCTCCGCTTTGAGAATAATCGGGAAAAGTGTAAACCGCGCTTGCATTTTCTGAAAGGTCATTCTTTGTTTTTGCCCACAGGACGTACAGGCGTTTTCCGGTTCGGTTGGCAAATGCAGCTCCGTCGATGTTTTCGGGGATATACATTTGTTGCGTCAGCTCGTCGGAATAGGAGTAGCCGGCAAGCAGGCTCATTGCAGTGCGGCAGGCTAGGGCAGACGGATGTCCCTGCTGATTGAAAGGCGCCACATTTCCCAAATAGCGATAGAATCCCATTGCCCCGTAGGAGTTTGTCGGGTTTTCGCCATCCGACAGGCAAAATGTATGTATTTGATCAATTCCTTCTGCTTGCCCGTTGATAATCGCTTTTACCAGATAATTGCGTTGAGCTGTTTCAGATCCTATGTGTGAGTCGAATTGTGTATGCGGGACATTGGTTTCGGTGATGATGGTCCTCTTTACAGGATAGGTTTCTCCATCGTAGCCGTACTGTGCCAATACGTGCTGTTTTGAGGTCTTTGAGGAAAGAAGGACCTCGACGGCTTTATCCGAGTGGCGTTGCTGTACCCAGGTGCCGTTTAGCCATTCTCTGGTCCCGTACATTGGGTAGCTGTGATAGCTTAGGCAGTCAAAGTAGGCTCCACCCTTGAGCGGATAATCGGCGGATACTTTTCCGTCATCCGGATTGTCGCTGTTCCTGAGCACAGCATCAAGAAAACTATCATATCCGATGCCTCCGATGCAGACGAAATCATCGGGGTTGAGGAATTTTATAACTTCGTAGGCAATTCTCAGTGCTCTCACATAGTACTGGACAGGACAGAGCAGATTGTCAAGTTCACAGGGGGCAGGATCCCGTTTCCACCAGTTGTCAGCAGATTCGGCGCTTTGCCATCCCTTGTCAGATGAGGTGTAGTCGGGTTCATTTATCACTTCCCAGTATCGTACTCTCTCACCATAAGCGCTGACCATTTTGTAAACATACAGAGCCATGTCGTTGTTGTCGTTTACGGGGGTGCCGTTTTCGCCGTTGTCCCAAATGGGTTCATACATATCAGCAAACAGTTTGGATGCGCCTGACGAGGTGCAGAAGGTTTGATTGCTCTTTGAAATATCGGCGGGTCCTCCAAGGAAGACCACCAGTTCACTCATTCCCAGACTGTCACAAAAGAATTTCTGCGTGCTTGTTCTGATGTTGTATCCCCATTGTTCCAGAAATTTGTGAGGGAGTGACAATCGCAGACTGTTACACCCGGCTCCCGCCACACCGTGTGTCGCAGATCCCGAAGCCAGCGTGGCCTGTGTCTGATCGCTCCAGCTGCCCTTGGGAGCTCCGAGATTCGTGCCGAAGCGAAATCCGCTTCGGTATGACGGTACGGTATCGTTTGCGGAGAATGAAACCTGGGCTCGGCTGAGTGTGATGGTAAACAGCAGACATGCGATCGATATGAGCAAAGTTCGGTGTCGCATTGGATCGTCTTTCAGTTAAGGTTTGACGAACTTGGATAATTTAATTGTAATATAGGGTTTTGTTATAAGGAAAGAGAACAGCTGATTTTTCAGATTAAGTGTAGAGATTGAAAAAGGGGAGTTGGGTGCAGCTTTAAAACTGAACCATTTTCCGATCGCCTCACCTGTCCTTAGAAGATAGCACTACTTTGTGCTTGGAAGAGAGCTCCAGAGACTTTATCGATTTTTTGAAAGGGCATGCACCCTCAATCACTTACCTCCATATACATCTGTATTCCTTGGCCAATCGTGCGCTGAGTCGGGAGCATACGTCCTAATAGATTTAAGCATTCTGCATTCTGATGCAAGCTAGTCCTCCTCCCAATCATTATCATTTTTCCTTTTTTAAGGTTTGGCCCGTTGCGGACCAAGCTACTAGTTGCTGATGCACTGTTTTCATATTCGAAAAGTGTGCGTCGGGAAAGAATGAATGCTGAACCGTTCCAATCAGAGTAAAGCTCCATTGTTACTTGGCCACCAGTATAGATCCATTCTGTTTTGCTCATTGCTTTCCATCCTGAATCAACGCTGGAGAATCCATACGAGATAGAGTCATGGCCTGCGCTGTTCAAAACAGTACTGTCCTTAGACCAGTAGTCTCCGATTGAGTTATAGCCAATCTTAGTTTTAGAACCAAGTGCATAAGTATAGACATTGTAGTACTTCGTAGTACCCAAAGAATCAATCTCGTAGATGGTATCCGCTATAATTCTCCCCTGATTGTCATAAGTAAGAATGGCATGTGAGGATAATGTATTTCCATCAATGTTAAAGACTGCGGAAACAGAGGAGAGGAGACCTGAAGAAGTGTAAGTGTATTTTGTACATATTGTCACTTTGTCACTTGATTCCTCCGGATTCCACGATCTGAAATGGATTGAATCCAGAGAGGAACCGGAATAGAAAAAATTGGTTCTTGAGTATGTAGCCCAGGAAACAGCGGAAATGTTTTCCTCATTGAGCTCTATTAAACGTTTTTGCTCATCATAAGAGCAGTTGGAGCGGGTCTCGTCAATCCAGGATTGATTTTCCATCCTCTGAACTGCACTGCGGGTATATTGGATTTTGGTAAAGTTATAGTTGAAATTAATCCGGGCAGATGAACTGCTGATTACCAGAACTAAAACAGCAAATGAATATGCGTAAATTGTCTTCATGAGATCTCCTTTGGGTGAATATGTGATTGTAATTTACATATCTTTATATGTCAATAGCTGTGTTATTGAACCTCTACTTAGCGTGTTAACGGCGAAGACGCCTCCTAAAGCACTAACTCCCTTCCCCGCACCGATGCATTAATTATAAATAGGCATCAGAGTTTATCAATCACGAATTTCGAAGAAGAATATCGCACGCCAAGCCGATAAGAACGCAAAAAAAGATGTGGAGGCGGTTGTGTATCCGCAAGGATTCCTAAGCGCTGAAGGTGCGGGATATTAAAGCCCGGGGTGGAGCCGTCTTCGGCGCAGCCCCGGGTGAGGGAACGTCACGGTTTTGAGCTCTGAAGGAGCGGCATGTTCCTATTCCCATGAGGATGATTGTGCCGGTGTAAAGCAAAATGCACCGACCCGCTTACGAGTTCTGGTGCAGTTCCGCTCGTCTCTCCGCTGAAGCGTGAGCTCCTTACCGTAGCGTCTTCAAATATTTGTAATAATCATTTTCTGTCGACAAAATAAGCCAGCTCTTGTCATCGACAGTTTCCTTATACCCCTCGAGGGTCTTGAGAAACGAGTAAAATTCTGCATCTTTGGAAAAAGCCTGAGCATAGATGCGGGCAGCTTCGGCATCCGCGGCACCCATGATCTCCTGAGACTTTTTATAGGCTTCAGATGTCAACCGTTTCAGCTCCTTTTCCTTCTGCCCATTGATCTCGGCACTGGTCCCCTGACCCTGCGAACGGTACTCCTCTGCAATACGGCGGCGCTCGGAAATCATTCTTTCGTAAACCTTCTGCTGTACTCTTTCACTGTAGTTGACCCTTTTCAGTCGTATATCAACTATCTCGATTCCATAATCCAGAGCCAGAGCAGATGCTTTCTGCAGAATGATCTGAACAATTTTCTCCCGGCCCTGTTCGACCTTTTGTAAGGCACTTTCATCAATGATACCGCTTGTTACATCTTCCAGACGCAACACTCTGTTGGATGTGCGGACAATCTCGATTAAATTGTTGTTGGCAACGGCGTTTCGTGTTTCGCCGTCAATCAGATCATCCAGGCGAGTCTGAGCACCCTGTTCATCACGCACCGTTTGAAAGAAAAGGAGAGGATCCTTTATTCTCCATCTGGCATACATATCCACCCAGATATACTTCTTGTCCCTTGTAGGAATCTGGTTGACATCTCCATCCCATTCAAGCCAGCGCTTGTCGAAAATGTGTGCTTTCTGAATAACGGGGAGTTTGAAGTTGAGTCCAGGCTTGCTTTCCGCACCTCCTACTGGCTTTCCAAACTGGGTAATAATCGCCTGGTTAGTTTCGTCGATGATATATCCGGAATTGATGAGAACGACAATTAGAAGAGCCATGACTATGGCGATAAGATTTGAGGTTGTTTTCATTTGTTGGATTCTCCCCCCTGAAGCTGCAGCAAGGGCAGTAAGCCTTTCTGTTTGTCATCAACAATTATTTTCTTCTGCGCTTTTTGAAGAATTTCCGTCATGGTTTCAAGGTACAAACGCCTTTTGGTCACATCTTTTGCCATACTATATTCTTTGTAGAGCAGTTCGAAACGTTCTGCATCCCCTTTAGCGCGGTTTATCCGGTCAACGGCATATCCTTCGGCAATGCGGATTGCACTTTCCGCTTCTCCTCTGGCGCGGGGAATGAACTGATTGTAATCCGCTTTTGCTTCGTTTATCATGCGGTCTTTTTCCTGTTCGGCCTGGTTTACCTCATTGTAGGAGGGTTTCACCGGATCGGGCGGGTTTACATCCTGTAAAACAACGAGCTTGATACTTATGCCGGTCCCGTATTGATCGCACAATTGCTGAAGTCTGGTCTTCGCTTCAACACCGATCTCCTCCCGGCCAATCGTGAGTACTTCAGAGACGCTGCGGTCTCCCACGATTTCGCGCATGACAGCCTCGCAAATATTCCGTAATGTGGACTGGACATCTCTGACCCCAAAGAGGTACTTGACCGGATCCTCAACTCTGTACTGCACTGTCCACTCTACAACAGCGCAGTTGAGATCTCCCGTGAGCATCAGTGATTCCGCTGCAATATTCTCAGCTGTCTTGTATTCACTTCGTATACCGGTCTTTGAAGTTCGATAGCCGAACTCCTCCTTGAGTTGCCGCTGTACCGGTACCTTTTTCAATGTTTCAACGAAAGGGATTTTGAAATTCAATCCGGGTGTGGATGTGCGCACATATCGCCCGAACCTTAGAACCACTCCGACCTCTTCGGGATCGACTGTGTAGACTCCCAAAACCAGGGTGAAAACAGCAGCAAGTCCCGCTAGTGCTGCCAGAATGTGACTTTTACGAATCGGGGGAACCCTGATCTTTCCCGATTGGCTGTTGGCATAGTGCATTGTATCCCCGTTCTTGAGGTTCTGGTTGATAAAATCTGAAAATTGCATACACACTCTTATCCTTTGTGTCGGTCAGAAGATCCACTTGTTGCAGTGCAGTCGTGAATGTTTTACAAGCAGATAGCAGAGCCTTTACACGTGTTGTTCCTGCAGGGTCGTTTTACTGAGGTGCAGAAAAGTTTCCAGGGAAAACAGTAGAGAAGCTACGATCATAAAGATACATAATGGGGAGAGATAATCCCAGGTTTGGTGCCCCCTTTACCCGTCAGGAGCAGTCTTTATTAAAGGGTGAGCTCTTCTTCTCCGGTCCGCCATGATGCTCTTTTTTAAAGCCAAGACGCCTCACAGGTCACCAGTCATTTGTCCCGCACTGGAACTGGAATCTTAAACAGACATCAGAGTTTATCGTCCACGATTTTCAAAGATGGTGTTGCGCGCCGACATTGGTACTATTTTGTATTCGCGGATTTAACCTTGATGTCCGTGAAAATATTCTCCACTGTTTTTCTGAGGCACAGCGAATCCTGCTGCTTCAGCAGTTCATCCCTGAGTTCTGGGGCGGAAAGCGCTTTTGCCAAGGAAGCATAGAGTTGAATCTGTACATCACTGTCATCAAGGGGTGTAAGTATAAGAAAGATGAGCTGGGCCGGTTTTCCGTCTATAGAATTCCATTCGATTCCCGAAACTTGTCTGCCGAATACAACCGTCGGTTGGCTGAGTTGAATAAGTCTAGCATGAGGGACAGCCACGCCATTTTCCAGCGCTGTACTCATCTGCTGCTCCCGAGTCATAACTGCCGTATACAGTTGTTCATATTCCAAACCTTTCAGGGTCGCAGCTGCACTGCAGAGTTTTTCAATCGCAGCGGGACGGTTTTCCGAATCAAGTTCAGTGATGATCGCCCTGCCTGGAATGCGGAGTGTCACCTTTCTTGTTTGTCTTCGTTTCAGTACAAACGATAGCCAGGGGCCCAAAGTTATTGAGGAAATGATTGCACCTGCAATTATGGCCACATACACGGTATGGGTGATCAACCCCAGCTCTACTGCTAATGTGCTGATTACTATGTGCATCTCCCCGCCCGGGGTGTGCAGCACTGCAATGGTCGAACGGTTTGCTTTTGCAGTGCGGGCGAATATTGACCCGATATAGGCGGCCACAAAGCGGGCACCCGTTCCTATGATGGTGATGAACAGCACTAGAAAAAGATCAAAACTCGCCAGAATGTCAAATTTCAAGCCGATATTGGCAAAGAATATGGGGACAAATACCGCATGCACGATCTGTGTAATGGTGCTGCGGGTGCGTTCGGAAAGGTCCCGCGCCTCTCCGGCGATCATCCCTGCTATGAAAAAACCAAACAGGGCATGGATGCCGATTTTCTGGGTTATGGCCCCGAAAAGAAGCCCCACCAGTGCCACAACTGTCAAGGCGTATCCTGAGTTTTCCTCACCTTTTCCCTTTACCCCGGTGATAGCTGCATCTAGCACGCGCTTTCCGATCGTGAGCGCCAGGGCAGTAAAGCCGACCGTGAAGCCTGCAATGGAAACTGCGTAGAGGGGGTCGAAACGGTTCTGGGCGAAAAGCCCCAGGATAATGGTGAATATGATCCAGCCGATTATATCATTTATGGAAAGGCAGGATATCACCAGAAAACCCATGTCTGTTTTCATCAGATTCATATCTCTCATTGCCCGAATGGCAATGGGCATGGCACTGATGGTCATGATGGTGCCAAGGAAAAACGTAAAGAGCAGACGATTATTTTCGTCAACCATGTATCTGGATGGAAGAAAGTAGATGAGGGTGCCGGTAATCAGGATGGGCAGCACGATATCCGCTGCCGATATCCTTATTGCCTGCGCTTTCTGTTTCCAGATGCTTGAAAAGTTCACCTCAAGCCCCGTTGCCAGCAGAAGGAAGAGAATCCCGGTCCAGGCTATAGTCTCGATCATGTTCTGCTGGATGACATCGGGAGGGAAGAGGGCATTCTGCAGACCGGGGGCGAATCTTCCCAGGATGGTTGGGCCCAGAAGTATTCCCACCAGGATATCGGCTGTTACGGTAGGCTGTTTTATTCTGATGAACAATGCGCCAAGGAGCTTGGCTGATCCAAGCAGTATGAAAAACTGAACCAGAAACAGTAGTATATGACGTTCATCCAGAAAGTGAACTGATTGCATAAGGCCTCATTAACAGTGTAAACTCAATCTTTCAGCAACATAGGCTGCATACTATTGTATTAATATGGCTCAGTGTAAATCCTGAGCTTCTTAAATATGCACTTTGTTGATGCAGCTTGCAAGCTTAGAAATGTACTATGCATCCCTTGAAAGAAAGCTCCGTAGGATGACCAGTCCAGCTCAGCATGAAGTAGTCTTCGGTCGAAGGGGAGCTCTTTTTCCAACTTTCTATCTTCACTATTCCTCGCATATTGGCTCTCTAGAATTAGGCCGATCAGTATCCTTTGTTAACGGCGAAGACGCCTCTCAGGTCACCAGCCTTCTCGCCTCGCACTGCAATACTAGTTGTAAATAGGCATCAGAGTCTATCGATCACGATTTCCGGATAGGATTGATGATGCAAAACCGCAAAGAGCGCAAATTTTCGGAACATGAAAGCGTAGATTGACTGTCCCATTTCCAGTGTAAAGCTAATGTACTATTTAATTACTGCTGCCCCCGTTCCGCTCACCCAGAGCAGTCTTCGGTCGGAAGGGTGAGCTCTTAGCCCTCTTCGGAGAGAATTCTCGCATATAGGAATGACACCGTGTTTCTTCCCAAGCGCTGAAAGTGCGGCATGTGACAGCCCGGGGTGGAGTCGCTTCCGGCGAAGCCCCGGGTTGTGGTGGAATCTGGTTTTGAGCTCTGAAGGAGCGGCTTGTTCTTCACTTTTTGTCCCAAAACTAAACAACACTCGATACTAATCCGTTAACTATAGATTAGCGATACCTTGACTTAGACCTGTAAAATCGGAAAATTCCTGCCATATCCCTATTCCCTGCCAAGCACATTGGTACCAAACGGAATGAGTATACTGGTAAGAATAGAAGAATTTCAGTGTTGGGTATATTTTTTTCTCGCCTCTGCACATACCCGATCTCCGTTCCAGTGTTGAAACATCTGGGAGTTGTATATCTTCTAAAATGTTGATTTGAAACAGAATTCCACTACCGTGTATTGCAATACACGAAATCTTTCCCCTGCCCTTTACTTTTCCCCCTCCCTGCTTTTATACTAAATATCCGGGGCCGTTTTACTGCTGGTTAACCTGCGGCTCCTTTCTCACTTTCAGGCAGGTTCTCTATGGCGCAGGATCAAAAAGCACTCGAACTTTTAAATCTCCTCTCTTCCAGCAAGTACCGCGTTCCCCAAGACAAAATTCGCGAAAAAATCGGCTGCTCCCGATCCACCTTTTTCAGGATCAAATCTGAAGCAGAATCGCTCTTAGGCGTGAAAATCCTCTTAGACAAAAAATACGGCGGCTATTTTCTGGAGAAGCCGGACGGTTCGGTAGAATCACCCCGACAGTACTTCAGTATGGCTGAAATCGAGTCACTGGTGATGATCGAGCATGCCCTCACTGGACTCCAGGGAGGCAGCTTTTCTGAACTCCTTGGGCCCATTCGCGACCGCTTTCTCCCTCTGCTCAAGTCCCGTCGCATACCAATTGATTCTCTTCGTGACCGTTTCAAAATTCTCTCGGTATTCAGTCGGAAGGTGGAGGATGCCATATTCAGGACTGCCTTTGAGGGGCTGGTGCGCAAGCGGCGCCTCCAGATCGAGTATCGCGCCCTTGGGTCCCAGGAGTGCCACTCTCGCGTGGTATCCCCTCAGAATCTGCTGCGCTACCGTGACAACTGGTACCTTGACGCCTTCTGCCACGAACGGCAGAGCTTGCGCTGCTTTGCCCTAAGCCGTGTTGCAGGCGCCCGCCTTCTAAAAGAGAAAATTCAGACTGTCACGCCGGAAACTCTCGAAAAGCACTATGCTGAAGCTTTCGGGATCTTTACCGGCCCGGCCACCCGCACCGCCAGGATCCGCTTTACCGGTGTGGCGGCAATCGAGGTCCCTCACGAGACCTGGCACCCCGCTCAGACAGGTGAAACACTCGATGATGGCTCCTATGTACTCTCCTTTCCCTACGGAAACGATACCGAACTTGTTATGGATGTCCTGAAATGGGGAAAAGACGCCGAAGTACTGGAACCTGCGGAATTGAGGGAGAAAGTGGGGATGGTGCTGAGGGAGGCGGCGAGGAAATATGAGGGAAAATGAAAAAAAATCGGGAGAGTCTCAAGGTATAGGACTGAGGGGGAGTAGATTAGGGGAAAGGATAGTGAATTCTCATAAGAATGGATCTGTATGAATTACTATAAATACTGGGGTAAATCAAAGAAAACAGACGATGAGGAATGGGATTACCATCTCCTAGTTTACCATTGCCTGGATGTTGCTGCAGTAGGAGATATCTGGTTGAAGCTCAACAATGCGTTTGTCGAAAAAAATGCTGCTTCCTATCAATTATCAGAAGATAGTTTCCGTGAATGGTTTTTGTTTTTTCTTGCAATCCATGATATCGGCAAATTTTCCGTGCGATTTCAGAACCTCTGTCCCGAATTGCTAGAAAAGCTGCAATCAAGAACAAGTACAGAACCTTATTTCCCACGCCATGATCAATTAGGATGGGAATTATACCAAAATCAACTTTTCGAGGTACTGTACAATGCTCATTTTTCTGAAGAGCCAAGACCGAAGGTGGAATCCTTTTTTGATATATTTGCCTTCTGTTTTTTAGGACATCATGGAATTCCACCTTCCAAGCAAGACATAATAGGTATAAAGCCTTTTTCTGCTATTGACTGCAAATGTGCAGAAGAATTCTTCAATACAGTCCGATCTATGGTTATTTCTTCGAGGGCCATAGAAGAAGTACGAGAGTTTTTGAAGCGTCCGCGGATTGAACGAAACTCTCTCGAAAATGAGATAAGATGTACTACTTGGACTATCGCCGGATTAGTTACAGTATGCGATTGGATTGGATCTGGTGATTCATTTCCATTTTGCCAGAATGAGATGGATTTGAACCAGTATTATGAAAGGACCTTAGTGAATGCCCGTAGGGCAATTGAAATGGCAGAGATAATGCCAGCAAGGGCTTCAAGTAAGGGCGGTTTTTCGCATTTGTTCCCGGCTTATAAAAATTCACCCTCTGCGCTTCAAAAAATTTGTGATGAAATGGAAGTTCCCTGTTCGCCTCAACTCTGGATATTGGAGGATCAAACCGGTTCCGGTAAAACTGAAGCCGCATTGACATTAGTGTCCCGAATATTGGCTAATGGGGGTGGGAATGGGTGTTTCATAGCGCTTCCAACAATGGCAACATCGAATGCGATGTACGAAAGAATGGCACCAGTCTATTCAAAGCTTTTTACTGATGAGGAAACCCCATCATTGGTTTTAAGTCATGGGTCCCGCCACCTTTCAGAAACTTTCAGCAAATCATTCAGAGATACATTTGTGAACCTATCTGATAATTTGGATAGTAATGAATTGTCAGAGGAAGGTAGCGCACATTGTGCTCAGTGGTTGGCCGATTCTTCAAAAAAAGCTTTATTGGCAGATTGTGGAGTCGGAACAATTGATCAGGTTTTATTAGGAGGCCTTCCGGTAAGGTACCAATCATTGCGTGTTCTCGGAATGAGCAATAAAGTTTTGGTTGTGGATGAAGTCCATGCCTATGATGCATATATGCTCAGGCAATTGGAAAATATTCTGGAGTATCATGCAGCTTCAGGGGGATCTGTCATTTTATTATCTGCCACATTACCCTTGAAAGTGCGTCAAATCTTTGTTAATGCTTTTTCTAAAGGGCTTTGCTGTAATGAGAATGTTTTGGAGCAGGATTCCTTTCCACTGGTGACTTGTGTAACTCGAGATAGTTGTAAAGAGATACCAGTGCAGACTCGGAATGAGAGTCATCGTGAAGTTGGAATAAAATTCTGTGAGTCGAAAGATAATGTGTATCAATTGATTAATGAATCTGTTTCTAATGGAAAGTGCGTTTGTTGGATTCGCAATACTATCTCAGATGTAATAGAATCATATTCTTTCTTAAACAGTCCGGAAACGCTAAATTCTGATGATCTAGACATTTTTCATAGCCGTTTAGCTCTTCATGACAGATTAAATACTGAAAAGAAGATCCTGCATCATTTCGGCAAGGATTCAAATGCCCAGGAACGAAAAGGCAGGGTAGTAGTTGCAAGTCAGGTTATAGAGCAAAGTCTGGATCTTGATTTTGATATAATGATCAGTGATCTTGCTCCTATTGACTTATTAATTCAGCGTGCTGGCCGTTTGCATCGACATTTTCGTGATGAAGAAGGTAATCGTATCGTAAAAGAAAGCAAGCCCGGACGTTCAGATCCGGTTTTTTACATTCACATACCGCCAGATCCTGCCGGAAAACCTTCGGGAAAATGGTATGAGAATGCTTTCCCTCAAGCAGCAGCAGTTTATAATGACACCGCAGTTCTTTGGCGTTCTTATCAAATTCTAAAGCATGAAAAAATGTTGAAGATGCCTGAGTCAGCGAGATCGTTGATTGAAGCTGTTTATGGCGAAGAGCCAAAGAATGATGACGACGTTTTTAATAAAGCTGAGGATAATGCCTGGGCTGAAGTCATGACTAAAAAGAGTATGGCTGATTTTAATGTTCTTCATTTTGGCAGCGGATACTGTACTGGTAGTAGTAATCGTTGGGATGAGGAGGAGAGAATTCCAAGCAGACTCAGCGATCCTCAGAATACAGTTTATCTCTGTCGTTTCATTGATGGTGAGGTGACGCCATTATACAGCGATAGCGAATACCCCTGGGATATGAGTTCCCTAAAACTGAGGAAATCTAAACTAGCTCAGATAGTCTACTCCGTAGAAATTGAGCAAAAAGTAAATAAACTTCAGCAACAACGTAGGTTCAAGTATGATACCCTGTTTGTCGTTTTTGAAGGAGAACGCCTCCAGGCGTATGGCAAGGATATGAAAAATAGAAATGTTTTTATCACATATGAAAAGAATATAGGTCTGAGCATAGAAAATCGAGATCAGAAGGAGGTCAAATGAATTTGCTAAAAGACAGTTGGCTGCCAATAGTTCGCCGAGACGGCACTAAAGAAGATATCGCAATCTGGCAGTTACTTGATAATTACTCAACTAATCCAGTCGTGGATATCCTATCGCCCCGCCCTGATTTTCGTAATGCAATATACCAGCTACTTATCGGCATCGTTCAGGTTGCGGCTCTACCAGAGGATGAGGAGCACTGGAGTGATCTGTACTATTCACCTTGGGGATCTGAGGAATTCAAAGATAAAGTTTTGAAATATGAACAATGTTTTGAAATAGATTCCGAGGGTCCGGCATTTATGCAGGACTTTGAACTTCCCGAAGAGAGTAAAGAGGAGACACTTGGAAATCTCTTCATTAATTTACCAGCAAACGAACACTACATAGCTGTCGACAGTAAATATTGCAAGAATGAGCCTCAGAAGATAAATCCTTATTGGGCGGCAGTTGCACTTTTTACTTTGCAGACCTTTGCTCCACCTGGTGGTAGAGGAAATAGAACTGGACTTAGAGGTGGTGGTCCTCTTACAACTGTTCTTCTACCAACAGCTCCCCAAGCAAGTCTTTGGAAAAAGATTTGGTTAAACATAATCGATGAGCAAAGTACCATTAAGTTAACTGGGGACCTTAGAAAAATGGAGAAATCAGACATTTTCCCCTGGTTAAAACCGACTAAAGTTAGTAATGATGGAAGTGAATTACATCCTAGTGAATGTCACCCATTTCATATGTATTTTGGAATGCCTAGACGTATCAGATTACTTTTTAAAAAGACATCAGGAAAATGCGATATTACCGGTTTACAATCTGATGTTATTGTTGAAGGATATCTGACAAGGCACTCCGGAAATAATTATAGTGGAACATGGCGCCACCCTCTCAATACGTACAGTTTAGATACTAACGGTGTACTTATCTCGAGGAAACCAAAACTTGGAGGGATATGTTACCGCCACTGGCTGGATCTTTCATTGAAAACAGATGATATTTTACCTGCCATAGTTATTGAATTGAGCCAAGAATCAGCATATCGTCGTGATATTATTCGAAATCAAGGCGCAACCCTATGGGCTGCAGGTTACGCAATGGAAAATATGAAGGCACTATGTTGGTACGATGCCACGATGCCGGTTTACCCCTTTGATCCAAGAACTGCCAAGTTGATTTCTGGTTTTGTTCAGCAGATCGTTGCCACTACTCAAGATCTGGCAGGGGATGTCAAATCGAAAATTAAGAGTGCATGGTTCAGTTCCCCCAAAGATGTAAAGGGAGATGTCGCATTTATAGAAACATCATTTTGGCAGAACACAGAAGCTGACTTTTATTCTCTGCTTAATAATTTAGTCCAGGACCCTATTTCTGTTTCTCTAAAAAACGAATTAATTCAAAGGTGGATGAAAATTCTATCAGCTCAAGCATATACACTTTTTGACCAGTGGGCCATTGCTCAGCAGGAAGATGGCTTAGACATGAAAAGAGTCATTAAAGCAAGAATCGATATAGATAAATCGGTAGGTAAAATGAAAAAACAACTAAAGACTATGATCACATCAGAATAGAGGAGGTCTAAATGGGGAAAGATGAAAAAAAGCCGTTTTTCTGGATTGTAAGAGATGAAAAACTACAGACTGACATTCTTGTTTGGTGGAAAGGAATGCTTCAGAACAACGGGTCCAAGGCAAGATTGAAAAGGTGTGCATCACCATCCGAAGCTGCTTTGCATCCGGAAACTCACAGTCTTATGCGGATTCTACCACAGTGGTTTTCATTCGAGGCCGCCGCAACTATTACTGGTATTTTGGCACATGTGAAAATCAACGGGGATGGTTTCATCGCCGCGAAACTGGGCACACCTGTAAATAACCGGGTTCCGTTCAGTGAAACCAGATTCCGTCAATTTCTGTCCTGTAGGGAATGGAACGAGTTTTACACAGCGCTGCGGAGAGCGGTAACTATTCTTGACGGGAATGTAAACCCTCTATCCATAGTTGATGTAATCCTTCACTGGGACGAGGAAAACAGGGGCAAGACATACAAGGAACCAGGCAAAAGTCTTAAGTTTGTGCTTTCAAAAGAATACTATTCACAAATTCTCAAATAAAGGAGCCAAAACATGTCTCAATTTATCCAATTGCATTTCCTGACTAACTATGCACCTGCCAACCTCAATCGTGATGATCTTGGACGTCCAAAAACTGCAAAGATGGGGGGAGTTGACCGGCTGAGAATTTCCTCGCAGAGTTTAAAAAGGGCTTGGCGTACTTCAGAGATTTTCGAGGAAGCAATGAAAGGCTATCTCGGCAAGAGAACCAAACTCTTCGGGGTCGAACTTTATAAATATCTGGTTGGAAAAGGTGCTTCCGAGGGAAAAGCAAAAAAGTGGGCTCAGGAAATCGCCTCTCAATTCGGAAAATTAAAAGGTACAGACAAAGACAAACCTTTAGCCGATCTTGAGATTGAACAGCTTGCTCACATTTCTCCTGTGGAAAGAGATGCAGCCTTGAAAATCTGTGATACCATTATTGCAGAAAACCGAGGTCCCAATACGGATGAATTGGAATTGTTAAGAAAGGATATTAAAGCAGCTGATATTGCACTATTCGGACGTATGTTGGCTTCAAGCCCGACATTCAATATAGAAGCAGCTGCCCAGGTTGCACATGCAATTACTGTGAACCGGGTCGCGGTTGAAGATGATTACTTTACAGCTGTAGATGACCTGAATGAAGGTCAGGAAGATTCTGGTTCCGCGCATATTGGTGAAACAGGATTTGGTTCGGGTGTGTTTTATACCTATGTATGCATCAATAAAACTCTTCTTGAACAAAATCTTGGAGATTCTACCCTTGCAAACCAGGCTATTAGAGCACTTACTCAAGCTGCTGCAACGGTTTCTCCTTCAGGCAAACAAAACAGCTATGCATCCAGAGCCCGCGCACTTTATATCCTTGCTGAAAAAGGAACTCAGCAACCTCGCCAACTCTCCTCTGCATTCCTTAAGCCGGTGGACGACCCGGATATGGCGAATGCGGCTATTGTGCGGCTTGAAGCCTTGCGGGGGAATATGAATAAAGTGTATGGGGATTGTGCTGATTGTCATTATAGCATCAATGTCGAAAAAGGCGAAGGCTCATTTGATGAACTTCTCAAATTCGTAGGAGCCTGAACCGATGAGATATCTACTTTTTCAGTGCTATGCTCCACTCGTTTCGTGGGGTGAAATTGCCATCGGAGGAGAACGAATGAGCTCGCGGCAGCCTAGCAAATCAGCTGTAATAGGTTTGCTGGCGGCGGCTCTGGGAATTCGCCGTGATCAAGATGAGCAGATAAATGCTTTGACCGGTTCTCTTGGTTTTGCAGTTAAAATGATTACAGGCGGAACTGTGTGTAAGGATTTTCATACAGTTCAGACACCTAAATCAGAACGAAAAGTAGTGTACCATACTCGTCGTGATGAAATGACTGCATCAAAGGAGAAAATCGGAACCATCCTTTCGCGGCGTGAATACCGTTGTGATGCACTTTCGGTTATAGCTGTTTGGCTTAAGAATGATTCTTATTCACTTGAAACGTTCGAAAATGCGATCAAAAACCCGATGTTCCAATTGTACTTCGGACGTAAATCATGCCCTCCTGCTATACCTCTGAACCCACATGTTTTTGAAGCTGAGACAATCAGGGATGCTTTCCAGTTGTATAAGATGAAAATCCCTGTTCCTGTTGCGGATGAAAAGCCCGATTGGTTGAAATCAGTATTCGACACCTATCAGAATCGAGTTTTAATGAGCGGTGAATCTTGTACCTACTTCTGGGAAGAATGTGATCATTCAGGTTTTCAGGAATCACACAGGTCAATAAGGAATGATATTCCTCTATCAAGAAAACGGTGGCAGTTTTCATTCCGTGAAGAATACAGTACTGTTGAGCAGAGTGAGGAGGTTGCGGATGTTTCTCAGTAGGGTGCAGATTAATCCCGGTCCAGAGCTCTTCAAGTTGCTGAAAGATGGCACAAGCTCTAATGGCTACTTCGTTCATCAGCTTCTTTGGGGTTTGTTTCCAAATACTGGTGATAAGAAACGAGATTTCTTGTTCCGAGAAGACAACGAAGGTGGATATCCCCGCTACCTTGTAGTTTCCGATGAGAATCCTGTTCCCAGCAATGCAGTTTCAGTTCATTGTAAGCCTTACGAACCTAAAGTGAAAAAAGGTGATCATTTGTATTTTACACTTACAGCAAATCCTGTGATTGCTAGAAAGATTGAAGGCAAAAAGAACTCTGTAAAGCATGATGTCTGGATGGATGCCAAGAGAACAGCAAAGACAAGTGGTTTGAAAATGCCTGAGCTGGTTCTTGCATGTGAGAGTGCTGTAAAGAATTGGCTTGTTAACCGAGCTGAACAGAATGGCTTTTTAGTAAATCCTAATGAATTGCTTATTGATGGCTATCTTCAGCACCGTTTCAGCAAGAAAAAAAGTGGAAAAGAGATTACATTTAGTTCTGTAAATTACGCGGGTATATTGCAGGTAAATGACCCTGAAGTATTTGTTGAGAAAGCATTATACAAAGGACTCGGTGCTTCAAAAGCCTTTGGGTGTGGATTGATGTTGGTGAGAAGAGCTTAGAATAAACGTCAGAAACACGGATTAACAGCGGATTAAAGGATTTCGCGGATTTTGGTAATTCGTGTAATCTGTGCAATCCGTCTAATCCGTGTTTCATCTGTTTGGGTAGTGTAAATAAATGTCAGAAGCACGGATTGACACGGATTAAAGGATTCCACGGATTTGGTAATCTGTGTAATCAGCGCAATCCGTCCAATCCGTGTTCTAAATCCGTGTAATCAGTGTAATCCTTTTGATCCGCGTTTCATCTTTCATAAGGAGGTATTCCATGAGCGAGCAGGACCTCAAGCATTCTGATATCACCCGTGAAGTTATCGGGGCTGCGATGGAAGTGCATAAGCATATGGGAAACGGTTTCCAGGAGGTTATCTACCAGCGTTGCCTTGCTTTGGAACTGAAGGACCGCGGAATAGAGTTTCTTAGAGAACAGGAGATGGCTCTTTATTATAAAAACCATGAGGTAGGCAGCAGGCGCGCCGACTTCATAGTTGAACGAAAAATTCTGGTCGAGCTGAAAGCTTTGGTAACTCTTGAGGATGTGCACCGGGCTCAGGCTCTCAATTATTTGACTGCTTATCATCTGGAAATAGGTCTTCTCATAAACTTCGGAGCAAAGAGTCTTCAGTTCGAACGTTTCATCAGTTCAAACCATAAATACAAAGGATAAATTATGCCCCTCTCTTCCCCGTTTTCTCTAATCCGCGTAATCTGCGCAATCCATTCAATCCGTGCTGCATCTTTCTTTTCCCCAATCCGTGCAATCTGCGCAATCCGTACAATCCGTGTTTCATCTTTCTCCCTTGTCCGCGTTTCATCCCTTTCCCCCTCTCCGCGAACATGAACGGCCTCCCTCCTCCAAAGCCAATAATGATGAAGGAGCGGGTCTCCATGCTTTTTCTTGAGTATGGAGAGTTGGATGTTCTTGACGGTACTTTTGTACTAATTGACAAAAACGGTATCCGTGTGCAGATTCCGGTGGGATCGGTAGCTTGTTTGCTTTTGCAGCCCGGGACCAGAGTTTCTCATCATGCAGTGGTGCTTGCTGCACGGGTGGGGACACTTCTGGTTTGGGTGGGTGAGGCCGGGGTGCGGGTGTATGCCGCGGGGCAGCCGGGAGGAGCTCGTGCCGACAGACTTCTTTATCAGGCAAAGCTTGCACTTGATCCGGATGCACGCCTCAAAGTGGTGCGGCACATGTACAAAATTCGTTTTGGTGAAGATCCACCATCTCGCAGGAGTATCGAACAGCTTCGGGGCATAGAGGGGGCGCGGGTAAGAACTACTTACCAGATGCTTGCTGCAAAGTACGGAGTAAAGTGGGACAAGCGAAATTACAATCCTGAGAACTGGGGGGTGAGTGATATTCCAAACAAATGCCTGAGTGCAGCAACGGCCTGTTTATACGGGGTATGTGAAGCTGCGATTCTGGCTGCGGGCTATGCACCAGCTATCGGATTCATACATACTGGAAAGCCTCAATCATTTGTATATGATATTGCTGATCTGTTTAAGTTTCAGACCGTAGTTCCCATCGCATTCCGAATCGCGGCAAAGGAGACTACGGATCTGGAAAGGAAAATCCGGTTAGCCTGCAGGGATGCATTTCGGGAATGGAAGGTATTGCAGGACATAATTCCTTTTATCGAGGAGGTGTTAGCGGCTGGGGAAATGGAGCCTCCACCGCCGCATGAGGAAGCGGTGCCCATAGCGATTCCGGAAAAGGAGAAGAGTGGCGATGTTGGTCATCGTGGTTGAGAACGCCCCGCCCAGGCTGCGTGGGCGGTTGGGAGTGTATCTGCTGGAGGTACATTGCGGTGTGTATGTGGGAGATCACTCCAAGCGGGTCCGTGAGATGCTTTGGGAGCAGGTGGTGAGTTTTATTGATGACGGGAATGCGGTGATGATGTGGAACACCAATACAGAGTCAGGGTTTGATTTTGTTACTCACGGAAAAAACAGGCGGGCACCGGTGGAGATGGATGGTTTGAAACTGGTGGGATTTCACCCTGATGCAGTGCAGCGGTATTCCTGAATGCTTGACATAAGTTCTTTGAAATAAAGCTGGAAAAAAGTACTTTTTAATCGGTGGGAAAATTGAGGGATTCTAAGTTGTTGGAATTCCGGAGGTTAGGATTTAGTATGTTCCCCGTATGCACGGGGATGAACCGAGAGGTTACGAAAATGCTGAAACATGCGTATAATGTTCCCCGTATGCACGGGGATGAACCGGACGGAATTGCATCCTTTGCGGAATGCAGATAATGTTCCCCGTATGCACGGGGATGAACCGGGTCATGCCGTCGGTAGTAAGACCGAGAGTGTATGTTCCCCGTATGCACGGGGATGAACCGTGATCCAGAAATAACACCAGATATAAACACTGATGTTCCCCGTATGCACGGGGATGAACCGCAATATCTTGGGAGCCTAGATTTAATTCGGGTATGTTCCCCGTATGCACGGGGATGAACCGCTCTGGAATCTGTCCGTTGGATTATTGATACCATGTTCCCCGTATGCACGGGGATGAACCGATTCGTCCATGCAAGTTCACAATCAGCAAAATATGTTCCCCGTATGCACGGGGATGAACCGCCAGTACCGCTAATTAAATCGGCTCCGTTGCGATGTTCCCCGTATGCACGGGGATGAACCGCGGCTGCGCTTGTTAATTTTCTCCAGTCAAATATGTTCCCCGTATGCACGGGGATGAACCGTTACGGCCTCCCAAATATTATGATAATCTATAATGTTCCCCGTATGCACGGGGATGAACCGTTGGGAAGAAGGCTGCGGTGGACAAGATAATGATGTTCCCCGTATGCACGGGGATGAACCGAAATTCAGCATTTACTCTGAGGCTTCCGAGTGATGTTCCCCGTATGCACGGGGATGAACCGTACTCCTCTGCTCGTGGCCTTATACAATTTATATGTTCCCCGTATGCACGGGGATGAACCGTTCAGCATACCAGAGTAGGAATTGCAGGATGAATGTTCCCCGTATGCACGGGGATGAACCGCCGAGGGTTAAAAAACATTGCTAAACTTTTTGATGTTCCCCGTATGCACGGGGATGAACCGTTTTAGTCAAAGTTCATGGTAAAAATCCTCATATGT
>JAEZKC010000052.1 GCA_023436205.1 Fibrobacterota bacterium
CCTCATTATTCTGAGGACGATTAAAAATAAAACTGCTTTCCATTTTCATACTCATAAAACACCTCCTTTTAAAATAAAAACATATCGTTTAATATCCCAACTCCAAATACAAAGAGTAATAACAATGTTGGGATACCAAAAATAAACCCATACCATCCTAATTTCCTAGTCGCTTTATTATGCCGCGATGCAAGAATAAGAATAGTACCTATACCAATTGAGCCAAGAAATATTAGTGGTGCCATAGCTCTTATGTTAGAATAAATACCATAACCTGCTTTTAAAAGCCTTTTTGACCATGGAATATCATTACCTTGAACAGTATCCCTTTTAACATATTCTTCAAATGCTTTATTATAGATACTCTCCGTTTTATCTTCAAACGAATCATAAGCAGCATCGGATAGTTCTTCACTTTTATCAATATGTTCATTTACTATCTGCTCTTGAGATTCATAAGAGAAAGGTGTTTGTTTACTAGCATCACACCCTGTAAGTAGAATACTGCAAGTTGCTAAGAATATAATAAAAGCGTGATACTTTTTCATGAATAATCCTCCTTCCACATGAGTATGGTTATAAATTCCCATATGTCGGCCATAAATGTCAACACTTTTTGTTAAGATAAATTTTATTCTATAACAACAATAGCTAGCTTCACGCTGCACCCTTACTATCAACAAAATCACTAGTAATTATTACTTGTTTTTCCTTACCTTTTGCTGGCATTTCAAACATTAAATCAAGAAGGCATTCTTCCATAATAGCCCTTAAAGATCTTGCACCTGTTCCTAATTTAATGGCTTTCTCTGCAATTCTCTCAAGTGCTGAATCTTCAAAAATCAAATCAATTCCATCATAATTAAAAAGCTTCTTATATTGAGATAATAAAGAGCCTTTTGGTTCGCTAAGTATTCGTTTCAGTGTATCAACTGAAAGAGCTTCTAAAGTGGCTTTAACTGGTAATCTTCCTATGAACTCTGGTATTAAACCAAATTTTATTAAATCTTCATTTGTTACTTGATTTAAAATGTTCTCTTCCATAGTTACCTTTATAGTACTATTAAACCCTATGGAATTAGCTTGGTTTATTCTTCTTTTAACTATGGTTTCTATCTCAGGGAATGCTCCACCGCAAATAAATAAAATCCCTGACGTGTCCACGTCAACTACGCATCCGGCCCTCATTGGTTCTTTTATAAGTGGAACTGATACAACAGATCCTTCTAGTAAACGTAATAATGCTTGTTGAACACCTTTCCCACCAACTTTTTTCTCTGTGTCCGTAGATGAACTAACTAATTTATCTACTTCATCAATAAATATAATTCCTCTCTGTGCTTTTTCTATATCATTGTCACAAACATCTAATAGTCTCTTAACAACACTTTCCACGTCATCTCCGATATACCCGGCTTCTGTTAACGTTGTAGCGGTACATATAGCTAGAGGAACCCCCATAATTTTAGCAAGAGTCTCAACTAAATAAGTCTTACCAGAACCAGTAGGACCAAGTAAAAGAATATTGCTCTTTTTAATTTCATCATCTTTCATATTGCATCGTTTATAGTGGGAATAACAACCTACAGAAAGAACTTTTTTTGCCTGGTCTTGCCCTACTACATATTGATCTAAACGAGCTTTTATTTCAGTAGGATGCATGATTGCATCCTTGCTGAAACTCTGCTCTTCAATTGTAGAAACACCAGGTTGTACCGAAGGTACAGAAGATATTTCATCATTGAAATCGTTAGCAAAAGTCATTCCACCAACGATAGTAGATACGCACTTAGAACAAATGCGCTTATTTTGAACAAGAATAAATTTATCATTTATAGTTTCCATACTACAAATGTTACAAGCATTGTTAATACTCATAAATAACACCTCCTATAAAATTTTCACCTCCGCAAAGCGGATGTAATAACCCCTTTAAACATTATTGATATTAAATAACTAATGCTCTAATCTCATTAGACATATTATCAATATCGATATCTTGATAATTAAACTCTTCATTAGATAACATTTTACGGAGTGAAACATATCGTACAATTTCAAACTGAATTTCTGTTATTTGAAATGACATGTTATAACTAAAACTCTTATTAACATTGATTTGTACACTCATTAAATGTTTCGAATAACCTGTTACCAAGCCAACACCTCTCTTAGGTGCACATTCCCTTTTGTCTTTGTACTTGTACACTTCATTAAAAAGAATTACAGTACCAACCTCTGGCAATGCTCTTTCGGGGCGCAGCTTCTGCAATTTTTCACGGCCTCTTTTTTGTTCTGGATCAACATAGTAGGCGGCACTAAGCGGTATACCTTTACTCCACATTACACTCCCTCCTGGGTTTTTTTCATATTGTATGTTATACGCTTTATGCGCTATAACCTTAGTTAAAGTACCCATCTGTTTCTGTTAACAATTTCATCATTTGCCAAAATAGTTCTCTTAGCTAATGGTTTCCATATGTAACCTATGGTGCAAAATAAATCAAAAGATCTACTTGAAACGTCGATGTAAAGGCTATGTTCGTAGAATGGCATGAGGTTACGTTTACAAGTATCTATGTCGTAATCTTCAGAGAAAACTAAATTACAGACTTTATTAATCATTTCACTTGATTTTATATATAACTCTAATCGTTGCCCAAACACAGATTTTCTTGCTCCGCTATAAACCACAAAAATATTACTTGCGTAACTACTATCTATGAGCTCTGCCATATATGTAAATTGTGGGAACGAATACATGAAAGGTTCTATGCTGACGAAAACATAGTCTGCTATCGCCAGCAAATCCCTATCAAGCAAATCATCAACATAATGGATAATTAAATCATAATTACTGTAATCAATATTATAATCACAACGTACATAATGAACACCATTTTCTTGATTTAATCTGCCTTTTTTATAATTGCTTAATAAAACAAGTAATGACTCTCGCCCTGTGCAATCTCTTACAAGCACATTCTGCTCAATCGCACATATTTGCGATACACAGAATGCTACCGGTAATGCTGCTGCACCATAAAATACAATTTGTTGCAAGCGGTTAGATTGCTTTGCAAACATTTTTGCTCCCCCTAGTATTAACGCTAATGCGTTCCCCCCGCATTATACTGATCTCCAGCTGAGTTTCTAATATTATACATTAGCGTGTCTCCCTGTGTCAAGTAATACGCGGTTCCATCACTGCTCTGCTTAATGTAAGAAAAGCCTTCTAACGTCCACATATTACAAGTATCTGTTCTACCACTTCCATAGTATGAAAGGTATTCCTTATTATTATTGATAGCCTTGATTGTAAAGTTAATAACTATATACCCTCCGTCACTTCCTAGCCAAAAGTCTTCCTTATAATTAATACTATGATTAGAGGCATAAGTTGCAACATCGTAACCTTTTTTTACAACTGATACTTTTCACGGTAAGTAATATTCACCATACCACTTTTGGACTGATTTCTGAGCTATTTTTGCATCTACTGTTGATGGTATATTATTTCCTGATCCTACATATGTCCTTAGCTTATAATCTAGCCAAATATGAGAAAATGTATATGCTTCAGATGATGATGCTTTAATTTCTTTTACTGATGAATTCATTAGAGAAGCAGTTTTTTCTAGTTCAGCTAACGGTACTGAAGTGTAGTTGTTTCCTAAAGATATTTTTTTCTTATTCGTTTTATCAAGTTCACTTCCTACCTTTACCAATTCATTGACTTTTTTATTAAACGTTTCTGTATAATAAACATCAACTTCCGTTCTTGTCTTCCCATCTTTTGATATATAATAAAATGTCGGTATAATTTCAATAGCATCATTCTCATCATACATATTCCCTATGGTATATAGGTAATAGCGGAACATATAACCTGTACCTATCGTCTGAGTTTTGTTAATAGGATGAGAACCGCTCATGATAGGTAATGTATATAGAGCGTTTTCTTTGACAAGAACACCATTTCTATTTCTTAGTCCTACTCTATATAAGTTATCTGTAAGTTCAAGAGAACCGCTTTTTCTGAATACACTTTCCCATGCAGGATAATCAGATACATCATAAACAGAAAAACCATACATTCTTCCTGAGACTTCTACTGTAATTGTATCTGTTGCTACATATTTATCGATTAATGTATTTGCACTAGTCTGGCTTTGGTTATTCAAATTGTTCATATCTGCATTAAGAGCTATCGATCTAAACTCTATATTATAGCTACCCTCTGCTACCCACGTCGGTAAATAG
>JAEZKC010000087.1 GCA_023436205.1 Fibrobacterota bacterium
CGATGCCCCGGGAACGATTGCCCGGGGATCATTTCCTGTGTACCGGGTGATTCCGAAAGTCCCCTTCAGGGATTAAGGGGCTCAGGGATTTGGACCGGGCCGGATTGCCCCCCGGCTTTAAGGCCCCCCGGCCCCCTAAAGGGGGAGTAGGAAGGTCACCGGGAGTTGCGTACGATTTTCGTGATTGACAGACTCCGATGCCTATCTTCGATGGTGCTGCGATGCGGGAGATGGAGCCGGTGACAGGAGAGGCGTCTTCGCCGTTAGCAGAAAACCACTGTTCTTGAGTACACCGTCCATCCTGGATCTGGCTGTCTCCGCCAGCGGCTAAAGGGGTGGGTAGGAAAGGCCGGGAGGTCGCGGTAATCTTTTTGCCTCCTTTCCCGTAATATATACAACCATATATATTTTTCAAAAAAGGGGTTTCGGGTGAAGACAGCAAAAGTGTTCAATTCAGGCGGAAGTCAGGCTGTAAGATTGCCTAAGGAATACCGTTTCGATGAAGAAGAAGTGTATATCAAAAAATTTGACAATGTAGTTCTTCTTTATCCAAAAAAAGACCCCTGGGCCCCTTTGCTTCAGAGCATTGAGGGTTTTAGCGATGATTTTATGGAGAGTCGCAACCAACCCTAGCCACAGGGCAGGAAAAAACTGTGAAGAGGTATTTGCTGGATACCAATATCTGTATTTACATAATAAAAAAGAGACCGGTCGAGGTCATTCAACGCCTTCTGAAGTTGAAGCCTTCAGATGTTTTCATCTCGTCGATAACTCTGGCTGAACTGGAGTATGGAGTTCAGAAGAGTGGCAGCCCTGTAAAAAACAGGCTTGCCCTTGCTGCTTTTACAGCTCCGCTTTCTATTCTCCCCTTTGATGATGTATCTGCATCGAAATATGGTGAAATCAGGGCTTGTCTGGAGTCAAAAGGAAATATGATCGGCCCATATGACGCTCTTATTGCCGCTCACGCCCTGGCTTGCGGGTTAACGCTTGTCACCAACAACGAAAACGAGTTCAGGCGTGTACAGAAGTTGAAGATAGAGAACTGGGTTGTTTGATCCCCGGGGTAAAAAGCCCGGGAAGATTTTCTAAGCTTGCCTGAGGAGACGTTTTCGCACTGAGGGCATCTCTTTCATCAACTCCATAAGAATTTCCACCGGCTTAGGCATTGGACTGCGGCCAAGCTCCCAATCCTGCAGCGTCCTCACATTCACACCAACGGCTTCAGCCAGCTCCTTTTGAGTGAGCCCCAGTTCCTCCTTTCTTATCTCCTTTAAACGATGTGCGCGCGAAAATGCTGCATTGTCTCTTCATCCATCATGGTCGTTACCCGGTGGCCTCCCTTTGTTACTTTTGTCACCCGGTACTGGTCAGATTTCGGCATTTATGGTCTCCTTGATAAATCGGTGCAAACCGCGTTTTTCGGCGGATGAAAGAACTCATTTTAAAGGTAAGCATCCAGAAATCAGATCTCTCATCCGCAAATCCACATAATAGTAGATAATTCTCGCATTGCCACTTTTGCCCCGGTATTCGCCTTTCATTCTGATTTTCTGCGCACCACCGGTTCCTTTTTCAAGCGTTCCTTTTTCCGGAGAGGCGATTAGTTCGTCTTGAAGAGCATACAATTCCTCAATTGATGCGATTCTCTCGATTTTTTTGATGAATTCAGCTCTTTCAATGAATATGATATCCATCTATTTAGTAAACGGATATCCCGTACTAATAGCAAATAGTCAGGAATAAAAAGAGTACCAGGTGGAAAACTGCAAACCTCCCTTACCCCGAAGGTGTTGCGTCCCTTGGCCCAGGGATTCCTTCCCTGGGAACGATTACCCTGGGATCATTACCGGTCGGGTGATTCCGAAAGTCCCCTTCAGGGGTTTAAGGGCTCAGGGGTTTGGACCGGGCCGATTGCCCCCCGGCGTTAAGGCCCCCCGGCCCCCTAAAGGGGGAGTAGGGAGGGCACCGGGTGTTTCGTACGATTCACGTGATTGACAGACTCCGATGCCTATCTTCGATGGAGCTTCGATGCGGGAGATGGTGCTGGTGCCAGGAGAGGCGTCTTCGCCGTTAGCAAAAAGGGAAGCGACGGGCATAAAAGCGCCCAACCAATCCGCAACGAAGGGAATATGCTGGGTTTGTAAGGGTGCTGTTGTCATAAATCGCAAAGCCCGGGGATTGCTTTTCGTAAACAGCTTCTAATCCGCCCCTTCAGGGCTATAAAAACAATGGTGAATCGGTCTACCAGGGCGTTGCCCTTCGCTGGGTTAGTTCAGCCCTTCAGGCTGGCGGAGTTGGGAAATTCTGATGTAAAATTTGAGGATTGCTGGATAATCGAGCGCCAATGCTCATTTCAGAGTTACACGCTACGATTTTCAAAAAAGAGTATACGTGTAAAGATGCTCTTGCCCTGAACTGTCAGCCCTGAAAGGGCGTACTAGAAGTGCAGGGGCAAAGCCCACATCAGAGGAGAAGAAAAATGCCTCAATCAACTGCTCCGCGTAACCTGTATCCATACTTTTTTCAGTCCGATTTTCATACACATAAACGTATATTATGATGTGTATGGAGGTTTGTATATGAAACGCACTAACATTGAGCTCGATGAAAAACTGATTGAAGAGGGTAAGAAAGCCACTGGCATAAAAACCAGCAAGGCTTTGATCGATTTTGCTCTCAGGGAACTGATCAGAAAGCAGAATCAGAAAAGGATACTTGATCTGAAAGGTAAGATTGACTGGAACGGGGATCTCGATCAGTCAAGGACGATGAGGGGCACCGGTGGTACTCGTTGACACATCAGTGTGGATCGATTTTTTCAACGGCACTGAAACCGCGCAGACCCGCAGATTTGAACTGCTGATTCAGGAATCGGAGGATATCTGTATCAGCGGCACGGTGCTCACAGAAATTCTTCAGGGAATCGCTTCAGACAAACAGTTTGAAAAGGTGCGCGGAATTTTTTCAGATCTTGTTTACCTTGAAACAACAAAAGATACTCACCTTCTTTCAGCACAGATTTTCCGCAGGTGCAGAAAGAAAGGCATTACTATCCGTAAAAAGATAGACTGCATGATTGCTGCCACCTGCATACAGAATTCGGTGTATCTTCTTCATGGTGACAGGGATTTTGATCATATCGCCAGGGTGGTTCCGCTGAGAGTGGTGACTACCTGACCTGCCGGTTGGCGTTCAGGCAGTGCCCCGACTGTCAGGGAGGGCACAGTTGTCACGATAGAGTTGGAGATCGTCCATTCTTATGGATAGGCTATTGTCGGAGCGGCCTCCCGTGACTACCTGATATGCCGGTAGGGGCTCAGGCAGTACCCCGACTGTCAGGGAGGGCTCGGATGTCTCGATAGGGAAAAAGTCGATCCCGATCCCGATCCCGATCCCGATCCCGATCCCGAACACGAACACGAACACGAACACGCTGCGATTTACGAAAGGAGTGTAGGTGTAAGATGCTCTTTCCCAGAAAGGGCGTTCTAGAGGAGAACGTTACAATCGGGATTGGAATGATCGACTAATTACTGGCCTACAAAGCAATTTCAAGAATTTCCGCTTTTGCGGAATAGGTCTGGTTGTCTTCGGAGGGTTGCAGGTATAGTTCGATTGCTTCTTTGATATTTTCCAAGGCTTCTTCCCTTGAATCGCCTTCGCTTATACATCCCGGTAAAGAGGGAACAGTGGCAGTGTATCCCTCTTCCTCACTTGGTTCCAGTACTATTTTGAATTTCATTGGAGCACTCCATAAAAAACAGGCTTGATTTCATAATATATACGTTTTGCACAGCGAAAAGGTTGATAGTGTTATTATAAACATGTACTCCCGTCAGGGCCGGATGGGGACAGCTGCCGGAAGGTCACTCGCGACAAAAACAATGTTTTGTAATGTTTGCAGATGCTGCTTCGATGACCTACTCGTATAATGAGGATCTTTAACTGGCCACTATTCACTTCGTAAATTATTCGATAGGAGCCTGTCCCTACACGATAGGTTTTTTCTGCTCCTTGAATCTTTTTGTATCCTGCCGGAAAAGGATTGGGCTCGAGTTCATGCGTGAAATGGAGATGCCAATATTTTATGAAGAGCATAAACGTCTGGACCGCTGATTGACGCAGATTATGGGATTGCGCTGATTTTCGGAGTTGTCACGTGAAGGTGTGTTTATATATTTGTAGATTGTACAGAGGTTATCTGCTCTTTCCATGGATCATTTTAAAGATGAACTCGGTTACTTTTGATTAATCAGTGTAATCATTCAATCATCTTTAATCTGCGGTTCAGACATTTTTCACATCACACTCAATCAGCGGAGGTTTCCTATGTCCGACTACAAATACTCCGATATCACTCAAAAAATAAT
Source organism: Fibrobacterota bacterium (assembly GCA_023436205.1). GTDB lineage: Bacteria > Fibrobacterota > Chitinivibrionia > Chitinivibrionales > Chitinispirillaceae > JAEZKC01. The sequence goes on from JAEZKC010000087.1 coordinate 4,374, forward strand.
CGGTTGCGCCATGAAAGTGCATCGGGTTCTGGGCAATGGTTTTCAGGAAAAAATCTACCAGCGGGCGCTGGCTATTGAGATGAAAAATCAGAGGCTCGAATTCATGCGCGAAATGGAGATGCCAATATTTTATGAAGAGTATGAAATAGGTACTCGGAGAGTGGATTTCTTTGTGGAAAATAAGATAATGGTTGAATTGAAAGCGATGTCGGCGCTGGATGATACTCATCTGGCGCAGGCAATAAATTATCTCGAAGCATACAGAATGGAAGTCGGGCTATTGATAAATTTCGGAGCGAAGAGTCTGCAGTTTAAGAGGGTGGTGAAAACGAACGCAGATTGAGAAGAATGAGAAGAAAAAAACGTCTGGACCGCTGATTAACGAAGATTATGGGATTGCGCTGATTTTCGGAGTTGTCACGTGAAGGTGTGTTTATATATTTGTAGATTGTACAGAGGTTATCTGCTCTTTCCATGAATCATTTTAAAGATGAACTTGGTTACTTTTGATTAATCAGTGTAATCATTCAATCATCTTTAATCTGCGGTTCAGACATGGTTTTTCAGGGGCATCTTTGAAACCAGCAAGGCCCCTTGAGCCATCTTGGGTTGCTGCCGTTGCTATGAAAAGACGGCTGCTTGCACCCTCCTATCAATTCATCTATATTATTTCATCCCCCAAAATACAATAACTAAGGACTACTCCAATGAACACCAAGGTAACATGTAAGTTTCCTAAGAGCCACTTTCTCCACATCATGTTTCCAGCTTTCCTTCTGCTCTGCATTATTTTCATTGCTTCAGGCCAGGACAGCTGGGAGTGGCGTCACCCAGTTCCTCAGGGTAACAACCTGTTTTCTGTTGTCTATTTTGAAAACACCTTCGTCGCTTCAGGCAACGGAGGCACCGTGCTTACCTCTACTGATGGGAAACAATGGGAACAGCAGAATACAGGCACCACGCGACGGCTTATGAAGATGACGCAAGGGGCAGGGAAACTCTGCGCTGTTGGTGATAAGGGCACCATCATTACCTCACCTGATGGAAAAGTGTGGACTGATAGGATTTCCGGCATCAGCTCCCAGCTCTGGGCCATAACTTATGGAAACAACCTCTTCGTAGCTGTCGGCGACCGAGGTGTCATACTAATATCCTCCGATGGAGTAACCTGGACCAAAATACCTTCCAATATCGATGGTGAAGACCTCCTCACCGTAGCTTACGGCAATAACCTTTTTGTAAGCGTTTCAAGAGAGGGCACGGTCATAACTTCTTCAAATGGTACAGAGTGGACCAAGACTGCAACAAATGTGACGCAGTTGTTTCCGGTCGAAATTGTGTTTGGAAATGGATTATTCGTAGTTGCCAACGATAAAGTTCTGAAGTCGTCAACTGATGGTACAAACTGGCAGGTATGCCACACCGATACCCGCGATCTCAACTCGGTTGAGTTCGCCTCTTCCCGGTTTTTCGCTATCGGCAGCGGGACCCTCCGGTCCTCATCGGATGGAGCAGACTGGCAGATGCTGGCCTCGGTTACATCAAATACCTTAAACTCGATTGCGTATGGCGGGAATACATTTGTATCAGTAGGCAACGGCGGTATTATCATTTCATCACAGGATGGCGTAACCTGGACCAAAGAATCGATCGGTGCTGACAGTTGGGCATTCTTAAACTCTATTACCTACGGTAAAGAGCTTTACGTGGTGGTGGGGCTCCGCTATCTTCTGGTGTCAACTGATGGGAGGAACTGGACCAATATTGCCACCTCTGAAACAGACGACCTGTACTCTGTTGCCTTTGGAAAAGATCGGTTCGCCGCAGTGGGAATGGACGGTACAGTTGTGGGTTCAGCAGACGGCTACAACTGGACAAAGTATCCGGTTCCTATCCAAGAGCATCTTAATTCCCTCGTATTCCGCAATGATATGTTTGTGGCGGTGGGGAGGGGTGGTACGATTATCACTTCCTCCGATGGGGAAAACTGGACAGTGCGTTCTTCCGGTGTTACCACTGAACTCACAGGAATAACTTTTGATAACGGCCTTTTTGTTGCGGTAGGAAATTCCGGAACTGTGGTTACTTCTCCGGACGGTATCAACTGGATATCACACTCTACCGGATTGGTCGGCCTGGATTTGACCTCTGTGGCGTTCGGAAAAGGTAAGTACGTTGCGTTCGACAAATTCGGAGACCTGATCACCTCTACTGACGGTCAGGTGTGGACTGAAGGCAATTCAGTTGAGGGCCAGATTCAAAGTATCTATTTCGATGGAAACCGATTCATTGCTGTCGGGGCATGGGGTGTTGTATACGAGTCACCTGACGGCCTCAACTACACAAGACTTGATCTCGGAATAGGAACCCATTTGTATTGCATTGCCAATGTAAACTCGCAACTGTTTCTCATCGGTTCAGAGGGAACAATCATAGCTCTGAATCCGGGATCTACTGAATCTTTTTCCCTTCCCGTTCGGAATTCCCGCCTTGCGGGAATAAACGCATTTCGGAAGAATGACCGCGTTCACTTGGCGCTACCCTGCAACATGGAAGCCGGGCAGGTAAAGGTGACACTTCACACTCTCGACGGGAAAGTAGTGTATACCCAATCTTCCATAGTTAATGGCAGGACTTTAACGGTCGATATTAAAGGCCTTCCGAAAGTAAGCTACATCATTTCTGTTTTGGCAAAGGGGAGGACCTGGAGTGCTCTTGTTCAGTAGCTGATTGGTTGGCTTCGAGTATTAAGGCATTAGTGCGGCTGGGGGATCAGGCAGTACCCCGACTGTTAAGGAGGGCACGGATCCCCCGCTATGCTTTTAGTGATTCAGGATTAAGTGCATGCTAAAAAAAACCATTTTGTCGATTTTACTTTTATTGTCTATTTATTTCCTCTATACAAGGGCCAGCTGGGATAGCAGTGTGGAATATGGAGAAGAATCTGTAACTATCACCATTAATGAATTCGGCTACGCTTTCGGAAATATCATCTTCATCTTACACTTTTACCTGTTGGTGATCTTTTTCGTCTGGCATTTTATAAATCGCCTTATATCAGAGGGCCTGGGTGGCATTATTAAAACAACCGCAGCCTCATGCTTGTCAGGAATCAAAAAAGTTCTCAGTGGAAAAGTTTCTGTCAAATCTTTGGATGGAAGCATTATAATGATATTGGTTATTACTATTCTGCTATTATGCGGATTTTATATTACATATACTACTCCGTACAAAACTGAGATCATTGTCACAACCGATCCAGTACGGGAAATTCAGGTCAGGTCCCACTTTTTCTACCCTCGTAAAGCACAAGATAATACCTATCGGTACAATAATGATGATCTGATTTATCTCCACTTACGGGAACCGGATGATCCTGGGTCGGCAACTCCGACGGCCAAATATCAATTTACACCAGCACTTCACGATATCCAAATATCTATACCAGCACGCCGAAAATGGAAACTGGGTTGGCAACATTCTTCATAAGAGCACCGGCCTTGCAATGCTTGTACGGAGCTACGAGGGGATGGATAAAAAACCTTACAGAGAGGTATCCTTTCCAGCCAGGGAAGAGTAGAGGAACTCGGGCGCGTTTTTTACCCCGAAGGGGTTGCATCCCTTAGCCCAGGGGTCATTCCCTGGGTACGATTGTCGTGATCGATAGACTCCGATGCCTATCTTCGATGGAGCTGCGGAGCGAGAGATGGTGCCGGTGACCTGCGAGGCGTCTTCGCCGTTAATAAAAAAAATCCGTCATGCTCTCCATCAGAGCAAAGTTATGAAAAGTGTAACATGAACATAGTATCACCTCCCATGATAGTAGTTATATTAGGGATAACAAAGTACAGGGAGTCTTCGGCGGGTTCTTCGGTTTGGTGGCAGCTTAATTTGCTGTTAATATGCTATGAGGAATAGTGATGATTAATCAAATGTATGGAGGATAGAAGTGGGTAACGAATATATAAATGTAACGGCAGACAACATTGCAGCAGAGCACCTATGTTGCGCTATCGCCGATAAAAAACATCAAGAAGGTGTTACCGTTAAAAGAGCATGGCTTGCAGACAGAATCAGTGAGGGCCATGTATTCCGAAAGCTTGATGCGAAAGGCAAGGTATTCATTGAATACGCGCCTCTTGAAAAAGCGTGGGTTCCAGTTGTGGGAGATAACTACCTTTATATTTACTGCCTCTGGGTATCCGGAAGTTATAAAGGAAAAGGGTATGGTGATGAATTGCTAAAGCACTGTATCGCCGATGCCAAAAAACAGAAAAAATCAGGTGTCTGCGTTCTCTGCTCAAAAGTCAAAAAACCGTTCCTGTCTGAAAAGAAGTTCATGATGAAATTCGGGTTCGAAACGGTGGATACAATTGATAATGAGTATGAGCTGCTGGCCCTGTCTTTTGACGGCACCAGGCCAAAGTTTGCAGCCAGTGCGAAAAAACAAAGCATCGATAGCACAACACTGACCATTTATTATGGTCTGCAGTGCCCCTATATTCCAAACTGCATAAAGCAAATTGATGATTATTGCAAGGCAAATGGTATTTCTGTCAATTTTGAAAAAGTCGATACGCTGAAAAAAGCGAAAAGACTACCCTGTGTGTTTAACAACTGGGCTGTCTTTTATAAGGGCAGGTTTGAAACAGTTCATCTGCTCAATGAGGGATACTTAAAGAAGTTGCTCGATAAGAAGTAGTGTTTGGGGATTGAGATAATCTTGTGCATAGGGACATATTGTAGCATTCAGCGGTGGTATGAAAAATGAAGCATTATGACGGGAGCATTCCTCCATGCGGAATTTTCTGCGGAGGTTGTCCGAGATATAAAAACGGCAAAACGAATTCCTGCGATGGAGCTGATAGCGGATGTAAAAGCCGGAAGTGCAAGAGCATCTATGTGTGCTGTATTGAAAAGAGATCTCTTGCTTTTTGTCACCAGTGTAAAACTTTCCCCTGTTCCCGGTTTAAAAAGTTTGCAGAAACATGGAAACAGTACAATGAAGACCTGGTGGAAAACCAGAAAGTTTTAAAGGAGCAAGGGGTCGAAGCACTACTCGGTAAATACAATGAAATGTGCAAGAGGTAGGTTTTGGGGGAGAGAGGGGATCAGGCAGTACCCCGACTGTCAAGGAGGGCACGATAGGGGTAGCATTCTTGCAATCAACAATCTACAATCAAAGATCAACAATTCCTTTTGACAGACTCCGATGCCTATCTTCGATGGAGCTGCGATGCGAGAGATGGTGCTGGTGACAGAAAAGGCGTCTTCGCCGTGAGCATAAAACAAGAGGGTACCGAGCGCGGATTCGCCCATCCTTACGGATTAGACAATTGCCGCCATCCTGATGCATCATCATGTCGTTATTGGTTTTACATCGATAAAATCATTCATTATATTCAAAAGTTATGGTTTTCTGATTTCATTCACCAAAAACGGAGGTAAAAATGATCTCACTTAAGCGCTCAATCTGCCTGCTTTCCGCCATGACTCTCACCGTTTCCCTCGTTTCCGGATGCGCCAAGGCACCCAATGCCGAGCTTGAGGCTGCCAAGGCCGCCATCGAAGCCGCAAAGAACGCTGAAGCCGACAAGTACATGGCCAATAACTATAAGAATCTCCTTAAGGCACTGGAAACTTCTGAGGCGGAAATCGCAACCCAGAACCAGAAAGTTTTCTTCGGCCGCAGCTACAAAAATGCTAAAACCATGCTCAGTAAAATGACTACAGTTGCCCAGGATATTACCAAGGAAGCCCCCAAGGCCAAAGCGGATTTCATAGCGACGGTGAAGGAGAATATTCCTATTGCCAAGGAAAATCTGGCTACTTCTGCCAAAAGTATCTCCAATGCTGCCAAGTCAAAGGATAAAAAGGCGGTCGTTGAAGAATTGAAAGGGTACCTGAGTGCTGCGGATACAGTCCTGATGGCCGCGATCAAGGATTCCGAAGCAGGTGACTTCCTGACCGCCTCCGAGCGTCTGGATACCGTTCAGGCTACGGTGAATAGAATCACCGAAACGCTCAAGCCGAAAGATGAACCGCAGATGTAATCTGAGTTTCTGCGGGTGATCGCTTGTCTATTTTGCAAGTGATCCGAAATAGAGGTAATGCGGCAATCGGGTGACTGGTTGCCGCTTTTGCTTTTTGTATATGCAAAGATTGTCGGCTAACTTACATTTACACTGCCTAATTTTCTACTCCGATCGCTCCTGTACCCGCGAAATTGTGAGATTTTTATTGTTAACGGCGAAGACGCCTCTGTCCGGTGCGCGGGGTTCGCCTCCCGCTTCGACACTTCCTTCCCAGTAGGCATCGGAGTCTATCGATCACGAGATCTTGCGGTACCATTCGTCCATTCTGACGGATAGGGCTACAGAGCGGAGTCCCCCTAGTGACTATAGATAAATAGCCGTCAGAGGATCAGGCGGTACCCCGATTGTTAAGGAAGCCATGGCTGCCACTAATATCAATCGGACTTGCCCAATTTTCCATTATACTCCCCAATAATTATTTTAGTACACAAGTTGCTTTTTCATAGCCACAAACCGCAGCCACCCGAATGCACTATTATTCAAGATCTGTCAAGGAGGGCTTCTGATGAAGGGCTGGTCCATATCACTATTTGTTCTGTTCTGCACTTTATCCGTTTATGGTCAGAATAAGTATCCTTTCAGTATTGAAGATTATGAAAAACCGGAATGTACATCCCAAAGTTTCGTGTTTTCACCAAAGACCCGACTCCAATCCTGATTTCAAAACAGATCCAATGATCTGAGTCGCAATTATACCACAACAGCCAATCTCTCACTTGCTTATGCTCATAATACTTACAGGAAAAGGTGGGAGTATGCAGGGCATATAAGGGCATACGATGATTATTACAAATATGAGAGAACCAATTTGGATTCCTCTATGTATTATATAACTAAATATTCTGATCGTTTTCGGAATAACAACTTCACTTTCATGTCAGATCTTTGGGGCCGACTGTATCATACAAATTCAATTTATACAGGTATTTCGGCCAGTTTGGGATTCAGTGATGAAAATGTAAATAACTATAACTTGATAAAACGTCGAGATCGCCTATCGTTGTATGGGGATAATGAGTGAGCATCAAAACGAGCATAACAGAAATAGTCAATCCGGGGCTGGATATATTAATCTTGGAGCGGGACGTATAACGGAAATCACCAGTGCTGCTGTAGCCTTGAATATGCTGGACCGCATTACTGCTGTGATGGGATCGCTGCCAAATTTAAAAAAGGAGCAGATACAGGATCTTGCTGCTTATATCGAGCTCTTGGATGCAAAACGTTTTCTGGATACCAGAGAGGGTAGGATTACCGTAATGGACTCACTTTGCTCATGGCTGCTGGAAAATAACATTATTGATAATCCTTCTGCCAGACTGACAATGGAACTGCTCGATCAATGGGACTACGCCTTTAAACAGTACCGAAGCAAAGGAATGGATTTCAGGGTATATTCAAATATTTATTACAGTAGATCTGAAGAGATTGCTAATGATTCATCCAGGTATATTTATTCTGGAAACTACCCTGGTTCCAATTCGAAGAATGAGGCAACTATAAAAGATATCGATGTAAATACTTTTCTGGGTGGAATGTTCGAATACAGCAAACCCCTGGGGCGTTTCATTCAGAGTAGTATTTCCGGGCAAATTAGGGGAGGTCTGACAAAATCTTACAGCAAAGGACAATTCGATACTGTTTATAGTTCCGAAATCTGCAGTTACCCTGAAGCAAACGTGAACGCAAATGCAAGCATTTCGTGGTATCCTTCCACAAGAACAACATTTAGTGTCAACTCCGTTTTAATATTTCCCATTTCTTCCGGAATATTATTTCCCATTCTTGGTAAAAAAACTACTTCCTTGGGGGTACCAACCCCAGCTTCATCCGGTTCTTCAGACGGTAAGATTCTCC
>JAEZKC010000049.1 GCA_023436205.1 Fibrobacterota bacterium
TTGCAATGTTCCTTTCTTGTGGAGCCTATAGAAGGAACATGCGTTGTAGGTGGTATGTCAAGAAAATGGCGGGTTTTGAGCTCCAAAAAGTGCCCATTTGTGGCGGGTTTTAATGTGCCCGGCAACAGGCATCAAGTAAAGATTTGAAAATTTTAGTTTATGTAAATTCATCTGATGTTTCCTTATGGACTAAAGATAAGGATGACATGATGACTTCTATTTCGCATCCTATAGAATGGTTAGAAGAAATTGTTAGTATGGAAGAATTAGAGGTGATTAAAAGCTATACGTTTTCTACTTATCATAAAAGGTCAGCTGAATCGGATCTAACCTATTGGGTAAATAAGGAAAACGGAGTGATATTAATAAAGTATCAACATCTGTAGATTCTGTTGGGGTAAAAACCAATGAATTCGTTTAACATTATTAGGGTACTCACGAAAGAGACCCGATCTCTTTGCATGAGAGAGCCGCTTTTTAATGTCAGGGAAAAGCTTCTTGGCGGGCATGGATCACCATGTGGGAGGAGTCTATATCAGTAACGTCAATGTAAACGCATTCCTCCAGACGAATGCCTGAGGAGTAGAGCGTTGCAATGATGGCTTTATATTTTAGGTTCTGCTCCGCAGATGGCATTCACCTCTTCACGGGTAAGCACGTAACCGGCAGGAATTAATTGGATGTTTGTTTGCCAGGAAAGAAATCAGAAAAAAACATGTCGAACCATCAAAAGGTACTAATGAATAGGAAGGTTGGAACCATGATAACCCGAATAGCACTGATCATTTCATTGTCGTGTTTCTGTTCGTTTGCGGAAAACGAATTCCTGAATGATGCAATAAAGGATGCAATTTCAAACCGGCATATAGCCTGTGTTTTCGTGGATTGCAAATCAGGTAAAGTTATTACACCAGATTCTATTGCCTCTTCCATTCGATATGCACCTTGTTCAACATTTAAGATATGGAATACGCTGATTGGAGTTGAGTGTAAGATTATAGATTCTGCAAATATGCATTTTTACACGTGGGATAGCATCCCCCGTTTTTTTTCAGCATGGAATAGAGATCTGACCTTGAAGGAGGCCTTTCAAGCCTCATGTGTACCAGCATTTCAGACCTTGGCTCGTAAGATCGGCAATGAGAGAATGGAGAAATGGATAGCTGCTATAAACTATGGAGATAAGAATATTTCATCTGGGATTGATGACTTTTGGCTGCCAAGTGAAGGCAAGAGATCCATTGAAATATCACCTATGGAACAGGCAGAACTTATCAGAAAACTGGTTAACAACGAACTTCCCTTTTCTGCTGAATCGCAAAGCATTCTTAAAGAAGTAATGATAAGTAGCAAGACATCAAAAGGTGTTTGTTACGGTAAGACAGGGAGCAGTAAAACAAATTACAAAGGTATCAAAAACCAGAGTATTGGATGGTTTGTTGGCTACATCACGAATAATGACAGGGCATATTCATTTTCCTGTCTTATCCAGGGAGAGAATGTATCGGGTAAAGATTCAAAAGGAATTATTGAATCCATACTCAAGAGATCAGGGTTACTTTGAATCAGGCTAACTTGATTTTAATCACAGAGCGCCCCCGGGAATTGAAGGTGAATCATTATGGCCGTTGAACGCTTCCGTTTTCAAATTGCACAGGATATCCTTGACGATCTCAGATACAGGCTTGATCATACCAGCTGGCCCGATCAATTTGACAACGCTGATTGAGAAACTTTTTTCACACATTCACTTTACAGCCCAGACCCAACCATTTTACATTATAAATAGTAATTGCGTTCTTCATTCGTGATTGACAGACTCCGATGCCTATCTTCGATGGCACTTCAGAGCGGGGGATGGTGCTGGTGGCCTGTGAGGCGTCTTCGCCGTTAACAATAGGATAACCTTTCGACTCCGGCGGACCTACGCTAAGGGTGAGCGGAACGTAAGACGTTGCGATCTTTCATTCAACAATCATCAATTAACAATCAACTATTCCCTTCGACTCCGGCGGACCTATGTTCAAGGTGAGCGGAGGTGAGTGACAATTGGCAATTATGACGGGAGCCCCAAATAAAAAAGGGGCGCGATAACTCGCGCCCCAGCGTACATCAATACCAATGTTTCAACAGTTTTTACTTCACAATGACTGGTGTAGTCTGCTTTTTCCCTGCGCCGCGTACCTCAATAAAGTACCGGCCGTCCGAGATACCCGACAGCGAATATTTCCCGCTGCTCGCAGCGTTGAACCTCGCAACTGTCTTACCCTTAACATCGATCACCCGTATCTTCACGTTACTATCAAACGACGACACGTTCAATATCCTGCCCTTTACGTTTACAATCGGGCGGACGGTGCGCGGCGTCTGCTTAACGAGGTTGGATGTCGTATGGGTGGCGAGAAGAACAACGTCGCTTATTGTAACGTCGCTCGAACCCGAACCGCCGAAGTTGAACGCAAGTTGAGCGTTCTCGTCTGTCGGGGCGGTCATATCGAATTCAAGTGTATAGATACTCTCGTTGCTCGTCAGATTGAACGTTTTCGCATCGCTGTACAGGAATCCCCACTCTATACCATCCCCGCCCAGTCTTTCGAGTTGGACGACGATCGACTTGCTTGTTGAGGCTGATGCTTTGAAGGTTAGCTTGTAGCCTTTTCCCTGCTCAAGCTTTATGCCCTGCTGTATAAGCTGCGGCTGATAGGCCGCCGTGCCTACACTCGTGATGCTAATTTGCGCCTTGTTGCACCTGACCGCTGCGGACGCTTCAGCGCCGTCGCTCACGTTCGCAAGTGTCCAGCTGGAACCGAGACCGGGACCGGCGAAGATACCGTCGGCGACTAAGTTGTTCGGGGTGGGAACCGGCGCATCATCACACACTACCACTTCTTCGGTGAACTGATACCAGCTCAACCTGAACGGCTCCCCAGTCCCTTTGAATACGAGGTAGAGAAAATCCTTAACACCTGCGCTGGCCGTTTTGTTGATATCACACTCGAAATCCTGCCACTTGTCCCATCCGCCAGTTGATGTGATGTTACACGTCCCGATCAGAGTCCCCGTCGCACTTCCGGTCCTGAACTCAATGCTACCACCCGATGATCCGCTCGCAGCGCGCACGGTAACCCCCGCCGCTCCCGCTTTGAAATCAACGCCTTTCAGACGGATCCAGTCATTAGCGGAAATGGACTTGACAATCATTCCCTCGTTGAGAATGCTGTCGGTAGTGATGCCGGACTGTTTGTTGATAGTGGACGCGATTATCATCTTGTAGGGATCAAAATTTTTAATCTGCCTGACGCCGTCGTTGGTAACGACAACTTCCTTCATCGTACCATCTGCATTGTACACAAGAGAATCCACGCTGATATTGCGTTGATTTACGCTGACGGCGTTGTTGGCGTCCGCGACCCTGCGGTCGTGGTAGAACATGTACCACTTGCCTTGATATTCTATAGGTGCGTGGTGATTGTTGTTACTCCTGTTGATGTTCCGTCCGTTGATAGAGGGGTTGCGCAGTACCGGGCCTCTGAAAGTGAACGGGCCTGTGGGATTGTTACCTGTCATATATACGATAGCCGCACCGGGTTCACCCGGGGGAGGGCTGAAATCATTGCAATATGAGAAGTAATAGATACTCCCGCGCTTGTGCATATAGGAGGCTTCAAAGACACGCGGTGCTTGAATGGTTATCGCTTGAGAATCTTTCAAACTGATCATATCGTTATTGAGTCGCATCACGCGAAAAGCGTTTTCACCGCCGCCGCCGTAATAGAGATACCCCTGACCATCAGTATCAACAAAAGCCGCGGGATCGAACAGCCACGGAACGTTGCAGTTTCTGCACCAGGAGCTTCTGTCGGCAAGCGCTCTTCCGTTACGCACATCGTTAAAGGGTCCCTCGGGGCGGGGAGCGGTAACCACCCCCACCGGACCTCCGGCGCCGCATGGGTACAGGTACACCGTATTGTTGCGCACTACTGCACCAGGAGCGTAAGCGCGGGCCCCGGTGGTGCTGGTGTTGTTTTTCCAGTCGCGAGGCACACGGAACACCTCACCATGATCGACCCAGTTCGCCATGTCGTCGGTGGACACAAGCGTATATGCCTGGATCACATATCCGGCGTTGGGGTCGACGCTTTGATCATCGTTGGAGCAGTAGACATAGAGCCTGTTATTCCAGACGATGGGCTGAGGGTCGGCGGTGTACTTGTGACTGAGAACCGGGTTAGCCGAAAGCGGGACCGCCGTAGATCCGATCATAATACCTGCCGATATTACGGCCGCCGACAAAACATTTCTAACTCGTATCATGTTTTTCTCCTTTTGTGTAATGAATCGCCCGCCCGATGCCGCGCGCCTTTTATGGCGCGTAAGGAGGCACTGGCTCCAGGCGGTGTTATTTTATTCCAAAATGATCGGAGTCGTATTTACGGCTCCAGCGCCCCGAACCTCTACAAAGTATCGGCCCGCCGGTATCCTTGCCAGCGATATCCTCGCGCTGCCGGATGCTGAATACTTCGCGATCGTCTTGCCCTTGATATCGATCACCCTTATCTTCATTTTATTACCTGCGGGTGAGTTGATGTTCAGCATCTTGCCGCTCCTGGCTATCCGCGGACGTAAGGTATTGTTGCCGAACTGTTTCACACCCGTCGTTCCTGTCGATACCCCATCGGGTGCGGCGATACTGGTTCCCGCGACTGCGCCTATCACTTCGTCAATGTAGAGTGGTATACTGGTGTTGCTCGGGGACTCTACAATAAGCCGCAGACCTGTCGCTCCGGCTGGTATACGAAAATTTCGGTTGGCAAGCTGAATCCACTGATCCCGCGCTACTGTCACCAATGCTATTTGGGCCCACTGCGTTTCTCCTCCAGCCGTATACTCAAGTGTAAGTTTGATCTCCTCGGTCGTACCGCCGCCTGTATAAAGCGCGCAAACGCTGAAACTGTAGGCACTATCGGCGACAAAACCGGCAGGGAGATTCTTTGTCGCACCGTGCCACTCTGCGGTGCGTCCGGTTATGGCGAGTGATTTCGTACCTAACGCCTTGTGGGCAGTGCTTGTTGCGACGCTCGCATCGCCCCGGCCCTGCCAGCCGCCGGCGTTATCCTCAAACGGGTCGTGGAACCACCAGCCCCATTCGTTCGGACCGGTCGGTCCGCCAGTGCCGATACCGAATTCAAAGGTGGGATTGTCCCCGTCGCCCCACTGCGATTGAGGTACCAGCGCCGCGACAGCGTCATAGGCAGGCTTTCTGTTGTTGCTGCCGTCGTGAAGTGCGGGCGAGTTCTGGCTACCCAGCCACGTATTGGCGTCGTTTGGAGTCCAGATGCAGATTGCCGTGATCTTTCCGACGTTGCGTGCGTTTATCTCCATCGCCTTTTTAAAAATATTGGCGTATCTTCCCGGCTGCTGACTGGCGTATTGACCGTTACTAGTGCCGGGGTCAAGCTCGGTCAACTGCACTTCGATGCCGAGGTTGGCGTAATACTCCATCGCAGCGAGATGGCGACTCTCACCCGACCACCCGTCCATGGGATTGGCGCTTACGTGGCTTTGCATACCCATACCGTCCAATATTCCATCACGGAAAAACGGTGTCAGGATATTTGCGGCGATCCAGTTTCTCTTAGGCTCGTGCCATTCGTTAAAGTCATTATAGAAAAGCTTGGTATGGGCTGGGGCGTACCTGCGCGCGTAGGTAAAAGCGTTCCGTATCCAATCGATATTGGTCGTGCCGTAAATTGCCTGCCAGGGTGACGCGCCCGGAATGCTTCCCGCTTGTCCACCCGCTCCTTGATGGTCGAAACCGGGTGCGCGTACTCCGCCGTCGCCGCCCGCCGCTTCGTTTGTCACGTCGTAGGCGTAGAAGACAAAATTGGGATACTGCGATTTATACAAGTTGAAAAGATTCTGGATATAGCTTTCCAACCGCGAGTTCATAGTAGTAACCGACGCCCAGGGAACTTGACTGATCGGTATGTCGCGATAGCGGGCGCCGGCGCTTGTGGCCTGGCGAGCCCTTTCATCATTAATATCCTGCACAAAAAACCAGTCGGGGGTCTGACCGTGCCACGTGAGAACATGTCCCCGCATGGGAATGTTGTTTTGCTGGCAGAAGTTCATGATGGCCGCAGCGCCGGTGCCGATCTGCGCCCTGATATTGGTATTGGTCGAGTTGGTCCTTGTCATGGTTGCGTCCGGTTTGTGCTCGTTTTCTGAAGAAATGCTGTTGTAGTCGAGCTGGATCAAACTCCGAATGCCGGCATTGTTCACTGTACCGCTGTTAAGGATATTGCCCACGCGGAAATGTTTTGCGTAAATATCCTTAAGCCCGACGTTGCTCGGTGTGGCGGCGGAAGCCATGGTTTTCGCGAGGCCGCCGGCGCTTTTGCCGCTCACCGTGAACTCGTCAAAGAAGAAGTCTATAGTGCTGTTTGTGGTGATGAAGAACGTCGGGTTGAAGCTGCCTACCGGTGTGGCGTAAGACACGGTGAGCGCCGTCCAGGTGTTGGGCTTGACGACAGCAGACGCGATAACGTCCGACTCGGAAGCACCGTCGGGCAGTTGCCACTGGAGTGTGAGGTTGAATGTTTCGTCCGCAGCCCCAGTGTGCCTGACACGGACGCTGTAGTTATACGCCTCCCCATCGTCAAGATAATACCCCTTGAGCGACGCCGCACCGTGTTCCTGCAGCGTTCTGCCGGAAACCATCATACCCCGCTCGGAGTTGTACCCCTCTCCGCGTAATGCAGTGAGAAGAGGGATGCCGTCGCCGGAATTTGTCCACCCGTCGTAACTGGTTTCGAACCCGTCGCGGATAACGACAGTCTGCGCTAAAACCGTTCCCGCGAACAGCGTAGCAGACATTATTGCTGCTGCGATACTTTTAAAGCTTGTCATAAAGCCCCCCTAGAAACCGACGGTTTGTTGAAAAAAGTTTTTGTCATGTTGAACTCCTCTCGGAAACGGTTTATCTGTCAAAGTTGTTGAATGCTCCCAATTTCATCTGTTATTCAGGATGTCGCAGTTGTGGGACCGTTTATACAGTAATATAAGCGTTTTGGTGCCATGTTGTAGCCCTGTAGACTGTTAAAATGTTGAAGTGTTGTTCAACACCAATGGTCACATTGTCAGTTTTATGCCCCTTTTAGTCCTGTACAAAAAAAAAGCATCCGGAAATGTTCAACGGATTCCGGCTGTTGGGTAAGAAAAGTGGCTTTTGGTACAGTCATCTCTGGGCTATTCTTATTTCCAAAGATGTTTATTGAATTATAGCACGAATAATGGAAAAAGTATACCTGTTGATATGTTCGACAGCGTTGATGTCATCGATGAAGTGATTGGCTGGGTTTGACTGCAGTGGTATGCCATCTACAAGCAGGTTTGTGGTAAAGCTGCGATGGACACAAAGGGTAGGTGGCAATTATTGCCTGATCAAGCTTCCGAATACTTGACAGGCAATAATTCAGATGGTTGGCAAGGTCAGCTTTTTTATTTCAGAACAATCGGTGTGAATTGTTTTACGCCTGTGCCTGAAACATATACGAAATAGCGGCCAGCCGGAATATGTGATAACGAGAAAGCAGTTACATCCGCCGCATTAAAACTGGCGATTACCTTTCCCTTTACGTCTACAACCCTGACCTGCAGTTTGGAGCCGTCGGCTGACAGGATGTTCAGGGTTCTGCCCTCCAGGGAGACTAACGGCGTGCTGCCACGGGTTGCTATTACACTGTGGCGGCGAAATATCGATGTTGAACTGGCAGTCGTGTGTACAAGTTTAACGTCGCTTATATAGACGTTACCGGTCGCCTGACCGAGGTTGAACGCGAACTGAGATGCCAGGTCGGTGGCGCTGGTCATCGTGAACACGAATTCGTAATCTTGTTCGGAGGTGGTCAGGTCAAATTCCCTGGAGGCATAACCGGCCCACGGGTCTACCGCCTGCTGGAACGAGACCTCGATCTTTCTTGCCGAGGCCGCTCTTGCCTTAAAAGTGAGTTTGTACGTCATATCCTTATCAAGAGCCAAACCGTACTGAACAAGCTGCGGCTGATAGGGTTGCGTTCCGATGGTCGTTACGTTTATCGTCGCGGTCCCGTTGCTGACGCTCGATGTCGCCGCGGAATTGCCCCAGTATTGTCCCTGCCCGAGTTTCCATGATGCTCCATCATCTGTGGTGATAACACTGCTGCTCGGGAAGTTGCCGTCCTTTATCAGGTTGGTCGTGCCCTCCCCTGAAACCAGTTCGAATTTCGCCGTCACAGTACGGTTATTGCTCATAGTAATGGTGATGGGGCTTGTAGAACCCGAGGCGTCGCCCTCCCAGCCAACAAATTTCCAACCGGAATTCGGGGTTGCCGTGAGCTGGACGGATGCGTTAGGGGCATAGTAGCTGTTGTTCGGGTTCTTGGTTACCGTTCCCGCGCCGGAAGGGGAAACGTTCGTCACGAGATAAAACTCATCGCCGCCGCTGCTGCCGCCTAGAGTGAGAAGATTTTTTGTCACTTTTGCCGAACCACTGCCAGTCTTCGACGAACCGGTATACGATTCAACTTTCATCGCGACTTCGTATAAGGGACAATCCATCATTTTCATGCCGGCTTTATCCCACTCGTCAAAGTGCTTGGAAACAGTGATCTTGCCGCTTTGTCTGTGGCTGCTTGTGCTCTTAGGAACGCTGAAGTACTGTTTGAAGTTGCCGTTCCCGGTCAGCATGGGTTGACCAATCCTGTCGGCGATCCAAAACTCATAGACGATACCGTCGATCGTAGCTTCGCCGTACTTTTTGGCGTTGGTGCCGCCGGAAGCCGGGTTATAGCTGCCGCGGTCTTGAATAATGTAGTATTCAATCTGATTGGAGAACGTTGTGTTTTGACCGCTTTCCGTTTTTGTGGGTACGTTTGCCGACGGGTAGTACGCCCAGCCATACACGCCAAGCATCTTTACATTGTCGCCGGAGGTCCATGTTGCGGCGAAATCAAGAGTTATGTTACCGACTGATCTGGCAGTTGTATTACTTGAAGACCCCCATTTTTTTCCGGCCCGGAAAAGGATATTCTCCGTACCGTTCCAGGTCGCCTCAAATGTACCGCCATTCGGGTTAGTGCTGCCTCCTGTGATTTTCATTTCGACCGTGCCACTGTTGTTCTGATTCCAGAGCTCATAGTCAATGCCATCACATTTTTGTATTGTGCTGGTTTTCCACGTTCCGCACTGCCCCCAAGACAGCGAAGACCCGATAGCTACGAACGCAAGCGCTGCGGCAAAAACTTTTTTGATTATCATACAACTCCCTGCAAAAAAGATTTAAGGTTCATTAGATTACAGGTGCCAAAACTTGTAACACCGAAATCAGACCAACACTCAAAGGTAAAAATGAAGATAGGTTCTGCCAGAAACGGCATGCAATATCGATTGTGTTGAAGCTATGCAGGACCCGGACATTGGAAGGGTAATGCAATTCCCCTTGTAATGCCACTGAATTTTTTTAGAGGTAAATAAGAAGCAGGGGAACGAGCTTATAAGACAGATTCCGCTATCTCCCAGCTGAAGTTGAAGAGCGATATAAGGGGCACAATAGGACACTTGGGAACTAATCTTGAGTAGGATGACTATGGCCCCAAGCACTATATTCCCTCAAATCCGGGGAATGCAGATTTATAGAGAATATTACTGAAAAGGCAGCACAATCCGATTTCAAACAAATCGGTTTATTAAAAAGACTTTCCTGTATGACAAATCAACCCAATTTATCAGAATACTCCACCTACTTATCATCTAAAAACATCGATGAGCTCATCGAAATCAGAGATGGCCTGGATTCTCAAAAGTATCCTGAGAGGTACAGTTGCGTCTGTAGTGAACTTTCAAGAAAACGAAAAGCGGAAGCAGATGCATTTGCAAATGTCTCCTTTGATCCTAAGGTCTGGGATGATCTGAAAAGAAAAGAGCTGATCCTTAGAATACTGCTTATCGGATGGTTGCCGGTTAACTTTTGTTTGATGCTGTTGATCAAGCTTTTCCCTCTAGCAATGGTACCGGTTCTGATGATTCTGATTGTCTACTTTATCACTATTCATGCAATCACCAGCAGCATTTACTCTTTTAAATGCCCCAATTGTCATCATGAACTGTTTCACAAGGGGTCGTTTCTGGGGGTATTCCCGATTTGCAATCGGAGGACACGTGTTTGCCTCAACTGCGGACTGCCGATCTGTACTGTGCCTCGTGTTTCAATGAGAGAGTAACTCTCCAAAAAGGGCCCATTTCATTCTTACAAGTTCAGAACCACACCCCAGTATCGCAGGTTTTATTTTAATCGAAGCATTCCCAAAGCTGCTCACTAAAAAACCAGGAGAAGAAATGGCCCTTGAACATCTTTCCCCCTCACTTTTATGGAAGCACTTCGAAAAATTGTGTTCTATCCCCAGACCATCGGGGCATGAGCGGCAGGCGGCAGCCTACGTGGTGAGTGAGGCACAGCGGCTGGGACTTGAATCATACACCGATGCAATCGGCAATGTTATTGTTCGTAAAGAAGCGAGTCCCGGTTTTGAAAACCGAGGCGGGGTAATTCTGCAGAGTCATCTGGATATGGTGCCGCAGAAGAATGAGGGCACGGACCACGATTTTTTAAAAGATCCCATTAACCCCTATATCGACGGTGAATGGGTGAAGGCTCGAGGCACTACCCTGGGGGCCGATAACGGAATCGGGGTGGCGGCAGCTCTTGCGGTTCTTGAGGATAAAGAGCTCAGGCATGGACCACTGGAGGCACTGTTTACCATCGATGAGGAATCGGGGATGACAGGGGCTCTCAATTTACAGCCAGGTGTTCTTGAGGGTAAAACACTGATCAATCTGGACACGGAGCATGAGGGGGAGATTTTTATCGGCTGCGCCGGAGGCATTGATGCACAAATAAAACTGCCGGTCAGCTATGAGAATGCCGCTTCGGAGATGGTGCCTTTGGGAATTGCGGTAAAGGGGCTAAAAGGCGGTCACTCGGGAATCGATATCGATTTGGGTAGAGGCAACGCCATTAAGATTCTGACCAGGTTTCTGTATATTTCACTGTCCCGGTTTGATTTTCGGATCTGTTCCATTCGAGGCGGTTCGGTGCGAAATGCCATTCCCCGGGAGGCATTTTGCAGTGTCATGCTGCCAAGAGAGCAGGTGGATTCGTTCTGCAACAGTTCAGAGCAGTTTGAGCTTGTGGTGAAGAGTGAGCTGTCCCTGTCTGATCCGGGTGTAAGCGTCGTGATGAGCTCGGCTGTCGAGTCTTTGCCTGTTTTGACCAGCAAATCTCAGCTGGCTCTTCTGCGTTCGTTGTATGCCTGTCCAAACGGAGTGATACGCATGAGCGATCGGGTGATCGGGGTCGTTGAGACCTCCAGTAATCTGGCAATCATTAAAAATCATGATGACTATATTGAGGTACAGTGTCTTCTGCGCAGTTCGATCGATACCGCAAGAGATGATCTCTGTTGCGCTGTGGAGAGCGCGTTTGAATCCAACGGGGCATCTGTGGCTTTTACCGGGGCCTATCCCGGGTGGATTCCAGATCCGGAGGCTTCGGTGCTTAAGGTGATGAAAAGGGTTTATGCTGCTCTCTTCGGGGAGGAACCGGAAATAAAGGTGGTGCATGCCGGGTTGGAGTGCGGCATAATCGGGGCTAAGTATCCTCAAATGGAGCTGGTATCCATTGGTCCGACAATGCGTTCCCCTCATTCACCTGACGAATGTCTGCAGATTGACACTGTGGATAAGTTCTGGCGATTTCTGGTCGGGACGCTTAAAGAGGTGTAGAGCTACAGGTCTTAAAGATTCGTGATTGATGAACTCTGATGACTATCTACAGCGGGAGTTTCAATGCGGGGAGGGAAGTGGTGACCTGTGAGGCGTCTTCGCCGTTAGTAAAAGTAATCTGATGAATGAGAACTAATCATTTAAAAATCAACAGCTTATACCTTCCCGGATCTGAAGCCTGATCCAGCTGACTGACAGTAGGGCTACTGTTGTTGTAATCTTTTTTAAATCAGCGCTTTATCTGTATTTAAAGGTATACTGAACCTGCAATGCCGTTTCCCCCCATTGCCTCGACGGCACTCTTTTTGCGTCTCTTTTCAGCTTGCATTTCCCGTAAATCTTTATGCCCTTAACCGTAGTGTCCGATACCATGCCGTCTTCCGCCAGAGAATCCTGGGCTGATCTGCTGAAAGTGATTGCCATTCTGGCAGTTATCACTATTCACGCTTCTGCTCCGCTGCTTGTCAGATACAAAGAAACCGGCTTATCCGCCTGGTGGGTAGCGAATATGTACAATTCGCTTTCTCGCTGGTGCATTCCGGTGTTTTTCATGCTCAGCGGCTGCTTTCTTGTTCCCAAAGCAGGTAAGTCCCTGTCCTTTTTTCTGTTACGACGAGTTCAGCGCATCGTGATTCCCTTTATTATATGGAGTTTTATCTACTTTAAATGGAGAGTTCTCTATTATGGGCAAGACCTGTCTCTTTCCGCCTTTTTTCCGATGCTGATAAGTGAGCCGATTTATTACCACCTGTGGTTTTTTTATGTGCTGATTGTGCTCTATTTTCTGGCGCCGATTCTGTCGATCTATTTCCAGAATTCAAAGCCCTCCATAAACGGCTATTTTCTGCTCCTGTGGTTTTTTGCGGCTTCCGTATATCCGCTTCTTGAGCGATTTTTGGGTTTTAGTACATTCTTTTCCTTCGGTAATGTGGAGACGTCCCTTCACTATCTGGGGTTTTTCATGATGGGTTATCTGCTCAGAGATATACAGTTGAACAGTGTTGAAAGGCTGTTTTTTTTCCTGCTGTTTCTTTGCGGGCTATTCCTTACATCCTTTGGCAGTTATTTCCTTTCCATCGTCAAAAAGGAGGGGGTGTTTGATGATTTTTTCTATATCTATTACACTCCCAATGTGGCCATAATGGCGGTTTCAGTTTTTCTTCTGATGAAAAGCATTCCTTTTCCCAAAGCGGGAATACTGCTTTCCTTTGTAGCATCATGCGTACCGGGGATTTTTCTTGTACACGCCATGGTGATAGCGCTTTTGAAGCAGGGGGTTTTGGGGATCACAGTTAATGAGGTCACGTACGGTCCGGTCTGGGGGATACCTCTATTTACCGGGGTCATTTTTATTCTTTCGCTTCTGGTTATTGCGCCCATAAAACTTGTTCCCGGTCTCAAATACATTGTACCCTGAGGTGCTAAAGGGGTGTTAGTATGGATAAAACCTGTAAGTATTTGATTAACAACATTTCAGTGATGCTTTCGCTGCTCTGTGTAGGGGGGGTTTGGGGGTGCGGAGGTGTCAGTGCTCAGAACGATGCCAGCCATGCCAGATACATTTCCAACTCCCAGTATAAATCTTTCAGCAGCATTGCGCGATCACCTCTTATGCGCCTCTCAAAGAAGAACGCCTGGAAAAAGGCAGTTCCGGAAGCGGTGCAGATCAGCATTCCTTCCAGTGTCGACGGGAAGATGCAGCCTGCAATGTTTTACAATTCCGGGTCGGACCATAAGAAGCCGCTTCTGGTGGCGCTTCATTCCTGGAGTTCCGATTACCGCAAGCAGTTCAGCATTCCATTTGGAATCTGGTGTGTGGAGAATGACTGGGTGTTGATTCATCCCAATTTCAGGGGGGCATTCACCAACAGCGAGGCTACTGCATCGGAGCTTGCGGTTCAGGATATCCTGGATGCGCTGGAGTACGCGAAAGGGAATGCATCTGTTGATGAATCAAGGATTTACGTCACTGGTTTTTCGGGCGGGGGAATGATGACTCTTATCATGGCCGGACGGTACCCCGAGCTCTGGACTGCCGCTGCGGCCTGGGTACCTGTTTATGATCTTTCCCAGTGGTTTGAGACCACGAGGCGTTCCCGTCATGGCTATGCCCGCCACATAGAGAATTCCTGTGGCGGGGCTCCACTGCCGGGCACCGATGCTTTCGAGGAGTGCGGTCGAAGGAGTGTGAGTAATTACCTGGCCAATGCACGAGGTAAGGAGATAAAAATTTTTATTGCTACGGGAGTCAAAGATGTCTTTGTGCCTCCGGGGCACTCTCTTCAGGCGTTTAACGATCTGGCAGAAAACGAAGACAGGTTCACCGATCAGGAGATATCGTACATCAATAAAAATCGCGCTCTCCCTTCCTCCTTGAAGGGGATCTATTCAGATTCTCTTTTCAGTGATGCTGGATTTCCTTTGCTCCTGGAGCGGCAGTCGTCAAATGTGGTTTTTAAAATGTACGATGGAAATCATGATATCATCTATAATGCGGGGCTTTCATGGCTTAGTCAGCAGCATAAATAATCGCATTCGGCAGACGTTCATAGCAATAATTCCGACTCCGGATTCGTAGGTTTTCACTTGATCTACAAACAATCTGCCACCAGGGATAGCGGGATGAAGAGTTTCTTTATGGCTGTTGCAGTTCTTTGCTGGGTTGCGATGAGCGCAGCGGAGCTCCCTCAGACCTTCAAAGAGTACGAGTCCAGTTTATTTGCTTCGGGGCTGGTAAAGATACGTGATCTGGATTCTACAATTGTGGTTGAGCTGAAATACGCTGTGCCGCAGAATTTCATGGGGTTGAATGTCTATGGGGAGCTCAGAGATTGTTATCTGCAGGCTGAAGCGGCGCGTAAGCTGGTTGAGGCCAACCGGATTCTCAAGAGTATCCGGCCAGATCTTTCGCTTCTGGTGGCGGATGGCTTTCGCCCGCGGCATGTGCAGCGAAGGATGTGGGAGCTGGTGAAGGATACTCCTCAGAGAAATTATGTGGCCAACCCTGCAGGTGGCTCCATGCACAATTACGGGTGTGCGGTGGATATTACCATCTGCGACAAGGATCATAAAAGGCTTGATATGGGGACCCCGATTGATCATTTCGGACCGCTCTCCCAGGTGCGTCTGGAACAGAAGCACTTAAGGGAGGGATTGCTTACTCGCGAGCAGGTGGAAAACCGCAGGCTTTTGCGGCAGGTTATGACCCGGGCGGGTTTTCGGCAGCTGCCCATAGAGTGGTGGCATTACGATGCATTCGACAAAAAGGTGGTCAGGGCGAGGTTCCCGATTATGGAATAATGTTTGATGCATCTTCTCTGGTTGTGTAATCAATGAGTTATGTGATATATTACATTATTATATTTTCAAAGTGTTATAAATTGTTATCCAAACGAAAGCTGGAGTGAATCGATGAGCAGATTCGTGGGAACGGTGCTGGCCGGATTGTTACTTGTCCTTGCGGCGGGATGCGGCAAGGGTTCATCAAAGGATTCGCAGAACACAAAAGAGGTGGCCGTCTCTTCCGGGAGCGAGTCCAGTTATGAAGAGATCCAGACAAAGGCCGAGAGTTTTGTGCCCTCAATTGGAACAGCGGGCGGGGAGATAGTACTTGCGTCCATTTCCGATCCCAAGTCTTTTAATCCGATCACATCTACCGAAACCAGCACTTCTGAATTTACCGGCTTAATGTATGAGGGGTTGGTCACCACTAACGGTGTCACTCTGGAGATGGAACCCAATCTGGCTGAGCGCTGGGAAGTGAGCGACAGCGGTCTCACCTGGACATTTTTCATGAGACCTGGGGTACAGTGGTCAGATGGCACACCGCTTACAGCGTACGATGTCGAGTTCACTTTTAACGATCTTGTTTACAATCTGGACGTAAAGCCAAACTCCTCCAGAGACATTTTCACTTTTGAAGGCAAGTTCATGGAGGTGAAAGCGCTTGACAGCAGCAAAGTGCAGTTCAAGCTACCTTTTCCCTTCGCACCATTCTTAAGGTCCGTGAGCCAGGAGATTCTTCCCAAGCATAAATACTCCGCAATGGTGAAGAACAAAACCTTTTCCACTTCACTGGGGATAAAAACGCCACCCGGTGAGATGGTGGTGAACGGTCCCTGGATGCTTGATTCTTATTCGTCATCACAGAAGATAGTTTTCAAGAAAAACCCGAAGTACTGGAAAAAAGATGCTCAGGGGAATAGTCTTCCTTACCTCGACCGGCTGGTTTATCTGGTGGTGGAGGATTTGAACGGCATGCTTCTAAAGTTCAAGCGTGGGGAGATCGATTATCTTAGCGCCAAGGGAGAGGATTATCCGGGGCTTAAGAGGGATGAAGCCACCAGTAATTTCACGGTGTATCGACTGGGTCCGCATAAGGGAAGCAGTTTCCTCTTTTTCAATCTAGTGCAGGACAAGGATCCCAAGACTGGGAAGCCCTATGTGGATTCTGTAAAATCGAACTGGTTTCGCAACGAGAATTTCCGAAAAGCGGTCGCCTATGCGATCGACAAGAACAGCATGATCAATATCGTGATGAATGGCCTTGGATATCCTCAGTGGTCACCCATGACACCTGCGGAAGGGTATTTCTTCAATTCTCAGGTAGCCGAATATCCCTATAATCCTCAGAAAGCGCTTGAGATTCTTAAGCAGGAGGGTTTTGAAGACCGTGACGGTGATGGTACTCTGGAAGATGCTGCCGGTCATCCTCTGGAATTTTCCTTCGTGACCAACAGTGGTAACAATGAACGGGTGAAAATCGCCGAGATTATCCGTAAAGATCTACAGGATTTAGGGATGAAGGTGCACTTTCAGCAGCTTGAGTTCAACAGTCTTATTCAAAAGATGGATAATCCTCCTTATGAGTGGGATGCCATTCTTTTAGGGCTCACTGGTGGAGTGGAGCCTCATTTCGGTAAGAATGTATGGCATTCAAGCGGTGGTCTTCACATGTGGTATCCTCGTCAGGCCAAGCCTGCTACAGAGTGGGAAGCCAGAATCGACAGTATTTACGAACTGGCCGGCAGAGAGCTTGACAGAGAAAAGCGCAAGGCGCTCTATGACGAGTGGCAGAGGATTGCGGCAGAGAAGCTTCCGCTTATCTACACCGTTCTCTCCGAGCGTATCGAGTGTCTCTGGAACAAGTACGAAAACGTGAACCCCACCATGAACAGCGGGCTTTTACATAATTTAGAGTATTTGCATGTAAAGAAGCAGGAATAACTGTGATCTCAGGCTTCTGAGCGCAGTAAGGTAAAAACGCAAACAAGACGGTGATCCGGACTATATGAGAGATGAACTAATCCGCAGAGCGCTGGTGTCCATTCCCCAGCTTCTGCTTATGTCCTTTCTCACTTTTCTTTTCATTGACCTGGCGCCTGGTGACGTGCTTGCTCAGTACCGTTTCGACCCGCGGATCAGTGCCGAAACGGTGAAGCAGGTGGAGGCCAAATACCATTTTGACAAACCGGTAATTGTGCAATACGGGCACTGGCTTTCCAGGGCAGTACGGGGAGACCTGGGGTATTCCTTTTCCCGCCAGGCCAGTGTTTCCAGTGTGATTTCCGAGCGTCTTTTCAATACGTTTCTGCTGTCGCTGCTTTCGGTCTTGTTCACCTGGCTCATAGCGATTCCGCTCGGCATCTATGCTGCTGTCAAGCAGTATTCCTGGGGTGACCGGATCATGTCGTTCATTTCCTATTTCGGCATGTCTCTTCCCACTTTTTTCGTGGCTCTACTGGTGATGTATCTGGTGTATCTGGGCAAGGGATTACCTGTAATTTCATCAATACCGTTAAGTGGCATGGTATCGCCCAATCACGATCAGCTTAGTTCTCTGGGTAAACTGTTAGACGTTGCCAGTCACATGGTTATTCCGGTTTCGGTGCTCACGGTGACAGCTCTTGCAGGTCTTCAGAGAATCAGCAGGGGTAACATGCTTGAGGAGCTCAGAAAGCAGTATGTTGTTACCGCTCGCGCCAAGGGTCTGCCTGAAAACAAAGTAATCTACCGACATGCATTGCGCAATGCCATTAACCCTCTAATTACTCTTTTCGGTCTGGAGTTTTCCTCACTTCTGAGCGGTGCTGCGCTTCTGGAGATTATTCTCAACTGGCCCGGACTGGGGAGTCTCATGCTGGCCGCAGTCAGATCGCAGGATACTTTTCTGGTGATGGGGAGTTTACTCATGGGCGGGCTGATGCTGATTCTGGGGAACTTGATGGCTGATGTGCTTCTGGTCATCGCAGACCCGCGGGTCAGAAGATAGCTCCATCTGTAATTGTCAAGGATTTAAGAATTAAAACCTATGAAACTGTTTGTTGATAAACGAGCACAACACAAATTTCTGAGTCACCCTCTTGCGGTGCCCGGGTTAGTCGTACTGGGTTTACTCTATTTCATGATGATCTTTGCAGAATTCATTGCTCCTTATCATTTTGACAATTCAGTTCGCGGTAATTCTTATCAGCCCCCCAGTAAAATCCACTTCTTTCATGATGGCCGTTTTTCTTTGCAGCCGGTTGTGTATCCTTATTCCTATGAATTTAACGAAATTTTTGAACGTGTTTATGTTGAAGATAAAACCCGACCTTACAAGGTGGCCCTTTTTCCGAAAGGCGATCAGGTTAAGCTCTGGGGCCTCATACCAATCAAGCATCATCTTTTCGGTTTAAAAGATAATCCTCAGGAGTGCAGGTTTTATCTCATGGGGGCTGATGCGGTGGGAAGAGATCTTTTCTCCCGCATCGTTTATGGAGCCAGGGTTTCGCTTACCATCGGTTTTTTCGGAGTGGTGATTACCTCATTGCTCGGGTTTTTGATTGGGGGGCTTGCCGGGTATTTCGGAGGGAAGCTTGACTGGGCACTGATGCGTTTTGCCGAATGTTTCATGCTGGTCCCGTCGTTTTTCCTGATGCTTGCTTTGCGAAGTGCATTTCCCATAAAACTGTCTTCCGTGGAAGTCTATTTTCTCATCGTGATAATCATGAGTTTAATCGGCTGGGCGGGATTTGCCAGAGTGATTCGGGGAATGGCGCTTTCGATAGGACAGCGGGATTATGTTACTGCGGCCAAAGCTCTGGGGGCTGGTCACTTCCGTATTATCATCCGTCACATTCTTCCACAGACAATGTCTTACGCCATAGTATCGATGACGCTTTCCGTACCGGCTTACATTCTTGGGGAATCGGCTTTAAGTTTTATCGGGCTTGGCATACAGGATCCTCACGCGAGCTGGGGCAATCTGCTCACCACCGCTCAGAACCTTTCAGATGTGCAGTATCATCCTTGGATTCTTCTTCCCGGCGTTTTCATCTTTTTAACCGTAATGGCCTTTAATTTTGTGGGTGATGGACTGCGTGATGCTCTCGATCCCAACAGGTAAATGAAGCAAATTTCATGGTCGGCAAAACTGATCCCCCAAAGACAAAGCTGCTTTCCAGACCTTACCTCTGGTGTTTTACAACCTATTTTGCGGAAGGCCTCCCTTACACAATAATCCGGTCAGTTTCATCGTTTTTCTTCCGGGATATGAAAGTGAGTCTGGAGTCAATCGGGCTAACTTCTTTTTTCGGACTGCCCTGGATACTCAAGTTTCTGTGGGCACCGCTGGTTGATCATTTCGGGACCAGGCGACAGTGGCTCACGTTTACCGAGGCAGTTTTGGCTCTGCTGTTTCTGGTTGCCGGCTTTTCTGCTGCGAACGGGTCGGATGGTGTACAGATGGTAGCTGTTCTTTTTCTGATCGCCTCCTTTTTTGCAGCCAGCCAGGATACCGCCATCGATGGCTACTATATGGAAGCCCTCGATGTAAAGGGGCAGTCCCGCTTTGTGGGTTATCGGGTGATGGCCTATAGGTTGGCTATGATGACCGGAACGGGGGTCATAGTTTCTCTTGCAGTCTGGAAGGGTTGGGGCGCCGCCTTCTGGGTCACCGCCATATTAATGGGTGTACTGGTCGCTTATCATACAGTTTTTCTTCCCAGATGCGAAGAGCCCGGACAGAGACTGTCTCGTCTTCTGATTGTTTTCATTAGTCCTGTGCGGCTTGGTGTTCTGGGTGTTATTGCTGGATTGACCATTTTGGTTCGTTGGGTGGTGAGTTTTCCTGCATACGAATACTGGTATCAGTCTATTCCGGTAGTAAAGAATTTTTCCTTTGCATCCTGGGTCAGTATCGGGCTTCTGGCCACAGTTACTACTGTTGCTGTTTTGCGAAAGCGACTTGGCAGACTCATTCTATCAAAGCCCGATTCCTTTTATGCCAAATCTTTTTTATCATTTGTTGAAAGGGATCACCTTGGGCTTCTGCTTTCTACTGTTATATTCCTGAGGACCGGAGAGTTTCTTCTTTCTGCGATGGTATCTCCTTTTATGGTGGATATGGGGCTTAAGGTGCATTACGGCTGGATCTCCGGAGGGCTGGGGCTGCCTTGCTCCATCGCTGGTGCTTTACTGGGAGGAATGCTGATTTCCAAAATGACTTTAAAGAAGGTGATGTGGCCATTTCTCCTTGCACAGAATTTGACCAATCTTGTGTACATGGCTCTTGCTTTGGCTTTCAGTTCACATTTAGTGGCCAATAGTGCGGGTGAGATTGTTTCTCCCGGGTTCTGGGGCATTGCTTCAGCTGCGGCGGTACATGGTTTCGATCAGTTTGCGGGTGGCTTGGGGACAGCGGTGCTTATGACACTGCTCATGAAGATTTCAGCAGGTCCCAACCGAACATCACATTTTGCGATCGGGACCGGTTTAATGAATGTAAGTAGTCTCTTTACAGGCGTGGCCAGCGGGTTCTTGGCCGCCTGGCTGGGTTATGGTATTTTCTTTGGATTAAGTTTTCTGGTTTCCATTCCCGGGATGGTACTGGTGGTACTGCTGCTTAAGAAAGAACAGATTTGAGTTATTCCCAAGCTTTTTCTGATCTGCTTTCCGCGTGATCATAAGCCTGAATAAGCCCGGTAATAACCTCTGCAGTAGTTTCGAAAAGTGCCTGAGCTTTAGGGTCGTTAACCCGGGAAACATCCTCTCTGGCGTGAGCCGCCACTTTCTGAAGCATCTCTTTGATGTTACGGTAATGCACATTAGGATCGTTTGTTTCTTCACTGTTTTTCATTTCGGGTCATCCTTTCATATTTGTCTACCCATACTCTTCTCATAGGTGTTCATATTGAGTTGTGAAATCCTGATTCGGGGATGGGAATGAAACCTCCGCGAGGTATGCTTCCTTACTGCAAGGGGATACTCGTAGTTTAAGGAGTATAAACCCTTGGAACAGATCCTTTTCTTTCCAAAATACGAGCAATTAATAATCCTTCCGTCTCTAGGAATAGAAATTGCACAATGAATCTGTTTGATGCAGTTGTCGAAAACATGTTCGTTTAAAAGGAACAAATATGGAAAAAGATCTGGTTCAGGGCGCAAATCTGGACGGGATGACTATTCTTCGGTTTACTCATGCTTTTGATTCCGGTGGTGGAGTTGAGCTCTATCTTCACGATCTTAACAGGACTCTCCTGCGTCGACACGACATGACCATTATCCAGAT
Source organism: Fibrobacterota bacterium (assembly GCA_023436205.1). GTDB lineage: Bacteria > Fibrobacterota > Chitinivibrionia > Chitinivibrionales > Chitinispirillaceae > JAEZKC01. Next base: position 21,371 of record JAEZKC010000049.1, read on the forward strand.
TCATTTTTCACGAGGTCTGCTTCAGCCCAAAGAAACGGTAATGGAAATGGGCAGGGGGCGACTTGTTTCGGTAGCCATTCCACCTGTAATCAGCCCTCATCAGGAGTGGAACGGAACGGCTCCGCAGACTAGTACTTTAGTGAAAAAGACCCGTAACATGGCCAGAGATTTTCTGTTGTACAATCCGCTTCTGGAGCGGTTATTTCTCCCGGTACGCAAAAAGCTGGGGGTAAAAGCCCTGGGAATCGAAGCTCACGACGCGGTTCGGATGTTTAAAGATTTTCATCGGCGCTACTCGATAGATCTGCTGAGTCTTCACTGCCTGGGTGGAGCCGACACGGCAAAGCTGATTGAAGTAGCCACCCAGGAGGGAATACCTTACCTCTATCTCAATCATTATGCAAATGAGAAGTTTACTCACCTATGTATCCGGGAACAGCTTCAGGCCGCAAGCGGGGTTGCCGGGGTTAGTGCGCGAGGGGTGCCCAAATACCTAAAAGACCGTTATGTCAGCCTCTACGACGGGGTCGATACCACATTTTATTCTCCAGTGCAGGCTTCTGCTCCCTGTGAAAATCCCCCTCAAGATCCTGTGGTGCTGCTTCCTGCCCGAATCTGTGTGGGGAAAGGGCATTGGGATTTGATCCGGGCGGCTTCGCTGCTTCAGAAGGAGGGGGTAGCGCTTCACCTGGTGTTTGCCGGCCGTAATGATTCCCCAGAAATTAGTGCTCAGCTCCAGGCTCATATCGATGAACATGATCTGACAAACAGGGTCACTATCGTGGGACAGTGTACCACCGAAAAACTGCGTGACTGGTATAACTATAGTTCAGTTGTGGCGCTTCCCAGCAGAAGTGAGGGGTTTGCCCGCGTGCTTCTCGAAGCTCAGGCCATGGAGACTCCTGTGGTGGCATACAACGTAGGCGGTGTTTCTCAGACCTTTGTTCATGGAGAGAGCGGTTATCTGTGCAGGTATAAAGATATAAAAGATCTCAAAACGGTGCTTAAAAAACTCCTCAGGAGTGAGTCTCTCAGAAGGGGCATGGGGAAAGCGGGCAGAAGATTTATGCTTAATAATTACACCGTCGAGCATCTCACGAGCAGACACGAAGAGTTCTACAGCAGTATTGTTAAGAAAAGTGGTGTGCCTATTATAAAAAAGATACGCGAAACCGAGAAAAAGGTAGATGTGTATTAGCCTGCAATAAAGAGCTTACCTCATGAGTTCCATGGGGTAACGCTCCATTTTCCAGCACTAACTTGGGTCAGGTATGGTTGATTTCATTATTTTACTCAGCTAATTGTTTTGCTGACTGGCCTCTATGGCGGCTATTTTTTCTGTTTTCTGATCCTGTTTTTTTCTTAAAAACATCCTGAACAGCTCAGAGGCGATGTAACTGGAATGGACAGTCCAGTAATCGCCATGGGTGGTTACCACACCGACGGCAATCCGCTGTGCAGGGTCTTGGGGATGGCGGGCAAATCCCACAAACCAGTCGACTCTTCCCAGATCCTGCTTGCTGACCGAACCGGTTTTGCCACCGTATTCATATTCGTTGAATCTGGTTGATTGGCGAAGGGTACGGAAAGACTTGCGGGCTGTTCCGTATATGGGAACTTTCCTCATGAGTTTTTTGAGTTCATCGGCCGTGGACTCTTGTATTGCTTTGCGCCAGACCTTTGTGGATCGGGTATAGATACAGGTGTCTTTTTCTGAAGAGTAAACGGAATCAACGATGGTGGGACAGGGGATCTCTCCTCCTTCGGAAATAGAGCTGGCTAAAAGTGCCCCGAACAGAGGTGAAATGGTTGTCTGCTCGTTGAATCCTGATGCAAACTCGGCTATTGCGAAATCGGAATCGGGTGTAAACATTTCGCTTACATCGGGTTCCAGTTCAAAAGGAATGGGAGAATTGAATCCGAATCGTTTACCAAAATCTTCCAGAACTCCCTTTTCAAGCATGTAGAGTGCGATTCTGGCGAAGGCTGGGTTGATGGACATGGCATATGCTTCTTCCAGAGAGATGTCTTTGTATTGCTTGAGCTCTTTCTGGAGCTGGAATTTATAAAGTGTATGATTGCGACCCGAATGAGGAATTGTGCTTTGGGCTGTCATGTGGGCCGATTCGATTCCCGCGGCTGCGGTGATTGTCTTGAATACGGATGCTGCGGGGAAAATGCTCTTTAGATAAAGAGCTTTGCCTTTGTCAGTTTCGCCCTGATTGGTATAGGAAATCAGAGCCAGAATTCTGCCGGTTACCGGATCAAGAGCTGCAACTGCTCCATAGCGGGGATGATACCGCTGAAAAAGTGAAAGGGCATATTCCTGAAGCATGGTGTCGATGCTTAAGGAGAAGGTAAGTGAATCTTTTCCGTTTATGATGAGCTGAGAGGTTTTGTTAACATCGATTCCGTGATGGGAGATGAGATTTTTGATCTCCTGGAAATCGGCTTCTTTACCCAGGTTAACTTTTTTTGTGGTCTCTTTTGGCGGTTTTTTGAGTTTGGGCTTTTTTTGCCGCTTTTCCTTTTGTTCAGTAATTTCCTTGGGTTGCGGGTTATCTTGGATGATAGCTCCTTTAATTTTAACAGCTGCTCCAAACAGTGCAATAAACAGAATAAAACGGATTCTGCCCCTTTTGGGTATATTGACACGGCTCTGAGATCCGGTATGACGTTTAATTTTCCGAATCATCGGTGAGGTACTGCTCATTAGTTCTCCAGGTGACTACAACTGACGGTAAACCATTCAGAGTTGAAGATTTGCAAAAGGCGGTCCAATTGAAGTAAAAAAGAGGGCCGCGGAGTATCCGCGGCCCGATGACAAAAAATAATTAGAAAGTAAGAGCTGTTTGAAGACTTATGTTGTTGTCGGGAACCAGCTTGCCGTTTTCAAGTTTCCATCCGTAACGGTAGTCCCAAACAATTGATGCTCCGGGGCTGATCTCAAATCCTGCCCGGTATCCCCAGTAGAGATATTCAGTAAGATCGAAAACACCGGAAATCGAATTGGGAACAGGTGTTCCATCATCGTAGTACTTGGTGGTCTGCCCGATTTTGCTGTTTCTCACATAGATTTCAGCCATGCTGATTTTGGGAATACGGCTGACAATCTGTTCGCCGAGTTTACCCACAGCTTCGAAGCTTTGATCCTTCTCATCATCTTTACCGATCAGATACTGATAGGATCCTTCAATAGTGATGAAGCCGGAAAGATCGGCACCCAGACGACCGAAGACACCGTTGAGTGAGACATCAGAAAGCAGGTCAGCCTTGGACTTTAGGCGATCTCTGTTGATGCGCTCATCAAGGTAGTAATAATCAAAGAATCCCGGAGTGAACCGACCTTCGATTTTGCGGTATTCCAGATTACCCCACAATTTCCAAAGCTTTACCGACACACCGGGGGCTCCCATGCCCCATCCCTCATCATCAATGCGAGATGCAGCCTGTCCGTAAACATCAATACTGAGCAGTTTTGATCTCAGAAGGGGCAGACCCACGTCCACACCGGCGATATCGAAAGGACGCACTTCGCCTCGGATACTGTCTTCCATTCTGATGGTGTTCAGCTGCTCATCAGCATCCAACTTGAGTTTTGATTCGATAATCCGCTTCATGGATTCTGTCAGCATGCTGCTGTCCTGAAGTTCCTTAATGAACGCCTGTTCATTGCTAAGTTTCCAATTCTTGGCCGGCGCATTCACATTTCTGTCGAGTGCATAGGTACCACCGACTGTGAGTCCCTTTAAGATGGGAACATTGCTCATCTTCAGAGGTGAAACTGCAAGCCTGAGGGCTCCCACACCACCACCGTCCTTGGCTTCTGCGAAATCGGAAATCACCGACTGCATATAGATGCCCAGAGGTGATACATCGTTCAAGTACACCTGAAGTCCCAAAAGCTTCTGGTCGGGATAGCGAAGCATGTTGGTGAAACGGTCCATGATGATACCGTAGCCCATGGTCACGTCGGAAAGACCGCCAAATTTTACAAACAGTGGATCTTCTTCGTGTCCGAAACGGACATAGCGAATTTTGCGGGCCAGTGCATCTGCCCAGTCATCACCAAAGTTCCATCCCTTATCGGAAAGCTTGTTGTCGGAATCCATGAAAAGTTCAAGATCCAGAAAAACGCCAAACTTCCAGATGGGAACATCAATACCAAGTGCGATTCTGGTCCACTGCTCGCCGCCAACAGTAACCATGCCTGCACCGAGTTCATATTTCGGAGAGGAGAACATGGGGGTTGCTGAGGGAGTGGCCGGAGTTGCGGGAGCCGCTTCGGTTGTGGTTTCTACTGCTTTGGCGCCATCGGAACCCTGTTCTGCTGCTTCAGGTTCAGCAGTTTTCACTGAAACGGGAGTGGCGACAGGTGCTGCGGCCGGAGCTGAGGCTTCCTTTGAGAGGTTTTTCTCCGCAGGTGCAGCAGGTGCCGGAGCTGGTTTTTCTGAAGCAGCTTCTTCGACTGCAGGCTCTTGCGCCTGGGATTCCTCACCGAATGGTTCTTCGGCATCGCTGACTGCTGCAGAGGCAGTCTGAGTTACCGGAGCTTCTTTTGCTTGGGCAGCTTTGGCAACCTGATCCTGTTCGGCTTTTACACCGGACCATCCCTCAAGCTGCTGGAGACCTTTTTCATTGAGGATTCCGCTGGTAAGTTTTCCGTTAGGATCAACAGTCCCGAACTGACGGGCAGCTACGGTGATGGATTCTCCAAGCGGAGAGAGCATCTGAACCTTGCCTTTGAGCACAGCTGTGGTGGGGATTCCCTGGCGAGTGGTTTTCACTGCCATGGCGGTGCCCACGGGAGTGAAGCTGTAGCCCTTGGCGACGATGCTGATGCTTTGAACTTCCTGAGGAGTGGTGCGGTCCAGGAAAACCTGTCCGTCCTCAAGAGCCACCTCAAGGCTGGCCACTTTGCCGCTCAGGCTCACAGCGCCCGGTCCTTTGACCAGAAGCTTGGTGCCGGCATCCAGCTGAATACTGACTTCCTGATCGGCCGAGGTGAACAGGGTGTCCCCTATTCCTATGACCGTTGAGTCTTTTACCTGTTCCTTTTGGCTTGAGGAAAAGCGCCAAAGGGAAACTTCGCTCTCTCCGACATTCATTTTGAAGGTCTGAGAGTGCGCCGCCTGGAAAAAGACCACCGCTGCCATGAGGCAGTACAGCGCCTTTTTGTTCATCCGAAGCCTCCTTGATGGGATTGTCTGAAGTACGAAGGTTCAGCACTGATTATGGAATGACAGATTAAATATAGCAACAGTAACCTATTATATCCAAGTGGAACCTTGCTCGGCAAGCAGAAACTGTGGGGACGGACTACTTTTTTCTTTTTAAGTCACAGTACCGTATGTAAACTGTAAATAAGCAGAAAAAAGTAGTCCGTCCCCCTCATTACTCCTGAAATCAGCCCCTTAAAGCCTACCCTGATTTATCTTTTCTACTTCCACCCTGAAAGGAGATCCGCACCAGATGAAAAAGACCAGAATCGTTGCCACTCTGGGCCCTGCCTCTTCAAATCCCTCCACCATTCGCGCTCTGATCGAGGCGGGGGTGAATGTCTTCCGGTTCAATTTTTCTCACGGTGATCATGTCACTCACCGCAAAAACCTGGAGTCAGTGTACGCGGTTTCCGCTGAGATGGGGGTGTATCCGGCGCTGCTTGCCGACCTGCAGGGACCCAAAATCCGCACCGGAGTAACTGAAAACGGAGGAGCGATTAAACTCGAAAGCGGATCAAAGGTGACTCTCACCGGGAAGCAGATTCCCTGTACCGACAAGGTGATTTCAATCGATCACCCTTCGCTTGCCCGCGAGATCGCTTCCGGACAGCAGATTTCCATAAATGACGGGCTTGTCAGGCTTAAAGCAGATGAGGTTTTTCCTGATAAGGGAGAGGTGATCTGCACGGTGGTGGATGGAGGAGTTTTTTCATCCCACAAGGGGGTGAATTTTCCCGACGTTCGCCTGAGTATTCCCTCGGTTACTGAGAAGGACAAGCGGGATCTGGAGCTTATCCTCGAAAACCGTTTCCAGTTTATCGCGCTTTCTTTTGTGAGGTCTGCCGAAGATCTTCTGGAGCTTCGTTCCATTGTGGAAAAAAAGCGTTCCGATATCAGGCTTATTGCAAAAATCGAAAAACCCGAAGCAGCCCAAAATATTGAAGCGATCATGGAAGTGTGTGATGGAATCATGGTTGCAAGAGGGGATTTGGGAGTGGAGGCGTTTCCCTACACTGTTCCGGTCATGCAAAAGGATCTGATTTTCAAAGCTAACAAGAGGGCAAAGAGTGTCATTGTGGCCACTCAGATGCTTGAGTCGATGATTTCAAATCCCCTGCCCACCCGTGCCGAATCCACCGATGTGGCCAATGCCATTTTCGACGGTACAGATGCGGTAATGCTTTCGGGAGAAACAGCCATGGGCTCCTATCCTGTGGAGGCAGTGGGTATGATGTCCAAAATCTCCCAGGCCGCAGAGAACAGCGCTTACTATCATCGGGAAATTCAGGATCTGAGCATAAAAAACTGCTACCCTCCTCACGCCCTGTGCGAAGCGGCCGCCCATGCATCAAAGGATCTGGGATCTATTCCGGTGATAGTGATTACCGTTTCCGGGGATACCGCTTTTTATCTTTCCAAAATACGTTGTCAGGCGCCCATTTTTGCTTTTTCTCCCAATGAGCAGGTGGTTCGTCAGCTGGCTTTATCGTGGAATGTGCATGCATTTCCTCTGGATTTTGGCGATGGAGAAATCACTGCTATTCTTCAGAGAGCGGAGAAGCTGCTTCTGGAGATGCAACTGCTTGCGGACCAACAGCTTATAGCGGTTCTGGCTGGCAGTACGCCATTAAAGGGGGCTACCACTTTCCTGAGGATCAAGAGAACCGGTGAACTTTAAATCGGCCTGAAGAATACCTCTTGGAGTACTCTTTGCTAACCCAGTATATATGAATAATGCTACTTATGGTAAGCGGGAGGGGTTGTGAATCAGGAAAACCGTCTGATTCTTCTTGTGGAGGATAATGAGAGTCATGCCCTGCTGGTGAAGCGGGCTCTTAATCACGCATCGCTGAACAGTAATCTGGTTCATGTCAGCGATGGGGAAGATGCGCTGGATTTTCTCTACGGACGCCGCTCTTTTTCGGGGCCTCTGCCCCATCCCCGCCCCAAACTTATTCTGCTTGATTTAAGGTTGCCTCGCATGGATGGTCTGGAAGTGCTTCGGGAGGTAAAATCCAGCGAAGAGTTTTTTGATATACCGGTAGTGGTTCTCTCAAGTTCCATGGCAGAGCCCGACGTGGTGGGTGCATACACGTTTCACACCAACGGGTACATGGTTAAACCAGTTGATTACAACGAATTTCGTCAGCAGATGGTGGAGGCTGTAAAATTCTGGCTAGATTGGAATGTGACACCGCTTATCTGAAAAAAAAAATAAGTGACCCCTAGTTGAAGGGATCAGGGGTGAACAGTAGAAAAATACCCCTATATCAGTACCGATTTTTCATCTGGGCGATTCCGCTACTGGTGTTTATTGTGCTTATGGCCGGAAACCTGTGGGCCTGGTACAATACTTCAGGGCTGATTTCCAGGCTGGTCAGAGTACGCGCTCTCAATGCCGCTCAGCAGATGTTTTTGCGTCTGGATCTTGTTTTTTATGAACGCACTAAAGACTTGAATCATCTTGCCACTGTTGTAGCACCCACCGACCAGTTCGCTCTCGACCGCTTCGTCAATGATGCCGCGGGTATTCTTTCAAGAGAAAGTTCATTTGAGAGTATTGGTTACATCGATACAACTGGTCGCATTGTAGTGTCAGTGCCCGATACTGCTCCGGGGTTAATGGTGCTCGACCGTAAAAGGAGTGTGGAAAAACTGTTAATACGGGTAGACGGACCCATCGCCACGGAGGTGTATACACTTCCCTCCGGAGAATCTGTTCAGGGAATTCTTGTTCCGGTGGCCCAGGCTGACGATTCAGTCAGAAGAATGGGGGCTGTGGCTGGAATGCTAAATATAGAGACAGTTGTGGAAAACACTGTGGCTCAGGCTATCGTTCAGGGATTCAATGTTAGTATTGTGGTAGATTCTGTCGAGGTCTATTCCGATTCTTCTGAGGTAAGCAGGGGAAACGGTATAAGTCTAAGTAAATCCATACTGGGAAAAAACTGGACCATAACTCTCTTTCCGGAATTTACAGGAGAGTTGGAGCAGCTTGGGTATGATAATTTCTATCGTTTGTTGCTCAATACCTTTGCCTCATTGATCGCTTCTGTTTTACTTGCGGTCGCATTGGTCGGCTTTCACAGGGCTGGTCTAAATCGCAGGGAGCTTGCCGCCTCGGAGCAGCGTTACCGCAGGCTTACTGAAAATGCCCGTGACATGGTTTTTCGTATCACTCTTCCAAGCGGCAAATATGAATATGTCAGTCCAGCCGCTTACGCTCTAACCGGTTTTGCCGCCGATGATTTCTATCTTCGTCCAAATCTTCTCCGCTCCCTGATAGATCGGAACTGGCTAGACTATTATGATAAAAGTTTTGACAAGCTTTTGCGGGGAGAAATTGATCCGGTATACGAGTTCCCAATAATAAATAAAAACGGTGAAAGACGATGGGTACATCTGCGGCCGGTTCTGGTGAAAGATGACCGGGGGCGACCCTGTGCAGTGGAGGCAATTGCCACCGATATCACTTTATTAAAAAATGCCATGGATGAGCGGGGTAGACTGATAAAGGAGCTGGAGGGGAAAAACGCGGAACTGGAGCGCTACGCCTATACTATAAGTCATGAACTGAAAACACCGTTGATCACCATTCGGGGCTTTCTGGGCTACTTGGAAAAGGAGGCCGCGGAGGGGGATATCAGCAGCCTTCATCAGGATCTCACGCTTATACAGAGCGCAACCGACACCATGCAGAGGCTTTTGGAGGGGCTGATAGAGCTTACCAGAGTGGGAAGAGCATCGGATGAGGCTGAAAATGTGCCTCTGGGTGAACTGGTTCAGATATCAGTTGATCATTTTCAACAGAAAATTAAGGAAAAAGGTATCAGGGTTGAAGTCGCTTCTGATATGCCGGTTGTGTATGGGCATCGTGCCGAACTGCTTGAGTTGATTCAGAATCTTCTTGAGAATTCCATCAAGTTTACTGGTGATCAGAAGGAACCGGTCATACGCTTTGGATGGTGCACCGAAGAGGGAATTACCACTTTCTTTGTGGAAGACAACGGTCTGGGCATCGATCCCAAGTATAAAAACCGCATTTTCGGTATTTTTGCCAAGCTCGATCCCAGCAGTGAGGGAGCGGGTGTAGGGCTTGCGCTTTCTCAGAGAATCGTGACCTTTCACGGGGGCACGATCAGGGCCGAATCCGAGGGCAGGGGAAAGGGTATGAGAATCTGTTTTACTCTGCCACTTGCGAAAAAGTAACTGTCACTGACTGAAGAAGAGGATAGGCGTTTCCAGTGGGCCAAAGCAGATTGCTGGTCTTCTTCTACCGGCGAATTCCATGATTGTCAGACTAAGGTCAAAATCCGGCGCTCTGATTCTTGCTGTCACCATACTGGTGAGCGGGTTAGGTTTTTTGATGGCATCCGCAGTCACTATAGCTTTGCCGGTTATTCAGTATGCGCTTGGAATTGGGATTAGTCAGATCCAATGGATTGTGAATTCCTATGTGCTGGTTTTAGGCAGTCTCATACTGTTGAGCGGGGCGCTTGGAGATATTTTCTGTGCTAAAAGAGTATTTATCATCGGTGTCTGCATTTTTACCATCGGGTGCGTTCTCTGCGCCATAAGCTGGAGTGCGGGATCTCTGATACTTTTCAGGGCATTACAGGGAGCCGGGGCGGCCTTAATGGTTCCGGGGAGCCTTACTGTTATAAACCGGGTCTTTGCGCAAGATGAACGGGGACGGGTAATAGGCTTGTGGGCGGGTATTTCCGGTGGTATTGCAGCACTGGGTCCCTTTATCGGGGGGGTACTGGCGGATATCTCCTGGCGATGGGTGTTTCTGGCGCTGGCTCCGCTGGGCATTCTTTCAATTTTCATGGCGGCCTTTTTCATTCCGGATCTTCCGGGCAGAAAAGATTCCCGCATCGACTGGGTTGGATCTTTTCTCATATTTGCTTCCCTTGGTTCTCTTTCCTATTCCTTAATCTTGATTTCCGAAAACAGGTTTGGTGCCGGCCTTTGGGGGTGGGGTGTGGCGGGAGCGATTCTGCTTGTGCTCTTTTTAATCCAAAATGCCCGGGCAAAGCACCCTCTTTTGCCTCCGGAAATGTTCAATAAAAATGTCTCTATAGCCAATGTGACCACTTTTTCGTTGTACTTTGCTTTTCAGGGAATCTTCTTTCTGCTGTCTTTCAGACTGCAGCAGCTGCATGGATACAGTGCATTAAGCGCAGGGTTGGCTTTAGTGCCCTCAATGCTGCTAATAACACTGCTTACCGGGTATTCAGGTTCTCTAACTGATCGCCATGGACCTCGTTTGCAGATGAGCATCGGCTCTCTTCTGGTTACAGGGGCCATTGGGTGGTGGCTGTTTTTTGTTGGGGATAGTTATCCTATGGATATCCTCCCCGGGGTTCTGCTGCTTGGGACAGGGATGGTACTGGTGATTCCTCCGATCACCAAAACAGCTCTGGAGGTTAAGGAGGAGTTTTCCGGAGCGGCATCAGGACTTAACAATGGGGCCTCACGAATCGCCAGCCTGTTTGCGGTTGCCTTGGCCGGATCTGTTCTTGCAATCATCTACAACTGGACTCTTTCTGAACAGTTGGGTTATTTGAGAGTTCCTTCCGAGGTGGTGGCTTATGAAAAAGCTCATTCGGATCTGCTTCTTTCAGCACCCTTAAGGAGGAATGAGTATACTGATCTGATTAAAACCGCGCGGGAATATGCATTTGTGAAAGGATTCCGCTACTCTGCAGCTGTACTGGGAGTTGCTTCTCTGTGTGCGGCGCTGGTTTCTTTTTACGGCTTTACATCTTCCTCAGCAAAAAAATCAAAACGGTAAAGCGGGTGTTTCTGGTCTCGGGGGAGATGAACGCTGTATCGCCAATGTTAATTATTCACAATAGGGAATTACTTTCATGGGGTTTATAATACTGAAGATAATAGAGAGAAATTCCGAAGATGAGAACTAATCAAGGGGAATAGAGGTTATAAAGCTTAAAAGAGTTGTTTCATTCAGCTACTCCAGTACGGCGAACCGGATTGCTCTTTTTTGTACTTTATCTAATAATCGATTCATAGTACACTTATCAGGTAAAGAAAGCAGAGGTTTAGGTGAAATTACAAGGTTCAGGAAAGTTTATCCTTCTTATTCTGTTGCTGTCACTATCATCACGGGCTTCTATGGAAGAAATCAGACTTAATCAGCTTGGCTACTATCCCGAAAGCAGGAAAACGGCTATTATAATCAACAGTGATGCAACTGACTTCCAGATTGTCGACTCAACTGATAAGAAAGTGGTTTTCAGTGGCAAGTTGTCAAAGCCAATAAGCTGGTCTCAGTCCGGGGAAACGGGAAGACAGGCTGATTTCAGCAGTTTGAAAACCCCAGGCACCTATCAACTCCAAGTTGCCGGTAAAGAGCTATCCTACCAGTTCTCCATTTCCTCATCGGTACTGAAAGAGGTGGCCAGGGCATCAATGCGGTCTTACTATTTCCAGCGCTGTTCCTTTAGTTTGGACAAGGAGTATGCGGGTAAATGGGCCAGGGCTGCCGGGCATTCGGATACAGCAGTACCTTTTCACCAGTCAAGCGGAAAAACTGAAGGGGTTCTGAATAGTCCCGGAGGCTGGTACGATGCGGGGGATTTCGGCAAGTATATTGTTAACTCCGGTATAACTGTGGGAACATTGCTTTCTTTTTACGAAAACTTTCCAAAGTATTTTGCCGATAAAAGCCTTAACATACCCGAATCAGGTGATGGCAAGCCGGATATTCTCAGTGAAGTGAAGGTAAATCTCGACTGGATGAAAACCATGCAGGATGGCGATGGCGGTGTTTTCTTCAAATTGACAACTCTTACATTCCCCGGCTATATTCTACCTGAGCAGGATACAATGCAGCGTTACATTATTGGAAAGAGTACGTCGTCAACATTGAATTTCGCCGCTGTAATGGCGATGGCCGCAAGAGTGTACACGCCGTTTGACTCTCTCTTTGCAAAACAGTGTCTCCAGAGTGCACTATCAGCCTGGGCATGGGCTGAAAAGAATCCTTCAGTGGCCTTCAATAACCCCTCCGATGTGCGTACTGGAGAATACCGTGATAACAATTTTGAAGATGAATTCATCTGGGCCGCAGCTGAACTTTACATTACCACTTCCGATACAAAGTTTGCCAAATTCCTGGAATCCAGAGATGTCCTGTTTTCATCGGCTCCCAGTTGGCAAAATGTGCAGCCTCTTGCCGCACTGACTCTTGCCACCATGGAAAACAGCTTGCCCGAAAGTAAGAAGGCTGCGATCAGAAACTCCATAGTCAAATGTGCCGATAACTGGCTCGGTGAAATGGGGAAATCTCTTTACAGGGTCCCTGACGTAAACTTCATCTGGGGTTCGAATTCAATTTTTGCAAATCTCGGGGTTGCGATGATCTATGCATACAAGATCACCGGCGAAAATCAGTATCTTCTGGGTGCCTGCGAAGTAGCCGATTACCTTTTTGGAAAAAATGCAACCGGCATTTCATTTGTAACAGGATTCGGAACAAAGGCAACCTCAGATCCCCATCATCGTCACATGATTGCTGCTGCGGTTGATCCAATCCCCGGTTTTCTGGCAGGAGGGCCAAACGCAGGGAGGCAGGACAGTGCCTATTCACCGTACAGTTCCCGCTTTCCTGCCAAAAGTTATGAAGATGTTCATAAAAGTTACGCCTCCAATGAGGTTGCCATCAATTGGAATGCACCTTTGACTTTTCTGCTCGGGGCTATTGACGAGTTCATGAGCAAGGGAAATATTGTCAAGAAAGGCCCGTATAAACTGGTGGTCGGGGCTCAGGGAGAGGGAGTCGCAAATATAGCCCCATTAAAGAAAAGCTACTCTTCCAGTGATCAGATTACTATGACTGCCACTCCTAAACAGGGATGGGTTTTCAGTCACTGGACAGGTTTGGCTGCGGGTCAGCCCAACCCCTGCAAGGTAAAACTTTCCTCTGATGCATCAGTACAGGCGGTGTTTGTTGATCCCTCGGAACTGGTATCCAATGGCGATTTTTTAAACGGGCTTCTGCCCTGGAGCTTCGGAGTGCACCAGAGTGCCTCAGCCAAGGGAATGGTAATCAATGGAGAATACAAAATCTCACCCATCACAGCCGGAGAACAGGTCTGGAACATTCAGCTTACCCAAAGCGGAATAAAGCTGGAAAAAGGGAAAACCTATGAGGTGAGATTTGAAGCAGGTGCCAAAACCAATCGGAAGATTTTTCCCAATGTGGGTATGAGTCAGGATCCTTGGCAGTCTTACATTGAAGGGGAACCGAAGGTATTTGAGATCGGTCCGGAAAAGAAGGTTTACTCTTTTCAGTTCACTATGAATGCGGAAAGTGACCCTAACGGGCGAATCGAGATGAACTGCGGAACGAGTGATGTGGAGATGGTGCTTGACAATGTAAGCATCAGAGAAGCAAAAAGCAAGTAGTTCAATAAGAGCACGGCAGCCTACCCTTCAGAAGGGGCTACCATTTCTTACGATCGGGGTACTGCCTGATCATCTAATAATGTATTATCAGAGTTGAACCGGCTGTTCCTGATTTTTTAATGTCAAGAACACGTGAGTCAAATTTTGGGTCAGTTCCGTCCTGGTATTCTACCTACAGTCATGGAATGCACAATCTCTTCATATACCGGAAGAAAACGATCGAACATTTCAGGGGTGGACCAGAACGCTACTCTTATATTCATGGTTTCAATTCTGCAGAAAAACTCCACAAAGCGGAAAGAGGATTTTTCATATACCCATTTCACCCATTTTCCCTTTTCAGTATCAAAAGGTACCAGGCCTGAATCGCTGCTGTTATCCTCGAGGTTGAAATTTCTGATTCGTTTAGCATAGGCCATTACCGGTTCATTGAGATTTGCGGCAATGGCACGAGTACCATGGAATCCTTCAGCGGTGGAACCTACATAAAGAAGCTCGAGGCCGTTGCGGTTGAGCTCGCGGGCAAAAGCTCTGTTGCCGGAACTCATTTGTGAAGGCTCTGTTTCCAGATCCCAGGTGCCTCTGTAGGTGAGAGTGAAACCGATTGCCCTGTTTTCATAAATACAGTCTTGTTTGTAAAAAGTATCAGGGTAATACTGCACAAGCGGGGCAGTACAGGAAAACAGGGAAACAGCACAGAAGGCAATTATGGCTTGAAAACAAATACGGCAATGCTTTCGAGGTTGCAATTTCATTTGCAGGAATCAAATCGTGAAATATTCGCCCCCAGAGCATTCAGTCGGGTATCAATCTGTTGATAGCCTCTGTCAATTTGTTCGATATTGTTGATGATGCTCTTGCCATCGGCAGCCATGGCGGCAGTCAGTAGAGCCATCCCCGCGCGAATATCCGGTGAGGAGATGATAGCGCTGTAAAGAGGGGATGGTCCCACGATTACTGCCCGATGGGGGTCACAAAGAACAATGGAAGCTCCCATGCCGATAAGCTTGTCAACAAAAAACAGTCTTGATTCAAACATCTTTTCATGAATCAGACAGGTCCCCTCCGACTGGGTTGCACAAACGAGAAAGATGGACATGAGGTCGGTCGGGAAACCGGGCCAGGGGCTGTCTTCTATGCGGGGAATGGCTCCACCGATATCTTTTCGTACTTTGAGGAGCTGGCAATCGGCAACATGCAGCGTTTTCTGAGTCGGGTTGACTTCGACAGTGATGCCTATACGTTCGAATTGAAACAGAATCATTCTCATGAACTCGGTATCCACTCCGCTGATGGTGAGATTTGATCCGGTCACTGCTGCAAGTCCTATAAGTGATCCAGCTTCGATATAGTCGCTGCCGATCTGGTGACTGGTCTCCCTGAACGTACTCTGCCCGTGAACTGTAAGCACGTTTGATCCTACTCCTTCTATAGAAACTCCCAGACCCTGAAGAAACCGGCAGAGATTCTGTACATGGGGCTCGGAAGCGGCATTGGCGATAACTGTGGTCCCGCTCGCTCCGGCGGCAGCGATAAGAGCGTTTTCCGTCGCGGTGACTGAGGCTTCATCAAGGTAAATATCAGCCCCTCTCAGCCCGCCCTCCGGAGCCCGGAGGATAAAGTTGGTCTCTCGTGTTACGTCTGAGCTTACTTTGCGTTCTACTTCCAGAGTGGCTCCCAGTGCCTTGAAGACTAGAAAATGGGTATCGAGTCTTCGTCTGCCGATATGGTCTCCACCCGGCTGTTTGATAATGGCCTGACCAGTTCTGACCAGCAGCGCCGAGGCGAAAAGGATGGATGCACGGATAGCATTGGAAAGTTCCACGGGCAGTTCCGAAGAGCTTATGGAGGTAGCTTCTATTTCGCACTCATTCTGTTTTATGCGGTTTACCCGGGCTCCCAGACAGGAGGCGATTTCCAGCATGTTTCTGACATCACCGATGTCGGGCACATTTGAGAGGTGGACCTTTTTATCGCTGAGAAGAGCGGCTGCAATGACCGGAAGAGCTTCGTTTTTGTTGCCGGTGACTTTTATGTTTCCGGAGAGTTTTGTTTTTCCTTCGACCAGGAAAGATCCCATGTAGGTAAAGTCCTTTGGTTAGTGTAGATGGAAAAAATAGCATTTCAGGTGGTGGAACTCAACAGGATTGGCGGGGACGGACTACTTTTTTCATTTCATGATAAAAGGAAAAAAGTAGTCC
>JAEZKC010000013.1 GCA_023436205.1 Fibrobacterota bacterium
AACCCATCATGGATCCTGGAAAAGCAAATGTGGGTGATTATCAGTTTATTTTGGATGTTATAGATAATGATTTAACTGGTAAAGGTGCCGACCAAATGAATAATCAAGCAAGAGGCCTTAGAATCATCATAAATCAAGTACTAATGAACCCCCTAATTAAAGATGTGCTATGCGCAGAGAATACAATCGACATGGATGAAATGTTAGCACAAGGTCAAGTTACAGTTGTTAATTATGCGTTACAATTAAGTTCTGCAGGTGTTGCGTTTGGTCTATTCTTTATGTTGTCATTTATAAAAGCAGTTTTAAGAAGACCTGGTACTGAGCGAACACGCTTACCTCACTTTTTTTACGTGGATGAATTTCCAACTTTGTTACACCCGCAAGAAGAACTATGTTTCTCACTTTTCCGCCAATATAAAGTACCAATTTTCGTAGCGTTACAGACACTCGATCAAATGGATAAACATCCTGCAACAGCATATCTAAAAGGGGTACTAGTTGGTAACTGTTCTCACCAGATCGTCTTTGGTAGATCTTCTGTTTCTGAAATGGAATTATATCAGAAACTAGCAGGAAAAAAAGTAGAAACTATTGAAATGACAGGGGTATCAGAAACAGCATTATCAACTGAAAATCCTAATTATACTATGTCTACACGCGAAACACAACAAACTGTAGATGCACTTGAATCATCTGTAATACGTTATCGTGATTTTAAAGAAGTAACCGTATTTACCGTTAATAAGTCTTCCCCGGTACCACCATTCCATGGTAGGGTAGAATTTTTACCAAAGTATAAGCGTCTGAAGAAAAGAAGAAAATATTATAATTGGCATAAATATTATGAGCCATCTCAAGAAGAAACTGTAGAAGAGAATCAAAACATAATACATGACAGCTTTAAAAATATATCATCACAAGAAGCTAAAACGATAGTTCAAAATGATAACGATGAATTAGAGAAAGTACACATGAAAGAGCAAAAGATTGAATCTGTTGTTGAAGCTAATAATACAGTGATAGTAGATGATCTGTTCGAAAGTGATAATGAATATAATAAACCATTGTCACCTGGACACCCTGAAACGCAAAAAGCTAAGAAAGTTACCAATGAAACTTATGATGGAGTAATCAATTTTGATATTGATGAATAGGAGTAATGGCCATGGATAAAACACACTTATTTCCATTTACTTATCATGAAGGAATGCAGCTTTCATATCATGAACCCAAAAAGAAACTATTTATTGATATAAAGCTGATGTTTGAGCGTAATCAATTACAACCAGAAGATACAGCAATTTTGCATATGTTACAGAAATACTGTTATATGAACGCATATTTAATACGTATGATTTTAAACCAACAAATGCAAGAATGTACACAAAATTATTGCAGTAAGCACCTTAAAAAGCTTGAAGAATTGGGATTAGTAAAAAGGTTTCAATTCATATATACTATAGGTGGTAACAAAAGAGGTACACCTTTTGTATATGAATTAACAGCAAAAGCAAAGAAGTTATTTCGTGTAAAAGAAAACTCTTTTGATCAGGACAATCTAGATATAAATAAAATATTGAGCCTTTTATCGTTTAACCAATTTCACATTATGTTTGAAAAACAAATGTCTACTTCCTTACTCCATTCATCCTATCATTTTGATAGCTATTCTGACGGAATGTACAAATTTATGTCAAACGGAAAGCCCGTTATATTTTACTTGTTCACCATACGATCTCATGTTGGATGGAAAGAGAAGTTTCTAGAAAGATTAAGGAAATTAAAAGCTCATATTGAGCAGAATATGATGACATACTCAGGAATAATTGTTGTTTGTGAAAACGAAATGCAATCACTTGCTGCAGAACGCTATCGAATGAGTGATGAAACACTTAGAACAGCTGATATTTACTATATGTGTGATTATGCAGCTGTTACAGAAGGATATATTCTTCAGTATCTAATAAACGTACTACCGGATAATAACTATAGCACTTATAACATATTAAAGGTACCTGTAGATGGTAATATTTTTATTAACGTAAGTACCGAGGATGTAAAAAACGATTAGCAACTAAAAAGCAGTCAGAGAGGCCCTAATTTGCCTTTCTAGGCTGTTTTTTTAATTGGAGACGAGAATTAATAAGGATTAATGGATTTAATAAGCTTAAAAAGCCAAATTAGAGATGAGAAAAAACATCATTGACAAGTAGGTGTACCTACTTTATAATATAAGTATATTACCGGGAAAAGCCCGAAGAAAGTCTATAGAAGGGAGTATCAGTAAGCGTATGATTAATTCACGCCACTGCTGAATCAATGAGAAAGAAATTAGCCCAATATGAAGGGCAAAATATTCGCTTAACAGGAGTCTTTATCGAGATATCTTATGTACGTGAAAAAGATGAATACATTGCTTTAATAAAACCAGTGAAGAAAGATGGCTATGTAGTTGCAGATCATGCATGGATAACAATAGGAGACAGTTTTAAGTTACTAGAGCTCGATAAATTCGATGTTATACAATTTGATGCTCAAGTAGAAGCGTATAAAAAGCATGGTGATCAAATTGATTATGGACTAAAGGATATGGATAAAGTAACAATCTTGAAAAAAGGAGATGGTTATAACTACATCAACAAAATACAACAGTTTTCTTTTACGGTTATTGCAGAACAGCAAATCAAGTTGTATGGCCAATCAAGTAAAATAGTAAAACAGGACCTTACAAAGCCTTTAGCGCGTGGTATTAACCTCCAGGTAGGTGATAAAGTTACTTGTAGATTCATGAAAGCAAGCAATAATCGCTTAATTTTTCAGTTAAGAACAGATCATATGGAAACAGGTGAGTGGGTTAACAAAATTATATTCAATCCTATTCATAATAATCAAAGCTTATCTGTTCGTGGATATTTTAACATTTATATCCCTCATGACATTTATTCGGACTTAAAAAGAGCCTTCTTTAAAGTGATGTGTACGAAAACGCCACTTATCGAAGCAGCTTAGTACAGGAGAAATATACCATAGTTCATTGAAAAATTGTTAGGTGAAGCAAGTATGGGGATAGATATAGCAACAGGTCGTAGTGTCAATATTACTATTAATCGCGACCTGAGGCAATAAATATGTAAAAAGCTAAACATCCAAGTACAGAGAAAGTATTTGGTATGTTGATCCAGGTAAACCATAAAATAAAAACTGTAAGCAACGGAGAGATTGGTAACTAATCTCATTTTTGTAAGTGATTGACATTATTAATATATTGGGGTACAATAATAATATAAAGGGTTTATATAATAATCCAAAGAGATTTATTAACGAAA
>JAEZKC010000051.1 GCA_023436205.1 Fibrobacterota bacterium
TATCATTAAATCCCTTGCTTTGTGTTCTTCTATTAGTGTTATATTAAAAAATGCATATAGTTCTTTTCTCTGCGCGGCGACCAATCTCTCTCAAAAATTCTTTTAGGTGCCCAAATTGCAAACAACGTCCGCGCTATGCCGAAGTTACGGCTAAAAGTATTGCGGAATTATTGCCTGTCGAGCGAGTCTTCGAAGCTTGAAAGGCAATAATGCAGCCTACCTTAGTGTAAAGTAGTTTTGGCATGGCGCTGTTGTGTGCTGGTCTGACTTGGGCTCCTATTCCCCCGCGCTCCGGTTCTCTATTCTTTTCTTTCTCTTTAATCTTAATTCCGAATGTCATTCTATTCATCTACAGTATAAGATTTGATATTCAGTTTCTGTAACATAGATTCTATAATTCTGGAAAATTCTTGATTCATGACTTCAAAATGGATATCGGATTCGTGACACAGTTGAACAATATCGGTTTCACTTTCGTCTGTGATAAAGTAATCCCATTCTCCAATTCTGAAATCTTCTTTTTTCTCTTCATCATATATTTGGTTAATCAGATCTTTGGTATCAATCGTTTTGTATTGGTATTGTTTTTCATCATCGACCTGGCTTACACCACCATGTGCAACTTTTATCTTTTCACCCCAGTATTTACCAGATATCATCATGAAATCTGAGAGGATTAAAATGAATGTGTCTCTATCAATTTGTGAAGTGATAATTTTCATAATCTGTATTCTTTTTCCGCGCGGGTCCTTCTTTTTCCGCCCAAGGCAGACTTGGCACACAACTCTCCCAAAGCCGCATTGCGGCTTTGGGAGAGTCCGGGACCCTCAAAGACGTACTTGTGCGTCTTTGAAACATTTCTCTGTCGGTATATCCAAGGCCCCCTGACATTAAAATAATTCGCATTGTACAGTGCTGCAACATCCTGAAGGCCTTTCAGAGTCAGAATGTGAATATCCGGAACTACGACAATGGAGGGGCAGGGATTTTGAACCGATCCGGGTAGCATGAAAATAGCAGAGTTAAGCTGCCATGAACTCTCAGTTACGATTCTATGACAGCCTATACAATTTATATATGGGGCTATTGAAATACGAAGTCCTTACAGAAGCCCCGCAATCGGGCTCCTAATGGTAACTATCTTATGTGCCGCTACGTGAGTGTAAATCTCTGTCGTCTTTGATGATGCATGGCCCAAAAGTTCCTGGATATAACGCAGGTCAACCCCCTGCTCCAGAAGGTGAGTGGCAAAACTGTGACGCAGGGAATGTATTCCTCCCTGGCCATCCAACCCGTGTTTTGCACAGGCATTAGTATAGATTTTTTCAACAGTACGCTTTGACAGGTGTTCTTCCGCCCTGTATCCTTCAAAGAGGTACTTCCTGCCACACCCCTTCTTGAGCCAGGAAACGACAAACGGAATCAGCTTCTCATCAAGCATGACCATCCGGTCCTTTTTGCCTTTTGCCTTCCTGATCCATACTACTTTTCTATCAACGTCGATATTTTGCGGTTCTAGAACACACACCTCCCCAAGCCTCAGACCGCAACCGTAAACAAGCATAAGTATGAGCCGGTGCTTTTCATTTGTCGGAGCGTTGATAATCATAGACACCTTTTCTGGAGCATGCACCCGAGGAAGTGCCTTCCCGGTTTTCATCCGGATCAGAAGATCTTCACCCGGTTCTACTTCCAGCACCTCCTCCATGAAAAACACAATGGAGGCGGCATATACATTAATAGTACTTGGCGCAAGCTTCTGCTCATCGCGCAGCCAGACCAAATGCTCCTTGAACGCCTTGTACCAGTCTTTACTCGATTGAGGGCTTAACCACTCTATGAAACGAGATACTGCGCCTATATAGTTAAGTTCGGTTCTCACGCTGTAATTCCGAGAATTGAGCTCCAAACGCAGCTTTTCCAATAAAGCGTTTCTATTTTCCAGCGATTGACCGCAACTTTTTTGGGGTATGCCTTCTGCATGGACCTCCTGAGAAACTGGCCTAAGCCTATTATTCTCAGCTCCGATGGAATGTTGGGCTCTTATAGATAATCTGCTCTGATTAACCAACTCGAGATGCTCCCGGGAAAAGGCTATTTTACCATAAAAAAATTGCAGCGTTTCATGCTGCATCTGGTTGGCGTTTCTCAGATATGTAATCAGTTTCTCTTTTTTGATAAAATAGGGTGACCCCGAGTTCTCCTGCAAAAATCTGGAAACAATCTTCTCTATCTGAAAAGCCCTGTTTTTATCTATCCCCTCCTGAGCGGCAATCCGACTACATTTGTTCAACCAGATAGTACGCCACTCGTCTGAGGTTTTTCTGCTTGTCCCCTGGTTTCGCCCTTTAACTGCCGCGCTTACGCTCTGTGTGCTCTCAACCATCAGGTTACCTCTTCTCTCCTAGGGTGAATATGGCACTTTTCAAGAGGCAAAAATCAGTCCAAGCAGCATTAAAGAAGGATAGCCCTATCTGATGATTTCCAAAGACCCAACGGAAAAGCCCCTCCGCTCTGACATATCAAAAGAACTGTCTGCCAAAGGTAATGATTTGTCTGCCAACCTACTGCACACCTCGTAAACAGCACTGCATATTTCGTAAACAGCATTGCACACCTCGTAAACAGCACTGCACACCTCGTAAACAGCATTGCACACCTCGTAAACAGCATTGCATATCTCGTAAACACACACAAAAATCTTTGAAACAGTAGTCGATTCGCCCTTCTCCAGTCCTTTTACATCTTTTCTGACCCTGTTGCCCTCATTTTCACCCCTGTTCACGGGAAATATCGGGCATTTTACATCATTTCCCTACCATTAGCAGAGATATAGGTCCCTGTTTCAAAGATTTTTGAATATGTTGCAGACTTTTAGCCTGATGTTGCAAACATTTCTCCCGCATTTTTCTGCCGCCATCCTGCTGAACCGCGCTATTCGAAGGTGCTGCCTTTTTAAGGTTGAATTCCAGAAAAACTCTTCCATTATTCCATTCCTATTCTCTGCGTTCTTTCCTCTGCGTGCTCAGCGCACTCTGCGTTTTCCTCCTCAAATATTTACAAACATTACCTCATCGCGCATCGCACAAGTAAAACACTACGCAACACAGATCTTTTCACAACTCGTGATTGACATACTCAGATGACTATCTTCGATGAGGCTGCGATGCGGGAGATACCACCGATGACCTGTAAGGCGTCTACGCCGTTAACAGAAAGGAATTCTTAAGCTGGTCAAGTGAGAGGCGGGAGAAATATGATACCACTAACGTCCACACATGCCGCAACCCTATGTATCAATCGGTAGAACAAGCCATCCCTTACGGGTCAGGCCACTAACGGAATTCAGAGCTACACACACCTGCAAAGCAAATGCACCCTACCGAATCCATAAAAAAAGGGAGCTTCCCTTTCGGAAAACTCCCTTGCAATTAGCAACTAAAAGATCAACCTTACTTCACAACAGCCCACTTCTTGTGCCACCATAAAAGAATGGAGCTGGCGATGTAGATAGTGGAATAGGTTCCTGCTACCACACCCACCAGAAGCGCCAGGGCAAAATCCTTAATGGCATCGCTTCCAAGGATATAAAGCGCCGCCACCACAAAAAGTGTGGTCAGTGAAGTGATGATGGTACGGGAAAGCGTCTGGTTGATACTGGCATTGACCAGATCAGCGAAGCTGCGTCCCCTCAAACCGCCCTTCAAGTTCTCACGGATACGGTCGAAGATAACGATGGTATCGTTGAGCGAATATCCTACGATAGTCATGATCGCCGCCAGGAAAGGAAGCGATATTTCAAGATCGAGAAAAGAGAATATTCCAAGAGTGATCAGCACATCGTGGAACAGAGGAATAACCGCTGCCACGCCGAAAGGCAGATGGAACCGGAATCCCACGTACACCAGAATGGCTATGAGCGAAAGTATAGTGGCGATGATGGCATCACGCTTGAGTTCTCCACCAACTTTGGGACCCACGTTCTCAACTCTCAGCACCTGGAATGAATTATCACCCATGTCTTTACTGAGAACAGACCTCATTTCCTCAACAACCTCTTTGCCCTCGGCCTGGTTGCGCACAGTGATCTGAATTTCATGATTGTCAACAGGACCGATGGTCTTGATTTCTGGTGAACCGTAACCCAGTCCGCCAATGGATGTTCTGATCTTCGACAGCTCATCACGAACCGGCTTGTCAAATTTCATCTGCACGGTGGTACCGCCTGCGAAGTCAATTGACAGATTCAGTCCGCGGTGAACGATAATGGAAACTACGGTGGCCAGTATGAACACTAGTGACATCCCGATGGCGATCTTCCTGAAGCCTAGGATGTTATATTTGGTATTCTTGAAAAATTGCATATCCTGCTTTCCCTCGGATAAAAGTTAGATGCTGAGCTTGGCTTTCTTCTGGAAAATAAAGTCCATTAACATTCTTGACACATAAAGTGCCGTGAAGAGAGACGCCACGATACCGAATATAAGAGTCACTGCAAAACCACGGATCGGACCAGTACCCTTCCACAGGAGGATAAAGGCGGTGATAAGCGTGGTGATGTTTGCATCAAGAATGGTCATTGTGGCAGTTGAATATCCCGAGTCAATTGCGCTTCGGGCCGTTTTGCCCAGACTCAGATCTTCCCTGACACGTTCGAAGATAATCACGTTGGCATCAATCCCCATACCCACAAGCAGGATAAGACCAGCTATACCGGGAAGGGTCAGTGTGGCACCGAATGCGGCCATGATCGCCAGAACCAGCATGATGTTCACTCCAAGACCGATCAGCGCGATAATACCGCTGACTCTGTAATAAGCGATCATGAACAGAATCACGATACCTGTTCCGATAAGCCCCGCCATGACACCCTTGTTAATGGCATCCTGACCGAGTGAGGGACCCACGATACGTTCCTCGATGATATGCACCGGAGCAGGAAGCGCACCGGCACGTAGAATGATCGCCAGACCCTTGGCCTCTTCCATAGTGAAGCTTCCGGTAATCTCTGCACGACCACCGGAGATGCGAGACAGGATCCGGGGAGCCGAATAAACTGTATTGTCAAGTACGATTGCCAGATTTTTGTTGATGTTGTGACCGGTCACCGTTGTAAAGCGACGGGCACCCTTGGCGTTCATCTCGATGTCGACCTTGGCTCTTCCGGCCTGCATGCCGCTCTGATCGATAGTTGCCATGGCATTCTTGATCACATCACCCTTCATCTCGGGGGCAGTCTTCACATAGTAGAGATACTTGTAAGATTTGTTGTTGCCGGCTTTGAATGTCTCATTGCTCCACAGGAAAGAGCTTCCGCTGAGTCCTGCACGGTCAAGAGCCTTGCGCACATCATCACGCTGCAGCATCTCGCTCACCTTATTGACATTGTCAACCTGCACCACACGCATTTCGCCCATTCCCTCGATAAGGGAGCTGAACTTTACGGGTGCGGAAGCGTTATCCTCGGCTCCCTCTTTCTTTGAAGAGTCGCTGCCGCCTTCGGTCTCATTACCACCGAAGAGCTGATCGGCGAGCTGCTGTTCCTTGTCGGTGGTGGCAGGGGCGCTGTCGGAACCCTGCCGGGTCGCGCTGCTGTCCTGCTTACCGCTCACGGTGTTGTCGATGATGCCCAGTGCCCGGTCGCGGATAGCATCATCACGCAGAAGATTGAACTCAAGCTGCGCAGTTCTTCCGATAACCTGCTTGGCCGACTTCTCATCCTTGATACCGGGAAGCTCGACAATGATCCTGTCCTTGCCCTGCTTCTGCAGAACCGGTTCCGCAACTCCCAGCTGATTGATTCGGTTCTCGATAATGGCGTAAGCCCTGTCGAGCACGTCCTTGTCATCCGCCTCAAGCTTGGACCTGTCGATCTCAAGCACCAACCGCATTCCGCCCTGAAGATCCAGACCAAGATTAAGAATTTTCTTAATCTTGCCCGGATTATCTTTCCTGTACTGCTCCCGCACCGCTTCCGGCTTGGAGTAGTATTGGAAAGAGGGTAGAAGAAAGTAGACAGCCCCCGCCAGGACGGCTATCAGGATGCCGATACGTAACGCAAAGTTTTTCTTCATGATGCTGCAAACACCCTTTCTGAAAATATCCCTCAAGGATATCACGCGAAAATATGCAATGTATATGGAGTAGTCAGATTGCCGTTTCTTTTTTCAGATATTCACTTATCTTCTGTACTATGTCTTTTGGATTCTGCGGCTTTGTCAGATATTCATCACAGCCTACCCGCCGTCCTTCCCGGAAATCATGATCCTGGTTTAGCGCGGTGAACAGAAATACGATTATGTTTTTGGTTTCGGGATTATTTTTTACCCATTCACAAACTTCAAACCCGGTCTGACCGCAAAGTATCACATCAAGTATCGCCAAATGCGGTTTTTCCTTCTTGATGATGGACTGAGCCTGGTTAGCCGTGATCGCCTCAAATACCGTATAGCCCTCCAGCTCCAGAAAGAGCCGCAGTATTTTGCGTATCCCGGGTTCATCATCAACCAACAATATCCGGTATGAATTCTGATTAGTCACGCGAGATTTTCCGGAAAAAGGGTCCAACCTGCAGTGTCGAGCCCCCTGAGAGCAAATGAATAAGATACATTGTTCGAAAGCTACTATGCAACCCCTATGGGGGCTGTGCATAATTCGTCTGGTAATGCAGGATATTATTAAGGATGACATTTTATCCTTGAATTGGCCTTCGAAGCAAGCTGAAGCGGTGACTTTTACATAGTAATTGCGGAAAATTCTTTTCTATATTATAATAGACATACCATCATCACCTTAACTAGAGACGTTTATGATTACACCTGATGAGCTCTCACTCCAGGACCAGATAGCCGAACTGAAGGCACAAAACCAGCTTTTGGAGGCCAAAATTGGTGAACTGGAGAAAATTACCCAGGAAAAAGACATCCAGCTCGCCTCCATATCCGAAAAGGAAGCCTTCAATTTCGCCCTCTTTCAATACGCTCCCATCCTTATTGTGGTGGTGGACAAAGATGGCAGGGTAATAAAATCCAACAAAGCCAAACAGAACTCCGGACAGCGACTTCCCTCGATCGGTGACCGCATGTATGTTGATTATGCAGCGCACCATCAGGATAACATGCGCCAAATACTGCTGGACTGTATTAAAGACGGCACCCCTAAAGTATTCCCGGAAATGAAATACGGCAAACAGTACCTCTCAGTGGCCATCTCCCCGTTTCCTCACGGGGCAATCATTGCCACTCAGGACATAACCACCCAGAAGCAGACTGAGCATGATAGAATTCAGCTGATTGAAGAGTTGAGGCGTGCACTGGATGAGGTGGAGACTCTCAGAGGGCTGCTGCCAATCTGCTCGAGCTGCAAACGGATCCGCAATGATCAGGGCTACTGGGATCACATTGAAATCTATATAAGTAAACGAACCATGGCCGATTTTACCCATACGCTCTGCCCCGTTTGCATGAAAAGTTTTTATCCTGAATACTGGGAAGAGCATCTGAAGGGGAAGCAGGAAGAGCAATAAAAAAGGGCCAGTTTTTCCGGCCCTCTCCATTTCACTATATATTACCTTCTAAATTTAGTCTCCAATTTCCTCTTCCGACTCAGTAGTTGACGGCTCTTCTGAAACGGGAGTTACTTCAGGAGTTGCTGCAGCAGCTTCTTCCGCCTCAAGCATTGTCTTAAGCTGATCGACAAACATGGAACCCGGGTAGGGAGCCAATTCGATGATTTTGGAAAGCTTCTCTGCCTTGGTGAGCTTGTCGGTTTCCTTCATCTTCTTGGAGATGAACACCGCCATGGCCACATCTTCCCGGCTTTCGGTGACAAACTCTTTTTTGATCCATCCGGACTTCTTTCTGTTTTCCCCGATGACCTGAATGAAATCATCCTTTTCCTCGCTGATGGCCACGATATCCATGGGATTCATTTTTTCATTGGACATGGTGAGCACGTCGGGCCTCTTGAACAACACTGCAGGATCCTTCACTACGGCTAATCTGGCATTGCGAACCAGACCATAAGAAGCGGCCCAGCCACTCTTGCCATCTGAAAGGGCTACTTTAATGTATTCCCGGTTCTTGTCAGATGAATCGATGTAGGTTTCTCCCAGATCTTTCACCACTTCACCGAGGGCAATGCCGGTCAGCCATTTTCCATTGCGGGCAGCGGTCTCTCTCAACGGAACGCCTTCCCAAATACAGACGATATCGCTGGATTGTTCAGCTGCAGCTTCGGTGGATTCACTCACCGTTGCGCTTTCCGTTTTGGTCACCTCTTTTGCACTCTGCTTCTTTCCGCAGCCTGAAAGTAAAAGTGCAGCCGCGGAAACTGATATTAAACAACAAGTAATCCGACCTGAAATCGCCATGAAACCCTCCGTACTCTTATTGGTGAACAGATGAATGGAACAAAAAGATATATCCTGCTGTCGGAGGGCGACAAGAAAAGCGAAAATTAAGGAGGGCCACGGATGCCACGCTTTCGGGTTCGGGTTCGGGTTCGGGTTTCGGGTTTCAGTTTCAGTTTCGGGTTTCGGGTTTCGATCCCGATCCCGATACCGATACCGATACCGATACCGATACCGATACCGATTCGGACCGCGTTTCGCAATCGTTTTCGGGTTTGGTTGATTAATTGAGTACCGGTAGGGGGATCAGGCAGTACCCCGACTGTTAAGGAGGGCACGGATGTCACGACACGGGATAGAGAGCGCCCATCCTTACGGATTGGGCTACTGCAAGAGTCGTCACCAGCCGTATCTGACACTACCGGTAGGGGGATCAGGCAGTACCCCGACTGTTAAGGAGGGCACAGATGCCTCGATATCACTGATTTTCGACATAGATGCATGCAGATTGAATATCCCCATTATTCCACAGGTAAACAGTACTCCCATGTCGCGACCATGGCGTATATGAGTGAGGCCACAGTCCTGCCTTGCGCATATTCCGTGTACCCCATGATTTCAGACTGTTCATAACAGGTTCGGGCGGTTTTGCCGCAGTAAGAACGACATGGATATGTTCAGTACCAACATACAATTTATGTAGCTTCCAGTTGCTATACTGACATACCCCAATAATTGTAGATGAAATGCTGTCAATCTGTGCTTTTGTCAATTTAACAGGAGGATGATTTAAACGTGAATGTTCATAAGCCAATAATCCAACATTATAATCGATCGGAAGTGTTCCGTACCTGTTGTGATCTCTTCTGTCAAATGAACCGCGCGCATCACCATGCAGCCAAGTTCCATATGTCCTGAAGGTAAAGATAACCTGCTGGACCAAGGGGATTATAAACGTGTTGCCTTGGAGATGACATGAAAATTAATATAAAATGTATTGTTATGGAGAGAAAAGTGTTTTGATATGATCTCTTTAAATCTCCCACTCGTGACCACCGCTAGTACCGATAGGATGGTCAGACAATACCCCGACTGTTAAGGAGGGCACGGATGTCACGACACGGGATAGAGACTCGCCCATCCTTACGGATTGGGCTACTGCAAGAGCAAGAGCCGTCACCAGCCATATCTGACACTACCGATGGAGGATCAGGCAGTACAGGGAGGGCGCGGATGTGGCGACACGGGATCCGATTATTTCTCGTGATCGACAGACTCTGATGCCTATGTACACAAGAGGCCACCATGCGAGATACACACCCGGTGACCTGCGAGGCGTCTTCGCCGTTAACAAAAAAGCACAGAATACCGAGCCCTCGCGGGCTCAGTAATGTCCGTCTACTATGACTCAATCTGAGGACCTGCACCCACCGACATCTTCCCCTGGTAATACCTCTTCTTCACATCCATGGACATCTTCACAAACTCTTCAGCGCCGATTCGCCTGATCGTGCAGAGATTGAACACCTTGAGGTTATGAGGCAATACATCTGCCCTGTCCGAAGAGGGGTGCAGCATGTTACAGGGGAAATCTGAACATTCTGAGCAAAATTCCACTTTTTTATTCTGTACACATGTGTAGGTCTTGCACTTAGCGGGGATTACCGGACATGCCCCCTCGATGTTTCTGCAACCATTGCAGGGAAGCTTCTCCCGGGGAATTCCCCTCTGAACCATCTTTTCCACAAATTCGGGATTAGATCCGAAGATATGCAGTTCACAGACCCCGCAGTCAATTCCACAGGGGGCAATCATTTTGGTTCTTGCATTTTCCATCTGAAACTCTCCTTTTAGTGAAACCGGCCTGACAGCAATGCACATAAGATACTGCATTACTTGGATAAATAGGGAGACAATGCACCTGAAGAATTTAAATTGTGTTTATGGGAGGATAGGAGAAGCAAATGCAGGATCAGAACTGACCGCTTCGAAGCATGACAAGGGTACACCCTTCGATAACTTCTATCCCCTGTGAAGTGAGTTCCTCTTCGATCTGAGGAGATTCGGTGCCCGGATTGAAGACCACTTTACGGGGTGATAATTTTTTTATGGATGGTACCAGAGGAGGGAGGCGCTGCGGGCCCACATAGATAGTAACAGTGTCTACCGGTTCGTCTATCTGATCGAGCGAACTCTTTACAGATATGCCATGAATGGTTTGAAGAGTGGGGTGAACGGGTATCACTTTGAATTTGTGCTGATGAAGCATTTTGAGAGCTTTATAGGAATAGCGGTCTTCACGATCGCTTGCCCCCACTATGACTACAGTTCTATTAATTGCACTCATGACAGTTCTCCTGGAAGGAAAATACAACAAAGATCATACCACAGGATCGGCATCCCGATCCGCTGAGGTTTTCAGAAGCGCTGTGCCGATTACTATATTTCTTATAAATACACCCTCGAAAAGTTTTCACCACGAAGAAATCTGCGCATGAAAAAATTAACACTTTTACTGTTTTTTTGCTTTGCTTTCATCTCTTTCGGCGACCCTCTTTCCGAGCAGGATATAATTGTCAAGGCTTTGGCCCAAAACGCCGAACTTAAGATCGAAAAGCTCAGCATCGAGAAGTCGCTTCTGGACATAACCGATGCGTCCTCCAGGCGACTGCCGAATCTAAATGTCTCATTGGGCGGTTCCCTTGACGATTCCACCGGAAATCTGACCGGGTCCTCAACGCTCTCTCAGCACATTCCCGGCGGAGGAACAATTTCTGCCCGTATAGCCCAATCAAGCCTGAAAATCCGAAGTCCGGGAAGCGATTTGTATAACAATTCCATTTCCGCTGAAATCGAGCAACCCTTGCTTAAGGGGGCCTGGGGAGCGGATCCGGTTCAGAACACAATAAAGATAACCTTTTTGAATCACAAATTATCCAGTCTAAGAAACAGGGTCACCGTACTTTCCAAAATATCTGAAGCCCGCCAGTATTTCTGGGATCTCTACGGAAAAAGTTCACTTCTGGACATTGCCGCAAAAAGATCTGAACAGGCAGGACAGATTCTGGCGAGTCAAAGAGCGCGGTTTAATGTCGGTGAAGCATCAGTGCTGGATACGCTCAGCGCTGCCCTGGAATATTCCGCTTCACAGCAGGATTATCTGAATGCACAGTTCCAGCATGAATCCAGTTTGAGTGCTCTGGCGGCCTTTCTTGGTGAAAGCCCCGAAAACATAACCATACCCGACTCGGTCGATCTTGTCATTCCAGAAATTCCCGACCCTGATGAGTTCATAGAAACTGCGCGAAAGGTAGACCCGCAGATCGAAATATTCAAACACATGAAAGAGCTTCTCACAGTGCAGCTTCAGCAGTCAAGAAATGCTCTTCTGCCAACTCTCAACCTGCAGGCATCAGTAAGTCGCGATGCATCCGGACTTGATATGCTCCAGCAGAATATCTCCAGAACAAATTCCAGCATCGGGCTGATTCTCAGCTACGACCTGCCCCGAACTGAAACCCAATCAAATATCAGTAGAATCAAACTGGATCAGGAGATTCAGGAAATCTCCCTTAAGAGCCATGAGGCTAACCTTGACCATCAGCTCAGGGAGCTTCAGCGGCGGTGGAAACTGGATAAAATGAAAATTCAGTATGCGCAAATGTCCAGCGATCTTGCACAAAAGCAGTTCGATGCAACAGTAAAGGGTTATGAACTGGGGACCGAAAGCAGACTTTCGCTGATAAAAGCGCAGAATGACCTCGCCTCTGCCCGCAATTCCTATGTTGTTTCGCTTGTCGAGCTAAAAAGACTGCAGATTATAATTGATGAAATTACCGGAGTCACCTTTGATAGATTCGGAGTGGAGCTTAAATGAAAGTCAGAAGTATCATTGCCCTGACGGCGCTTACCTTGACAATTTCCTGCGGAAGTAAAGATAAAGAGAGTGCGGTTTTCGAGGAACGCCACACCGTGGGCAGAGCAGATCTGCGCGATGTGATAAGCCAGACCGGGGTTGTTCAGCCGGTGATCAAGGTGGAGCTGAAGAGTGAGGCAAGCGGCAAGATCGAAAAAATACTTGTCAAGGAGGGTCAAAAGGTTACGCGGGGAGACACCATTCTGATCATTGACCCCTCCAGACTGAAAACACAGCGCCAGAAATTGGAAATCGGCCTGCGACGGGCAAAGATCGATAAAGAATCCGCAGAAAGAAACTATTCGAACGGACTTGAACTAGTCAAGGCAGGTTCCATTTCCGCAAAAAGCCTTCAGGATCTGGAGACGACTCGGGATCTTGCCGCTCTCAATTACGACCAGCAGCTTCTTGAACTGAAGGACATTGCCGACCAGCTTGGAAAAACCGTGATCACCGCGCCCATGGGGGGAGTTATTACAAGCCTGCTTGTCAAAGAGGGGGAAATTGCCGTCAGTGCAACCAGCGGTTTTCAAAGCGGGACCGCCATTGGAACCATAGCCGACATATCCAAACTTGAAGTGATCACCTCCATTGGGGAAGTGGATTACGTGCACCTTGCCCAGGGTCAGCAAGTGAATATCCGCCCTGAAGCAATCGAAAAGGCAAAAACTCGCGGAACGGTCCAGTTCATATCGTTGAGCGCCAAAAGAAGCGACAGTGATGAACTGGGAAGCTTTGAGGTAAGGGTATCCGTTGACTCGATTATGCCCGGAATCGCTCCGGGCATAAACGTCAATGTGGAATTTGTTATTCTGGACAAGAAAGATGTAATTGCGGTTCCCTACCATTTTGTTAAAAAGGACCACGGCCGTCAATCGGTGCAAGTGGTCACCAAAAATGCGGAAGGCAAAGACAGCATCTACTCGAAACCCGTGGTAACCGGTGATACTGATTACCGTTTCTATGAAATTAAAAAGGGGCTCAAGGAGGGCGATGAGATTTACTTCAGGCACGAGGAAAGCAGCACTGCTGAACGAGGACCGGGCAGAAGAAGAGGCAGGTAATCATAATGGAAAAACCGGTCATAGAAACACGAAATCTCTGTAAAAGCTATTCTCTGGGCAAGGCTGATGTTCCCGTTTTACATAATATAAACTTTACAGTGAACAAGGGCGATTACACCGCGATAATGGGACACAGCGGAGCGGGGAAATCAACCCTTCTCAACATACTCGGGTGCCTGGACTCCCCGACCACGGGAGAATACCTCATTCGGGGCGTCTCCATTTCATCACTGAAAAGCAGCAGCCTGGCGCAAATCCGCAATACGGAGATCGGCTTTGTATTCCAGAATTTCAACCTGCTCCCCAAGCTTGACCTGGCAGCCAATGTTGAACTGCCGCTCATCTATTCAAACGTATCCCGACAGGTTCGCAAAAAGAAAGTACATGAAGTACTCGAACGACTTGGAATCTGGGACCGGCGCGACCACCGGCCAAATGAGATATCCGGAGGTCAGAAGCAGAGGGTGGCCATCGCTCGTGCGCTTGTCAAAAACCCCTCAATCATTCTGGCCGATGAACCTACCGGAAATCTCGATTCCCACACCACTTCCGAGATCCTGTCGATTTTTGATCAGCTGCACCACGACGGACACACCATAGTAGTGATCACCCACGAAACGGATGTGGCTTCACGCGCTGAACGGACCATCCATCTCAGGGATGGGAGAATTGTTCAGTGAAAGCGGCATCGCTTTGGGAGCTTTTAACTGTAAACGTAAACATCTGCTTTGCGGAGCTGACTTCAAATATTGGCCGTACCGTAATCACCTCACTGGGAATTTTCCTGGGGGTGGCATCATTACTGGTCAACGTTGCCTTTATCCGGGCCATGGACAGCGATATTAAACGCAATCTCGAGGAGATGGGCGGGCTCAAGATAGTCACCATTTCTCAGAAAGATCCGGTCACCAGCACTGAAAAGCGGGAATTCCAGCGATCTCCCGGCCTTACCATGGAAGACCTGGATTCTTTATCATCCAGGTACAGTTTCATAAAATCCGTTCTACCGCAAAATGAATTCAGAGCACGATTACGATCACGTGCAAACACCTTCTGGGCACCGGCAATGGCAGTCAGCCCCGCCCACCTGAGAGTTTACAATTACCAGCTTGAGTCGGGGTCTTCATTTACATCTGATCACCATGTCAGAAAAGAGGCCGTCTGCATTATTGGCAAACAGGCAGCAGAAAGACTTCTGGGGAGAAGAGCAAATCCCCTCAACCAGACAATATCAGTCAATGGAAAACCTTTCACCATCATAGGAGTAATTCATACTGAAGACAATTTCTCCTACCGATCAAGACAGATACTCATACCCTATTCTTCATATACCTATCACTTTAGAAAAGTTTCAGGCAAGCTGAAAAGTGTTGCACTGGAAATAACCAGCAGCGATAAAGTCCAACTGGCAACTTCACAGCTGCACTTCGCCATGATGTCAATGCACAGGGGTATCAATGATATGGAGGTCAGCGCCAATTACGTTCAGATCGAAGAGATGCGCACGGCAGCCATGGGGATGAAAATTCTTCTAGGGAGTATCGCTCTGATCTCACTTCTAGTCGGAGGTATTTCCATCATGAATATCATGTTCGCCACCATTGGAGACAGAATCAGAGAGATCGGGATAAGAAAAGCGATCGGTGCTCAGGGAAGCGACATATTTACACAGTTTATCATTGAGACCATCACCCTGAGTCTCATAGGAGGCGTCCCCGGAATGGTGCTCGGGACAGTGATCACGTTTTTACCTCCCGATCTGCTCCCGATTCACCCGGTGTTATCAGGAGCTGATTACCTGCTTGCCGGGGGATTTACAGTGTGCACCGGTATACTGAGCGGACTTTTTCCGGCCCTAAAAGCGGCTGGAATGCAACCAGTGGAAGCATTGAGGTATTAACAAGTGATAAAGTATTTCGTTTCATTCATATCATCGGTGGTAGTTGGCATTACCATGGCATTCACCGAAATGCGCACTCACAAAATGCGTTCGGTACTGTCGATTTTCGGAGTCATGCTGGGAGTTGCATCCCTGGTGGCCATGCTTACGCTCATCGGAGGAATAGATGTCTTTCTGAACAAAAAAATGGCCAAGTGGATTGGGTCGGTATGGTTCTGGCAGAATAATGATCTTTCCGAGGAAGCCAAAATGTCAGCTTCAAGATCACCGGGGTTAAGGCTTTCCGATGGTCCCTACCTTGTAGAAAATTCTGATGCCGTCAAGAGCGCACACATGGCCGTTTCAAGATGGAGTCTGATGTCGGTCATGGGAACAAACGAGAATGTCTCTCTTCAGGGTACAGATCGTGAAGCTTTCGATAAAAATTTAGATGAGGTGAAAATTCTGCACGGCAGGCTTCTTTCCGACGAAGATTATCAGGACGGCAGCCGCAACTGCCTCATCTCCTGGGAAATAATGGAAAGCATTCTTGCAGGTAATCCGGGAATAAGCGGAGAAAATCTAATCGGTAAAACTCTCACTTCCAGATCGCTGCGTTTTACCATTGTGGGCATTTTCGGACCCATCAACCCCAAAAACAGGCCCTGGCAACTGAGACGAGGCGTTTTCATTCCGCTTAAAACCATGCAGAAATACATGACCGGACTTGACCCTGATCCGGGGCGACTGCAGATTCAAGTGAAAGATCCCAAAAATGTAAAACAGCAGGCAGTGAAAGCGGCTCTCGCCCTCATTTCCCGTCATCGGGGCGTGGAGGATTTCGAATACCGCACCGCTGACTGGGTGGATAATGTAAAGACCATGCTGGGTAACATAAGTATAGTGATGTCCATCATTTCGGTCATTTCGCTACTGGTGGGCGGGCTAAGCATCATGAATGTGATGCTTTCGAGCATTTCGGAGCGAATAAGAGAAATAGGGGTGCGAAAAGCTCTGGGTGCCCAGGATCGCCAGATATTCGTTCAGTTCATCGCCGAAACTACCACACTTTCATTTAGCGGTGGTATCATTGGAATGCTGCTGGGCACGGTCCCCCTTTTTTTTAAAGAACCGATCATGCAATACACAAACGGAGCAATTGAACCAACAGTGCTCCCGCTCCATATTTTATATACCTGCTGCATTATAACCGGAGTGGGAATACTCTTCGGACTGTACCCGGCTCTCAAAGCCTCACGGATGAACCCGGTTGATGCATTACGATTTGAGTAGGGTGACTTAGCCCTGAACTCTTGGCACGGTGAAACTGAATACTGAGCCGTGCCCCGGTTCGGAGCGCACCCAAATGCGACCGCCATGCGCTTCCACGATACTCTTTGCAATTGTTAAACCCAGTCCGCTACCTCGTGTTTTCTTTTTAGCCGCTTTGCTTCTGTAAAACTTCTGGAATACCTTCTCCTGCTCATCGGAACTGATTCCGGGGCCGGTGTCCTCCACGTCCACTTCCACCATTCCGTCTACTTTTTGAACATGAACAATCACGGTTCCGTTTTCACCAGAATACTGTACTGCATTATCAACGAGGTTCAAGATGACCTGTTTGATCCGATCAAGATCTACCTTCCCCACCACCTTTTCTTCTGGAATGTCTATGATGAGATCGACACTTTCGGGGACCTGAAGCACCTTTAGCGTTTCTTTTACCAAAGAAGGGATATCGCCATCCACCGGTTTTATTTCGGCGACGCCGGTTTCTATTTTGGTCAGATCCAGAAGCTCACTGAGAAGAGAAGCAAGCCGTTTCCCCTCCTGTTCAATGATGGCGAGAAACTTCTGCTGCTCTTCAGGGGAGATGTCGATATCTTTGGCAAGCAGCGTTTGAGTAAGTCCGATAATGCCGGTGAGAGGAGTCCGAAGCTCGTGTGAGGCAATGGAAACGAATTCACTCTTTGACTTGTCTAGCTCCTTGAGCCGCTCATTTGCCCGGTCAAGCTCCTCGTTTTTTAGAACAAGCGCATCGTTGGCCTTTGCAAGCTCCTCGGTGTGCTTTTTAATTACCTCCTCGGAAGCCTTTCGGGAGGTAATGTCACGCCAGGAAACGATTCCCCCTGCGATAGCTCCCTCACCATTGATAACCGGTCCGCCACTAATTGAAATTATCAGATTAACTCCATCAGGTCGTTTAATTACCCATTCTTCATTGTTGATAATTTCACCTTTGACCACCACCCGTTCAAGAGGGAGCTCCTCCGGATTGGGAAGTGTAACCCCATCGATGTGCCAAAACCCCCAGACCTCAGGGCGCTGCTCAATGGAGGCGGTAGACAACTCTTCTGCAGAACGCCCGAGTAGTTCACAGCCGAAGCGACTTACCCTTGTGACCTTGACCGGAGGTCCATCAGCGATAATGATCCCTTCAGGGAGATACTGCAGTAGAGTTTCCAAAATCCTGCGCCCCTCCTCCGCTTCACGCGCCCGCTCCTCAGCACGCTCCCGCTCTGCTGCAAGCTGCCGCTGAGCCTTGCGGCTCTCCGTGACATCCACGGCCAGCACCAGCTCCGCTTTATGACTATCAAATTTGATGGTATGTGAAACTATCTGCACTTCGATAATAGAGCCATCATTTTTCACATGCCTCCTGAATGCTGACTCTACATTACCTCTCTTAACCTCCTCCAGTATCGCCGCCACATCCTCATCAGGCATAATGTCCACAATGGTTTTGGAAAGAAATCCCTCCCTACTGAACCCGTAATTCCTTATCGCTGCCTCGTTTACAGCAAGAAACTTAAGAGAAGAGAGATCATACACCCACATGGGCTGAGGGTTGGCTTCGAAAAAGAGCTTGTACTTTTCTTCTGAAGTTCGAAGCTCACTTTCCACTTTCTTTAAATCTGAAATATCTATAAAAGAAACGACACTTCTTCTGGTACCCGGCAATAAATCAACCTGCACAATAGCCGATTTGGCAATGCCGCTTTTTGTCTTCAGGTTTATTTCGTACCTTTTAGGAACCGAGGACGGATCCAGTCGCCTCAAACGATGATACTCCTCCATTCTGGGAACATCAGGACTGATAAAAAGATCCCGCCAGCTTAAGTTCCCCTCTATTTCTAATTTTGCATGTTCAAACATCTCTTCAAACATGCCATTTACAAGAGAAATAATCATGTCCGGTTCAACAATGGCCGTAGCGGTACCAGTGTTTTCAAATAGTGCTCTATACAGTTTTTCAGAATTCTCCAGGTTTCTTCGTATTTCAATCAACTCTGTAATATCTTCCCCACTTATTAGGAGACCCGAATTCCCCCCTGTCCCATCTTTCAGAACAGCACTGTGCAAAGCCAGAGTCTTCTCCTTTTCTCCACCAGTAATTTCCAGTTCCAGATATTCGTTGGTTTCCCCTCCGGTCATCCTGCTCTCGAGCCATCTCCTCACCTGCTCACGAAGACTCTCTACTACAAACGCATCAACAAAATCGACCCCTTCACTCTGTGAGGAACTGACCTCCAAAATCTCCAGACCTTTGCGGTTTATCGATTCCACCTTTCCATCGGGTTTCAACATAAGCAGCATCACACTTGCCGTATCGAAATAGGTTCGGGCCCGGTCCCTCTCCAGAAGAAGCGCCCCTTCCGTGCGCTTACGCTCCAGAGCATTGACAAACATGGAAGCTGCAATGCGGAAAAGTTTCACAATATCATTATCCCAGCTTTTCTCCTTGAGAGACTTGAAACTCAGAAATCCCAGTATCTTACCGGCAGTCACCATGGGGACCATCATAAAGGAGGCAAAACCCGTTTGAGAAAAATATTCTCTCTCCGCCAGAGCATTTTCTGGCAAATCCTGCAAACTTTTAATCTGCACGATCTCAAATTTTTTGAGTTGATCTAAAAGCCAGGTGAATTCCGTTGCGTCAGTTCTGCCTTTACTTCTGATTGCACCTTCTTCCTTTTTCCAGATATATGCCGGATGTAAATGAATTCCTCGTGGAGAAAGGAGGCAAATCTCTGCCATATCGACGGATGCGAATGTACCGAGGAGCCGAAGTGCGTGAGAAATCCCTTTATCGATTTTTTCAACTTTCAGATTAATGAAACTGGTTGCCAGAGTATTAATGAGCTTTTCGAAACGTACTCTGAAATCCAGAATTTCTCTGGACCTGCGGAGCTGAGTACTGTCGCGGGCAATCATCAGCACAGACTGCACCCGCCCATCTGCTCCCACCTCCGGTACAAATCTGGCGGAGAAAAATCGCTTCTCCTCCGCACAATCGAGGGCAAATTCCAGATTACCCTCAACACGCTCCCTGACCACCCGCCCCAGAAGCTCAAGGGCATTCTGTCTGAAATCGGCTGAAAACACATCTTCTATAACTGTAAGCGGCCCCGCTATGCAAGCCATAAAAGCGGGATTACCATAAACCGGTTCAAACTGGGAACTAAATCTTACCACCAGATCAGGTGAATTCTCCACCAGGGTTCTGAATTCCCATTCCCGCCGACGCAACTCCCGCTCAGCTATTTTAATCTGAGTAATGTCGTTTCCTATGGAGAGAATCTCCTGAACAGTACCACTCTTATCGAAAAAAATGCGATTAGTGTATGCCACATACACCAATCGTCCATCAGCCCGCACATTTTCATGCTCCATATTAACAAACTCTTCGGGTGAATCTATCATTCGGCGAATCATTTCGTCGATCTCCCCCGGAAAGCGACTGGAAAACAGTATGGAAATTTTCTTCCCAACCAACTCCTCATAGGAATAGCCAAAGAAAGTAAGTGCGAAATTGTTGGCAAAAAGAATAGTCCCCTGCTTATCCCACCGCAGAATCACGCTGTAGGCGCTCTCAACCAGTTCCCGATAACGCTCCTCACTTCGACGCAGCTCATTTTCAGTTCTGAGCCGGGCAGCGATTTCCTCTTTGAGAGCATCGTTGGCCTGAGCAAGCTCAGCAGTACGCTCCTCCACCCGGTGTTCAAGCTCCGCATAAGCCGCACTGAGCGCCCTCTCCACCCTGGTGCGCTCACCCCTGACAGCCTTTTTCTCCAAAGCGTTTCTCAGAGCTGGACCCAACCTGGCAAGGCGATCCTTTAATACATAATCTGAAATCCCCGCCTTGATAGTGTCGGCAGCGGTTTTCTCATCAACGCTGCCCGTGACCAGTATCACCGGCACCGAAGCGTCCAATTCCTTGACCAGCTTCAGGACCTGCAATGCGTCACCTGACGGGAAGAGATAGTCGGTGAGAACTATATCTGGAGAGAACTGCTCGAACTGTTGCCGGAACGGAGTGTCTGGAACTGCAACTCTGGTTTGACATCGAATCCCGGTGGTGTCCAGCTCACGCAGAATCTGCTCCGCTTCAGTCTCATTGTTCTCAAAAATGAGAATCCGGACACTGTCGCCCATCTGCACACCTGTTTTCTAAAGCGGTGAAGCCCTCTAAGTGATTTGTCCTATAGTAATCCTGCAATTTTGCTGCCAGTGAAAGGAGCAGATCCTGGGGACGGACTACTTTTTTCAAGATAGCGAAACAGAAAAAGATAGTCCGTCCCCAACCATTGATCCTGCCTCACTCCCTTACTATTTTTCTCCCATGCCCCTAGTTTCAGTTATCATCCCCACCTACAACAGAAAAAACCTGCTCCCACGTGCCCTGCAGTCGGTTCTCAATCAATCCTTCACCGATTTCGAACTCATAGTGGTCGATGACGGCTCCACTGATGGCACCAGCGAACTGGCAGACCAGTTCCCGAAAATCAGACTGCTCCGCTCCGAACTGAACCATGGCGTTTCCCATGCCCGCAACAGAGGAGTAGCCGCTTCCTGCGCCAAATGGACCGCCTTTCTGGATTCCGATGACGTCTGGGCCACTCGCAAACTTGAACAGCAGATAAAATGGCTGGACGCTCATCCCCACTTCAAAATCTTGCAATCCAACGAAATCTGGATTCGCAACGGAAAACGGGTCAATCCGCCTGCCACTCATAAGAAATTTCAGGGGGACCTCTTCGAGGCAGGCCTCGAACGCTGCATGATTACCCCCTCTTCGGTAATTATGGAGCGATCACTGTTCGATGAAACCGGCGGATTTGATGAATCCTTCAAGGCCTGTGAAGATTATGACCTGTGGCTGAGAATCTGCTGTCACCACGAAGTGGGGCTTCTGCAAAAAGAGCTGCTCACGCGATACGGAGGACATGAGGATCAGCTCTCTTCAAGTGTCCCTTGTCTTGATAAATACAGAGTTGAAAGTCTTAAAAAACTGCTGCTTTCCGCTGTCCTCAACGAAAAACAGAAAACAGCGACCAGAAGCAATCTCCTTAAACGTGCACACATTCTGGCCCAGGGGGCCCTAAAGCGAGGTATAAAAGAGGAATATGACTACTACACCAATCTCTCAGGACTTTGAATCATTCCAGGCTCCCTTTGAAAAGGCAGCAATGCACTTTCTACCAGTTTCCAAACTTTCTCTCCCTGAGGGACTCTATGATCTAGATGAATCCGGTAATAGCATTCCACTTGCCACCCCCGCGCTGGTTTCCCAAAACGATTCAGCCTTCATTATTATAGATGGTGTTAAAAGGATTTCAGGTTCAAATAAATCCAATTACCCCTGTATTGTTCTACCCAGTGTCGATCCCCTTAATCTGGGTCTTATGCGTATAGAGTTGAACAAGAATCGAACCCTATCCCTCAAGGAAAAAATCCTCTTCGCAAAATGGCTCTCCAAAAACCTCAACAGAGAAGAATACCTTTTTTGGACACAAAGGATAAAAGTGAGTGATAAGGAGAGACACGAATTGGAAAACCTCTTTTATGTTGATGATGATGTGCTGGCGGCAGTTACTGAAGGGGTTCTCGATTCCGGTTGCACAGAGGAATTCTCATCATTGAAAAAGGATGACCGGATTTCTGTTCTTGACCTCTTTACAAAGATACCATTCTCAAGACAAATGCAAAAAGAGATTATTGAGTGGCTTCCGGAACTTTCTTTCCGCAGCAATTCAACCGTCAAGAAAGTACTGGAATCACCGGAACTGGAGGACGTTGTCAATCATCCGAAACTAAATATTCCACAGAAACAGCAACGGATCAGAGACACTCTTTATATTCAGCGCTTTCCTCTTTACTCCAGTTTACAGAAAAAGTGGAAAAAAAACGTGGCGGTTGCCAATCCCGACCCCTCCCGTGTACAATTCACCCCCTCTCCGGGTTTCGAAAAAAGAAAACTTGAGATAAAAGCCACAGTATGTAACGCCGCTGAAGCTCATAAAATTTTCCAAAAACTGGCCTCAATTCCACCTCAGACCTGGGAAGAACTTATTTTACCTCAATAGGTGCACTTTTTTAGAGGAATGACAAATGCAATTACTTCTTGACCTGCTTTTACTGTCTATTGCAATCTTCCTGGTGGCGAAACTGATTCCCGCCATTCATATCAAGAATTTCCCCACTGCCATAATAGTGGCTCTGGTTTACAGTCTGATCAATGTGGCACTGGGGTGGCTTCTCAATTTGCTCACTCTGCCTCTTACCTTTCTCACCTTTGGACTGTTCAAATTCGTCGTCAATGCATTTTTGCTGTGGCTGACCGATAAAATCGTTAGTGATTTCAGGATCAAGAATTTCGGATGGACGCTGATTGCAGCAATACTCATCAGTCTTACAGATATGCTAATAAAAACTGCCGTACATCGAATTTTCTGATTTATAGGACTGAAACGAACCCCAATATCTATATTGCGATCGTAGCCAAATCATAAATCGGTGCAGTAAATTAAACTGTTGTTTGCACTTTTTAGAAAGGATCCGGTCATGTTAAAAGCAGGCGAATGCACACTTTACACTGGAGGACATGCGGGTGCAGAAACATTCTTCGGGGAATGTGCTGAAAAGTGGGGTGTCAAGGAAGTCACCTTCTCCTATGAAGGCCACTACATTAAAAGAGAAAAAAATGTGGTCATGCTCGATGATAAGGACCTCAGACGCGGGGATGTCAGTATGGAAATCGTATCCATGCACATGCACCGCCAGTATGCCCAGTCAGACAAGATCAAGCGGGTTCTCCAGTCCATTTTTCACATGGTGAACACAGGCCTTCAGGTTTTCGCCATCGGAGTGATCCAGGAGGACGATACAGTAAAGGGGGGAACCGGCTGGGGCGTTGAACTGGGAAAATTTTTCAACCGTGATCTACACGTTTTCGACCAGGAACGGCATAAGTGGTTCAAGTGGAGCCACGGTGAATGGATAGATGATAAGCCTTTCATAACTGAGAAGACATTCTGCGGCACCGGAACAAGAGAGTTGACAGAAGAAGCGAGAGTGGCGATTTCCGAACTCTTCTCGCGCTCTTTTGGATGAATTTCAATAACCGGGGCAACTCTGCCCCGGTTACCGCAGCTCCGGTACGGTCATCTCTTTAGGGCCAGCCCCGTTCATCATCGCCGACACTACTGCATCCCTGACATCACCGCCACCGAGCTGCTGGAAAGCCCGCAACCCGAAATCGGGCAAAATGGCAAACAGGTGATCAAAAATATCCGCCTGGATACCCTCGTAAACCGCCCAGCGCACATCGTTGCTAAAAACGTAAATCTCCAGAGGCAATCCGGTTGGTGTGGGATCAAGTTGACGCACCAGAAAAGTCAAATGCTGATGAATTCGGGGATTGTTGCGCAAATATGCCACACAATAGGCCCTGAATGTTCCGATATTGGTTAACCGGCGACCATTTCCCAGAACCGAAAGTTCTTCCCCGCTCAACAATGTGATATTTTCCTGCTCGATCTCCGAAAGCTTCTGCTCCAGATATGGTCTGAGCAGCTTTATTTTCATCAAACGCTCGAGATCGGTACTTTTTAAAAATCCAATGGTGTTGATATCTATACTGATAGCCCTTTTGATCCGGCGACCTCCACTTTCACTCATGCCCCGCCAGTTTTTGAAAGAAGACGAAACCAGCTCATAAGCAGGAATGGAGGTGATGGTCTTATCCCAGTTCTGCACCCGAACCGTGGTGAGCGAAATGTCAATGACATCACCGTCAGCCCCGTGCTTGGGCATCTCGATCCAGTCCCCCTTTCTAACGAGATCCATGGTGGAAAGCTGAACTCCGGCAACAAGCCCCAAAAGCGAATCTTTGAAAATCAACAGTATAACAGCTGTAAATGCACCCAAACCAGAAAGGAAGAAAACCGGACTCCTTCCTGCCAGTTGACTTACGACAAGAATCAGAGAAAAAAGCAGCCCTAGCAACTTGAACGCCTGAAGAAATCCCCTGATACTCACTTTATTGGATACTTCATGCATCTCGTAAATATCACGAAAGGAACTGAGCAGAGAATCAAATACCGACAATCCCACTACAATGAAATAGATGTTTATTATTCTTGATAAGAGCACATAGTGTTCTGATGAACTTTCAAGAATAAAAGACAGCCCTATGCTTATTACTGTGGCAGGAAGCAGATGAAAAGCACGACTAAGGAGCTTTCTCTTTATAATAATATCATCCCATTTGGTTTTAGTTTTTCGACTTAATGCCTTGAATAGAGGAATGAAAATTCGATAACTTATCTGATGAAGCAGCAAAGCACTTCCGACAAGGATGAGAAAATTGACAGTCTGAGCAGACAGCGGCCAGAAAAACAGATCTTTCATAATTACCCTTCGTAAAATAGTAATATCCTTTGAAAAAATAATAAGGGCATAGC
Source organism: Fibrobacterota bacterium (assembly GCA_023436205.1). GTDB lineage: Bacteria > Fibrobacterota > Chitinivibrionia > Chitinivibrionales > Chitinispirillaceae > JAEZKC01. The sequence goes on from JAEZKC010000051.1 coordinate 24,956, forward strand.
TGTCTTTAAAGCATTTTTTCCCCAAATAAAAGGGCCGTGATGACATTTATCAACACGGCCCTGGCATACTTGCACCGGACTATCTGATCATTCGTACTCTACAATATACCCTCTAAGGGTAGCGGATTGATCATTCCATTTACCGGAGTAGACCCAGAACATCAGATGATATTCATCCACCTCCTTAAAGTCATTAGGCTCACCAGGCGACCAGTTGGTATAGTCCCAGGGTTCCCCGGTTATCCATTGCCAATTTTCTGAAGGAACTGCTGTTTTAGGTGACTGAAAAGCTCCAATGTGAAGAGAACTCACACCTGCCTGGGCGGCCAGATATTTCCAGATAAACTGATTTTCCTCAGCGGAAGCAATGGTGGCCAGATGCCCCTTTAACCCTTTGTAGGTGTGTGAAGCAGCGCGATCTTTGGCATCGTACCACGAAATGCTGTTCTCAAATGTAATTACATCATAGTAGTGTCCGGTTTTTTCATTAAACAGAGGCTGTCCGATTCTGCCCGCCTGAGTATTTCCTGAAGCCGGCAGTAAAAGTACAGTAAGCGGGGCCGCGGAATAGAGAGGCGGCTGAGCAGCCAGGGCAAACACCACCAGACGATCGTCATACCAGGGTAGTGTCACGGTTGTTGATCCTTGATAAAAAAGAGCTTCCATACCATCATTACCCGTCCCGTACACTTTTGCTGACACCAGATACTCATTCTTGAGGGGGATATAATCTCCTGTAACCTCAATGGTGTCTCTACCGCTTCCGGTAGGTACCACCGCAGCCTGGAACGAATACTTCCCGTCGATAATGAGTTCAGCTCTGGTCATGCCCTGCTGAGCATGCGCAATATAGGCTTGAAGCTTGAAATATTTCGCCAGCAGTTCCATATAGACATCGTGCATGGTATTGGGAACGGTGCGGAAAGTATTTGTCCCCTGATTGACAACAGAGTCTTTGCTGTCGAGGGTGAATGCGGTGACAGTCCATTCTTTGTAGGGAGCCAGTGTGGTGAATTTGCAGCTGACCTCGTTTTTATCGATAAGCACGGTATCGATATACCCCTCCTGACCATCAGCAGTTAAAGTGACCACCAGTTTGGCCGGAAGCTGATCGACTGGTCCGCTGCCCAGGTTAACAACCACATTCGCCCCACTCTTGCCACTTGCCACCTGAGTGGGATTAGTGTTCTCCGCACAGGAAATTAGAGCGACTAACACGAGTGCCGCCAAAAGTTTCAGTGCTTTCATAAGTAACCTCCTTCGAAAGAGCTACTGTGAAAAAGGTTACCCGGCGTCCCCCCGTGAGCTGCCGGTTCCCATACTGATAGTAAATGCAATAACAATACCACTTCACTTGCGGTCAGATGAACCGCCGGACAAGACTGCCTATTATATGTAAGTGCATTCTGTATGGCGGGTAAATTCTCCAGTCCACATGCGAGTTCTTGACAAGAATACTTCTTTCACGGGTAAATGCCTCATAACCGCTCCTGCCATGATAGCGCCCCATGCCGCTTTCACCCACTCCCCCGAAAGGAAGACACCTTGAAATCACCACATGCAGGGTCCCGTTTATACAAAGCATGCCGGAACGGGTTACCCTTTTAACTTCGGCAATATTTTTCCGGTTTACACTGAAAAGATATACTCCTAAAGGCTGTGCCTTGCTGGCAATGACTTCCAGAGTTTGTGCCAGCGAATCATAGATGATTACCGGAAGAACAGGACCGAAAACCTCCTCATGCATTATAGCGCTGCCCCATTCTGCTTCGACAATCGTGGGTGAAATATAACGCTGACCTCTATCCCACTCTCCTCCGTATATGATCCGAACATCACCCATTAAGTGTTTCAGGCGGCGGAAATGGAAATCATTCACAATACGCCCGTATTCACCTGAAACAAAAGGGTCGGCCCCGTAAAACTTCTCTATATAATGAATACAGTATTCAATCAGCTTATCGCGCGCAGATCTTTGAACCAGTACATAATCGGGAGCCACACAGCTCTGCCCTGCATTTATAAACTTGCCCCAAACTATTCTCCTTGCTGCAACTTTAATATCGGCGCTTTCATCCACAATGCAGGGATTCTTTCCACCAAGCTCAAGCACCAGAGCCGTAAGATGACCTGCGGCCTCTTTCATTAAAGCAGAACCGGCCGTTTTACCACCGGTAAAGAAAAGGAAATCGGGTCCGGCCTGCACTAATGAAAGCAGTACATCAGGCCCTCCCTGCACTACCGCTGCCAGCTCCGGTTCAAAGTAACGTGAAATAAGCTCCTGCAAAATATCTGCTGTATAAGGAGCCTGCTCTGAAGGCTTCACTATTGCACAGTTGCCACCCGCCAGGGCACTGGCCAGAGGAACCAGTGTAAGGTTTAGAGGGAAATTCCAGGGAGCCGCTATAAGGCATACCCCATGGGGAATGCGTTCTACTGTAGATTTTCCCGGTCGGTTTATAATGGAAGTACCCACCTTCCGGGGTCTTTCCCAATTCTTAAGACAGTGTCGGGCCAGAGAGATCTCGTTAAGCAAGGGAGCCACTTCGGTGACGAATGATTCGGAGGAACCTTTACCCAAATCTCTGAAAAGGGCATGCTGGATCCGCTTCTTATTACTGTCAACCAGCTGATACAGCCTTTTCAGTGCTTGACGCCTGAAAGAGACGCTCAGAGTGTTTCCCGTGCGGAAAAAGGATTTCTGTCTTCCCAAAAGAGCTTGATAATCCAAATCAGCCTCCAGCTCTATCATGAGCAAAAAGAAAGCCTGAGGCATGTTTTTTGCGGCTTACTGACAGACAAAGGGGCATTCATGAATAAATCCAGAGCTGTAGTCATCGGTTCGGGTCTGGGAGGACTTTCGGCAGCCATAAGTCTGGCCAGTTTGGGCTGGAAAGTCACCATCGTGGAAAAAAACGACAAGCCCGGAGGAAAACTCAATACTCTCACCAAAGACGGGTTCACCTTCGACCTGGGACCCTCACTTCTGATCATGCCGCATTTATTCCGGGCCCTCTTTTCCAAAGCCGGAAAAGCTCTGGAGCACTATCTGGAACTTAAAACCCTTACTGTCCAGTGGCGCAATTTTTTCCCCGATCAGGTTGTGCTCGATTTCATGCATGAGGCACGGCTCACCGCACACAATCTGGAGCAGCTATCTTCAACAGCACCAAATGAATTTCTATCATTTCTCAACTACGCCGGCCTGCAATCAATATCCGCAAGGCGACTCTATTTTCATAAAGGCACCGACCGTCTCAGAGATGTTCTTTTCAGAATGCATCCCTTTGATCTGCAACTAGACCTGCTGCATTCAATGCACAGCTCAGTTTCGAGGCTGGTAAAAGAACCTCATACTCGAAATATGCTCGACTATTTCTGCAAGTACGTCGGTTCATCACCCGACAGAGCCCCCGGATATTTTAATATGCTCCCCTCATTGCAGCTTGATTACGGAGTTCATTATGTTAAAGGCGGCATGTACAACATTGCCCGGGCTCTGCAAACTCTTCTCGATGATTTGGGTGTCGAACTCGAAACCGGCTGGGAAGCTGCCGATCTGATCAGTTCCTCCAGCAAACACATAACTGGTGTAGTTTCCACTACCGGCCGTAAACTCGATTGCGATCTGCTTGTATCCAATATGGAGGCAGTGCCCTTTTATGCAAAAGTGGCCGGCTTGCCCCGGGAGGCCCGAAATCTGGAAAAAAGGTTTCCACCCTCCTGCTCCGGACTGGTTATTCACCTGGGTGTAAAAAAGGTCTACCCCCAGCTTGCTCACCACAACATTTTTCATTCAGCCACTCCACACAGGCAGTTCCGAGCAGTATTTGAACAGTTTTCACTTCCTGATGATCCCTCTTTGTATGTAGTGGCACCGGTACGCACCGATCCCACTCTTGCCCCAGGCGGCTGTGATATCATAAAAATTCTGCCCCAAGTCCCTCATCTGGCGCGCATGAGAACCTATTCTCCGCACGACATGAACTCCCTGCGAGCAACAGTGATCAGAAAACTGGAGTCCATGGGCCTTGAAAAACTCCAGGAAAACATCATAAGTGAAGTAACCCTTACCCCTTACGATCTCAGAAATATGTACTTTTCAAACCGGGGGTCCATCTACGGAGCAGTCTCAGACCGCTGGATAAACATGGGATTCAAAGCTCCTCAGAAAGGCAGTGTCTTCAGTAATCTTTTCTTTGTGGGGGGAAGTGTGAATCCCGGTGGAGGAATGCCCATGGTGATACTGGGAGGAATGCAGGTAGCCGACCGAATAGGATTCCCCCGATGATGCGATGGCCTGCAGAACCGTTCGGTTTCATTTACCTCGCAAGCCTTTTCATTATAACAGTAATTAGGTCTGGTAATATAGCAGTCATCAGATCGGGCCTGACCTTCTCACTTGACACTGTGCTTCTGACACTGATGTTCATCTCTATGGGTATCATTCCTATCCTCTTTATTTTCAGTCCCTTACTCGACGTTTTCAACTATCGTCTGCCTTTCTATTTTGGAATTCCGGGAACCCTATTGATCATTTTCTCACAACTGATTCTCTATAAGGCTCACAGTGATCTGGGAAAAAACTGGTCGATAACTCCCCAAATCCTTAAAAATCAGCATCTTGTAACAGAAGGCATTTACAAATATCTGCGCCATCCAATGTATGCATCCTACTGGCTTTGGTCTCTGTCTCAACCTCTTCTGTTGGAAAACTGGGTTGCCGGGTTTGCCACTTTGGCAGTATATGCCCCACTTTATTATTATAGAGTACATCGAGAGGAGCGGTTGATGATTGAAGAATTTGACGGGGCTTATGAAATGTACATGAAAAAGACTAATAGATTATGGCCAAAGATTAAAACCGGTTAGGTTTCAACAACTGTAAGCCCGAAAGTATGACCTGGTTCCTGCCCCGATTGGGAGAGAATCAGCTCTCACCCAAATACTATATTTCTACTTTAAACCCACAGGACTAAACCCATGAAATTCTGCATCCTAAGAAGCGGCTCAAGCGGAAACTGCACGTTTATCGAGCACAGGAACACCCGCATTTTGCTGGATGCAGGAGGCATGAGCCGAAAAAAACTGATTGCGCTCATGGGGGAAATTGAAGTGGATCCCCAGACCATCACTGCAGTGGTCGGTACACACATGCACTCCGACCATATCAACAAGTCCACTCTCGGTTTCTGTCGCCTTTTTGGAAGCACCCTCCATCTCCATCGTGAAAACAGCGATGCCATCTTAAGGTGTTTTGATGAAAAAACCAGACAGGATGTGGCGATACATCTCTTTGATTATGCCCCCTTTAACATAGGAAGCATCACCTTCGAACCATTCCGAGTTTCACACGATGCAGCCGGAGTGACCAGTGGTTTCAGATTCTTCGCATCAGATGTGATGAACCCCGAGCATATCGGGTACGCTGCAGATCTCGGGTGTGCACCTGATACTGTGCTGAAAAGCCTGAAAGATTGCTCCATTCTCTGTCTAGAAGCAAATCACGATACCGATCTTCTGTGGAAAAACCCTCATCGCACCTACATGCACAAAAAGCGGGTCACCGGAGAGCGAGGCCACCTTTCAAACCTGCAGAGTGCTCAAGCCATTTCGAGAATCATCGAGTTTTCCAAAAGTGCACCTAAAAAAATCATTCTCTGCCATCTCAGTGCCGATCATAACTCACCGGAACTGGCACTTCAGCAAGTGGGAGACTACCTGAAGGAAATCGGAACATTTGAGCTGATTGCCGCACGCAGGCATGAAAAAACCGTATTCTTTCATGCGGAAGGTGAATGCCTGGAAGAAACCGAACAACTCAGCCTCTTCCAGGCCTGAAACATTTACTCAACAGTAGCGCCACCTTTTTCAAATCGTCCATCATGGTTTCAGAAATGCTGGGCACCTTTTTGCGAACATCATCCCAGCTGTTGAAAGGACGATTTTCCCCAGGTACTGAGCACGCACGCTTAGCCCCCCATTTTCTTCATCCACTCCTCCTGGCGCTGCTGAATCTCCTCGGGGCTTAATTCCCAAATCTGACTGGCAATAGACCAGCGAAAACCGAACGGATCTTCAACTTCCCCCACCCGATCGCCCCAGAACTGGTCTTCCATGGCCATGGTCACTTTGGCACCAGCCTTGACAGCGCGGTTAAAAAGTTCATCGCAGTTTTCAGTATATAGCCAAAAACTGGCCATACTGCCTACCGCCGACTCATTATCATTTATGAAACTGTCGGACATCATGATTTGACTGTCACCAATTTTCATCATCGCATGCATGATACTTCCATCAGGTGATTTCATCGGAGGAAAAAGCATCTGTGCCCCCAGCGCACTTTTATAAAACTCCAGAGCCTCGGCACATTTTCCGCCCTTAAAAGTCAAATAAGGTGTAACCGTGTTCATACCTTCAGGAATCGCCTTTTTCGCCTTCTGAGCCATACTGTCTCCTTTGTTGAAAAACATCACTAAAAGCAAGAATCGTACCGAACACCAACTCTCCAGCCCTATGACACTGACACAGTATCGTGACACCTGTGCCCTCCCAAATAGTCAGGGTACTGTTATCCCCATCCTCTTGCTTTTCCATAAACAGACAAGCTATATTTCTACGCCCCTACCAGAGAAGGTGTATGAAACCGCTGCTGACCACCCTAATTTTTCTCTCTTCGTCTCTGCTTGTTATCGGCTCGGTTATGGTAAAGCCGCAGATTCGAATCTCTTTAGGAAAAAACTATCGCTTTAAACTGGAAACTTATTTCCTTGCCGCACTCCTTGGGCCATTGTTCCTTTTTGCCTTCGGCCTCCTCTCTCCGGCCCAATCGCTCAGCTCTCTATTCAGTACCGATGTAAGCAATCCCCTTAAAATTCTGGTACTGTTCTTTTCCATGGTTTTCTTAAGCACCTATCTGGATAAAACAGGATTTTTCGCCTGGTGTGCCCAGCTCAGCTTCAAAGCATCCGGGGGAAATCCAAAAGCATTGTTCTTTGTGCTTTATGCATCAGTTTCCATTTTAACCATTTTCACCTCTAACGATATAGTCATCCTAACCTTTACACCTTTTATTTATCATTTTGCCATCCGGGGAAATCTGAACCCTCTACCCTTTTTGATAGCGGAATTCTTCGCAGCCAACACTTTCAGCATGATACTTTACATCGGTAACCCCACCAATATTTTCCTGGCCTCGGCCTTCTCTCTTGATTTTTTCACCTATGCCAGATGGATGTTTCTGCCGGGTCTGACGGCTGGGGTCTGTAATTTGGTCCTGCTATACCTCACCTTTAAAAAGGATCTTCTATCCTCAACCAAAATACAATTTGACAATTCGGATATCATTCTAAAGGATAAACCAGGTACTCTTATCGGTACCCTTCACCTGGCCGCCGCAATTGTACTTCTATCTTTAGCGCCCTACATTCACCTCGAGATGTGGTCGATCGCAGCATTTACTGCCGTAAGTCTGATTTTGATACTCTTTATGAAAACAGTATTCACCCGCAAGGAAAGCGGTCTCAAGGCGACTTTCAGCTCTCTTCCCTGGCCAGTTATCCCATTTATCATTTCCATGTTTCTGATGGTGAACGCTCTTGCGTCATCCGGAATAACTCTGTCCATAGCACAGCTTCTTGACAATACCGAAAAAGGAAACCTCCTTCAAAGCACCCTCACTTACGGAATCTCTTCTGCCCTGCTCTGCAACATCATCAATAATATTCCCATGACTGTAGCACTGGGGGCTGTCCTCTCCTCCGGAACTCACTCGCTCTCAAATATACTGGCCGTAGCATTAGGGTCCAATCTGGGTGCCAATTTCACCCCCATCGGCGCTCTGGCCGGCATCATGTGGATGTCAATACTAAAGGAAAAATCAGTAAACCTCTCATTTGCCACCTTTACTGGGTATGGACTCAAAATTTCAGGGTTGACACTGATCGCTTCGCTTCTGGTACTTGCATTTCAATTTATGCTCTGGGGAAAACCCTAGGCGGCTTCAGTGTCCGCCTAGGGCTATCAGCCATTAACCATTTCTCCACCGTTTGGATAAATAGTCTGGCCTGTTATGTAGGAGGAATCTACGCTTGCCAGAAAAAGAATGCAGGATGCAACCTCATAGGGATGACCGGCCCTTTTCATGGGAGTTCGCATTCCATGCTCTAGCACTTCATCTGCTCACGAAAAAAAATGTTTGCTTTATCCAAAATCGAACGTATATTCTTTTTGATTATTGAATTTTCTTACAAAGAGAACTATAATGACCCTTATCCAGCCTACAGTAAGCAAAAACACAATCGATACCGTTACAGTAGCTGTAGTGGTAAGTGTAGTAGTCGTAGACTGGATAAAACAGCCGTAGGGGTCCCTAATACAGATTTTTAAACAGGCCCCTGCGGCGAAAGCAGCAGGGGCCTTTCTTTTTTTATACCTTCTAAGGAGGAACTATGAAGTTATCAGGGGCAGAGATAATCATCCATCTGCTCGAGCGGCAGGGAATCGATACAATTGCCGGCATTCCGGGCGGCTCAAATCTCCCGCTCTATAATGCACTTTACAAGAGCAAACAGATTAAGCACATCCTGGTGCGTCAGGAGCAGGCCGGTGGATTCATCGCGCAGGGAATGACCCGTTCAACCGGAAAAGTCGCCGTATGCTTCGCCACCTCCGGTCCAGGTGCCACAAACCTGATTACCGCCATCGCCGATGCCCGGCTGGATTCCATCCCCATCGTGGCCATTACAGGACAGGTTCCTCACTCTATGATCGGCACCGATGCCTTTCAGGAAGTTGACACTTACGGTATGAGTCTGCCAATCACCAAGCATAACTTTCTGGTTCGTTCCCCAGAAGAACTGCTGACCGTGATCCCTGAAGCCTTCCGCATCGCCGCATCCGGAAGACCGGGCCCCGTACTCATCGATGTTCCCAAAGATGTTCAGGCTAAACAGATCGAAGTTGATTCCTGGCCCGAACCCGGTAAAAAGGAGGCCTTCCCCTCTTTTGATAAGGAAGCCCTGAAAAAAGCTGCGGAAATGATCGAAGCAGCTGAGCGTCCGGTTCTCTATGCCGGCGGTGGAATTATGCATGCCGATTGCGCCGATGCACTTATCAGGATGGCTGAAAAAGGATCCATCCCCACCACGTTAACGCTCATGGGTCTTGGGCTGATGCCTACTGATCATCCTCTGTACCTCGGGATGCTTGGCATGCACGGAGCTCGCTTCACCAATCGTATTCTCGGTGAGGCAGACCTGCTCATTGCACTTGGTGTCAGATTTGACGACCGCGCTACGGGAAAGCTGGCCGAATTCTGCCCCAATGCAAAGGTTATACATATCGATATAGACAAGTCAGAAATCGGCAAACTACGCAAACCGCAGATCGGGATCACAGGTGACGTTTCTGAAGTGCTTCCTGCCTTGTGCGATCTGATCTCTGAAAGGAAAAGGGAAAACTGGACCTCCCACGTTACCGAGGAAAAGAACCAGTTTCCTCTCAGCTCTCAAAGCTGCGAAGACGGCATGCATCCGCTTGACATCATCAGGGAAATTGCATCAGCCGCGCGGCCAGATGCAGTTATCGCCACCGATGTGGGCCAGCACCAGATGTGGGTGGCTCAAGGCTATCCCTTCAAAATGCCCCGCACCCTTCTTTCATCGGGAGGTCTCGGCACCATGGGATTTGGCCTGCCAGCAGCGCTGGGTGCTGCCTTCGCAGATTCATCCAAGCAGGTTATATGCTTTACAGGTGATGGCTCGCTTCTGATGAACATTCAGGAACTGGCCACTCTCGCAGAACACAATCTTAATGTAAAAGTGATGCTTTTCAATAATGGCCATCTCGGTCTTGTCCGCCAGCAGCAGGAACTGTTCTATAACAAGAACTACATCGCTTCCCGCTTCGCGGCAAACCCGGACTTCATCACCATCGCCAAGGGTTTCGGGGTGCCCAGCTTTTCAGTTTCATCAGTGGATGAACTGCTGCTGACTCTTCCCCAGGTGATGTCTCAGAACGGTCCTGCGCTTGTCAATATTGCAGTCGAACACCATCACAATGTGCTGCCCATGGTGCCTCCCGGAGCAGCCAACCTGGAAATGATCGGGGGTTAACAATGGAAACTAAAGCAAATACAGTTATTGAACTGATCGTCAACAACCATCCCGGTGTCATGTCACACATCACCGGGCTTTTCTCCCGAAGAGCGTACAACCTGGAGGGGATCCTTTGCGGAGAAATTGGCAACGGAACACAGAGCCGCATGTATCTGCTGGTCAGCAATGATGAAACGCTGGAGCAGATCTGCGCTCAGCTGGAAAAATTGTATGATGTAGCTGAGGTTTCGGTTCGCGAGGACTACGACCATACCATCTTCAACAGACTGCATGAACTGGTCTCCGGACCAATAATGTAACTATCAGCTGATCAATGATTAAAAGCCGGCACTTTTGTGTCGGCTTTTCCCATGAAAACTAATTCTAGCCTGCTTTAACAATCGATTCCTCGTCCCAACTCCTCACTCCCAGAGCACTGGGACAAACCTTCCTGCATTCACAGCATTTCTTAAGAATGTACCCCTTCCCATTACGGAAGTTAGACAAAGGACGACATTCCTGCTGATTTACTGTGATTCCATCCAGAGCATTTCTAGGACAGGAATCAAGGCATAACCGGCACCCTTCAGGACACACTTCGTAATCGACAAGATCATCAGACACAAGCTCCCGGTTTACCAGCAGCGCTCCGATCTGTACCATATTGCCCAGTTCACGGTTTATAAGCAGCGAGTTCTTCCCAAGTCTGCCCAGCCCTGCAAGTTCCGCAGCATGTCGAAGGGACATTATTCCCCTTCCATACTGATTATGATCATCCCAGTATTCATAGGGATCATCACTGGGAATCATTACACTGCCAACACCAAGGCTCTCAAGTTTGAAAGAAAGTTTTAGAGAAATCCTGTCCACTTCGGTGCAAATCATGGAGTTAGCTTGTGTGTAAGGGATACAGCTCTGAGCAAACAGCACCTCCTGAGGCAACCGTTTGGCATAAACGACCACACATTTGGCCTGGTTGTAAATATCCCGGGGCATGAAACCCTCAGGGGCATTCCGGAATCTTTCCACCGGAGCTATTCCGCACAAATCCGCTCCCAGATCATAGGCAATCTGCTTTATCTGAAATGAGGTTACTGTTTCAGATTGTGGACTGCTCATACCGCTCTCCTGATTAAAATTTTCTGTTCAGCAATTACTTTAACCCGAAAAAATGAATAGTGCGGAAAATCAGGAATGTGACGAGAATCACAAATGAGGCTTTTTCAATATTTAAATGTCAGAATATCATTACAGTTGATGATCCGGTTGCTTGCTTCTCTCAAGGCAAATCATATATACTAAAAGAGCTGGTATCACAAAAGCACTCACCCTAAGGAACTCTGATAAATGTCTGTATCATTAAGATCTTTCATAAAATTAGGTACACTACTGTTATTGCCTGTTCTCCTTTTCAATGGATGTCAGCCAGGCAGCAACCCTGCCACGAACGAACCACCTGAGAGCCTTGTAAGCAAAATTCAGTCTGATGTTGACTATACCGCCGACAGAGTGGAAAAAATCAGAGGACTGGAATTCAAAAAACCTGTTTATGCAGGTCTTATGACCAAGGCTCAATTCAGTGAATACCTGACCTCAGATCCTGAATGGGAACAATACACCCAGAACACTTCAGCGATTACCAATATGCTCATTCAGACCGGTTACATTCTGAAATCCCACAATATAACCGATTTCGCGAAAACTCTAAAAGATTACTACTCCGGATTTCCCTATGCCTTTTACATGCCCGGAAAAGATTCCATAATAATTATTTGTCAGGATGGATCCTGTCGCGACATTGCAGAGCAGAGCAAGGACTATCTGTTTACAACCGTACTTGCCCATGAACTTACCCACGCTCTGCAGGACCAGCATTTCGGATTGTCACCCGATACCGGATCCTATGCACGAACAACCGATTTTTCCTATGCTAAACAGTGCCTTCACGAAGGTGATGCATCTCTGGTGGAAGGCATTTACACTTACGAGCTATTTTACGGTTCGGGAGACTATACCGCAAATATGGCCTCCTCGTTCTGTATGACTCTGGCAGATACTTTTTATAACGGTTTGGATAACAGAATTTACAACTTCCCGAAATTTATGGAAGTACCCTCGCTTGCCCCCTATTACATTGGAGCAGCCTGGATTTCCGGCAGATATGTAGATTACCAGTGGAACGGCGTTAACGAGCGATACAGAAGCGGTGAACTGTCCATGCTGGAGGTGTTATCGAATGATGAGCTGACACCAACTCCTGTTTTGCTGAACAGGTTTTATAAATATATGGATAAGTCAGGATTCTGGTCTGAAGATGTCCTTGGCCCCATGGATATTTCTCTTATTCTCAATGAATTTGACTCCCCGGGAACTCTCAAGGAGCATCTTCGGTCAAGATACGGCTACAGAGGTGACAGACTGATTTACTGGAATCCATCCTCTGCCCGAAACGGATCTTTCATCTGGGCTTTCGCATTTGGAAATATATTCAGTGCTGAAAAAGCATTTCAGATACTTAGCTCTCTTGTTGCAGATGATAACGATATATCGCAACGGGCTAATCTGACCTCAAAAACCGAAGTATCATCCAGTCATCATGAGTTCGTTGGGGAGTACAAATCGGCAGTCATTACAAAGGATTCACTTGTGTGGTGGGTTGAAAATCTGGGGGAAAACCACCAGGCGGTAATTGAAGAGATATCAAATCCACAAATGGTAAAAGCGCAAATTTCTGCTCCTGCAAGTGCTCATAATTCGATTTTTTCCCTGCTGGACAGGAGAAGAAAGCTGGAAAAGCTCAGGTAATCGCCTCAAAAAGCAGGGGACGGACTACTTTTTTCCTTTTAAGGATTTATCCTGAATAAAAATAGTCCGTCCCTCCATTCTCCTAAAAACCAGCGACTTACAACATCGTCCCCCTCAGCCGGCTCCCAGCATCCCGCCCATCAGGGCTCCAATTACCGTGCTGCTGAGAGGACTGCTGGTGATCGGGCACACTCCGGATGAACAACCAATAAGCTTGGAATAAAGAAACCACACCAAAGCCCCAACCGCTTTGTAGATGGGGACGGACTACTTTTTTCCTTTTAAGGATTTAACTGAATAAAGTAGTCCGTCCCTCGCATTCTCTTAAAAACCAGTGACTTACAACATCGTCCCCCTCAGCCGGCTCCCAGCATCCCGCCCATCAGGGCTCCGAATACCGTACTGCTCAGAGGACTGCTGGTGATCGGACACACTCCGGATGAACAACCAATAAGCTTGTAATAGAGAAACCCCACCAAAGCCCCAACCGCTTTGTAGATGGGGACGGACTACTTTTTTCCTATTAAGGATTTAACTGAATAAAGTAGTCCGTCCCTCGCATTCTCTTAAAAACCAGTGACTTACAACATCGTCCCCCTCAGCCGGCTCCCAGCGTGCCGCCCATCAAGGCTCCAAATACCGAGCTGCTAAGAGGACTGCTGGTGATCGGACACACTCCGGATGAACAACCAATAAGCTTGGAATAGAGGAACCACACCAAAGCCCCAACCGCTTTGTAGATGGGGACGGACTACATTTTCCTTTAAGGATTTAACCTG
>JAEZKC010000095.1 GCA_023436205.1 Fibrobacterota bacterium
ACAAGTATTCGATTGATAGCAGATAAATGCGATGTTCACATGATTATACCCCCAAAATGTCCGGCAGGGAAGAGGCTTTGCGGATGATTCTGAGGTGTAAGGGGGGAGGGAGGAAGAGTAGCGTGTATTATAATAAACGAAATCTTTGCCGGAGGGGTTTACAGGGAGGGTGGGAAAGAGTTAATATTAGAGTTCTGGAGTAATGCTGGAAAAATTACATTAGGAGTTATTATGGAGCTGCAGTGCTTTCTAGTTCATGAAATTCGAAAAGAGAGGAATAAGGAAGGTTACTTTTTTCAATTCGAAGCAGGTCTCAATATCGAAGACGCAAACGTGATTGCTTTAGCGACAGAAATCGACCAACAAATTAACAAATCAACAAAAAAGGTAAACGGGGTTTTTACTGATGGAAGGAATAGTTCCTACTTCAGTCAAAAGGTTTTCAACTGCTTTGATGCTGATGCAGATGAACTTTACACTTTAGCAGTAGATGTCTTTGGCGGGGAGCATAATGGGAGCCTCATATCGATGATGAATGGTGAGACATTATCTACAGGAGGCTTTGTATCATTACTGAAGTATGAGAATGATGGTGAAGCCTTTGTAACTGTAATTATGCTTAATAATCAGGTTGGTAGATATATTGATATTAAGGATAACGTACCCTCCCTTATTGAATCTCATCAAATAAATTTACGAAACATAGATATCGCAGTTAGGATTTCCATCGATCGGTTGAGGACTGAAGAAATAAATGACGAGCCACATTTAAATTTCATAGTAGCTGGAAAATCTAATCTGTATTTTAGCACATTTATTGGCTGTAAAAACCTTTTGACTGCTGAAAAAAATACGAGAACTTTAGTAACGATGGTTAAAGATGTTAATAAAAGTATTGCAGAATCGCCTGAAGAATTGGAAATGTTGAACGAAAAAGCTGCGACTTATTGTATAAGTCGTTATGAGACCCGAGAAGAAGTTGATATTCACTCATTATCTAAGCATTTGTATGGCGATGAAAATGAAAATAAACTTTCAGAGTATGCAGCCCAGCGTGGCATCAAAATTGATAATGCTTTTGTTCCCCAAAAAAATCTAGTTGCATCATTAAAAAAGGTTAAGATAAAAGCAGGATGGATCGAAAATTTAAAATTCGACAGGCAATACTTGGATAATATTAAGATTGTTGAAGGTACAGACGATCAAGTTCTTTTTAAAAATGCTGCTGAGTTAGTTAAAAAAATTATGGAAGAAAAGTACTGATGAGCTTCGAGTTATTGTTGAAAATACGAAACCAAATGGAGGGTGTATCCCTGCAAGGAACAGGGAGTATCTGCGGGGAGCTAAAAATAAACAATGGAAATGTTGCAGATGTGGACCAATTGGTAGAACTAGATGTATTGCAAGTTGAAGGGTATTATCCAGGTACCCCTTTTCAGGACGAAACTTATTCGGTTTCTTTTGAAACAGCATCAGTATATAGAAACTATAACTGCCAGTTTTTTGATTCTATTGATCATTTTTTAGAACGGAATATTTCTGAATTTCCCACAACACATTTCTTTATCTTTAGTCATCAATATGACTCACAATCAGATCCGCAATTGGTAGAGTTGGTTGAATTTGAAAATTACCTTCAGATATTCAAACTTTTGAAGATGCTTTCAGTAGAACAGAAAGATGGAGAGATAATTTTTATAGATGAAGAATATGAGAAGTTTACAATAAAATACACTAAGGGGTACTTGTCAAAATTCAATCAAGACATGAGTGATTGCATCGCTTGTTTTAATAACAGTGAAGGTCCAAATAGCGCTGAATTCAAGCTTATTATAAAAAACAGAGTGGCAAAATTTATTAAAAGATTTGGATCTAATGACATCTCCATTTTCGCGCACAATGCATCAGAATTCGGCAATGATGTTATGAGAGATTATCAGATTTTCCTAAATAAATTTTCCATAGAAAAGGTTAAAGCAGAATTTTTAGAGCTCCGTGAAAATTACTTGCAGAAAATAGATGATCTACTGAAGTCTATTTCAAAGGAGATAATTGCTATTCCAGTCGGAATCTTACTTTCATTCATTGTTCAATTAAAAATTTCCGAGAATCCCGCAATCATCATCTCCATGTTCATCGCTTTAATTGCTTTCATATTTATGCAATTTAGAATGATTAGAATACAGGGTGCCTCTTTGAAAAGATTAAAAAAGAAAGTTGCAGAAGACGAAGATTCTTTCAAAAAGCATGGTATTTACGAAGCTTTCAAACAAGATTTTAATTATTTCCATAAAAAGAACCGGTGGATATCTCAGCTGATTATTACCGCATGGATTATGCTTGGCATTTTTACTTTCATTGTAACATGTTTAGCACATCAGCAATTTTGGCCCAAAGTTAAAGAGAAAGTCGGAAAGATGATAGTTTGTTGGATTGATGAAACTAGCCTTATTGATCATACATACACCTTATGTGAAAATGCAGTAACTTTGGAATACTCGATCTGTGGTAACCAGTTGCACACGCATAACGATGGTGATCACATTTCATTGCCCTATAATATGTACCCATTTATATTACCCCTTCGTCCTGAAGAACTCTTTCTAACCACCTAAGGTCTAACCAACCCGCTCTCTAACGCTCTCAAACATGAAAAACGAAAAGCAGACCCGAAAAGAACTTATCGATAAAAAGCTTCTGGAAGCGGGGTGGAATGTTAATGACCCCACTCAGGTTGCTTTGGAATTCGATATCCTTGTCGATCTGCCGGAGGGTGTCAAAGAAGCACGCAGCCAGTATGAAGGCCATCAGTTCAGTGACTATGTCCTCCTGGGAAAAGATGGTAGACCCCTCGCTGTAGTCGAGGCAAAAAGAACTTCCAAAGATGCTCAACTGGGTCGGGAACAGGCAAAGCAGTATTGCCTCAATATCCAGAAACAGCTCCGATGCGAGCTTCCTTTCTGTTTTTACACGAACGGCTTGGAAACCTTCTTCTGGGATCTGAATAACTTCTCTCCCCGAAAGGTCGTAGGATTTCCTACCCGTGGTGACCTGGAGCGTTTCCAGTACATTCGCCGCAACCGCAAGCCGTTAACTCTGGAACTTATCAACACCGATATCGCCGGAAGAGACTACCAGATCAGGGCCATTCGGGCGGTGCTTGAGGGAATCGAGCAGAAAAAGCGGGATTTTCTGCTGGTGATGGCTACCGGAACAGGCAAAACCAGAACCTGTATTGCTCTGGTTGATGCACTGATGCGTGCCGGGCATGTGGAAAAGGTGCTGTTTTTAGTGGATAGGATCGGTTTGCGGGAACAGGCTCTACTGGCATTCAAAGAATACTTACCTAACGAACCCCGCTGGCCAAATGAAGGGGAAAAACTGCTCGCCAAAGATCGCCGGGTCTACATTTCCACTTATCCTTCAATGCTGAATATTATCAGGGATGGAACCCAGTCTATTTCCTCACATTTTTTTGATTTGATCATTGTTGATGAAAGTCATCGTTCCATCTATAATACCTATGGAGAAATCCTTGACTATTTCAAAACAATAACCCTTGGATTAACTGCCACACCTACAGATATAATTGATCATAATACATTTAAACTCTTTCATTGTGAAAATGGCCTGCCATCCTTTGCCTATACCTATGAAGAAGCGGTCAACAATGTGCCGCCCTATCTGTGCAACTTTCAAGTGATGAAAATCCAGACCAAATTCCAGATAGAGGGTATAAGTAAGCGAACGATTTCCCTGGAGGATCAGAAAAGGCTGATTCTAGAAGGTAAAGATGTCGAAGAGATCAATTTCGAAGGTACTCAGCTGGAGAAGCAGGTCATCAACAAAGGAACCAATACTCTCATAGTCAAAGAGTTTATGGAAGAGTGCATCAAAGATTCTGATGGAGTAAAGCCCGGAAAAACGATCTTCTTCTGTTCGTCTAAAGCTCATGCTCGGCGGATCGAGGAGATTTTCGATACACTGTACCCCCAGTATAAGGGCGAGCTGGCCAAGGTGCTGGTTTCAGATGACCCCCGGGTGTATGGGAAAAGCGGTCTTCTGTATCAGTTTACCCATAATGAGATGCCCCGCATAGCAATCAGTGTGGATATGCTTGACACTGGTATCGACATACGTGAAATTGTTAACCTTGTTTTTGCCAAACCTGTATACTCGTACACCAAATTCTGGCAGATGATCGGCCGCGGTACCCGACTCCTGGATGCAAGCAAACCCAAACCGTGGTGCATCGAAAAGGATGTTTTTCTTATTCTCGACTGCTGGGACAACTTTGAATACTTCAAGCTTAAGCCAAAAGGAAAACTGCTTAAGAACCAGCTTCCTTTGCCTGTGAAACTGGTTGGGTTGCGGGTCGATAAGATTGAAACCGCGCTTGAAAGAGAAAACGTCGACATTGCTGAGCGGGAAATCCGGAAGTTGAGAAACCAGATAAACGACCTGCCGCAAACGTCTGTAGTCATCAAAGAAGCTTCTACTGCGCTGCATAGGGTAGAGCAGGAGAACTTCTGGGTAAAGCTCAATCCTCAAAAGTTGGAATTCCTTCGAAGCGAAGTCAAGCCGCTGTTCAGAACCGTGTCGGAAGCAGATTTCAAGGCGATGCGGTTTGAACGGGATGTACTGGAAGTATCTCTGGCGAAGTTACGCGGCGAAAAGGATCAGTTTGCGACTCTTAAAGATGGAGTAGTTGAACTCATAGGTGAACTTCCTCTCAGTATTAGCTTTGTCAAATCCGAAGAAACACTTATCCGCAGAGCGCAAACTGAACTGTACTGGTCACATGCTGGTGAGGATGATTTTGATGAGCTTATAAAAAAACTCGCACCTCTAATGAAGTTTCGTGAAACTGATACCGGCGGTACAGGTCCGGTGCATGTTGATTTTACAGATGAAGTGAAGAAAAAGGAGATGGTCGAATTCGGTCCTCATCACGAGGCGGTGAGCATCACCAGATATAAGGAAATGGTTGAGGAGCTCATTAGCAGTCTGACCGAGAAAAATCCTGTTCTCAAAAAAATTCGGGATGGTGCGGAGATCACACCGCAAGAAGCTGATGAACTCGCTCAGACGCTCCACGAGAAGCACCCTCATATCACTGAACAACTGCTTCAGACCGTTTACAAAAATCGCAAAGCAAAATTTATACAGTTCATACGGCATATTTTAGGTATAGAGCCTCTAAAAAGCTATCCAGACACCGTGTCAGAAGCTTTTACCGCTTTTATACAGCAGCACAGTAATCTTACAAGTATTCAGCTTGAATTTCTCAATCTGTTGAAAAACTTCATTATCGAACGGGAAAAAGTTCAGAAAAGAGATCTGATCAGTGCGCCGTTCACTGTGATTCATCCTCAGGGAATCAGAGGTGTCTTCTCCAGAACCGAGATTGAAGAGATACTTGCACTTACAGAAAGACTTGCTGCCTGATTATGGAAAGTAATCGAATCGAGTTTAAGCGGGAACTTTCCGATGGATTGGAAAAAGAGGTTGTCGCATTTCTTAACTACCGCGATGGTGGCATTGTTTATCTGGGAATTGATCCTGACGGAAGTGTCATCGGTATTGATGATTGCGATTCTGTGCAGCTCAAGATTAAGGACAGGCTGCGCAACAATATTCAGCCATCCATGATGGGGCTTTTCGATATCGTTCATGAAAAGCGGGATGACAGGGATATTCTTAAAATCATTATCGCTGGTGGTTTGGAAAAACCCTACTTTCTCAAAAAATTTGGAATGACCACTAAAGGCTGCTTTCTCCGGGTGGGAAGCGCCGCAGAGCCCATGTCCCAGGAGATGATCGAGTCCCTTTTCAGCAGACGGGTGAGAAACACTATCGGTCAGATGGACTCACCGCGGCAGGACCTTACCTTCGAGCAGCTCAAAATCTTCTATGAAGCGCGAGGGTTTCACCTGAATGCCGCTTTCATCCGTAATCTTGAGCTGATTACTCACGAAAACAGATATAACTATGCAGCCTACCTTATGGCTGACAACAACAGTGTATCTGTGCAGATTGCAAAGTATGCGGGCACGACTCGTATGGAGCTGATTGAAAATCGTGATTACGGGAGGGGTTCTCTCGTAAAGGCTCTCAAGGAGGTGTTGAGCCGGGTTGATGTAGAAAACACCATCTACACCAGGATCGGTTTTCCTCTCCGCAAAGAAAAGGAAAAGATAAACTCCATCGCTATGCGTGAAGCAGTTATCAATGCAGTGGTGCACAACGATTACTCCTACGGGGCCTCTCCGAAACTTGAATTTTTTTCTGACCGGGTGGAGGTTACCTCCATGGGCGGATTGCCTTTTGGTGTGGAGAAAGAGGATTTTTTCGGAGGCTGCTCTGTTCCCCGCAATAAGGAGATCATGCGCATTTTCAGGGATCTGGAGATCGTGGAGCAGCTCGGCTCCGGTATACCTCGGATTGTGGAGTGTTACGGCAGAGGCGCTTTTGAAATAACCAATGGCTACATACGTCTTACATTTTTCTATGAAACGCCAGCATCCGGAGAGGGTGGGCCAGTTTCGGTTAGTGTAGAACAAGTCACCGAACAAGTCACCGAACAAGTCACCGAACAAGTCAGCAGGCTCATAATGGCGATTGGGGGAAGTGAAGAGGGTACCCGGGAACTGATGGGTGCATTGCGTTTAACGCACAGGCCTACCATGCTGTACAGTTACCTGCAACCGGCGCTGGAAGCCGGTTTAGTAGAGATGACTATCCCCGACAAGCCCAACAGCCGCCTTCAGAAGTACCGCCTTACCAAAAAAGGGCTGCAGAAACTGAAAAATTTTAAATAAGGAAGCATAGATGTTACAAAACAACCCCGAGTTACGATCGCTTATCGACCAGCTGTGGAACAAATTCTGGAGCGCAGGTATCTCAAACCCTATTACTGCTATCGAGCAGATCACCTATCTATTGTTTATGAAAAGGCTCGATGAGCTCGACCAGAAGCGGGTGGCAGATGCGGAATTTACCGGTGAACCGTACACCTCGCGGTTTGAAGGAATCTGGGTTCCGCTGGAACATAGGGATAAGCCCAAAAAGGAGCAGAAGGCGTTTGCTGTCAAGAAGCAGACTCTTCGGTGGAGTGAATTCGTACATATGCAGGCAGAGGAGATGCTTGCACACATGCAGGCAAAGGTCTTCCCCTTTCTTAAGGATCTGAATGGTACTGAGTCAAGTTTTACCCATCACATGAAGAATGCGGTTTTTGTGATCCACAAGCCTGCACTTCTGGTTGAAGCTGTCAAGACAATTGACGAGATTTTCCAGATTATGGAAAAAGATTCTCAGGAGAAGGGACAGGCATTTCAGGATATCCAGGGCGATGTGTATGAGATGCTCCTTTCTGAAATAGCTTCTGCGGGAAAAAACGGGCAGTTCAGGACCCCCCGTCATATCATAAAGATGATGGCCGATCTGGTGCAGCCACAGTTGGGGCACTGCATTATGGATCCGGCATGCGGGTCTGGCGGATTTCTTCTGGGGGCATACCAGTATATTGTTACGCAGTTGGCAATTAAAGCGGGCCAGAAAAACCTGAAACCCGATGAGGATGGTTTCATTCGAACCTCCGTTGCTGCGGGGCTTACCGAAAAAGCTCAGGCAATTCTCAATAATACGCTTTTCGGGTACGATATCGATGGTACAATGGTGCGGCTGGGGCTTATGAACCTCATGATGCATGGTATCGATGATCCAAAGATTGATTTCAGAGATACCTTGAGCAAGAGCTTTACTGAAGAATCATGCTACGATATTATCATGGCTAATCCGCCCTTTACCGGCAGTATCGATAAGGGAGATATAAATGAGAATTTCACTCTTTCCACTACCAAAACAGAGCTTCTTTTTGTAGAGAATATCTATCGGCTGCTCAAGAAAGGCGGCACCGCTTGTGTTATTGTTCCTCAAGGTGTTCTCTTTGGTTCTGGCGGAGCATTCAAGAGCCTGCGTCAGCTTCTGATTGAACGGTGTGATCTCAAAGCTGTAATCACCATGCCCAGCGGGGTGTTCAAGCCCTACGCCGGGGTGAGCACAGCGATTCTGCTCTTTACTAAAGTGTGGGGGCCAAAAGACAAGGTAAGCGCTCCTGCAACAGAGCATGTCTGGTTCTATGAAATGGAATCGGATGGCTACTCTCGTGACGACAAGCGGACTAAGCTTACCGACAACGGTGATCTTACCGAAATTGTGGCGAAATACAGAAAGCGCAGTCCTAAAAAGGATAGCGACCGTACAAAGAAGTTTTTTGTCGTCCCGCGTAAAGAGATCGAAGAGCAGGGGTATGATCTCAGCTTGAGCCGCTACAGGGAAGACGTTTTTGAGGAAGTGGAGTATGAAAAGCCTGAAGTGATTCTCGATCGGCTGCTTAAGAGCGAAATCGGGGATGCTAAGGAGAAGGATTTGAGTAAGGTGAAGAGTGGGATCGTACGGGATTTGATAAATCTTTCAAAAATGTTGATGTAAATAACTAGTATTGTAAACGATTCTGAATCATTGGTGGGCCGATTGAAGACTAAACAAATCAAAGATGTATTTAACATAATTGGTGGTAAACCTGCTCCTAAAGGTGATAATGTTTTTACTGATTATGGTATACCTTTCGTAAAAATGAAAGATTTAGGGAAAGCACATCACACTAATAATCTTATTATTTTTGAACAGTTCGTGACTGAGGATGTTGCAGCGCGAAACAAGCTTAATTTAGTGCGGAAAGGTGCAATATTGTTGCCTCGGAGTGGTTCTGTCGCATTGAACCATAGAGCTATTCTCGGTGTAGATGCATATATCGTAAGTCATATATGTGCTCTTGAAGTCAAGTCCCCCGAAGAAATTGATAATACTTACGCATATTACTATATGTGTTCTATTAACATGGACAGGATAACAAAAAAAACTACAGGATTAGATGCAATCACATTTGAAGATTTAGGGAAATTGAAAATCCCTCTCCCCCCCCTTTCCGACCAGAAGCGCATCGCCTTTCTCCTAAGCAAGGTGGAAGGGATGATCACTCGGCGCAGGGAGAATCTGGCGCAGCTGGATGAGCTTCTCAAGAGCGTTTTTCTGGAGATGTTCGGGGATCCGGTGAGGAATGAGAAGGGGTGGGAGAAGAAAAAAATATGTGATTTTGCGTTAGTGAAAATTGGGCCGTTCGGAAGTTTACTTCATGCAGATGATTATGTTAATGGTGGCATTCCTTTAATTAACCCAAGTCATATAATAAATGGCGAAATTATAGCTGCAGAAGATTTTTCCGTTTCTGAAGAGAAATTTCAGGAATTATCAAGTTACCATCTCAAACAAAATGACGTCATAATTGCAAGACGAGGAGAAATAGGCCGCTGTGCGGTAGTAAAAAGTAAAGCTGAATTGTTATGCGGTACGGGAAGTATGTTCGTTAGAATCACAGGCAATTTTGTACCAACATTTCTTCAGTTCCTTATTTACAGCACCTCATTGAAATGCCTTTTGGAGAGTAAAGCCAAAGGTGTCACAATGAAAAATCTTAATTCCAGTATTGTCGAAATGTTAGAGGTTTTATCTCCCCCATCTGACATGCAGAAGCGATTTGCTTCAATTGTTGCAAAAGTTGAAACTCTAAAAAGCAAATATCAACAGAACCTTTCCGATCTTGAACATCTTTATAGCTTATTGTGCCAGAAGGTTTTTAAAGGAGAGCTGGACTTATCGAAGGTCACGATTCCGGGGGCGGATTTAAAGAAATTCGGAGGGGAGCTTAAGGAATGCCCTTTTGAAGAGGGTCTGTCAGAAACCGCTTATAATGTTTTGGCAGACCTTAATGCGATAAATGGTAAGTTTGTAGATCTCTCTACAATTGTGCGCGCTTTTCGTCCAATTTCCATTGAAAGTCCTGGAGTACAACTGGCAATTAAAAATATAGAAAACATATCGGCAAAGAAGATCTCGCTTGAACAACTTGGTCAAATATCCGATATTTCCAAAACGCTTGAAAAACTAAGTCCACAGATTCCAAAAGTGCTCCCGAAATGGCTTGAAAATCAGCAAAAACGGATGAGAACTATAACTGCGCCAATAGAAAAACTTGGCAAATTATTTAAACAGCCTCCATTACTGACAGCAGATGTCTCTTTTAGTCGACAAAAAATGCGATTTGGTAATGAGGCAATCAATATTGAAGGTGAAATCGGCATACAGAAAAGAGGTTTCACTCGAGAAGACATAATAGGAATACTTAAAAAAGCTGGTGAACCGTTATGTTTTGAACAATTAGCTGAAAAGTTATCGGATCTTGAGGAAATTGATTTGAACGCTTATGAGAAAATAAAGGAGATCATATTTGAACTTCTTAGCACCGCAGAAATAAAACAAGTGAATTACGAAGCAATCGGAAAAGTATACCTTCAGGTAACCAAATGAAGCTCATTCGCCTCAAAATTACCGACCCTAATGGCTTTCGCAGTTTACAGCCAGGTTTCGAATATCATTTCAGGACTGAATGGGATCTTTCAGAAGTGGACGAGTTTGCCCCTTTTATCTGTGCCGGCCGCAATGGAAGTGGTAAGTCAAATCTGTTGGAAGCCTTGGCAGCCATTTTCTTCCATTTAGATTGTAAAGGTTTGGAAAATCGGCCTGAGCTGTTTGAATTTAACGAAGAAACCGCTCCTGATGGGTACAGGGAAGAAGTGTGTTCTCCTGATGCGTTTGAACTGGAGTTTTTTGGAAAACCCTGTCTAGGATTTGGTGAATTAATAAAAGAGCCTTATCCACATGTACTTGTTAAGAAAGAAATCGGGAAGGGACCAGAGTATTATATCTTGAACGGTGTCGCAGTTGATTGTCTCGTACCATTAGATAGCCAGGCTATAAAGCAGCTACTCCCTGATTATATTGTGGCCTACTCATCAGGAGAGAACGAGATACTTAGCCTTCCTTTTTTTAAAATGCGGTTTATCAATTTTGATGAGTATGCTGATGCACTCCGTAATGAGTTGCCCTACTACTGTCCACCTGATGGAAAACCAGAAGGACGGCTTGCGTTTTTCGATCAGGATTTCAATCAGGCAATAATGTTGAGCAATTTCATTCTGGCAAAAGATGAAGCTCTTGCGCCATTCAGAATAGATATTGGTTTGGAGCGCATTCATCATTTCCGTATCGTAATCAATGAAGTAATGTATCCAGCACCATTCATTTCTATGATGAAGATGTCAAAGTCTGGTGAGAATGTAATGGTTCCACCTGACCAGAAATTGCTGCTTGAAAATTGTCAAGCCATTATAACCAAATTAGAACATTGTGCAACCACCCATTTCCTCGACGATGATGATACCTTGTATCTTGATTTCTGGCTTGATGAAGCCTGCAAAGCAGCTTTCAGGTTGCACTTCGGTGATTCACTGAGGTTGTTCCAATCTTTTCAGTTGCTATTAACACTGAATCTTTATTCAGTGAGTGAAGCGCAGAAACGTGAAATGTATCACTCGAACAGCCTCTATTTCAATGAGACTATCCCGATTCTCCCTTCTGATCAGCGTGTAATCAGATTTAAAGATGTGGTGCTTCAAAAGAGGGGAGTAAAGGGGACGGTATACTGTAAGTCACTTTCCGATGGTGAAAATCAGTTTTTGCATACCTTGGGGCTTTGTACTCTGTATCGTGAAAAAAGTGTTCTCTTCCTTTTGGATGAACCGGAAACGCACTTCAATCCTGACTGGCGTTCTAAATTCATATCCCGCTTACGTGAATGCTTTCCTGAATCAGATAAATTCCGGGAAATGATTATCACAACTCATACACCCTTTCTGATTTCTGACAGCAGGCCGGAAAAGGTTCTGATCTTCAATAAAGATGAGGATACAGGACTGGTTACAATAAAGAAGCCCGATTACAATACACTCGGGGCATCTATAAACAAAATCACTATGAGTACATTTGATAAACGCGTAACCATTGGCGGCTATGCTGAATCGATACTTAATGAGTTGCGAAAACGATTCGAAGCTGGGCACGATCCAGAGCAACTAATCGATGAAATTAACAGTAAGCTGGGTGATTCTGTCGAAAAGATGTTGTTGATTAAAGCTATTCTCGACAGGATGGAAGAGGTTACGAATTAATGCTGTTTCCCTACAGGTATGTTCCCCACAAATTTGAAAAGATGCAGGAATTTATAGACTACATCTTTTACGAGGTATGGTGTAAGGCTCCTGAAAATAGTGGATTCAGCCTCGATCTTTTCAATGGTAATACTGATTTAAGAGAGATAATGACCTCTTTTTATTATGACCACACTAAAAGTGGGGATCTCTTTTTTAAAAATGTTGAATTGATTCACGGCTATTTTGCTGTACTCTCATTTTCAGAAATTGAAACCTTTAAAAGATGGTATCAAGCAAATAACGACATCGAGGCAGCCTGTTTAAACACTTCTCCTGATGACACTATTCGATATTCTGAAATACCTGAAGATTACCAACATATCACAGATAAATTGGGTGTTTTTTATAAAGCGCTCTACAATCAGGATTTCCTCGGGTTGGCAATCATAAAGGAAAAAGTTGGAGTTATAGGAGAACACTATAAGTCCTTCATAGAAGAAAACTCCTCAGGGAAGTGCCCTTTTTGTGGAATTGGTGATATCAAAGGAAATCAACATACAAAGCGGGAGGCTTATGATCATTATCTTCCCAAAGGACTGTATCCATTCAATTCAATCAACTTACGTAATCTTACACCAGCATGTCATGAATGCAACAGTACCTATAAGCTAGCTAAAGATCCTCTGAAAAATAGTGCCGGTAGTCGAAAAGCATTTTATCCCTATACACAAGGCAATTACAGAATCGAAATATCCATGCACTTTTCCATTACTGATATCGAGCACCTTGATTCAAGTAATATCCATCTTCAGTATGGTCCATCAGAATTGGCAGAGGAGATCGAGACCTGGAAAGACCTGTTCGGTATAGAGGAAAGATACAAGGCTAAATGCTGTAGCGAAAGCGATGGTAAAGCCTGGCTTGTACAAGTTCTAGAAGAATGGGCGGAAGGTGGTCAAACACCTGAGGAATATTTACGCATCCTCAGCCGTTATACTAAAAAACGGCCCTTTGTTGATTGTGGCTTTTTAAAAAATGCATTTCTCAAGGCCTGTGATGAAATCGGGGTCTTTAAGGAACGGGAGCTTTCTCCTTCATCTACTTAGAATGTTTTAAGTGTCAACTCCGTTTTAATATTTCCCATTTCTTCCGGAATATTATTTCCCATTCTTGGTAAAAAAACTACTTCCTTGGGGGTACCAACCCCAGCTTCATCCGGTTCTTCAGACGGTAAGATTCTCC
>JAEZKC010000119.1 GCA_023436205.1 Fibrobacterota bacterium
ATGTATAATGTAAACGAATCTGTTGCTAATTACATTAGACAATTCAGACCTGAAATTACAAGTTATAATGTAGAGGAACTAGCTAAATCAAAGGAAAAAATTCAGTATGAAGATCCTGAAAATAGAGATAACGTACTAGAAATCGATGTTGAAGCTAAACAGAACGAAGAAATTGAAAAGGTTGCTAAACGATTATTTAATCACTTAATGACAAAGTTTGATCGTTTACTAGATATTAAACACATCATAACAGCAGGTGGTACAGGTGAGAAATATTATGATCACTTAAGAGAAATGTTTGAGAAAAGAAAGAAAAGTCATGTGCTTGCAAAAGCAACTTTAAATGGTAAAGAGTATGATTCTGTATTTGCTGTTGTCATCGGTTTGTATAAGTCCACTCTTGGAGTAATCAATAATAGCTAAAGGAGTGAATAACTTATGGAACCTACAAAAATAAGTTTAACCCTTTGTAAAAAAGATGAAATCCTAAAACAGTGGAAGTCGAGGGTTATTCTCGAAGGTAATGGAATCCTAAGTTTCCTCGTAAAGCAAGCAATAATAGCATTCATAACAAAGAATGAGTTCGTGGAAATAGGACGGGTTTATATGGATATGGTTCCTGATGCAAGTGATGATTATGGAAAAATTAATGTTTCAATTATGGATTCTCAAATCATTCAAACATGGATATCTTCACTTACCCAAAATAATATAAAACCAAGTGATGCTATAAAAACTATTCTAAAAAATAGCATAAAAGAGGTATCATCGAAAGAAGAAGAGTATATTCCAACTTATAGCAACTTTTCTTCTTACCATATGATAGAACAATTAAAAAAAATAACACAAGCGATGCATAAAACAGGGGAAGACGTGGGAGAGACAACAACGCAGACTGAGTTAAATACTGTGGTATTTGATCCTCCATTCAATAGAGAAGCTAATCCTATAAATGAAAATCCAATTGATAATCCAATCGAAAATACTTCTGACAAAAAGAATAATATCACTTCAAACAACGGAAAAAAGAGCCTTGTTCGGGATTGGGGCTTAGGGCCAAGAAGGTAACAGAAAGAGTAGAATGAAAAATTCTACTCTTTTTTCTTGACATTTTATACGGAGATAAGGGCATAATCGTCTCATGTAGAAAGGAGGTTACACTTATAATATGGATAATGAGAAAGAAGTATACAATGTTCTATTAGAACAAGTCGAAAATAATAAAAAGAATATACAACAAATAGCAAATGAGCATACGAATGAAGAACGTTCTACTAAAAAAGAGAAGATTAGAGAGGCAGGAATAAAAGAGTACATTAGATACTGGTTTAGTACAAAGAAAGGTGAAATGCTAATAGCTATTATTTACGGAATAACAATATTTTCATTAATAGTAATGTTGATTAATTATGGAAAGACTGTATATTTCTTGTCGGATGATTACATGAACATCACTGTGGTGAGAGCTGCTCTTGGAATTATGATTCCTCTTGTAGCATGGATAATATCAACTAATTATGCATTTTGGAATTATAAAAGACAGAAGTTTTTTGGTCTATATGTGATGATTCTGAATATACTCCTTTATTTGATGTATTTTTTATTAGAAATCGCTCTTAAGCTATTTTTACCATAAATATTTAAAATTCCTGTGGGAATGAGTATCACTCCGATCATGATTATTACCCTAGCAAGAATTATTGTCGTTGGTTTCTCTTTTGTTTTAACATTAGTAATAGCAAGACGCATTTTTAAGAATATTAACGACGCTCAGATGCAAAAGCGTATTATGTATTTTAAAGTGAACCGTAATATGGACACCAGGAAAAACAAGGAATTTGCTTATGACATGAAAATAGTGCGAAGAATGGAAGATGGTTCAATGCATACAATCATTGAAAAAGACAGGTCCCTGAATGCAGCTGCCATTGGGACAACCGGTACTGCTAAAACTGCTGGTTGTTTAACTGTTGCAATAAACCAAGATCTATCTCAAAAAGTATATAATGAAGATTGGCAAAAGAAACGTTTATATAAATTATTAAAAAAAGGTCATGTCTCTATGACACGAGATTTTGATGATTTTAATTTCTCAGCAAATTATTTTACAGCAAAAGAAAGTTATAAAAAAGATCTAACATTTATACAAACAATAGCACAGACTGCAGGTATAACAGCAATGGCACCAAATGCTGCTTTTGCAGATGAAATTTATGAAATAGCAAAATCAAAAGGTATTAATGTAAGGCGACTTGATCCAGAACTAGAAGACGGTGTACATAAAGAAGGATTTACTGGTTTTAATCCATTATATATTAGTCCACTTTTAGAAGGATTGGATCGAAAAATTGAGATCTTTTCAAAAGCAACTTTATTTGCGGATGTATTGCAAGCTATTTTCGATTCAGAAGGTGCTTCAGATATCTACTTCGCATCCTTAAATCGTAATATAACAACCACAATCACAGCATTAATCCTATTAACATATCCTTCTCTTAACAATGGCCAACAACCGACTCCAGTTGCTGTACAGGCAATTATTAATGATTTTAGTAAAGTCATCCCTTATAGAAATCAATTAATAAGGATGTATTCCACTAAATTTAATGCTAACGGAAAAGAACCCATCATG
>JAEZKC010000039.1 GCA_023436205.1 Fibrobacterota bacterium
TCGCGCTCCTGTCGAACAGCGTCAAATATACCGAGATCCAGTACGAATCCGCGGTTCAGGCCATGGTCGAGGGCGCGGTGCTCGCGGTCATCGTCGTGTTCCTGTTCCTGTGGGACTGGCGCGCGACCGTGATTTCGGCGCTGGCCATCCCGCTGTCCGCGATCCCGACCTTCTGGTTCATGGACATGATGGGCTTCACGCTCAACCAGATGACCCTGCTCGCGCTGAGCCTGGTTGCGGGCGTGCTGGTCGACGACGCCATCGTGGAGATCGAGAACATCGTCCGCCACATGCGCATGGGCAAATCGCCCTATCGCGCGGCCATCGAGGCGGCGGACGAGATCGGCCTCGCGGTGGTGGCGACCACCCTCACCATCGCGGCGGTGTTCGCGCCCGTCTCCTTCATGGGCGGCATCGCCGGGCAGTACTTCAAGCAGTTCGGCCTCACGGTCGCCATCGCCGTGCTGTTCTCGCTCGCCGTGGCGCGGCTCATCACGCCATTGGTGGCGGCCTATTTCATGAAGGACACCGGCCACCGCGAGGGCCGGGACGGCGCCGTCATGCGCGGCTATGTGCGCCTGCTCTCGTGGTCGGTGAAGCACCGCTTCGCCACCATCGGCATGGGCATCGCCATCTTCGCCGGGTCCATCTGGCTGTCCACGCTGCTGCCCTCCGGCTTCCTGCCCACCAACGACATCTCCCGCGCCCTCCTCTCGGTGGAGCTGCCGCCCGGCAGCACGCTGGCGGAGACGCAGAAGGTGTCCGACGAGATCGCCCGCGCGGCCCTCAGCCTGCCCGAGGTGAAGAGCGTCTACGCCACCGCCGGCTCCGGCGGCTCGGGCGGCCTCGCGCTCACCTCCGGCGAGGTGCGCAAGGCGCAGGTCGTCATCAACCTGAAGCCGCGCAGCGAGCGCAAGATCGACCAGAAGACCTTCGAGACCGAGTTCTCCAAGACGCTGGCGGGCATGCCGGACCTGCGCGTCTCCTGGAGCCAGAACGGGCAGAACACCCAGCGCGGCTTCCAGGTGATCCTCTCCGGCGCCGACGGCACGGACGTGGCCGGCGCCGCTGTGGAAGTGGAGAAGGCGGTGCGCGCGGGCGTGCCGGAGCTGACCAACGTGGTCTCCTCCGCCGCCCTCGACCGGCCCGAGATCCGCATCGTGCCCAAGCTGGACGAGGCGGCGGAGCTGGGCGTCTCCGTGGACACCATCGCCGAGACGGTGCGCATCGCCACCATCGGCGACATCTCCGCCAACCTCGCCAAATTCTCCGCCAAGGACCGGCAGATCGACATCCGCGTCCAGCTCGCCGAGAACGCGCGCACGCGCCTGTCCACCTTCGATGCGCTGAAGGTTCCCACCGCCTCCGGCGGCGCGGTGCCCCTCTCCGCGGTGGCGGACGTGCGCTTCGGCAAGGGCCCGACCGCCCTCGACCGCTACGACCGCGCCCGCCGCGTGGCCGTCGAGGCGCACCTAGTGGGCGACACGCCCCTCGGCGACGCCCTCGCCAAGGTGAAGGCCCTGCCCGCCGCGCAGAACCTGCCGGCCGGCGTGACGCTGAAGGAAGCCGGCGACGCCGAGATCATGGGCGAGGTCTTCTCCGGCTTCGCCCTCGCCATGGCCGCCGGCCTGATGCTGGTGCTGGCGGTGCTTGTGCTGCTGTTCCACGACCTCTTGCAGCCCATCACCATCCTCGTCTCCCTGCCGCTGAGCGTGGGCGGCGCCTTCATCGCGCTGCTCATCACCGGCAATTCGGTGTCCATGCCGGTGGTCATCGGCTTCCTGATGCTGATGGGCATCGTGACGAAGAACGCCATCCTGCTGGTGGATTTCGCCATCGAGGCCATGCACCAGGGCGTGGACCGCTTCACCGCCCTCGTCGAGGCCGGGCGCAAGCGGGCGCAGCCCATCGTGATGACCACCATCGCCATGGTGGCGGGCATGGTGCCCTCGGCCATGGCGCTGGGCGAGGGTGGCGCCTTCCGCGCGCCCATGGCCATCGCGGTCATCGGCGGCCTCATCACCTCCACCGTGCTGTCGCTGGTGTTCGTGCCGGCGGTGTTCACGGTGATGGACGACCTGTCCCACTTCTTCGGCCGCTTCTTCGGCCGCTTCATCGGCAAGAAGGACGAGCCGGACGGCCACGGATTGCCCCCGGCGCTGCACCAGCCGGCCGGCGAATAGCCTGTCCTGATCTGCGGTCTTTCGCGCCCTCCCCTCCTCTGCGGACGGGAGGGCCGCTTGACTCGCGCCTCTATCTGTACCATTTGGTCAAATATGGACTGATTGGTACAGGATACACCCATGGCCCGCCCGCCGCTGCCGCCCTTCACCGTCGAGACCGCCGCGCAGAAGGTGCGCATGGCGGAGGATGCCTGGAACACCCGCGACCCGGAGCGCGTCTCCCTCGCCTACACGCCGAACAGCCGCTGGCGGAACCGCTCGGACTTCCTCACCGGCCGCGCCGAGATCGTCACCTTCCTCACCGCCAAGTGGCGGCGGGAGCTGGACTATCGCCTCATCAAGGAGCTGTGGGGGCTGAACGACAACCGCATCGCGGTGCGCTTCCAGTATGAGTGGCACGATGCCGATGGCGCGTGGTACCGCTCCTATGGCAACGAGCAGTGGGAGTTCGAC
>JAEZKC010000068.1 GCA_023436205.1 Fibrobacterota bacterium
GGGACGGACTATTGAAATCTGCTATTAAGGGACGGACTATTGAAATCTGCTATTAGGGGACGGACTATTGAAATCTGCTATTCGGGGACGGACTGTCGAAATTCTCTATCCCGGGATGAATTATCAAAATTCCCTGCGATATAACCTTTCCATCCGGGCGTGTATTCGTTTTAGCGGAACTGCTGTCGGAGTGCGGTGCCTTCATTACGGCAAAAATTCCCTGAACGATTATCTCATTATCCGCTATTCAGCTCTCGTCTGCCTCTATTCCTCCTCACCGGGACAGAAGCAATTCTCGACTGAATCCCCCAGGCAATCAGGTTCGTCCTCCACCGTGTACATGCCATCGTCGTATTTGTAAATGTATCGTTTTTTATCTACTTTTTTCACTAAGGTGTTATAACCACTTTCATCGGGCTTGCCGATCCCGATCACCGCGGATTCCTCATAGGCGAAATAGGTTTCGGTATCATAGGCGATATTGTTGCCGTCTGCGGTATAATTCATCAAGGTTGATAATATCGGACGGATTTCATCCCCGGAGAACTCGAACAGCTCAAGCTTCCTGCATTCCCAGCCACCTCCCTTTGTGGGCCCCTGGGTGAAAAAGCGGATAATGATCGCAGTCAGATTCTTTTTCACTTTGTAAGGAGCGAAATCAAATTCGCTGAACCGGTATTGGCCAAGTCCCGCTTTATAGGAAGCAAGGATGCGTAAGGACTTGCCTTTCTGTTTCACTACATGCACGGTATAATTCGACGTGTCTTCGGAATACACGATAAAGAGGCTGTCCTTCGAGGACCATTTTTTCATCGCCAGGCCGCATGTCCGGGGTCCGGTGCCTGTAAGTTTATAGACCGAATCGATGGAAACTGATTCGGGGATATTCTCCTTCGAATTGCCCATAGTTGATGGAAAGCAGTTTTCGCATGCCGAGAGAAGATGAAAGGAGAGGAGCATGATCATGAATATAACAGAACTTTTAATCATAATGATTCTTTCTATTAATGATGTAACCGATAATATTTTTTCGCGCCTCCGATGAGAGTTCGGATGCGATTACATGATGGCGCGAATTCACGAACACCCATACCGGTCTCCCCGTTGGCGTCGAAGCAGAGAAGGTGAACGGACTATCTGTATATAAATAGTTTACGGTTGACGTGCAAGGGTATGGAGGATGAATTGAGTGTATGGGATGTTGAACTTATAATCTGCTATTCAGGGACGGACTACCGAAATCTGCTATTCGGAGACGACCCAGTGAAGTTGCTATTTGGCAGGTCATTTTATTGCCACCCACAATGATCACAAAATATTGTATTATAGAAGCGTTGAGGGAGAGATAATGCCGATTCTCACATTGACCGCGGATGAGATCTGAATCGTGATTACCTGATTCTCATGACTATGTACTAGCTATTCGGTTGTGAAAAGGGGCATTAAACTGTATTGATGTAAAATTATAATTATGCGTGTGCCATGCGCGTTTGGGGGATGTAGTCTACAATGAATAACTCCAGTGAACAGAAAAATAATCCCCTGCACGGGATTACCCTCGAGAGAATACTTGAGGTATTAGTCGAGCATTATGGATGGAATTGGCTGTGTGGGAAAGTGAAGATCAGGTGCTTCTGCAATGATCCAAGTATCAAGTCCAGTTTGAATTTTCTTAGGCGTACATTGTGGGCACGGGAGAAGGTTGAGAAAATTTATGTTAAACATATTAGAAATAATTCCAGAGAGCCATAGGAGTGGTATGATAGTACAATGTTACTTGTGACCGAAACTCTTCGGTGGTGACCAGCTAATCTGAAAACACTTCAACGCGAATGGCGCAACTGAAGATTGTGTTCGGGGATGGACTGCCGAAATGCCGGTTCTCACATTGACCGCCAAATGAGATCTGAATCGTGATTACTTAACTCTGATGAATATTTTCGATGGTATTTCAGTGCGGGAGAAAGAGCTGGTGACCTGAGAGGCGTCTTCGCCGTTAACTAAAAATATCTGAAAAATCAAGATGGTAGATTGTTCGTACATACAAATTGCCAAGGGTAAAAACAGGAGAGGAAAGCCTCTCCTGTCGGAAAATATCATATTAATGTAAATGCCGCGTCGAATGCACTTCTTACCGCAAAGGCCACATTGGCGGGCTTTAGTGCATCTCCAAGGACCTGAACTCTGTCGAATGACTCTCTCCACTTGACAATTTCCTCATCGGGGGGTTCGAGCCCGAGTGATAGTATAACAAAATCGGCATGCAGTTTCTTAAGCTCATCATTGCCGGATCGTATTTCCACCTGGTGATCATTAATAGCCGTAATCTTGTGATTGGTAAGGATTTCCACGTTTTTATTTTTCTCCACACTGTCAATTGTAACTTTTTGAATCGTAGGATCCTGGTTTGTAGCCAGATTCGGAAGCATTTCGACTAGAGTAACTTTAACCCCTTTCAAACCAAGCATATCGGCAGTCTCGCATCCGGTCATCCCGCCACCCACCAGTACCGCACTCGATCCCGACTGGATGATATCCGGATTTGACAGTACATCTAAAGCAGTAATCACATTATCGCCCCTAACACCGGGAATATTGGGGATAATCGGTCTCCCGCCTATCGCAACAAACACCGCGTAAGGGTTCTCCTTTTTCACCATTTCCACATTGGCTTCGGTAGAGGTTCTCACCTCTATGCCCAAGGCCTTGAGGTTAGCACGTAAGCCATTATTATACCACATGATAGGGTCCTTATTGGGAGGTTTGCATCCAAGAATAAGCTCTCCTCCCTCTTCTGACCTTTTTTCATATACTATCGGTTTGAAACCCCGCATGGAAAGCACCATTGCTGCTTCCATACCCGCCGGGCCCGCTCCGATAACCGCTACTTTCCGCCCGTTTCCATCCTTGGGAAAATTGGGGAATTCTCTTTCTCTTCCGGTACGTGGATTTACCGCACATTCGATACGTCTCAAGGAAAAAATTGTGTCTAAACAGTAAAGGCAAGCGATGCAGCTAATGATCTGATCTTCCTTGCCTTGCGCCGTTTTGTTGACCCACTCACTATCGCAGAGAAGCCCTCGTCCGATTGCCACAAAATCGGCCTTTTTCTGTTGAAGGATCTCCTCGGCAGTAACAGGACGCTTGATGGCCCCCACGGTGATTACCGGAATCTTGACTGCCTCACGAACGCTGGCCGCCAAATTGGATCGCCACCCTTCAGGGTATGTGATTGGTTCAATGATAGTTTCCATGCTTTCGTAAGTACCGCTGCTTATGTCGAGAGCATCGGCTCCAGCCTTCTCCAGAGCTTGCCCGATCTTCACCCCCTCCTCCAGTTTAATGCCGTAGCTGGTGAATTCGTCGGCGCTGTATCGCACCACAACGGGGAATTCTTTTCCGCAGGCGTTTTTTATTCCAGCAATGATTTCAGAAACAAAGCGCATACGATTTTCAAAAGAACCGCCATACTGATCGGTCCTGCGATTGGTGTGTGGACTTAAAAATTCACAAATGAGGTAGCCGTGGGCCCCGTGCAGTTCCACTCCGTCTAAGCCGGCCATTTTCATGCGGATAGCACCACTTACAAACTTCTGCACCAAATCCTGGACTTCCTGAGTGCTTAAAGCCCGCGGTTCCACTCCAATGACCTGATTGGTAACCCTGCTGGGAGCAACCAGTTGTTTTCCACCCGTGAGCATAAGGTTGGATTGATTTCCGGCATGATGAAGCTGGGCGAAAATTCTGGTGCCATATTTCTGCACCGCTCCCGCAAGTCTGCTGAAACCCGGAATGAAACGATCATCATCGATCCGAAGCTGATCGACTGTTGCTTTTCCCAGTTCATATTCTACACATACCACTTCTGTAATGATCAGCCCGACTCCGCCGGCTGCTCTCTCTTCATAATAGGCAATTGAATGGTCGCTCACATCGCCGTCTGTTCCCGCCAGAACTGTCCCCATGGGAGGCATGACAACCCGGTTTTTCAAAATGACAGATCCGATATGTCCTTCTGACAAAAGAATCCTGTTGCGCTGCATGATATCCTCCTTCAGATACTGGGCGGAACAAGGGTTTAAAGAAAAAGAAAGCCTGAGATGGTAAGGCTACCGAGATACAAAGGAACACGCAGCAAGAAGTTTGCCGAACTGATTGTGGTAATTAAAAGGGGAGAATCATCCAAAAGTGAATGAAGAGTTTCCCTTGATTCACTTTTAGAGAAGTGTTGAAGCTAAATGCGTTTATCTTTTAACTGCTATTTTCAGTCGTTTTTGCGTCTTCTCCCCATCCTGATATTTGGCATTAATTAATACCAGGTAGGTGCCGTTGCCAACAGCCCGGCTGCCTCTATTCTTTACATTCCAGTAAATTCCGTATAAGCCGCTTTGGCCGGCGCTTTTAAGTGGCAGATTGACTGCCACAAGGTTTCCGGTGGCATCATAAATATCCGCTGAACCGAAGCGGTCTGATCCAGCCACTTGCATAAGTGGAATTCTTGAATATAGACTTACCACTGCCCCCCTTGTGTTTTCACCCACAATAGGGGCATAAGCCTGCCGAATTCTTTCATCCATTTCCTTGTCTGGTGAGACTGGCGTGGGATAACCTGCGACTTCTATACTTGACGCTTTATCAATTTCCACCCGCACACGTGACAATACTTGAGGATGGTTGCCTTCGGTATCGATTACGTATTTGCTTCCGAGTTTAAAACTGATACTGTCTGCTTGATGTTTTTGCGGATCGTCGATTGATACCAGAAGCTTTACTGAAGTGATAAAGCCGCTTTTGCAGCTCCCGACAAATTCAGAACCGCTGAGAGGGTTTGCTCCTCCACCGGTATAGATAAATGCACTGTCAGGGGGAACTTCTAGCAGATCACTGCATTGAACAGGCATGTTGAAATTCACAACCAGCGTATCTTTCGAATCGGTTGCCGACCCTGCTTTGAGAACGGCCCGCTTTATCATCGGACCGCGTCTATCCCAGAGCGTAATCATGTTTGTTGTGATTTTAATGCGACTGTTTGATGTATGCCGCTCTGCATAATAAAAGTCAAGTGGGTACACTTCTCCTTCAATCAGGCCAATGCTGCTTCCCAAGCTGTCCATGTCGATGGAGCCGCTCATCGCGTTATGAATTCCTCCAAGATCAAGAACAAGCTTGCCGTTAACAAAAGCCCACACGTCATCGTCCCCCATGAAATCAAAAATCATATCCTTGCGAAAAATGAAATAGGTGTGAAGCTCCATAGTGAACGAGAAGTTATGGGTGTATCCAGAAGGTTCATTTCCGTATCCTTTCCCGTCGAGCCAGAAGAATTCAGAAGTTCCGTTTGACCCGCTTCTTTCAAACCGATAGATCCCATCTCCGATATGAAGAAAGGGAAGCGAATCCCTGATTTGCACATTTTTAAAGGCAGTATCGTACGATACAGTCTTGATTACCGCACTGGCACCAGTCAAATCTGAGTATTCAGGGATTGTAAAATCACCTGCTGCCCAGGGTTTGAACCATTTACCAATATAACGGTTGAAAAACGGCTTGGAGCCAAGAACTGGTTTGCGCTGACTGTCAAGGGTGTCCGCTACCATGCGGGTGTAAAGTCCAGATCTGTTTTGGGGATTGAACTCTGGGTTACTGCCATCGGCATGGAAATCATAAAACACAACTGGCGCCCACATGGTATCTGCATACTCCCCGCTCTGGGCTTTTGCCACTGTGAACCATACAAGCGCGATTAAGCATAATTTTGAATACGTTTTCATTTTATCCACTCCTTTTAAGAGTTTATTTCCTGATAATGACAAGCACTCTGCGGTTTTTACGCTTGTTTTCACGAGTATCGTTTGGAAACAGAGGCCTGGTTTCACCGTAACCGAATGTTTTCAGACGGTGTTCCGGGATTTTTTCAATCTCCACAAAGTACCGCTTTACAGCATCGCAACGCGCCTGTGAAAGAATGATATTATTCGCAAATTTAGCCTTTAGAGAACCAGTGATAGGGTCGTTATCGGTATGTCCCTCTATGGTGACTGGATGGTCAGGCCATTTTCTAAGGAAAATGGCGATTTCTTTGAGTAACGGTATAGCATCCGTTGGAAGCTCTGCGCTCCCTGATGCAAAATTAACCGCTGTTTCCTCTGCAAAAATCCTCACATACTCTTTTTCCTCTTCCACCCTGACTCCACGCATGTTTTTCAGATTTTGAAAACTGGCGGAGTCTTTACTGCTGTCTGATATTGCGATTTCATTTCTGACTTCACCTCTGGACTTTCCAAATGACCAGATAAGATAAAAGGAATGGGAAGAAGCTGCTTGTCCTTCGGCTTTTATATTGTACTGATAGAAGGCTTTTGCCTTGCCAAGACCTACTCTGTAAGGGATTTTCGCCCCTGCGGCCAGTCCCCAGTATTCAAGAGCCCGCTCATCAAAACCAATCTGTCCCCATAGTCCTACACTACTCAGAAACCAGTATCCAGCTCTCCCTGCCAGTCCCCATTCAACTTTTTTATTTGTTAAGTTTCCCGAACTGGTGGTAAAGTCGCGGGCGCGTGCCCAGAAGTCTCTCAAATCAAGATCCAAACCGCTCTCAATTGTAGTGTCTAAAAAATTGGCAGCCCAGGAAACCTTTATTCCCTTTGAATATGAACCGGCTTCGTTTCCCAAGTTGGGGGCGATCAGGTTTGTGGTGGAGAATCCAAACAGGTGATTCTGAATGTTATTCTGTTCAAAGAGCCGCCAGGTAGCACCCACATCGAGACCCATTCCAAAAATCGGATCTCCGAAGTTGGTCTGGGTTGCAAATATTGCATTAGCTCCTAGGCTTAACCTTTTCCAGGGGAGAATCGCATAGGACACCATTCCGTAGTAATTGTCATTGCTGATCTGGTTTTCTCCTGCAATTACCCGGTTTTGGGTTTCATCGAAACGGGCGCTGTTCACTACACCATCATGCTCACTCACAATGGAAACACCAACTGCCTGATTCGATATAAGAGGAATCGTGATACCAGTTTCTGCAAGGGTGAAAGCCCCTTGGAGCACCGGAGAGTAGGTGGCCCGCAGCGTCAGTCGATCCTCTTCGGTAAGAAAAGCCGGGTTACTCAGAGGTGAATGATACCACAAAAGGTCCCTCCATCTTCCGCTTAGAACAAATTCACCGGGAAGACCATCACCAAATACAGGTAACAGAAACGCGAGAAGATTGAGAATAGATGCCGTTATGCATATTTTTTTCATACTGAACTCCTTCACAAGGCTTTACAACCAAAGCATAAGCAGGCAACTCGGAGGCTTATTCAATGCAGGAAGGCTGCTTTGATTAGAGTATATAATCGTATTTAAATAATAAACAACAGGTATTCATTTGGGGGGTTACGCATCTGCATAGCGGGTTTTAAAAAAAGATGGTTGCCAATTAAATCTTGCAAAAGAGGTCATGTTCTTATCGTAATGCCTAATAAGTAGAAATCAACAGCTTTGAGTTGAGTGCTTGGGTGCCGGGGGGGGCATCATGCAATTTTATTGAGCTGGTGCTTGCGGCTGGGCGGAATCGTTTTCACCTTTTGAGGGCGTCTGCTCATCCTCTGCATTGCTGTAATCTGAATCATTTCCCATTCCGCTGTGCCCACCCCAGTTGTCATCAGAAGCCCAGTCTTTTTCGTGGATGTTATTCATTACTAATCCTTTATATCGTGAACTCAAATATAATTCTCTTGAATTCATTTGAAAATCTGAATTTGTAGGGCTTATACCTGTGGGGCCATCTCCCCGAATTCAAGTGGTAAATAGCGGCAGGGTCTTACGAATAGCAGACCGCAGTCAATTTGCTCGACATCAAGCCCGGTAAGGATAGAAACCATTTTGCGATATATTTCAAGTTGTGGCAGGTATTGATGACTTGCAGTATCGATTTCAGAATCATTTGAAACAGAGTTGGTTTTATAATCCATGACAAAAGCAGAAATGGGTTTTCCGCTGCTGTCGAAGTCAATTACAAACCTGTCCACTATTCCGTTAACCATTCTGCCATCGATGACTGCAGAAATCTGCTTCTCAATGAACACTACTTGGGAATCGGTGGTCGTAAGCAGGTTTCTGACCGTTTCATCTTCACAGCATGTTTGGAACAAATTAACAGCTTCAGTTCTGATGTGTTCAGGGTATTGATTGTTGAGCATGAAGCGAGAGGTAATCTTATCAATATCGGCTAAGGAAATATCTTTAATCTGGGAGAAAAGTTCATGCACCGCTGTACCGATTTGGACCGCTCTTTCTCCGGTTTCAGAAAAGATCGAACCAAATGGAAAATGTGAGATCTCTTTCTGGCTCGGAGAAACATCTGTAACTCTTGGAGAAGCGGATATTTTGGGATTATTCTTTATTTCAATCCATTTTTGATGTTCTGAGTTTTCAGTAACATTTTTGAAATTTAAATGCCATTCAGAATTACCATTAGCATATCGAATATACTCTCCTGCCTTGCTGCTTGTAATCCGATTGTCAGATGATGCTGATGAAAGAGTGTGCCTTAGAATTGTTTCGAAGTATACAGAAGAACTAGTTTTAGGAGCAATATTGCCCATCATGTAAAGTCCATATTTTGCACGCGTCATGGCAACATACAGCACGCACAGTGATTCATTACAGGAATCATTGTCAAGACTGTAAATGTTTTGTGCTATTTCTCTATCGAGTGTGGCTATCTCACGGCTGGGGGAGATCAAGGCCCATGGTTTATCGAGGGAATTATTCACCAGAAGTTTAGAGCCGGAATCAACTTTGACAATGCTGTTCTTACTTCTGAGCTCGGGAAGAAAAACAATATCAAACTGTAAACCTTTCGATCTGTGAATGGTCATGATTTGGACAGCTCTTCCAATGCAGGTACCTGGCGAAGGCATCTCCTCAACATACTTTTTCCAAAATGAGACGCGATTTTCTCCCAAGGTGTCGAATCGCCTTGACTTTTCCTCAAGCTCCTGAAGTCTTATGATAGAAAATTCTGTTAAATCAGTAGCTTGAGCGAGAAGGTTAGACCATAGTTTGACAGTTTCGGCGAATCCCTTTTCTCTAATTGAGTTTGCGATATCGTAAGTGGTCTTTTCGGAAAAGAATTGACCTAATGGCGACATCTGCACATGTTTTAGAGCCGACCTGTCGTGAGGGGAATCTGCAAGAGTAAGTATGGAAATAATCAGCTTAACAGCATTGGAATCAATTCCTGATTCAGAGCCGATAAAGTCAACCGGTATTCCGCGCTCTTTCAGCCCGTTATAATATTCCGCCCCCTTCTGGTTGCTGCGGACCAGAATCGCAATGCTTAGTCCTTTTTGTAAGGCTTTTGATGCTTCGAGGACAGAATGTATATAGTTGCATCCTTTGTCTGAATCGAAGGTGACAGCTCTCCCTTCCTTCTCAAACTCGACATATTCTACATATCCCTCTTTATCAGATAGATTGGTCTCATGCAGTTCCCAATCCCAGCGTGAGATATGGCCTGATTCTATTCCCGGAACGGATAAAAGCTTTTCTCGTGTGAAAATGGAATTTATTGTTTGTATAATTTGGGGAGCTGATCGCCAAGATCGATTGATACTCTCCCTTTTTAAAGGATAAGGGTAAGCGGAATCAGTGTATTTGGATAGTAACTCACCGAACAGTCTTGCATCACCCTTTCTCCACCCGTAAATGGCTTGCTTTACATCGCCAACATAGAAAAAGGATTTTTCACCAGTATCACTCTGCATGACTTCATCTACAAGGTTATTGAGAACTGCCCATTGAAGCCTGCTCGTGTCTTGAAACTCATCAACAAGATAATGATTGTATTTTGAATCGAGTCGGTATTCAATATAAAGGCGGTTTTCATCATACTCAGAATCACCTGTGAAACTCTTTTTGCTCTTGCCCATGATCCATTTTACATCATCAAAGGTAAGCATTCCACGGCTCCTGACAGTCGAAATGTAGCGTTGGTCATACTGTCTAAGGATATTTTGAACGCCACGGCTTTGCATTATGTTCTGCAGAAATATTCTGTTGAGTACATACCCCGCAATTTTGACTAATTTTTTTGATGATTCAGGAGAAAGGTTGATGGTCTTTTTTGAGCTTCTGTACCCTGGAATCGGACAGGTTCCACTTTTCAGCTGATCAAATGAGGGAAAGACTTTTTCAGTCAGGAAACTGATTTTTTCGAATTTTCCTCCGTAAAAAGTGTATGCTTCAGCCAGAAAAGAATCCATATCCTTAAAGAATGTGTCACTGTAATCTCCGGTATTTTTCAGCTCTTCGATTTCAGAAACAATACAAGCGATATCTTTTAGAATGTTTGAAGAAGCTTCGAAAGGGTAGTCACCCTTAAAATCACCCCATAGTATTTCTTCGGTACCGCAGAAATCCTGATGATACTCTTGTACAAACTTTTGAAAAGAGCCTGTAATGCTTTTCTTTTCTTTAGCAATTGTGGCGAGTCTGTATGCTTCAAACAGATTTTCAACATCAGATTCTGAAACAAGAGGTGAATGCAGAACTGATGAAAGGACATTATCTCTGACAAGCGCCTGGTGGTATTCGTCTATTATTCGGAATCCGCCGGGTAAACCCATTTCCATCGAAAAGCAAGTAAGGATATTTATAAAGAAACTATCAATCGTTCCAACCTGAAGTCTGTGAAGAGAGGACAGGATTTGTATGAGAATTTTTTCCAAATCTGATGTGGTCAAATTTTTAAGTGAAGTCCCCGAGTTTTCTTTACGAAAGCTGTCTGGATTTGAAATCCATTTTGTGATAAGGAAAACAACTCTGTCGAAAATTTCGTTAGCTGCAGCGCGGGAAAAGGTGAGTGCCACGATTGTATCTGGTTTTACACCGGACGCGACTAGTTCAATATAGCGTAAAGCAAGCCTGTATGTTTTACCAGTTCCGGCGGATGCGGAGATGGCGATATTTCCTGGATGTTTGATCATGCATCACCTCTCAATTCTGAGGCGACAGTCAAATTGCTGCAATCAATGTTGTTGCTCATGGTATCTACAAATAGTAACTCCATCTCATCATATTTCATTTGTTCTGCCGGGGGCCAGAATATGCCCTTTTTTATACTTTGAATTACATTCATTGAGCACTGAAACGCGTTTTCAACTGTAATATTATCAAGATCTTCCCAAAGAGTGATGCAGGTTTTTGTAAGTTCATCAGGCAAGTTAAAATATCCTGCTGAAACGTTTTTCGAATTAAAGTGTTCCTCTTTC
Organism: Fibrobacterota bacterium; assembly: GCA_023436205.1. Lineage (GTDB taxonomy): Bacteria > Fibrobacterota > Chitinivibrionia > Chitinivibrionales > Chitinispirillaceae > JAEZKC01. The sequence continues at coordinate 11,262 of JAEZKC010000068.1, forward strand.
GAATTTATTATTCGTTCGCGGTTTGCCTCCAGAAGTTTAAGGTATAGGGGAATTTGTAAATCCACCCATTTTCTGGATTCCATTTTCCCGTTTACTATAATTTGAATTGCCGCTGCATCCTCTGGACTCGCACATTCTAAATGGGTATCAAGCGGGTTTTTTGCATCGGCTGAAGTCTTGAAGTCAAGAACTCTCCACATATTCATAAGTGGGTTGTATTCGATGCGATCAATTTTGCCGATTACCTCCATCCCGTTTACAGGCAAAGAAAATGATGTTTCACAGGCTACGATTTCCCAACCATCCAAACGGTTTCGCGTTTCTATGGCTGCGGCCTTTTTTAATCTGTTGCAGATGTTGTCTGCCTGAAAAGAGAGTGCCAATGAGTGATTTGTCCCATATTTTCTGGTGATTAAAGATCTTGCCTCATTGATGAGGAATTCCGAAATATCGTTTTCATTAGTACCGATCTCCCGGTAAGCTTTTCCGTAAGATTCCATAGCAAAATGGCAGATAGTGCCGAAAACTGCCGGATTCATTTCCTGAGCATCACCGCTTGCCGCCTTCATATTGAGAATCCTCGTGAGGTAAAATCTGAATGGGCATGCCAAATAGGATTTAAAGGCGGTAACAGAAAGCTTATCTGGTATATCAATTGGAGCTGGTGGTTTCACTAAAGGGTTTTCAATGCGCTCGACGGCTCCTCGAGGAGATATGGATTCTGGGGAATGTTCATCAAACAGATAATTGGCACGCTTGACAATAGTCGGTTGGTCACATGCGAAAAGAAGACGGGATGGTTTATAGGGCTGGTTGTCAGATCCATTCTTTAATACAGTGATATAGAGTGCTTCTTTTTTGCTTTCGATTAGGGTGTGGAGTAAAAAACGATCTCTGGTGAGACGTTTACTGTTGCACTTAAGACCAAGCTTTTCCCGTACTCTTTCAGGCAGAAATGGATCAGATACCACCGATTCAGGAATGAATCCTTCGTTAAAACCTGAAAGGATCACAATCGAAGCTGTGGACCAGTTCATTTCAAGCCATCCCTGGAGTGCAACAGCATCAGGTTCATGACTTTTGTATACTCTGGCTTCTTTTAGGGATTTTGTAATTATTTTGGATGCTTCTTCGAGGCCGATAGTAAAAGAGGAAAGCTGAAGTTGGAGATTGCTCAGTTCTGATGCGACGCTTTTGATTTGAAGTTCAATAGTTTTAACATCAAGATTGGCTGGGTTTGGAAGATGATTACTGTAAACAATTTTCAAAAAGGACCTGATTGCAGAAGGTAAATCAGATCCGCTATGAATGGTGTCGCATCCTGAGTCAGATAAAAGCTTTCTGAAATCTGACAAAATACCTTTTAGATAACGACCTTCATGAATCTCCAATCTGGAGTAAAGGGCATCAGCTGTAAATGGTAAGTATTCATCATGGAACTCATCAAGTTCGGCAAGGAATAGCTTTCCTTTATTATAATCCTTTGCAAGATAATAAAGCAGATGCGGATTTCTTATCAGTCGTGATAATGATTCGTAATCCCTTTTTGTGATCATTTCGAGCAGATTTGCAATCATATCTCCAGTTGTGGAGGCGTACACGCTTTTCCCAGAAGGATCGTACACTTTACAATCGTGCTTGGAGAAACTGTTTTCAAAGGGTTTGACCAGTTCATCGGTAAAGAGAGCAATGCCTGCTTTGTCTGCGGAGATGCTTCCCTTTAAAGAAATGATTTGTAGAGCTTTTTCTGCAGCATCGGAAGGAGAGCGAACAATGGATATATTTTTCAGGGGGATATCGGGCAAACATTGGAAGGACCCTTCAAGGGGGCGGCCAAGGTGATCAAAATTGTGTGCCGCGGAATCTGGTGCGTTAATCCAAATCTCAAGGTCAGTTTGCTCCCCCAAAGCTTCCATCGCTTTTGCTGCAAGCGGGGTGGGGTCCGGAACTGAGATTACAATAATTTTTTTAAACCGCTCAGAGTCTACTTGAGTACAACCTTTTACCAGCTCCTCAGTGCGATCGCAAAACCCCTTTTGATTCAGAATTCTCAGATATTCATTTTCAATGGTGGCTAAATCTGCCCATCGACCTGGTTCATAGTTTTCAATGACCGGAGATTTTAGTACCTGATTGAAAGTAAGGCCGTTTTCTGAAATCGAGTTGCGCAGAGAGCAGAGCATTTCCGCAGCTTCGAATCTCCCCGCCCCCACAGCAGGAATTCCGGACGGGTAGAGAAACGGAAGTTCCTCGCATGCCGATAAGGCCTCAATCATCGCTGCAAGTTCCTGGCTTTTTTCAGCAGTCGCCGATTTGATTTCAATCAGATCCAGGGGGGTAATGATCTGGGGAGGGAAAAGGATTCTGTTACTTTCATCACTTATTCTCAGCAGTTCGTTTAGAAGGAGTCGTCCTGACTGGCGGGTAGGCACAACTATGGTGAGAGCTGAGAGGTCGAGAGCATTCAGGACGGAGTTGGTTGAGAACCGGGAAACTAACGCCAGGGCGGCACTAAGGGATACGGGATAACTCCATCCGAGATAGGTTTTAGTAATGGGCATGAAACCGCCTTTATGTCAGATTGCCAGGTTGAAAAGAAAAGTAGAGCGGGGAAGTATAAGTATACATACCCCCCCTAGGGGGAGTCAATCGGGGACTCAATTGGGGACGGACTATGTTTTTTCTAATTAGAAATAATTAGTCCGTCCCCTTCTGATCCATCCTGGCTCCCCTCTTGGCATGTCTTTTGAACTTCTCCTCCAATAAATCCGATTTTCAAAAAAGGTTAGTTTCTATGCACTCAAAGATCGCCATTATCGGCTGTGGAAATGTGGGAGGGGCAACAGCCTTTGCTGCCGCCATGAAAGGAAAGTACGATCTGGTATTGCTTGATGCCCCAGACCGGGAAGGGATCGCCCGGGCCAAAGCACTCGATATACAGCAGGCAAGTGCTGCCCAGCAAATTGATATCAAAGTTATTGGGACCAGTCAATGGTCGGCTATTGAGGGCTGCACTCTATGTATCATTACAGCAGGGCTCCCAAGGTCACCCGGTATGACTCGAGATGATCTGCTTTCCATGAATACTCATATAATGAGAAACATTTCCAGAGAGATAAAAACATTTGCTCCTTCCAGCAAAATCGTTGTCGTCTCAAATCCGCTGGACGCCATGGCTCAGCAGGTTTTTATCCACACCGGGTTCGAGCCGGAAAGAGTTATGGGTATGGCTGGTCTTCTGGACACCTCGAGGCTCCGACACCTAGTGGCTTCTGCAGCAGGGTGCAGTGTTAAAGCTGTGAGTGGACTTGTGCTTGGGGCCCATGGTGATGCGATGGTTCCGGTACTGAGCCAATGTTTTGTTGATGGAATTCCGATAGAGTCCGTGCTCACCAGTTCTCAAATCAGACGCATTATTCATCGCACTCGAAATGGAGGTGGTGAGATTGTGGCACTTATGGGTAGAAGTGCTTATTTTGCAGCCGCTCAATGTGTCCTGAAAATGGTCGAGTCGATTTTCGAAAGATCAGACGAACGGATTTCCGCCAGTGTCTATGTGAACGGGCAGTATGGAATACAAGATTTGTTTCTGGGTATGCCAGTTCGTTTGGGAACCAGTGGGGTGGAGGAGATTTTTGAGCTGGATCTTACAGAAAAGGAACGGAACTGGCTTCTCAAGAGTGCCTCGATGGTAAAAGAAATGACACAAAAAGCTTCCCTTCTCTGACAGGATTCACACATATGCTTATTCAAAACATGTTACAAGTATCCGCTAAGAACACTCCAGAGAAAAATGCCATCTGGTATAAGGGCACATGGACCACTTACTACGATCTTGATATGAAATCGGATTCGCTAGCCTGGAATCTTATAAAACTAGGGGTGTCTAGAGGAGATAGAGTGGCTCTGCTTCTTGAAAATTCTCCAGAGTATGCCATTGCTTTTTTTGCAGTTTTGAAGGCCGGCGCTATAGCCGTGCCTCTTAACACAGGTTCATCATCGGATGAGCTTTCAGTTCTGTTAAATCATTGTGAAGCCAAGCTTATGATAATGCATAAGAAGTACGGGCAGATTCTGGCCAGGTCCAGCAAAACTACGAGTTTAAAAATTATAATAACTGATGACAAATCAGATTTTTTACCGGATAGTGAACTCGAGATTAAAGAATTATACGAGTTGTTTTCAACTGATGTTTCCGGGCCACCTTCTGTTTCAACCATTGACATTGATCCAGCCTGCATAATTTATACTTCCGGTTCCACCGGACAACCAAAGGGGGTTATGCTTAGTCATCTTAATATGGTATCCAACACCCGATCCATTGTGGAATATCTGACGATTACCTCTGATGATAGAATAATGGTGGTGCTTCCTTTTTATTATGTATATGGAAAAACCCTCCTGCTTACACATGTTTTTTGCGGGGCTTCGATTGTAATAGACAACCGTTTTTCCTACCCTAATCAAGTTTTGAATACGATGGAAGCCCTTGATGTGACAGGATTTGCGGGAGTTCCTTCCACATATATGATTCTTTTAAGCAAATCTACGTTGAGGGAACGGAAGTTTTCCTTTTTACGGTATGTTACACAAGCTGGAGGAGCAATGGCTCCGGCTGTGCAGAAGCAGGTCGCAGAAGTGTTTGCTCCGGCTAAACTGGTTGTTATGTATGGGGCTACAGAGTTATCTCCAAGACTGACCTATGTCCCACCCGACATGCTCGATAGAAAATGGGGTTCGATTGGAATTCCGATTCCAAATTGTGAGGCTTACGTGTCTGATGAGAATGGCATTCGTCTATCTCCGGATATGGAAGGTGAAGTAGTCGGAAGGGGTTCGAATGTAATGATGGGGTACTACAGGGATCCAGAGGCTACCTCGCGCGTTGTAAGGAACGGATTGTACTTTACTGGCGATAGGGGGTATATGGATAAGGATGGCTATATTTTTGTGGTGGGTCGTTCCAGCGATATGCTAAAAATAGGAGGTCGGCGAGTAAGTGCAAGAGAAATTGAGGATGCGCTGTTGTCATTGGGTTTTATCGAAGAGGCAGCAGTGATTGGTATTTCCGATGAGATTCTCGGTGAAGCTGCTAGAGCTTTTATAGTACTGAACAAAAACTGCAGGCATAACGAAATTCAGATCAAAAAGGAGCTCGCACGTACCCTTCCTCTCTATAAAATTCCTACTGTAATTAGTATAAAAATGACTCTTCCCAAAAATGAGGCAGGAAAAATTCTGAAAGCTGAATTAAAAAAACCAGAACTCGGCAATTGAACCCTGTTCGGCAGGGAACGGATTGCTATGTTTCAGTTACAAGGCTGGAACGGACTTAACGCGATCAGAAATCTATTCAAACCCTACTTGAGTGAGCCTGTTGTCAACGGCGAAGACGCCTTGCAGGTCACCAGCACCATTTCCCGCTTTGCAGTTTTATCCAAAATAGGCATCGGAGTTTAACTAACACAAGTTAGGAACGGGGGAATCCTGCAGAACGTGGTCGATGTACTCCGATGACTACTGGCATAAAGACAACATTACGGGGAGGGCCTCCCGCACTCGACAAAAGGCGTCTTCGTCGTTAACAAAAAGTAATATCGAAGCAGGTTCTGGCAGGGGACTCTGCTTGGGGACGGACTAGTTTCTTTTTCTAGATTTTTCTCAACTATGACAAACTTTTATGTCACTATTCAGATTTTTAAACGAATATTGAAGGAAATTCAATCACTTACATCTGTACAAAAAATGGTTAATCTTTTGCTGTATTATCCAAAATCCGGTTTCGTCAAATTCTGTCGAAAGAAAAATTATGCCCCGAATGATGCGGTTAGAAATGCCGGGTGCATTAGCACACATTATGGCTCATTCCATAGATGGTAAAAATCTGTTTGAGGATGATGAAGACAGAAATGAATTTCTCAGGCGTTTGGCAATAGGCTTGAGAACCACGGGTTACCAGTGCCTTTCATGGACTCTTATGGATAATCATTATCATCTCTTTGTGCGCACTAATTATCTGCCCATGTGTAAGCTCATGCGGGCCTTAAACGGCGGTTATGCAAGGTATTACAATACAAAGCATAAGCGAAAAGGGTACCTGTTTCAAGATAGATTCAAATCCATTTTGTGCCAAGAACAGAACTATGCTGTACAGCTTATAAAGTACATACATTTGAATCCGTTACGGGCTGAAAAAGTGAAATCACTTGAGCAGTTGGCCCATTGGTCCTGGTGTGGTCACGGTTATCTTTTAGGAAGAGAAGGGGCCAGAGGTGAAGCTTTTCAGAATCGTGTAGAATGCCTTCGGAGATTTGGTGATGAAGAACAGGTTGCTATTCAAAATTACTTGACGTTTTTATCTCACGGGTATTCCGTTGACGATCAGAAGAATGCTGGACTGTTGCCTGAAAGCGAAAATATTGAAGTTATTGGGGCTTCCAAAGGGTGGCCTGCGGTAATCGGAAATCCTGAATTCGTTAAACAAGCGATGGAACAGCACAAAATCCGAGATCATCGATTACATAGAAAATCGGACTACAATTATGTTTTGGAAAAAATTGCAGACGAAACCTGCAGAAGGTTCAATATTTCAAGAGAAGAGTTAATGCGTCGGGGGTGGAAGAATAAACGATCCGATGCCAGAGCGACTTTTTGTTTTCAGGTTCATACGGTAGAACTCCTTCCTCAGACCATTATTGCTGATTTTCTTAAAACTACTGTTTCCCCAATTTCCACATTAGTTAGGCTTGGAGCGAAGCTGAAAAATGGGGAAATAAAAAATCCTCAAGCAAGCTGAATGATCAAGTTAGATTTTCTAACGTTCTTCAGAATAAGATCATCAATTGTGAAAATGGTGAGTTACATCTTATTGTACCATTTAGCAGGCATTGGGATTGACGCATCAGGAAATGTACCAATTCCATGTCCTCTTTGGAACTTAATCTCCCGTGATCATCTATGACCCTCTAACTTCTTTATAAAATTTTCTACGGGATGGGTAAATCGAGAGTCCATCCATTATTTGAAAAGAGATTAGTCCGTCCCGTTTCTTTGTCCCGTAAACCGAAAAAAGTAGTCCGTCCCTGGATTTCCTACTATTTTCCTCTCAGGAGGGTCCAAAAATGAAATTCCCCATCTCCAGTATAATTCCACTAATCTGTCTCCTCTGCAGTTGTACCGAAATCAAAGAGTACATAAATCATCAGCCTGATCTGTCATGTGTGAAATCTGCCGTGCAGGAATCCATGATCGTTGCCTATGCTGTGGATATGTCCGCGCAGGCACTAGCCGGCAATGCTCCTTCAAATGTAATCTTCCCTGGTAAACCAGATAGTTTTCCGGCTGCCTCCATGATTACCATTCTGCTCGATGCTCAGCACAGAATCCCCTTTCTTAAAGCACAAAATGGAGCAATACTTGTTTCCGGTTTATGGACTTCTCCGCGTGATGGGGTAATCTCCATTTTCCTGGTGAACACCAGTTTCTATTCCGGATCCCTTCTGGTACGCAATTTTGGTCTTGTCCCAATAATTGCCGATGATTCCGTCTCGACAACTGCGGTTTTCTTTCGTCAGGATATAAACGGAGCAACTGACACAATTGTAAATATTTCCCGCTCTGATCCGTCATTGGCTCCCAAGACCAGGTGGTTTGGATCAGCGGAATCTTTCGACACATCGCTGGCATTGAGGCAGGAAGTCAGGATTATTTCCATTAATAGGGCTGCATCCTCTACCTACTCAGTAATTGGGGCTGGGCAACAGGTTAGTGTGGGGCTGGAGGATGTCGGCTTGACACAATATGTGCTCCTTGACATGAATTTGCAGCCAGGCTTGTGCCTTCAAAATCCGATCGGCGGTTTCGTCTTGCTCAAGGATATGGGCATTGATGACGGGAAGAGTGTTCCAGTGATAGGTTCTGCACTCCTTCAGTTTACAAATACGTGTAACGGCAAGGTTAAATTGACACTTGGTGCCGGAACATATCTGGGTTCCATCGGCAAATCATTTCCTCTGAACCTCTATTGATTCTTAATTAATACAGGATGGTAATGACATCAGGTCTATAGCATAAGCGGACAATTTGAAAATCTGCCAAGTGCATTGTCTGCAGAAAAAAGTTGCTACTCATCTTGAGTGTCAGAAATGGATTGCTGGGCCTCTTCAAGCTCATCTTCTTCATCGCTTACTGCCGGAAGAAATATACTGAAGGTGCTCCCCTCTCCAGGTCGTGATTCAACACTTATGGTACCCTCGTGTTGATCAATAATTGCATAAGCGGTAGTCAGACCCAACCCGATCCGGTTGATTCTGGTTGTATAGTAAGGGTCGAATATTCGGTGCAGATTTTCTTCGGAAATGCCTTCCCCCTTATCAATGATCGCTATGCGAACATATTTCCCCTGTGATAAATTGAGAGCAAGATTGTCTTGTGAGTCGAAATTAGTAGCCTCAATGATTATGGTGCCTCCGGAAGGCATGGCCTGATCAGCATTTTGAATAACATTATTGAGCACCTGATCGATTTGGCCTTTGTCTATTTCCACCTCCCAAAGGCCTTCACTGATGCAGAGCTGGTAATCAGATTGCAGGTCCTGCATGTAAAATCCGACAGAGTTCGTGATGAATTCAGAAACAGAAGTTTTCTCTCTAATGGAGCTGTTGTTTCTGGAAAAGGTGAGCAACTGATTAATCATGCTGTTTGCACGAAAAGCTGCCGTTTCTGCAACGGTGAGCAGCTTGTTGGATTCCGAGTTGGCATCAAGGCTCATCCGGGCCATGAATATATTAGTGACAATGCTGGAAAGAAGACTGCTGAATTCTTCGGCAATACCGCTGGCCATTGTGCTCATGGATTCCAGCTTGCGGGCTTTAAAATGTTCATCTTCGATTTTTCGGTGATGCGTAATGTCACGAAAAACCACTACTGTTCCGGAGAATGATCCCTGCGAATCCAAAATGGGGGCACTGGTCTCAGCTATGATTCGCTGAGTGCCTTCTGCAGAACGCATGTAGAAGTTCCTTAAAGGTGAGGCTGCCTGCTCAGTTGTGCAATCGGCAATGGGATCATGAACCGTTTCCTGACCGTTTACAGTTTCAAATACCTTGTAAATGTCTGAAAGATGCCTGCCGAGAGCGTTTTCCCTTGAAAACCCCAGAACTTTACAGGCTGTATCATTTAATAGAAGTATTTGCCCGGTTTTGTCAGTTGCAATTACTCCATCTCTTATTGACTTTAGGGTTACAAGCAGTGTCTCTCGTTCTGCCCTGACCTGCTTCTCCGCTTCTGTCTTTTCTCCTATCTCCTTGATAAGTAACTTGTTAAGGTCCTTAAGCTCAGCCGTCCTTTGCTCTACCCTGAGCTCAAGTTCCTCACGGGCTTTGACCAGTGCTTCTCGAGCCGCCTCCTGCTCTGAAACATCTCTGATGATAAACACAGCTCCGCGCGTCTTGCTTGCCATATCTTTTAGGAGTGAATTGGAAATGCTTGCGGGGAATGATTCCCTTTTTCCTCTGGGAAGGATTACAGTACCAGATGGCAATCCCCTCAGATCAAGCTCATTAATATCATTTATAGTATCCAACTCTCCGAAGATAACGCTCAGGTGTCTGCCTTTTAAATCTGTACTGCTCTTATGCAGAATTCGTTTGAGTGCAGGATTAAATATTTCAATTTGCAAACGGGCATTGATGACCAAAAGTCCTTCTGACATGGTGTCGATAATGGTATCTGCCGCAAGCGCTGTACTTACACTGAATAAATCATGTTTTCTTACCGCATAACCGATAATTGAAGCCATGAGGGCAAAAGAGGAAAAGGTAAGCTCGGGTGTATTGATTGAGAGAATGGGCAGAAGCCAGTCGCACACAAAACCTACAAGAATGGGAATGGACATGGCCAGAAGAATGAATTTGTTTTGAACTCTGACATGGGGATCCTGGTTCTGATTCTGATAACGAATCAGAAGAATGAGGCAGAGTATGCCCATAACTGACGCATAGGTACTTAATGTCTCATAAACCCAGATATTTGAGACACTGTAAGTCCATCCCCATGTGGCCAATTGGGGTTCCACGCTGAAAAAAAATCTGTCCAGAACATGGATTCCCAGAGCTGAAAGATATACCGGCACCAGGATTCTGCGGACAACTCTGCCCAGGGCTTTAGTATAAATCAGGACAAAATGAAGCAGCAGAGCCAGTGAAATGGGCCAGAGTTGCTGAAAATTAAGCCAAAACAGAGCTCTTTGAGCAGTTTCTGCCTGTCTGAACATAAATTCGGCAAAACAGACAATCGCAAGCGTGAGGCAGAAAAGAGAAAAAACAATATTCTGTCTGCTGCGGCTGTTGCGGAAAAACACATAAGCTGAAAGGTGCAGACATACAAAGAAGGAAATCAGGGATAATGTTGTGTAGATGTGAATCATAGTTTGAATGCCGCGAATGGCAGAGCGCAGTGAACTTTCCCGTGTTTGGTTGCTACATTTATAAAAAACGTTCTAAACTGAATAATCATACCATTCATACCATCAGATTTGCAAGTATCATGGTCAACCCGGTAAAACATATTTTGCCCCTCTTCAGAATCTGGAGTTATATTTCTTGTTTTGTCCGATTACTCGATTTTACCTCATGGACCGCTCATGAACAGTTCTAAAGTACTAATAATTGTCCCCACCTATAATGAACGTGAAAACATTGTACTTCTCATTCCAGAAATAAAGAAGACTCTTCCAGATGCTCATATTCTGGTGGTGGATGATTCTTCTCCGGATGGAACAAGTGATGCCGTCAAGCAGCTTGCCCAAAACGTGAATGGTGTTTTTGTGCTTGACAGGAAAAGTAAAGACGGGCTGGGTAAAGCGTACATCAGCGGATTCAAATGGGCTCTGGAGCGGGATTATGAGTTTATTTTCGAGATGGATGCCGATTTCTCTCACAACCCGCAGTATTTGCCTCTTTTCCTGGAGAATGCGGCTGTAAGTGATCTGGTTATTGGTTCCCGATACATTTGTGGTGTCAATGTGGTGAATTGGCCAATGTCCCGTCTTCTGCTCAGCTATTTTGCCAATCAGTTTGCCAGATTCGTTACAGGCCTTCCAATAACCGACAGTACCGGGGGGTATAAGTGCTTCAGAAGACAATTACTGCAGTCTATTAATCTTGACAAAATTGCTTCCTCCGGCTACTCTTTTCAGATCGAGTTGAATTTTTTAGCCTGGAAAAAAGGTTTTAAGCTTAAGGAAATCCCTATCCTCTTTATGGATCGACAGCGCGGGGAATCAAAAATGTCCACCAAGATCATTAGAGAGGCCTTGTTCCTTATTTGGAAGTTGAGAGTATCCTCTCTGTTCAGGAAGTGGTAGTTTTGAGCGAGACACAGAAACTTATTTCGATTGTAATAGTGAACTATAAGGTGCCTTATTGTCTTCAGGAGGCGTTAAGATCTCTTCGTCAGGCAAATCTTTATAGTGACTGTGAAGTCATCGTTGTGGATAATGCTTCAGGGGATAATTCTCAGGATTTGATCACCTCCGAATTTCCCGAAGTGCAGTGGATTCAGCTTAAGAGCAATATCGGCTTTGGCAAGGCGTGCAACGTGGGTGTCCGCCAGGCCAATGGGAAATACCTTCTTTTTCTCAATCCTGACACGGTGGTTTCAGCAACTTCACTGAGTAACGCTGTGGAGTTTATGGACAATCACCCGGAAGTGGGACTTCTGGGGCCCAAAATTTTGAATCCGGATGGCACTCTTCAGCTAAGTTGCCGTCGTTCCTTCCCCACTCCTTCTGTTGCCTTTTACTACTTTGCGGGATTAAGCCGTCTTTTCCCAAGAAGCCGTCGTTTCGGGCGTTATAACCTAACCTTTATGGATGAAAATGAAACGGCTCAGGTTGATGCCATTTCCGGTTCTTTCATGTTCATGAAAGTGGAGCTTTTCAGAAAAATTGGTGGTTTCGATGAGCGGTTTTTCATGTACGGGGAGGATATTGATCTTTGTTTCAGAATTCGTCAGCATGGATTTCAAGTTTGGTATAACCCTCAGATTCAGATCATACACATAAAAGGTAAAAGCTCCTCTAAACGTCAGATTCGCTCAAGAATTTCCTTTTATGAAGCGATGATAATTTTTACAAAGAAATATCAGTCTGTTCAAGGTGGAGGGTTTTTTCCGAGCTGGTTTGTTTCATTTGGCATTCTGCTCCAGGCTAGTCTCAATATAGGAGCTACCCTGCTGCGTTCAGCTACCGCCTGCCTGATAGACCTTTTTCTCCTCAATGCGACACTCTGGGCATCCTTGACCATACGTTTCGGTTTGAGTAATTTGAGTTCTCCCTACCTGAGCGGACCCGCTAAACCTCTTTTGGAAATGCATGCCTTACTTTCAGGGGTTTTCATTTTCATGTTTTTCTATAACGGGGTTTATTCCATTAAGACCTATTCGCGTAAAATAGCTCTGCTTTCTGGTTTCTTAAGTTCTGCGCTTTTCATGTCGGGAGTCTATTTTCTGGCACCATTTTCACGAATAGCTTTCGCCCTGTCCTCCGTTTCCGCAACGCTGCTTTTAGTGGGGTGGCGCGAAGTACTTCCTCGTATGGCCCGGGAAATCAAAGACTTAATATTCGCTCCCGAAAGACTTCTTATAATCGGTTGTGGACCTGTGGCTAACCAGCTGATTCGAAATATCGAAAGCAGTCATAATGCGATCATCGTGGGTGTGCTCAAACAACCAGGGGTCGATGTTGACGGGCAAGTAGAGGGGTATCCGGTACTGGGTGATATCGATGATCTGAAAAAGGTACTGGATTGCAACAAGGTCGATGCGCTGCTTATCGCCACAAGCCAGCCGTGGTATTCAAGAATAATAGAGGTTTTGGCCTCCCCCGAAAACCGGCATTTAGAAATTCGCTGGGTTCCTCAGGATTTCATCGTCAGTGATACTACTCAAAGCTCCGATAAAAAGGTGCCCGTGCACAATTTTTCCATGTTTTAAATTACCTTACACCTCCTGAATCGTCCGGAGAATTAATCCGTCTAAAGTGTTGATTTTGTTATGGTTGTGAGGTACTCGGTTCTGTTGAAATCAAGCTATAGTCTGCTGGTTCACCTTGCCTTTGAGATTCATACTATGAGCGGGAACACAATTGGCCGGGTCGGGAATCTGCTCTGTGCAAAATGCCGGTAATTCCGCAGCCCATTTTTCGAGAAAACGTTGCCCGTACATCTGCCAGTTTTTATCGTAAGTGCCTGTAGAACGGTGCTTTACCACAACATCACCCGTCACGATGATTCTCCATTCATGTCTGGCCTGCATACAAAAATCCAAGTCGTGGAAATAAAAGGAGTCGAAGGTTTGTTCATCAAATCCAAACTGGCTTAAAAGTGTCCTTCTTACCGCAAAAAAGAACCCGTTCACCGCAACCACTTCAGCTGTCTCTTTTTGAGGAGAAAACATGGTGGCGAAGAAATCACCATTCTGGAGGTCATGGATTATTCTTCCCTTGATGAAAGGACGTCCTGCAGCAGTAAGAGAACAGTTGTTGGGAAAAAGATACTGACTTCCAGCTACACCGATAACTCCCAGATAGGGGTCGGCTGCAAAAAGGGACTCCAGCACCGGTCCCCAATTTTGATTCATAAAAAAAGCATCATCATGCATGAAAACCAGAATATCGCCTCTGGAACGACTTGCTCCGAAGTTATATACGGAAGCTAATCCGTTGGCGCCTGAGGAGTTACTGATCATTAACAGTTCAAGTGGACTTCCAATCGTTTTCCTGATGTTGCGTTCTAGTGTTGATTGAGGGACGGGATTCCTGGCAGAGATGATAACGCTAATCATAATCACTTCCTTCGCACGCTTGCAGCTATGCAGAAAATTTCCGGGTTGCGCACCAGACATAATTGCTGCGCAGTATTCCAAAATATAACGGGATTTCAAAAAGAGCCAGTAGGTAATTTTTGATTAATCATTGTCAGGCATGGTTCTCTTCCTTCGGTCTATTTGAGTCCCTTTTCCAATAATCGTTTTTCCGAAACGGGCAATCACTTGATCTACAGCCTTTTCACTCGCTTCCAAAGCGACTGTTTGCTGACTGGATCCGAATAGATCTGTCTGGGCCACTTCATCAAAATCGGTAATTCCGATACCTATGAGGCGAAAACATGTTTCGTTAATTTGCTCAAGTAATCGTAACCCATTTTCATATATGACTTTAGAAAGATCAGAGGGGCAGGGAAGTTTGGACCGTTTTGAGTGGCGGCTGAAATCGGGGCGCCTGTAGGTGAGAACAATTGTCGAGCCTTTGACACCAGATCGCCGGGCTCTTCGTGCCACGTCCTCTGCAAGACAGAGAAGAACTCTTTTCCACTCTTCCTTATCGCTGCTATCCACGTTGAAAGTATACTCTCTGGATATGGACTTGGCGGCGTCACCCTCTCCAACTGGCCTGTCATCTATTCCTCGGCATAAGTAATAAAGACTTGAACCCTGTTTTCCAAAATGGGATAGCAGAAAATCAAAAGATAACTGCTGGAGGTCAGAAACGGTTCTGATCCCCATGCGATGGAATACCTCCTGACTTTTTTTTCCTACTCCCCAGATTCTGCCAACTGCAAGAGGTGCGAGCCACCCTTCTACTTCCTGTTGATCCCAGGGGGTTATGGTTATTCCGTTTGGTTTTTTAAAATCAGAAGCAATTTTGGCAAGGAACTTATTTGGTGCCACTCCTATAGAAGCTGTAAGGTGTTGATTTACTTGTATTCTACGGGAGATCATGGCGGCAGATGTCTCCGGAGGCCCAAAGAGCCGTTCACTGCCACTCATCTCCAGAAATGCTTCATCAACGGATATCTGTTCCACTTTGGGAGAAAACTCTCTCAGAATCTCCATGATTTGCTTGGAGACAGTCGAGTACACATCCATGCGGGGTTCTACATAAATCCCATGGGGACAACGACTTACGGCCTCTCTCACCGGCATTGCAGAATGCACTCCAAACCGGCGGGCCTCATAACTTGCGGCACAAACTACCCCCCGTGTGCCCGGTTTTGCTCCAACGATTACTGGTTTGCCTTTAAAGTGCGGGAAATCTCTTTGCTCTATGGATGCAAAAAAAGCATCCATATCGATGTGGAAAACTATTCTCCGGTTACCTGCCATAAGACCTCTGAAATCAAGGCAATACTATTTTTTGTTTTTCCGGATTAGGGCGGTAGATCAGCATTTTGAATCCTACAACTTGTACCACTTCCGCATTTAGAGCATCTGCGATTTCCTGAGCAGCTTCTTTGCGGTTGAGTCCCGCGGTCTCCAGCAGTCCCACCTTAATAAGTTCGTGGTCTTCAAGGGATTTGGAAATACTTTTTAAAACATTTTCTGTAAGCCCATCTTTGCCTACCTGAACATAAGGATTAAGACTGTGTCCAAGTCCTTTCAGGAACTGGCGCTGACGAGGAGTAAGCTTTTTCATGCTGGGGAACTCTCCTAAGGGTTGAGGTACCCCATAAAAATAGATTAAGGCACCACTATTGAGATGCTTCGGAAGGGGATTGGAAATCGGAAAGAGGATAAAGCTCATCCCAGGTTTTTCCTCCATCGGTAGTGAAGAACTCTAAAGGACCAGTTTCTGCTCCGGGAACATTATAGCTATGAATCTGTCCTTTTTCTGCACTACTGAAGCTTATTGAGGAAATGTAGTTGCCTCTTCGGGATAAAAACTGCTCTGTCCATTTTTTTCCCCCATTGGAGGTAGCATAGACCACTCCTCTACCGAGTGAATCGCACATTTGAATACCAGCTGCCCAACCTCTTAAACTGTCATGGAAAAATAGAGAGTTTACCGGTCCGCTGCCTGAAGGTAACGTAAGAGGCTGCCAGTGGACACCTCCATCAGTCGTAAAAAAAATCGCCCCCTGTTTATTGCTTTCTGAGGCTTCGGAAGATTTGAGCTTTGCACCTGCAATCCAGCCGGTTTTCGTGCTTGTGAAAAATACAGAGCGCAGATCACTTTCTAGTCTTGATATCACTCTCCAGCTTGATCCCCCATCGATACTGGCAAGCACAGCTCCTCTGGAACCAACAATCCATCCCCTTAAGTTATCAGCAAAGCAAACAGAAGTAAGTTTCTCTGTGACAGGTATGGAGATTTTTTCCCAGGTGATTCCTCCATCCCGGGTTCTTAAAAGGGAGCCCTGTATAGTGCCACTTTCTTGAGGGAATGGTTGACTGAGAACCCATGCCTGTTGATTTTCTATAAACGCGATCGGTAGCATGAAATTATTAGTAGTATAGGAATCAGCTCCTTGAGAAAATGAAGTAAAATACGTTAATAGTAGCAGGATTTTCATGGATCCTCCTGTGGGTGTAAATGAAAATGGGCTTTAGCGAGATGTCCAGCATGAAAAACAGAAAAGCAATATGAGGACCGTTTGAGGAGTGCATGAGCGTAATTTGTATTATATTTCATCTTTGTCCCTTTTCACAACTCTCTTTATGAAAGGAAAGTGTATGCCTACCACTATCATTGTTATTGCAATTGCAATAGCCGCCCTGGTTGTTCTTTTTTTCGTTGGTTCCGCTATAAGTCTCTGGATGCAGGCAATTTTTTCGGGCACTAAAGTCGGGTTACTCAATATTGTGTTCATGCGATTCAGAAAAGTACCTCCCAAGCTGATCGTTGAGAGCAAGATTACTGCAGTGAAAGCTGGGCTTGACATCACTACAGATGCTCTTGAATCACATTATCTGGCAGGTGGAAATGTCCTCAGAGTGGTGCAGGCGCTTATCGCAGCAGATAAGGCAAACATACCGCTTCCCTTCAAAAGAGCTGCCGCAATTGATCTTGCTGGTAGAAACGTGCTTGAAGCGGTACAGATGAGTGTTAATCCCAAGGTTATTGAAACTCCCAGAGTTGCGGCAGTCGCTAAAGATGGAATTCAGTTGACTGCTCTTACACGCGTCACAGTGCGGGCAAATATCGACAGACTGGTTGGAGGAGCAGGGGAGGAGACCGTACTGGCTCGCGTTGGTGAAGGTATCGTGACCACTATCGGTTCCGCCTTATCACACAAGCAGGTACTTGAAAATCCCGACTCGATTTCAAAAAGAGTGCTGGAAAAAGGTCTTGACGCAGGGACCGCTTTTGAGATCCTGTCAATTGATATTGCAGATGTGGATGTGGGAAAGAATATCGGTGCGGAACTGGAAACGGATCGTGCCGAAGCTGATAAGAAGATTGCTCAGGCAAAAGCCGAAGAACGTAGAGCCATGGCCATAGCAGCTGAGCAGGAGATGCGTGCCAAGGTGCAGGAGATGCGTGCGAAAGTGGTTGAAGCCGAAGCTCAGGTGCCTCAGGCCATGGCTGAAGCTTTCAAGGCCGGAAATCTTGGAATAATGGATTATTACAAAATGAAAAATGTAGCAGCAGACACACAAATGAGAGAATCATTGGGCGGGCAGAATCAGGCAAGACCCAATGACAAGGATCGCTCCTGATAATTACAATTTATAGGAGAACCTAAATGAATATTTCTGATCTGTTGGATAACCTTTCGGATTTGATTCCTTTATTCATTTTCCTTTTCTGGGTGATAATTGCGATACTGGGTTCCTTTTTTAAAAAGAGAAATCAGCCCGGTACCTCTACTTCCTCCAGAACGCAGTCGTCTTCACAAAGTTCTGCACCGTCGGGAAGAAATATTTCCGATGACCTTCGCAGATCTCTGGAAGACATTTTTGGTGTTCCATCCGAAGGGGGGGATGTTGAGTACGAGGAGGAGATTCACAAGGCGGCGGGCAGCGCACAGGAGCAGCCTGTCACAGCTTATGATGAAAATCGATCACGCCCCAAAAGAATTGTCCCCTCCGCTTCTATGGTTGAAACGGAAGTTAAGACTGCCATCGGTTCTCAGCCAGCACTGTCTGGTGATGTTTTAATAAAGGCTGTAATCTGGAGCGAAATTTTGCTCCCTCCGCTTTCTCTTCGCGATAATCCTGCCAGAATTTAACTGAGAGGGAGCCTTGATCCAAGGCTCCCTTTATACAAACCCTAATAATTACATACAGAAATCGGCGATATAGTTAATGCCCGTTATTTCAACGCGTCAAGAGTAGCTTAGTTTACTTTGTAAATTAAGAAATAGTTACAAGAAATGAGATTTTGACAAGGAGTCCGGCAAACTGGCCTCTAATGGTTTGATCTTTTCCTCTGCCCATTCTATTTTAAAAGGCTATTCACTTTCACTATTTTCAAGGAGGTTCTTATATGGCAAAGGAAACTATTGTCTCCAAGTTTACACTCAAGGGGAGAGAAATACTTTCTTCTTATGCAAGTATGACTCTTGAGGGTGTCATGACAGCGCGGGTACAACGCGGAAAGGATTCCTACACAATCGAAGAGCGGAACGGAATTGCCAAAGGAACATCCGATGGTGAAAACGAAGCGATCTATATTCCTAACGATAAGGCTATTAAATCAATATCGAAAAAAATCGAACCGCTTCTGCCCAAAAAGGTGGTTATAAAAAAACCAGAGGATATTCTGGCGGCTTGCAGGGAATTCGATCTTAAACTGGTGGAAAATGCCGGTCCCAACAAAAAGAACTGGGGCGGTAATGCATGCCTCGCATCTTCAACAGTGTTCTTCCAAACCCTTTTAAAAGCATCCGGTTACAAACCATGGGAAGTTCTGACAAACGGTAAGAAACCGAAAGTTTTTTACATGCCCAACATTGCATTCAATATGGTTTGTGGCGGGGAACATGTTCCGGGAACAAAGCAGGATATTCAGGAGATGTTCTTTTTTGCCATGAAAGAAAAATGTGTAAAGGATGTCTTTCTCACCGGAACGAAATTTTTCCGTCAGTTTGAGAAAAACCTGGTACGTGATGGACTCCCGACCGGAACAGCCAAAGAAAGAGGTTTTGTTTTCCCTGTAAAGGATAACTTTGAGGGATTGAAGAGAATTAAGGAATGTGCAAAGCAATTAGGGTTGAAAGAGAGTGATTATGCTATCGGGACCGATAACGCATTTTCTGAGGTGCAGAAAACCGAACAGCTTCGCAAGGAAGGCAAGTATGATATGCGTTTCTCCGGTCAGGGCATCAAGACTAGAGAGCAGCTGGTGGAGTTCGATTATTCTGTGGTCAAGAGCGCTTCCAATTTTGTCACCATGGAAGACCCGGGTTCAGAAAATGACCTTGAAGCCCATAAGCTCATGAATGCCAAGTACGGAGACAGAACTCAGATTGTACTCGATGATCTTGCAGTAACCCAAATGCGTTTCATCATTCCTTTTCTCGCAGGTAATGAAAGAAAAGACCGGGCCGGCAATTCCGTTCTTATCAAGTTGAATCAGGCGGGAACCTTCACGGAAACACTTCTTGCTTCTCAGATTGTTCTCGGTGTTGCAAATGATGAGGAAGTGGAGCAGTTCCTGCGAGCACGTGGTGATTACAAAAAAGTGATGACCGATCTTAAATCGCTTGGCATCAAGAGTCTGTCGGAAGCACTTCGTAATATCAAAAAGAACGGCTTTTCAGCATTCTTCTCCCACAGGTCTACAGAAGGATCATCGGAGTTCCTTCCGCTGCTGCCGCTCATGTTCGGTTCTGTTTCCCGCAAACTCTGGTTTAAGGCTGGAGCCCCGAATGGTGAACGTAATCTCCAGAACTATAATCCGCTTATCAGAGCAGAAGAGGAGATGTGCGAACAGGGAATCAATATTGAGGTCGCCAGTTTTGAAGGGCTTCCCGATGGAGTGAATATTCCCGCAGTCAGTTAAGCAATCTTACAGATTTGAGATAAAGAAAAGGCCCCCAAAGGGGCCTTTTTTTATGTGCGTCCGACTGGGCGCGTTTTCCAGTAATGAGTATTATTCCACGATAAAAGATGCTGATTCAAGAACTTCATCAGAACCTGCAGGACAGGCTTCCACTTTCCATTCGCCAGTAGAAATGGCAGGCTCAAGGGTTCTCTTGCTGTAAGTACGCCAGCTTGAGGACTTAACCGGAAGAAGGGTTGTTTGAATTCTCTGACCATTGAAATACCAGCGATGCTCAATTGCTGCAGAATCTTTGGCGCCGTTTATGTGAGTAAAGAAAATGAGCTGTTTTGTTTCTTTGGGGAACTTGCTTGCGGCGCCTTGAGGTTCCCGGTTTTCAACGCTGGTCCCTACAACTGCCCTGCTGATTTTTATTGAAGCGGCGCTGGCGGTTTTGGCTGCAGGTGCCGGAGCTGTTTCTGTTTTAGCGGTAGGTGCGGTTGCAGCAGGTGTTTTTGCAGGAGCTTTTTCCATGCTGGTGTTCTGAGTTGTCGCCGGCTTGTCTGCCACCGCAGGAACTGCTGCAGGGGCAGCTTTTTCGGCTGCGGCCTTGACAGCTGCAGGCTTGGGCTCTTCTTTGGCAGCTGGCTTTTCGACCGCATCGGTCTTGGGAGCCGCAGTAGCCTTTTGGGCAGGGATAGTAACTGTTTTGATCTCGGTTGACTCAGGTTCCCTTGCAGCTGCGGCCTTGACTTCCGTCGCCGGCTTGTCAGCTGCAGCAGGTGCCTTTTTCATATCGCCTGCTGCCTTGTCAGCTGATACAGTTTTAACTTCCTGAGGCTTGCTGGCAGGAGCGGCTGCTGCTTTTTCGGGAGCTGCCGGAGCTTTGGCTTCTGCGACTTTGCCTGTGGAAGCAGGCTTTTCAACGGCGGTACTTTTTTCTGCAACAGCGGCTTTTGCTTCTACTGGTTTACTTTCCGCTACAGGCGCTGCTTTTTCTGTCGTCTTTTCAGCAGCAGCCACCTTTTTTTCTGCAGCTTTCGGTGCTTCTTGAGCGCTGCTGGCATTTTGGGGAGCTTTGTTTTCTGCTACAGGTTGTGGGGCAACCTTCTGTTCAGGTTTTACCTCTGTCGAGGCAGGTTGAACTTTCTCGGTTACTGTGGCCTGGGGCTGCGCGACTGGTTTGGCGGCTGCCTTTTCCTGGCTTGCTTCTCTGGCATCGCCTGCCATCAAAATGGTTGACATTGACAATGCACAAACTGCGGATACAACAGCGATTCGCATGAATCCCCCTCTGTGAAGGTTGAGTCGTAAATTGATAAGTAATGATGCTTCTGCAATTTTTGACAATAGTAAAACAACAGGCCGGAATAAATTCCAGAGGTGTTATTATTACGATAAAACAGGGGAAAGGTGAAAATCAAGAGAAATGTCCCTAAACTGAAAAAAATCAAAGGGTCTGACTATGGCTGAGAACCTGAAACCCGGATTTGCTTTGACATGTCTTAATCACCGATTGTTTCACTGTTGATCTCAGATGACAGTTAACTATCAAATCCAACATTTGTAATCCATTGAATTGGGGATATTTCCACTCTTTACCTCTTTTTGGCTCTCAATGTGCACCCCGGATGTATTTTTATAAGTTGAAGTGGGGATTTTGGAGTTTTTTACAGTTTTCGAGTCGAGAGGGAGTTATGATCAGAGTCGGTTTTGTGGGTTGGCGCGGTATGGTCGGTTCGGTACTTATGGAAAGAATGAAAGCCGAAGGGGATTTCAAAGGGTATGAACCGGTTTTCTTCTCAACATCTCAGGTAGGATCCCAAGGACCATCTCTGGGTTTTGATATTCCTGCACTTAAAGATGCTTATGATATTAATGAACTCGCCAAGCTTGATATTATCGTGACATGCCAGGGTGGAGATTACACCAATGAGGTACATCCCAAATTAAGGGCTGCAGGATTTAGCGGATACTGGATAGATGCCGCTTCGGCTCTCCGAATGAAAGACAACAGCATTATTGTGCTTGACCCAGTAAATCGTAACGTGATCGACCAGGGCCTGAAAGATGGTATTAAAGATTTTATTGGAGGAAACTGCACTGTGAGTCTTATGCTCATGGCTTTGGCCGGCTTGTTCAGACGTAATCTGGTGGAGTGGATTACTTCCATGACCTATCAGGCGGCAAGTGGTGCAGGCGCTAAAAACATGACTGAACTGGTCGCTCAAATGGCTCACCTGACTAAAGCCACTGCGGATGTTTTTTCCAGTCCTTCTTCCACTGCGCTTGATCTGGATCGACTGGTCACTGCTGAGCTTCGCGGTGGTGAAATGCCCACGGCCAATTTCGGAGCACCACTGGCTGCATCGCTTATTCCCTGGATAGACAAGCCCATGGATAATGGCCAGACTCGGGAGGAATGGAAGGGAATCGCTGAGACCAATAAAATCCTTGGGACTCAGAAACCTATTCCTGTTGATGGCGTTTGCGTGAGAGTGGGTGCTATGCGTTGCCACAGCCAGGGCCTTACCATTAAGCTCACCAAAGATGTGCCGGTGGATGAGATTACCGCTATGATTGCGTCAGATCATGAGTGGGTGAAAGTGGTCCCCAATCATAAAGAGGCAACTCTTAAGGAACTTACCCCCGCTGCGGTCAGTGGTACTTTGATGGTGCCGATCGGCCGCTTGCGCAAGATGAATCTGGGACCTCAGTATTTGGCTGGTTTTACCGTGGGGGATCAGCTTCTCTGGGGTGCTGCCGAACCGGTTCGCAGAATGCTTAAAATTGCTTTGGAGCATCTTGCTCACTGATCTGCTCAAATTAGCTTCAAGCGAGAGAGAAGATTTTCTTCTCTCTCACTTCTTCTAAAATAGAAACTCACGCCAAATCTCTATTAATTTCAATTAGTTACACTCACACGCAGTTCCTGAGGTATCTTTCCCTTCGAAGAAATGTGAATCGGTAAGATTTTTCAAATTTTTGCCCAATAGATTGAATATTACATTCGGGTAGAAGCGGGCTTTCCGTCGTGTGTCATCATTAGTGCGGCTATTCACCAACAATTTGCACTTGTATTTTGCGGTTTCGTGATCGATTGTCG
Source organism: Fibrobacterota bacterium (assembly GCA_023436205.1). Lineage (GTDB taxonomy): Bacteria > Fibrobacterota > Chitinivibrionia > Chitinivibrionales > Chitinispirillaceae > JAEZKC01. Next base: position 34,130 of record JAEZKC010000068.1, read on the forward strand.
TGGTCTATCACCACTATCTGCTGCCAAGTGCCCAAAACCAGAGATCCTTCTACTATCGGAACAGAAATACCCGGTCCCATGAGTGTGGCCCGTATATGTGAGAATCCGTTGTCATCGCCCCAGGTTTGGGAATGATGTGAGTGCATCTTTTGTGATGCCAAAACTTCCAGTTTTTCCTTTATATCCTGAACCAGGGCCGGTTCATACTCCATAGTGCTTACTGATGCTGTGGAACCGATCACGAAGACAGCTGCTAAGCCATTGCTAATGCCTGAGTTATCCAAGATTTTACTGACTTCAGAAGTAATGTCTCTGATATCGGAAAAACCCTTCATCTGAAGAGAAATCGTTTCACCGTGAACCATACTCTTCTCCTTTCAAGCAGGAAAATGTGTGGATTCTTCTTTTGATTTGATCAGTTGAACTATTTCCAAGGGACTTTGAGCTCTCATCAGGGCTTCAAAAAAGGCTCTGTCATGTAGATATCGGGATAGACTGCTAAGAATTCTGAGATGCTCAGAGTGTTGGCCTTGAGGACCAAGAATAAGGAAAATGATATGGGCAGGTTTTTGGTCGACTGATTCAAAAGGAACACCTTTAACTTTACGTCCAAAAGCAATATGCGTTTTGTCGACTCCTGCAGTGAGTCTGTGTGGAATGGCAATTCCCTGACCAATGCCGGTTGAGGAGAGGTTCTCTCTTTCAAGAAGTTCTTTGATAAATCTCTCTTTATCCGAAATTTTCCCACAATCTAAAAGTAGCTGAACCAATTCTTCAATGGCCTCAAATTTCTGGCGGGCCTTCATTTCGAGTTGCATGCAACCAACATCAAGTAGTTCGGAAAGATTCTGCACAAAATCTCCTGCTGGAAAAAGCTTGCGACACACCTAAAAATAATACAGGTTGTTTTGTGGTTTGCAGAAAAGGTTATCGAGTGGGAAATACCCGAAAATGTGTTTTGTATCGTGAATAAAATCAATGTGTTGCGGCTTGTGATAAAAAGTCAACGGGGGAAATTCTGACCCCCGGATGAGGGGATTGAGTCGTGCCAGTCAATTTCCGGTCGCCAGAGTTTTGCAAAGGCTTCTATATACTCCTTCCAGATGTAACCGGTCCGGATGGTGACCTAGGTCTTTTACAATGCGGCTTGCAAGACAACCTTTTTTCAGGATTCGTTGAAGCGATTCCATACTGGGTCCAAGAAGGCCCGGCTGTTCACTGTACAGAATGTCAATTATCCTGCGCCAGATTTCTCCTACTGTACAACTGTCATGGTCTATCTGGAAAAGCTTTAAGAACTTTTTTTCGGAAATAATGGAGTCTTGCGCTGAAACCACACTTTTCCTGAAAATCTTTTTCAACATGATAGTGTCTGCCGATTTCTGGTCCTCCCAGGAACAGAAACGCTCTTCGCACAACGCTCTCACCAGTGCGATGATGGCAGAAGCTACCGCCAGATCCGCCTCAGGGCATTCCTGAATGTCTATCACTCTGATTTCTATGGCATTACGTTCGAAACGCGCGATAGCTCCTCTGGCATTTACCCATTCCTCCTGCAGAATTCCTTCAGGATCGAAAGGCTTGAGGTCGTCGTAGATTGGTTGCAGAATTCGATCCTGGTATTCCTGCATGGTATAAACCGGTTCAGGTACGACATGGCCGGTAATGGATGGTATGCTTGAAGAGTTGGAACCGTAGAACTCCATTCTATTGTCAAGGATTCCGGTTACACTGCCTTCCACAACGGGAGAGCTTGCCGCCAGTGCCGGAATAAGAGGGAGAACAAGTCTGATGGCAGCATGGAGTCTGCCAAACTCTTCATCTCCGCTGAAAGGTAGATTGATATGCATGCTTTGCAGATTAGCCCATCCATGACCTTGACAGGAAAAAATACGGTTGAATGTCTCGTAAATGGGGTTGTATTCGTGAGGCCAGAGTTTTATTTCCTTTACGGGGTCCATGAAAGGATGCATGGCTGAAGGCATCAGCATGGCGTTCATGGAGGACAATATTTCATTAACTCTTGAAATTTCCCGATTGAATCGCTCTCCAAGTCCATCAAAGGTAACCACCGGTCCGTTTGTTTTGAACTCAAGCACATGAAGCGCAAGCTCATTGGACCAGTTTATCTTTCCTCTGCTGATTTCGTTTAAAAAGTTTCCACATTCGGCAGCAATGACCCGATCGGTTACAGGCAGTACTGAAAGATCATCTTTTCTGACGATCATGTATTCCAGTTCGATGCCGAAAGCTTCAAAAAGATGCAGTTCCGATTTGGAATCGCTCATATTAAAAACTCATTCCATTTTTACTGTTGAGAATACGTTTAAGAAACACTTCCATTATACGTTCGTAAAGGTTCGTTTTAAGTACCTGATCCTCGATACCGGAATCAATGGAGGGGTTGTCATTTATTTCTATAACATAGCACGTTTTGTCTATCTGCTTTATATCAACTCCATACAGGCCATCACCGATCAAGTTTGCAGCCTTCAGTGCCGTTCTCACTACAGCTGCGGGAGCCAGTTCCACCGGAATCGTTTCGAAGGTACCCTCCGTTTTTCTTCCGACCGAGTCCCTTTTTATAATTTGCCAATGGTTCTTTACCATGAAATACTTGCATACAAATAGAGGTTTACGGTCGAAAATACCTACTCTCCAGTCGAAATCAGTGGGCACGTAAGCCTGGGCCACCAGTAGATCAGACTGTTTGAGCATGCGGCTGCATTCCTGGAAAAGCTTCTCCTCACTGTCGATCTTGAGTACTCCCTGTGAAAAGGCGCTGTCCGGCTGCTTGAGCACGCAGGGAACTCCAACTTCTGATAGAACTGATTCAAGGTTATCCTTGTGAACAAGACAGGATCTTGGTGTGGCAACTCCATGTCTTTCAAGTAACTCTGCGAGATATACCTTGTTTGAACACTTAAGAATCGATTCAGGATCATCAACAACAACAAGTCCCTCAGCAGCGGCGCGTCTCGCAAAACGATACGTATGATGGTTTACATTAGTTGTTTCCCTAATGAAAAGAGCATCAAATTCGGCAATTCTACCATAATCATCCCGGGTGATTACTTCTGCATCAAGGCCTAAGTTGGAAGCTGCGGTGATGAATCGTTTTATGGCTCTTTCATCAGAGGGTGCCTCAGGTTCCTTGTCTCCCCAGAGAATCGCCATGTCATAGCGAACTGCCTTCTTTTTAGGTGTCCCCACCCGTTTTCCTGCGAAGTGTTCTGTTGCCACATCCAGAAGAAACGTTTTGTGCTCCGGAGGAACATCTCCGGCACTGATGGGGTCTATGTCCTGCAGATGCCATCCTGAACGGCTGCGAACAAACTCCGCCCGAAGTAGAGGTGCAGGGAAAAGGTTATAGAGATGAAGTGCCAGCCGATCATACCGCTTCGCCACGTTTCTACCGAAATAGATGCTTAGAATGAATGAATCAGATTGAATGGGGTTGAGGCTCTTTTGAATCAGTTCATCAAGATCATCATCAACAAAACGGATAAAGGTTTGGCTCTTCAAATCCTGGATAGTGGTAATATTGGGAAGAGGCTTATGGCCGCGTGCACTGGCCAGCAGTGATACGTAATATCCGATGCTCTGGTATCGGTACGATTTACAAAGGTTGAAAACTCTGGCTTGACGCATTTGAGAGAAGGACTGCTCTATAAGATAGGATCGCGCAGATACAAGCTTTACACCAGGAATTTGAAGAGTCCAGTCCTTGGGATTGTTAACTATTATGAGATTTTCCATTAGCTCCTTCAGGCTTTTCTATTATGAGAAGATTGGCATCGTATGTAAGAATTCCTAAAAGTATCGCACATATTACCCGCTCGATTCTAATACCGTAGTATTGTCCGGAAGAGATCGGGTTGGGAAGTAATGGTTCGGCTACAAATACAGTTTTTTCCGCCTTGTTGTATCCGTGAAGAACAACGAAATGTCCGGAGGGGTAGCCGTAAATGTCACTGTATTCATTACTTGGACTCAGTTCGCGTGCACTTCGGTGCAAATAGGTTGCACTAAGACCTGTTATGATGGGAATCGCCTTTTTAAGATACCCGCGTATCAGGGAGGGACTGAGGTCTCGAAGGCGAATGACGCCACCTTGGGAAAGAAAGTCCAAATATCCCTGTGTGGCCACTTTAAGTTTAGGTTCCTCCTTGCGGGAGGCCTGTGCGATCAGCTTCTGGGTAAGGTCTACATTTTCATCGGAAAACCAGGTTGGATCAAAAACCTGCAGATTATATGTATAGATGGTAGCCTTGTAACCTCTGGATAGAGCGTGGCACCCAAGGAAAACGGCAAGGGTACCACCTTCCTGCAGAGTCGGAGTTTGCGCTATTACCTCTTTTAGTGTAATACTGTCGCCATAATAGTTATAAACGGCATGAAGGCAGGTTGGCCCACACGTGGTTTCATCGGGTTGTGGAAGAATACTGAAGGGGAGTTGAGTTTCCATAATATTGGTCCGGCAAACCAGACACGCTGAAGATAAAATACTGCGGTCCGGGTACACTTACAATTGTTTTGATTAATATTCATGGGTAATACGCAGGAGCAGGCGTTTCATTTTATTTGGACTAGCTGAATTCCGGTTTGATATGTGGGGACGGACTACCGAATTCCGGTTTGATATGTGGGGACGGACTGCCGAATTTCGGTTGCGATGTTGCGGTAAAGCTCAGGTACTGATTAAATCCCATCCTGGTAGGCGTTTCATTTTGATTACTTAACGCATCGATGTCTAAAAATGCAACAGTGTTTATAAGAAGGGGGGTGAATGCCATCTCCGGCTTAAACGCTTATAAAAAGAAAAAAAATAGTCCGTCCCCCTCTACACCCTCCTCCTCCTTCCATGGCACAAAAATTGCAATTTTGCCACCCTCAACAAAGGAGAGAGAATGAATATCGAAAAATTCACCCGTCGTTCTCAGGATGCTCTGCAGAGTGCTCAGGAATTGGCCGTGGAATTCGGGCACCAGGAACTGCTTCCGCTGCATCTGCTCATGGCTTTGCTGCATCAGAAAGATGGTCTTACAATACCTCTTTTAGCAAAGCTGGGAGTTTCTCAATCCAGTGCTGAAAATACAATTAACGAGCTTTTGCGAAAAGTGCCGGTAGTTAGTGGCCAGGGAGTTCAGACCTATGCTTCGCGAAGTCTTACGGCGGTTCTGGCTGAAGCGCAGAAACTGGCTGCACAGATGAAGGATGAGTACGTGAGCGTGGAGCATCTTTTCCTGGCAGCTATCGATAAAGATGTGGAAGGGAGGCTTTTTGCCTCAAAGCTGGGTGTTACGGTTGCGGCAACTCTGGAGGCGCTCAGAAGTATCAGAGGGACTCAGCGGGTCACCTCACCGGAGCCGGAAGCCACGTTTCAGGCGTTGGAGAAATATTCACGCAATCTGACTGAAGCTGCTCGGCAGGGCAAACTGGATCCGGTAATCGGCCGTGATGAAGAGATTCGTCGAATCGTGCAGATTCTTTCCCGAAGGACCAAAAACAATCCAGTCTTAATAGGGGACCCTGGGGTGGGTAAGACCGCCATCGTTGAGGGGCTTGCGCTTAGGATTGTAAAGGGGGATGTGCCGGAAGGGTTGAAAAACCGTTCTGTTGTATCGCTGGATCTTGGAGCTCTTGTCGCCGGAGCCAAATTCAGGGGTGAATTCGAGGAGCGGCTCAAGGCTGTTCTCAAGGAAGTGGTCGAGAGTGGAAACATTATTCTTTTTATTGATGAACTTCATACGGTCGTGGGTGCCGGGGCTGCAGAAGGATCCATGGATGCGGGAAATATGCTCAAGCCCATGCTGGCCCGGGGAGAGCTGCATGCCATTGGTGCTACAACACTTGATGAATACCGCAAGCATATTGAAAAAGACAAGGCTCTGGAACGTCGCTTTCAGACAGTGCTCATTAATCAGCCCACAGTTGAAGACACCATTTCCATCCTGAGGGGATTGCGCGAACGCTATGAGCTACATCACGGAGTAAAAATCAGGGACAGTGCTCTTGTGGCTGCAGCTGTTCTTTCAGATCGTTACATTACCGAGCGTTTTCTTCCCGATAAAGCTATAGATCTGATTGATGAAGCAGCTGCCAAGTTGCGTACCGAAATGGATTCCAGTCCAACCGAACTTGATGAGTCTATTCGTCGGCAGATGCAGCTTGAAATTGAGATCGAGGGCTTGAAAAAGGAGAAAGATCCATCTTCAAAGGAGAAGGTGGCAAAACTGCAGCTCGAGCTTGCTGATGTAAAAGGAACCGTGAATGCACTCCGTAGCCGCTGGGAGGGTGAGAAGGCTCAGGTCGGTAAACTTCAGAGCATAAGGGAACAGATTGATCAGGCGCGAGTTGAGCTGGAACGTGCCGAGCGGGAGTACAATCTCAGTCGAGCGGCAGAATTGCGCCATGGTCGCATCCCTGAGCTTGAGCGAAGTCTCAAAGAAGCTGAAGAACGGCTTAAAGCCCAGGATGCAGGCAGTCGACTTCTCAAGGAGGAAGTCACCGAAGAGGATATTGCTTCAATTATAAGTCGTTGGACTCATATACCGGTAAGCAAGCTTGTGCAGGGTGAGAAGGAGAAGCTCTTAACCCTTTCGGATCATCTGCACCAGAGGGTGGTTGGGCAAAATGAGGCTGTTGACGCGGTTGCCGAGGCGGTTCTTCGTGCTCGGGCAGGGCTGAAGGATCCAAACAGGCCTATCGGCAGCTTTATTTTCCTTGGACCGACGGGTGTAGGTAAAACTGAGCTGGCACGGGCACTGGCGTATAATCTGTTTGATGATGAGCGTGCCATGATTCGAATCGATATGTCAGAGTATATGGAAAAGTTTGCCGTTTCCAGACTCACCGGGGCTCCTCCTGGATATGTCGGTTATGAGGAAGGCGGGCAGTTGACCGAGGCTGTCAGGCGCAGACCCTATTCGGTTGTTCTTTTTGATGAGATAGAGAAGGCTCATCCGGATGTGTTTAACATTCTTCTGCAGATTCTGGATGATGGTAGAATAACCGATTCTCAGGGAAGGCTTATCAACTTTAAAAACACCATTATCATAATGACATCCAACATCGGATCTCAGATAATCATGGATTATGGACAGAGTGATTATGAGAAATTGCGTTCGACCGTTCTTGGTGAATTGCGTAAATATTTCCGTCCGGAGTTTCTTAACAGGGTGGATGAAACAGTTGTTTTTCATCCGCTTGGCAGGGAGCACATCAGGGAAATTGTCACCATTCAGACAGATCAGTTCGCAAAGCGTTTGGAATCAATGAATATAGGGTTCCGAATTGATGATCAGGCCAGGGATATTCTGGCGCAAAAGGGCTATGATCCGGTCTATGGCGCCCGCCCGCTTAAAAGGGTGATTCAGAAGGAACTGGAGACGCCTGTTTCCCGCATGATAATTTCGGGAGATTTGGTGGAGGGTAAGACACTGGAGGTTGTGGCCTGGAGAGATGGTCTTGAGCTGAAAGTAGGATAGGAGACTGGCCCCGGTCTCGTCCGGGGCTCAATTTTATTTTCTGGGCACCTTGGTTTTTATTTCCATGGAAATGAGAGAGGATTTTTCTGGAACTGAAAGGGGAAATGCTGAATAGGAGGAGTTCCAGAGCTGTCCGGGTTGAAATGTCACTGAACTTTTACAGAGCGCCATGTACTCCCCTGGGGGGACAGGGATATATACTTTGCTTTCGGGATAGAGCGAGAATTCAATGCAGCGGGAAGTGCTGCGATTGATGAGGCTAAATTCATACGAATAGCTTTTTGATGATTGAATCTGTACTAATGAAACACTGTTGGCTTGTGCCTCGGAGGTGAGTGAATTCCAGTCGGCGGCTCCGGGAGGCGGGGGTGTGAACGCCTTGTTCCAGTTTTCTGTGAAGAATTCAGGTGAAAGTGATTTTAGAGTTGGTCTGAGAACGTAATTTTCAAGCTCTGTTTTTTTCATACAGCGTTCGATGCCGGAAAGAGCTGAAGATAGATATGTATTTGGTTTTGGTTCCGAAGTTCGGGACCATTCCAGATATTTTTCAATTTCGTTTACCCAGATCTTGGGTTGAAGGATTTTTCCTTTCTGGGCATCGGGAATGCTGGTTGAGGGAGCGACATCTTTGGCGACTTGAGCATAGATGTGCAGGGCATTTTGATAGTTGCCCGCGGTCTCCATTGCAAATGCTTTTTCAATATTGGCAGAGGGGCTATTACAACTGGTGAAAGAGAATAGAGTCCAGAGAAGAACCAGGGATATCTTGCGCATAGTGCACCTACTTTATTTAAAAGCGCTTAACTGTTACGGGAGGGGTTACAATAGTTCAAATATACACAGTAGCGGCCCTGAATAAAAGCAAACTTCTCACACCGGGGCTGCTCCATAACTATATTCTAATACAGAGTATCGCCTTGAGGCACGCAGTTTGCCTTCTAAAGTGGTATTCCGGAGGTGAATTCAACGCCTCATCCCGCCGTTACGGGAAAATCCCGGAAGTAGTAGTTTGATATTATTGAAAGTGAAATTCCACAGGAAAGTCGCTCAGTGCGTCTTTTGCAGAAAACAAGTTATTCTCTGTCAGGTTCACCCGTTATCTTACAGAGATCGGCTCCAAGTCCTTGAAGGGAGAAGTTGATGAAACCACTTACAACATCGCGCAAGGTTGAAAAAGTTCAGGGCGGGGTGACGCTCCTGACCGATTATGACATTTACCTTTTCAGAGAAGGAGCCCACTTCAGGCTTTTCGAAAAAATGGGTGCCCATGTCATCACCGTTGACAAAGTCAAGGGGACCTACTTCGCTGTATGGGCTCCCAATGCCAAAACAGTTTCCGTTGTGGGTGATTTCAACTCCTGGGATACTAAGAGTCATCCGCTTAACGCCCGTTGGGACAGCTCCGGTATCTGGGAAGGTTTCATACCCGGCATAGAGGAGGGTACCTTATACAAGTTCCACGTCGATTCAAATACGGGTGTCTACAGTGCGAACAGGGGAGATCCTTTTGGCGTACGTTGGGAAGTACCTCCAGCCACTAGTCCCATAGTGTGGAATCTCGACTATACCTGGAACGATCAGGAATGGATGGAAAAGCGCAAGACCCGTAACAGTCTAAATGCTCCCATCTCCATTTATGAGGTGCACCTGGGGTCGTGGAAAACCAGGACCCAGAAGGAAGAGGACTATCTCACCTACCGCGAAATGGCTCCCGAGCTGGCAAAATACTGCAAGGAACTGGGATTTACCCATGTGGAATTTCTTCCAGTCATGGAGCATCCGTTCGGTGGATCATGGGGATATCAGACCACCGGATATTTTGCTCCCACCAGTCGATTCGGGACGCCTCAGGATTTCATGTACCTCATCGACTACCTGCATCAGCAGGAAATCGGAGTGATTCTTGACTGGGTGCCTTCTCACTTTCCCGGTGATGAACACGGGCTTGCCTATTACGATGGAACCTGCCTCTACGAACATGCTGATCCTAAAAAGGGATTTCATCCCGACTGGAAGAGCTATATTTTCAATTATGGCCGTCATGAGGTGCAGGCTTTCCTGCTCAGTAGCGCCGTTTTCTGGCTCGAAAAATATCATGCCGATGGTCTGCGGGTTGATGCTGTGGCTTCAATGCTTTATCTCGACTACTCCCGTAAAGAGGGTGAATGGATCCCCAATCAGTTTGGCGGAAGGGAGAATCTCGAAGCAATATCTTTTCTCAAACGCATGAACGAGGAGATTTACAAGGAATTTCCCGATGTGCAGACAATTGCCGAAGAATCAACTGCCTGGCCTATGGTTTCCCGTCCAAATTATGTGGGAGGGCTGGGGTTCGGTATGAAGTGGAATATGGGATGGATGCACGATACGCTTCTCTATTTGAGTAAAGATCCTGTGTACCGCAAGTATCATCATAGCGAGCTTACCTTCAGTATGCTTTATGCTTTTACTGAAAACTATGTGCTGCCTCTTTCTCATGATGAAGTTGTGCATGGGAAACAGTCGCTGGTGAACAAAATGCCCGGTGATGACTGGCAGAGATTGGCCAATCTCAGACTGCTTCTTAGTTATCAGTTCAATCATCCCGGTAAAAAGCTTCTTTTCATGGGTGGGGAGTTTGCACAGTGGCATGAGTGGAATCATTCAAAGAGCTTAGACTGGGACCTTACTCAATGGGAGCGTCACAAGGGCATTCAGCATATGGTCAGTGATCTTAACCGTATCTACGTCCAGAATGCAGCTTTGCATTATTACGATTTTGATCCCAAAGGCTTTGAGTGGATCGACTGTAACGACTGGGAGCAGAGCATCCTTGGTTTTATTAGAAAGGGTCCCCAAGATTCTGACCGTATTCTGGTGGTGCTCAATTTCACTCCTCAACCTCGCCACGGATATAGAGTCGGAGTGCCCCTTGGTGGATTCTGGGAAGAAATTTTCAACAGCGACGCATCCGAATACGGGGGCAGTGGGGTAGGGAATTCAGGTGGTTCCAGCGCCGAGGAACAGGCATGGCATGGACAGAATCATTCTCTGCTTATTACCCTTCCACCGCTTGGAACTGTAGTTTTCAAGGTTAAAAGCGAAACTGAGCAAAAATAAAATTGCATCATAGCCCGGAGCGATGCTTCGGGCTTTGACTATCTTGGCATTATTTCCTTATAATCATCAATACTTCATTAGCACTTCGTGCTCTGCATTTTTAGATTGTGTCAGACAACTGCATCGTTGTAGATTAACAGACTTGTAAAATGCCCTTACTTCTTCAAAGATTGTAAATGCACCAATCGTTTTCAAATCCTCTCCGGTTTACTCCCATTTTGATGGAAAAGATATGGGGCGGTCAGGCGTTAAAAGATGTTCTTCAAAAAAAAGCACCATTCGAGGCGAAAATTGGGGAATCTTGGGAAATAAGTGGCTGGGGCGACAATCAGACCGTGGTTTCTGAAGGTGATTTTGCTGGAATGTCGCTTGGCGAGCTTTTTTCAAGAGATCCTTCAGGATTAGCCGGCGCAAGCGCAACTGGCAGAAAAAATTTTCCCTTGCTGTTTAAATTCATCGATGCTGCAAGTAACTTGTCAGTCCAGGTTCATCCGAATAAAGAGCAGGCCCGCATTCACAACTGGGGAGAGAGTGGTAAAACGGAATGCTGGTATGTTGCGGATGCCAGAGAGGGTGCAGAGATAATTGTTGGATTCAAGCGGCCAGTCTCCAGAGCAGAGGTTGAAAATGCCGTTAAAACTGGAACTCTCGAGCAGCTCTTGAATTATATCCCGGTGTTTCCCGGCGATGTGCTTTTTATTCCTGCTGGTACTGTGCATGCTATTCTTGAGGGAGCACTTATTTATGAAGTGCAGGAAGAGAGTGATACTACTCTTAGGCTCTATGATTGGAACCGCCGGGCACCAGACGGCTCCTTTAGAGAGCTTCACCTGCCCAAAGCGCTTGATATTTTGGATTATGCTGGGGTGGGAATTCATAAGCCAGTTCCCGTTTTGCTTAGAAAAACAGACGAATATCGATATGAATCTCGCTGCAGATGTTCTAATTTTGCTCTGGAGCAGATTAGTTTTACAGCAGACGCAAATGTGGCGCTTGAATCCAAAAATTCTTTCCAGGTTTTATCTGTTATTGAAGGATTACTGGATCTGGTCTGTTCAGAACAAAGTGCTACCAGGCTATCAAAGGGGGATTCTGTTCTCGTTCCTGCGACGGTTCAGAATGTTAGTGTGATAGGATTCGCCGGCTCCACAGTTTTGGTCACCTACGTTCCCTGAATCCTATCCGATCTTTACTATTCCTATCATATCCCATCAATGCAACGGGACCTTCAAAAAACACAGGCGAATCTTATTGAAAAGAAATCAGGAGTAATGTTCAGATCAAATCGACTGTCTATTGGTTGATAAGGTCCTATGAATGCTTTGTAAGCTGCATTTGAAAAGAAAGTCCCCAGCACGGCGCCTGCGATCACATCACTGGGATAGTGTTTGCCGGCTTCTATCCGCGCCCATGCTGTTGTAAACGTGACAGCAACCAGAGCCGACTCTAGAATGAAACGACTATATTCAGGCAATGGCATACCCTTTACGATATTTGACGAATAATTATTTTCCGCAGCGGTAATTGAAGCATGCCCTGAGGGGAAAGAATTGCGGTTCGAAGAATCTGGTCGTAATCGGCAGGTAACGTCTTTGAGAATTTCAGTAGATCCGAACGTAAGGACCTGAGAAACAATCAACGCTTCAGCTCCGGCAATGGATTTCTTATAATTGTAATGCCCTGCAGAATCCTTTTCTGGAGGTAAATACTTTACAGCGTATAAAAGAGATGCTGTCCCAAGGGAGGCGATTCTCAAGTAATCGCTTATTTTATCGGCTCTTTCTCTGGACCCGAAAACCGGAGTGTTTTCAGATGCATAGGAAGTGACCCTTTTATCGCTTCCTGTAGTGGTTATGAGTACCAGGCCCAAACCTCCAATCAGGATCGAGGGATCATACAGGGCATCCAGGGTTGCGGCTTTTATTCTTTCAAATCCAGGGCTGGAATCAGGATTTTCCAGTGGATTTGCCTTAAGCATGGTTCGGGAACATCCTGAAAACATGAAGGTGCAGGTTATAAACAGCAATAAACGGTAAACAGGTGTCCAGAAATGGGAATGAAGTGCCATTCTCGAAAAATAGTATAGTTCAGCGTTGTCGGACAGTTCTTCTGCTAACCTTTTAGGGCGGAGTAAAAGCAATGCTTACGGATTGAAGCGTAATGGCGACTATGATTCCGTTTAGAATCAGCCCCAAAAGACCAATCCCGATTGCGAGCAGTTTTGTTCTCTTGATAGTGGGTCGAAGGTCTCCATAACCAATGGTCAGAGAGGTTATAAAGGTGAAGTAAAGTGCATCCACTTCTGACCATTTCTCTATTTTTCCCAGAATTTGACCCGCAGCCACTATTGCTGCAAGCAGTGGTATTAGTAAAGGGCTAAGATACCAGAGACCCAGCATGAATGCACGTATGAATTCTATGGTGATGTGCATGAAAAGAAGGTTCTTGTTAGGTTTTTAGATAAGTTTTTCCCACCACCACTTGTTTTCCAGATACCAGGCGATGGTTTTTCGAATCCCTACCTCAAATGTGAGTGATGGTGTCCATCCGAGTTCTCTTTTAATTTTTGAGGCATCGATTGCGTATCGTCTGTCATGGCCCAGGCGGTCTTCGACATAGGTGATGAGGCTTTCGGGTTTACCCAGCTCACTGAGAATGATCTTGACAATATCGATATTGTGCTTTTCATTGTTGCCGCCGATATTGTAGACCTCTCCCGGTTTCCCCTTGAAGAGTACTGTCTCAACAGCTTTGCAGTGGTCGCAAACATACAGCCAGTCTCTTACATTCATCCCGTCGCCATAGACCGGTAGGGGCTTGTCATTGAGTGCATTAGTTATCATGAGTGGGATAAGCTTTTCCGGGAACTGGTAAGGTCCGTAGTTGTTGGAACATCTTGTGATGATTGCGGGAAATTTAAACGTCTCGAAATAGGATCTTACAAGCAGATCGCTTCCCGCTTTGCTTGCAGAGTAGGGGCTGTTCGGGGCAAGTGGCGTAGTTTCCGTAAAGAAGCCGCTTTTACCCAAAGTTCCGTATACTTCGTCGGTTGACACGTGTACGAACCGCTTATCCTGATTTGCGCCCCAGGCTTCCCTTGCCGCCTGAAGAAGTACCTGGGTTCCAAGCACATTCGTGATCACAAACTGAGCCGGTCCGGTGATGCTTTTATCTACATGGCTTTCTGCGGCAAAGTGAACAACAGCATCGAAATCGAAGTCTTTAAACAGCTGCTGTACTGATTCTTTATCGCAGATGTCCCCTTTTATAAAGGTGTATCGGGAGTTGTCCTGAATCTGAAGCAGGTTGTCTGGATTGCCTGCGTAGGTGAGAAGATCAAAATTAACAACAAAAATATCGTCTCTGTTCTGAATGATGCTCTGCACAAAATTGGACCCGATAAATCCGGCCCCTCCGGTTACGAGAATCTTTTTCACGGTTACTCCTGTTCAGTAATGCGTTTTTCAGCTTCAAGAAAGGCCCTGAAGCCTTCCTGCCAGTTAGGCATTATGTTCAGACCTAATTTTTTAAGTCTGGCATTCTCAAGAACACTGTAGGCTGGTCGGGGTGCAGGCCTGGGGAATTCCGCAGTGGTGCAGGGACTGACTTCCACTTGGATTCCAGAAGCAATAATAATCTCTTTGGCGAAATCAAACCAGGAGCATGACCCTTCACTTGTGCAGTGGAAGACACCATAGTTGGGGGTGTTCATTACTTTGAGCACCTGCCTGCACACATCAACGGTCCAAGTCGGAGTACCAAACTGATCATTAACCACTTTGAGCGGCTTGTTTTCAGCTTGGCATTTGGCGCCAATGGTTCTGATACTCTTGACAAAATTGTTGCCGTACACACCGTAAAGCCAGGCGATTCTAAAAATCATAATCTTAGCTAATATTGCGGCAATCTGTCTCTCTCCCTCAAGTTTGGATCTGCCGTAAACCGTTCCGGGTTCGGTGGCATCCTCTTCGGTGTAGGGTCTGCTCCCCTGACCGCTGAACACATAATCGGTACTGAAGTGGATCAGAAGCGAACTGTGTTCGGCCGCCGCTTCTGCCAGAAAACCACAGCCCTGTGCATTGAGTGCAAATGCTTCCACCTGCTTCTCCTCACAGAGGTCAACAGCAGTAAAGGCAGTACAGTTTACGATCACCTGAGGCAGGACTTCTTTTACTACCTGCATAACAGATTCCCGCCGGGTCAGGTCCACTTCAGGATAGTCTTTGCCGATTACCTCATGGCCCTTCAAGCGGGCTTCTCTCACAAAATCAGTTCCAAGTTGGCCACCGGAGCCTAAAATCAGTAGTTTCATCTGATTTATTTCTGCTAAGGTTTGAAGCTTTCGCCCTTTTTACAGCTGAAGTTTATCAAAATACTATAGTGACGCTAAGTTGCGCATCTAAAAGGCATTATCCGGAAAAAAACGTGGACTGGTAATATTTTTACGGCGTTGTTTTGAACCTGGGGAATGGATTGCCAGTCTCGATTCAGAAAAGCTCTGTAGGTAATTATAGACTTCCTCACATGGAAAAAATTATAATTAATTGAAGTTCTTGGTTTTAGGAAAGTAAAAGTTTGACTACAAGTAAACCTGAAGTCGAGAGGCTAATGTTTTTTGAACCTTCCGGTCGGCAGTAAAAGAAGCACTTCCGCCGGAGAATGCGGAAAAGATGGTCACTTCAACAAAAAAATTGCTCATTTCTAAAGCAGCTAAGATACAGAAACCGATGGACAAGGGAAAACAGGCTGACGCAGATTTAGCCATTGCGCGAAAAATCCAGGCGGCAATGATTCCCAGAGTATTGCCCCCGGCAGATGGTTTGAGCATGGCATCGCTCTATCTGCCAAACATCCATGTCGGAGGTGATCAGTACGATGTCATCAAGCTGTCTGAAAAGCTGTTTGCGTTTCTGATTTTTGATGTCACCGGTCACGGTGTCTCTTCGGCATTGCTTTCCTCGCTGGCAAGGGTTTTCTTTACAAATCAGCTTAGGGATCAGAATAGCCCCCGTGCAGTCATCGAAAGAGTTAATCAGGATTTAATCAGCGCCGTGAATACTGATTTTTTTCTTACCGCTTTCGTGGGATTTCTCGATCTGCATGATAACAGGCTTACCTATTCCAATGCAGGTCATGCATATCCGCTTCTTTATCGCAGCAAAGTGAAGAAGCTTGAAGTCCTTAAAACCCAGGGTACATTTCTGGGCCTTTTCGAAAACGGATTTTATGAGGAGCAAAGTTTAATTCTCGATCCGGAAGACTGGTTGTTTTTGTTTACTGATGGTATTTACAGGGTTTTTGATGCTTCCAGCGTCCAGAAGGGACGTACTGCTTTCGAATTGCAAATATTGGACTTGATAGGTGGTGCATCTCCGGAGGATGTTATAAGTCAACTTAGGTCCAGGTGCCTTGACAAAATGGCTGTTGTTGAGGATGATATCACTGCAGTGGCTGTTAAACTGGAGCCGGATTCCGTAAGAGAAGCCTTAAAGGAAAGCCTTAATTTCAATGCTTCTGATGTGGTTTACATTCAGTTTGTCCGGTATTTCGAAGATATAGACAAGGCAGTGGGGGCAGTGTTGGCAGGGATGGATAAGGCCGGCTATGGTGATGACAGTATTCGGAGGATGAAAGTATCTTTGCCGGAGTTGCTGATAAATGCTCTCAATCATGGTAACCGCAAGGACTTCCTCAAGAAGGTAACTGTGGGACACACTGTTTCTCCCAGGAAAACGGTTGTGTCGGTTTTAGATCAGGGAGAAGGCTTTGACCCCTCAGCCGTTCCGGATCCTACGCTTGAGGAAAACATTATGAAAGATTGTGGTCGGGGTCTGTTTATCACACGAAACTACTGTGATAAAATTGAATGGAACGAAAAGGGCAACCGGGTCACTATTACCATAAATCATGAGAAAGCAAAAGGGGATTAGAAGTGCGAGTGGGGATTTCCGGTTACATGGGAGCCGGTAAAACCACCTGTGTCAAAAGCTTCACTAACGATCAGGTCTGCATTATTGATGCTGATTCTGAAGCAAAAAAGGTGATGCGTTCAGATCCTCGAATTGCTGAGGACCTTTGTAAAGCTTTCGGAAGTTCAGTGGTTGACAGTACCGGGTTGCGTTTTGAAGAGCTGGCCAAAATTGCATTCGGATCCCTCGAACAGTTAAAGATTCTCAATAGTATTTCTCACCCTCCGTTATTGCTAAAACTGAAATCAATGATCGAGGTTTGCAGAAGGCCTGTTTGTATTCTGGATGCAGCTCTTATTCCGCTTTGGCGAATCGAAAACTGGTTCGATATCTGCATCTGGGTGGATGCGCCATTTAACGTGCGGTTGCAACGGTTAAGGCAAAAAAAAAAGGATGTTCCTGATTCAGAGCTGGTGCTTAGAATGAAAATGCAGGAACAGCTGCTGGGGTTACCGGAGGGGCCCCACTGGGTAAAAGTAGAGGATAGCGTCTGCCGCGAATTTCTCAATGAAAAACTGGAACGCAAGTATGGAACGCAATTGTAACACCACTTCACTTAAGATATAGCTCCAATGCTCAAAGAACACTCCTCTTTTCTTAAGCAAACGATTGCAGGCCTGGATTGCCTGCTCATTCTTGGAGCATTTTACGCCAGCTATTCCTTAACCGGCAAGGATAGAGAGCTGCTCCCCTTTGTTGATTATTGGATTATGGTTATGGGATTCATGTTCTTTTATCTGTATTTTGCATGGACCCGGTCGCTGTTTTCAATTTTGCAATTCAACTGGATGCATGATCTTTCCTTTCAAGTAGTCAGGATATTCATCTATGCAAGCCTTCTGGGTGCAGCAGTTCTGTATCTGGTACCTGAAAACCGGAACAGTCGCTATCTCTACATATCCTTTACACTGCTTTCATTTGCATTTGTCAGTACAGAAAAGTTTATAATGAAATATGTTATTGTAAAGATGCGGAAAAATAACCGCAATACGACACCTGTGGTTGTAGTGGGGCGTGGACGGTCAGCAGCGCAGATTTGTCAGGAGATCGACTCTCATCCGGAATCGGGATTGAGAGTGATTTACAAAATGGATATAGGGGTTTCTCTCGATGAATTTGAGAAGGTGATCAGAAACAGCTACGTTGAAGAAGTGCTGTTTTGTGTTCCACGGAAATCCAGAGATGATTTTTCAGTGGATCCCTATTTGAAAGTTTGTGAGGAGATGGGCAGGCCTGCCAGAGTTTTTATTAATATGTCAAGTATTACCAAGTTTGCCCGTTGGGAATATCACCGGTTTATGGGCAGGCCCACTCTCATAAGCCATACTGTGGAGCTTGATCCGGATCAGCTCATTTTCAAGCGTATATTTGATGTTGTCGGGGCAATTGCAGGCACTGCTTTGCTTGTTTTCCTGTATCCCTTTTTAGCTTTGCTTATAAAAGCTACTTCGCGTGGACCGGTTTTTTTCAAACAGGTTAGAGTAGGAAAGAATGGAAAACGATTTGTGATATACAAGTTCAGAACGATGAGTTTGGATGCTGAAATTAAAAAAAGAGAGCTGGAGAAATTGAATGAGTGTAAAGGGGCCATATTCAAGGTGAAAAATGATCCTCGAATTACGGCTGTTGGCCGAGTGCTCAGAAAGCTCAGTCTTGATGAGCTTCCGCAGTTTCTCAATGTGCTTAAAGGTGAAATGTCTCTTGTAGGAACCCGTCCTCCCACCCCGGATGAAGTGGGGAAATATCAAAAGTGGCATCACCGCCGTATCAGTATTCGTCCAGGAATAACGGGGTTGTGGCAGGTAAGCGGTCGTAATAAAATTACAGATTTCGATGAAATTGTTAAACTGGATCTTAAATATATTGACAGTTGGAGCATTTGGCTTGATGTCAAAATCATTATCAAAACAATTCTGGTTGTATTTAAACGTGACAGTGCCTTCTAATCTATTGCGTGTTTCATTATTGATATTATTGTCGGTTTACGGGGCTTTCGCCTTACCTCTTGACAATTGGAGCTCAACCCTCTTTCGATTTGCAGTTGATATGGGAGAAGTGTCCGGCTCGCCTACAGGCATGTTTTGGGATTATATAGACCCCGATACTGCTTTTTCCTCATTCCTTCCTCATGGTACGGATCACTACCATTGGAGTATCGCTCCTGTAATGAAAGGTGGCTTTAGTACCAGCCAATACAAAGACCAGCAAAACTTTGGTAAAATCCAAATTCAAAGTCAATTGCAGTACGGAAGATTATCTGTAAATCAGGCTGTGAATGTGGACACAAGATACAACAATGACCAGTACTATCCGGCTCACCAGACTCGAGAGGCTCGGGGGAGAGTCGATGAAGCCTACATGCAACTTGATTACTCCAGGGGTTTCCTGCGCCTGGGGAGGTTAAACCGAAATTGGGGACCTTTTCCAGATATCAGCATGGTCCTTTCAGACCAACCTTACTCTTTTGATGCACTGGAGTGGCAGTTCTATTCTTCCTTTTTCGAATTCAGACATCTCTTTTCTGCTTTTCCCTATAAAAGATCAAACTGGGACAACATGTGGGAAACAAGCTCCGGATCGCCTCGCAATCGTTTTCTCAGTGCCCATTCCCTCAATTTTAAAGCTGGTAGCTGGGTAACTTTAGGTTTAACCGAAACGGTAATTTTTGCACGTGAATCAGGGATGCCTGACGTTCAATATTCTAATCCCTTTATGCTTTATGCGGTGACTAATCTTAATCAGGAGGGGGATGCCAATCTCATGCTTGCGCTCCAGTGGAGTATTCGCCCTCTGACAGAGAGAATAGAATTAAAAGGCCAAATAGCTCTTGATGACTTTCAGGTTGATAATTCAGATGAGACCGGAAATCCTACCGACGATGAACCCAATCACTGGGGATTTGCTACCGAGGCTATTGTCAGAAATCCTGTGTCTGTAAAGTGGGATAACATTGTAAAAGCAAGGTATGTATATGCTTCGAAATATCTTTATACTGTTCCTGATTTAAATACCACAAGGGGTGAGCGATATTCCTTCCTGGGGAAGAGCCTTGGCTTTTCAGATCCTGATATGGATAGAGCAAGCCTGCTTTTTGAATGCAGAGGAAACAATTTCTGGACTGCAAAGGTCGAAGCAACCTACCAGCGAAAAGGGCAAAAAACCCTCTTAAGTAAATGGGGAGACTCACAGTGGCCTCTGGAAGAAAAAAACAAAACCGGGCTTCCACTTGACTATCTTGATCATGATTTTCCGTCTGGAATTGTAGAATATACCGGTGAACTTACACTGGGAGGTTCTGCTTATCTTTGGGGCAGGGGCGAGCTTAATGTTTCTTTAATTAACCGGTGGGTTAAAAATCGGGATAACATCTTCACCGGCCGATACGAATACTGTCCCTCATTGCTTTTAGGGTTATCGTTGCATTACGGAAATATCCACTTGTCACTGCCGAAATGAGCTGTTTTATGGATCAGACTGAATTAGAAACCAACAAAGAGCCGCTTGCCATTCCTCGTTCGGCATTGCTGATTCATGAATCAATTGTAAGAGAGCTGGAGTCTTTGCTGGCTTTGCAGGTGGTCAGCCCACTTGAAAGCTCATTTAGAATTGGTTTTGAGAAGATTCTTTCTTTGTTTGAATTGTACCAGAATAGAGTCGTTGTATCAAACGGTAATCAAGTTACATGTGGAAAAGGCTGTTCCTGGTGTTGTTTTCACTGGGTGGAGGATGTAAACTCGTTTGAAGCGGAAATCATTGCCGATTTCATAAAAAAGCAGATGACTTTGGAGCAGGTGAAAAATATTGCGGCTACATGCAGGGAAGATGAAGCTGCCTTGGAAAGACTGGACAATATCATAAATGAAAAAATCGCTCAGCTTGAAGGTGAGAGGGAAATCGATACCACGCTTCTGTTGTTGTCGTCCTACTATCAGCTGGAGCGTCCCTGCCCTCTTTTGGGACCAGATGGGTCCTGCTCCGTTTATCCGGTGAGACCTCTCACCTGTCGAGTATACATGAGTTTTTCCGATCCGGTTCGCTGTGCACCGGCGAATATTAATGATGGAGAAGTCGTCACCTATATTCTTGATCTGGAAGAAAAAGCTAACGCCATCATCGACAAGCTTCACTTTCGCTTCTGCAGATTTGAAGGGGATACCGGACTGAGGTCCGCGTTATTAAAATATTTGACGAACTGATTTATCAATAACGTTTTCCGGGGCCCTTTGAAGAACGTACAACCCGTCTGCCTCCGGTAGTCGGCCGGCTTCCGGTTGTTTTTTCACCTCGGGTTTCTTGACGTCTTCTCTGCCCTTCAGGTCTGGTACCTCGTCTTCCAAAGGACTCCTCACCCCGAGATTCTGTTGACCACTGTTTCCTAGGGCCGTTAGAATGTTTTTTGAACCCTTCGCCACCTCTGGATTGAGAAAAACTTTCCCAGCGCTTTTCCCCTCTGGATTCTGTTTTGTTTCCACGAGGGGGGCGATTGGTAAATTCTCCGGTACGTCTCTTTTCGGGATATTCACCTCTTGCTTTTCGGGGAAAGCCGCTTCTGCGCTCACCTTCCGGCCTGCCGTATTGTTCTGTTCTGCGTCCGAAACCCCGATCTTCCACTCCATGCCTGGGGAAGCGCTTTTCAGTTCTTAGATTGGCCTTTAACGCGGCCACGATATCTTCCAGTGTAGCGTCTTCCGGAATTCTTTGAATGATACGGATGGCATCCTGTCTGATTCTAGGCATTAATTTATCTCCTTGAGGTCTGTTTTGTGGGGACATCTGAGCTTTGAATCACATCAGAAGTAGCTAAGTTTTGGTACAATATAAATTACGAGCAATATTTATACTGAGTTTGGTAGAGAAGAGTGACAGAATGGTCTGTCACTCTTGATTCCTATTAAGTTAGCCCTGCTTTTCAGTCATCATTTCATTGTATTTCTTCTGACTTTCAGGCGAATTCTGCAGAGTATTGGCGATTTCTTCATATTTTTGGGGAGTCAGTCCCAACTCTTTGATTACTGCCAGTCCCTTTTCCTGAAGTTTCTGGTTGAGGGCGTCGACCTTTTCGGAAACTTTGCTCATCTTGGCAAGTTCATCCTTGGAGGCCATTTTTGCCTTTTCAGTATTGTCTTTTGCAGTGGTGATTTCCACAAACCGGTCTACTGTCATGCCATGGTCTTGAATGACCTTCACCATCTCTTTTTCCGCCTCAGACTGGATCTTAAACATGCGCTTGTTTACTTCGACGAAGCTTACCAGGTCCTTATCATTGACCGGTGTGGCTTTGGGCTCGCCCAGTCCGGGAATCGACCCGACCCCGGTCATCACCAGCATGAGTGCGATCAGGCCGCCTATAACTATTGAGGGCCACTTCATTTTCTGAATCTTAAACATCAACGCTCCTTGAAAGTTGATTAGTGATTTGCGGTTCAGTTTGAGAAGATTAACGCCCGAAGGGGGATATTGTTGTGGAGAAAATGCTTTTTGATGATCCAGTTTTTTGAAATCGTCCTAGGAAATGGTATTTTTATATCATGCTAGAAACTCAAAAGAATACCCTTGTTCGAAGTCGTGATGAATTCCTTGTTTTCGGCTCACCAGCTATGGGTGAGGAGGAAATAGAGGAGGTCGTGAAGTCAATGAGAAGCGGCTGGCTGGGAACCGGACCCAAAGTGGCCCAGTTCGAGTCAGACTTCGCGGCTTACCGTCAAGCACCTTTTTCGGTTGCCGTAAATTCCTGTACAGCGGCGCTGCATTTGAGTCTGCTTGCGATTAAGCTTGAGCCGGGTGATGAAGTGATAACCACCCCACTCACCTTTTGTGCTACTGTCAATGCCATAATCCACGCGGGAGCAACGCCGGTTCTTGCCGATGTGGATGAGCAGACCATGAATATCGATCCGGTTCAGATTGAACGAAAGATAACTTCCAGAACTAAAGCTGTTGTGCCGGTGCATTTTGCTGGGCGGCCATGTGAAATGGATTCCATTATGGCTCTCGCCCGGAAATACAATCTTAAGGTCATAGAAGATTGCGCTCATGCTATTGAAACCGAGTATAATGGAAAACCAGTCGGTACGATTGGTGATTTTGGCTGTTTCAGCTTTTATGTAACGAAAAATGTGGTTACTGGTGAAGGCGGAATGATTCTCTGTAAAAGAGAGGAGGATGCCGCTAGGCTAAAAATGTTGGCCCTGCATGGAATGAGTAAGGATGCCTGGAAACGGTTTAGTGATGAAGGATACAGGCACTATCAAGTGGTCGAGTGTGGGTTTAAGTACAACATGATGGATTTGCAGGCAGCCATTGGTATTCATCAGCTTAAGCGTGTGGAACAGTACTGGTTGAGAAGACAGGAGATCTGGAGCCGGTATGATGAGGCTTTTGTTGACCTTCCGGTGCAGACCCCATTGCCTGCTCTGGATGGTACAAAGAATGGTCTTCATCTGTATACTCTACTCATCGAAGAAGCTCGAACCGGTTTTGGCAGAGACAGTTTTTTGCAGCATATGACTTCAATGAATATCGGCATCGGAGTGCATTATCTGAGTCTGCCGGAGCATCCGTTTTATCAGGAAAGATTTGGATGGAGGCCCCAGGATTATCCCAATGCAACTCGGATCGGCAGAACTACCGTAAGCATTCCTCTTTCGGCCAAGCTCAGTGACGTTGATATGGATGATGTTATACGGGCGGTGCGGGCAGCTTTTTAGAATTCAGGTCACAGCAGCTGCTGTGACCTGCTGATAACTTGCCCCACAATTTCGATTAATGGTATTTTTGACAATACAGGGTAGACATTTTCATGAAAATGCTTCAGGTGACTGCCCGATTCTCTCAAAATAGAATACTTGCTTCGGAAGAAAAATGAATCCAGTGAAAATAGAATCAAAAGTCACCGGGACTGATATGGTGGGGCAGTCAGGCTTGAAAAGATATTCTGATGAAATCAATATGCTTGAGTATGTCCGCGTTGTTCTCAAACGAAAGGTACTGATAGTTGGCCTGACCTTTTTTGGATTGATAGGGGGTTTTACTGCCGCTTTGGTCAAAGGACCTACTTTCGTGGCTGAAGCAGTGATTGCAGCCAAGGAGCAGGAGGGGCAGGCTGCTGCCTCCAACTTGTCTGCTTTGGGAGCAATCGGGGGCCTTGTTGCGAGTCAGTTCAACATGGTGGGGAGTCCCGGTCTGGACAAAATCGATATCATTTTGAACAGTCGAAAATTCAATGCGGAAATGATAGAAAAGTACGACCTGCTTCCTGCAATCTATGCCCAGTTGCGGCCGGATCTTTACAAGAAGCACTATGATACCATAAGCAACAGCTGGGATGAACAGTTTCCCGAGCCGAAAATCCTTGGGGTCGGCAAGAAACTCAAAGAAGAATTCCTTCAAAAGGAAACTCATAAGAATAAAACTATGACCTTGAGAGTTGAAAGCGGAGACTCTCTGTTCAGTGAAACTTTACTTGCAAAATACCTTGAATATCTCAATTATTACATTCAAACTAGTGTGAGATCGGAAGCAAAGGGAAATGTTGTGTATCTGGAAAACCAGCTTTTAAGTATTTCAGACCCTCTGCTCAGAGAAAAGCTGCAGGGAATGATCGCTTTGGAAGTGGAAAAGGTGATGCTTGTCAGCAAGGAAGCTTTTATGATAATTGATCCGCAATATTGTTCAAAGCAGCATAAGGAAAAGAAACTCTACCCTGTAGTGTTTTCCTTTGCCTTGTTTTTCATGAGTGCTACCTTTATCATTTTCCTGCATGCGTTAAAAAGAGAAAGAGAGCTTTTTCGATTGAAGTCCGCTGATTGATATTACCCAGCCTCCAACATATTCATGCAATCATTGTCTTCTGTTCTGATCATTATTGGAACTGACTGGTTTAACAAACGTCATAGAATGTTTAGGGATTTATGCTAATAGAAATTAGAAACGTGGGTTTTGTCAATAAAGGTGCAGAGCTCATGCTGCATGCTATTATAGGTGCTGTTTCGGGAGAACTTCCGAATGCTGCGTTCGTCATGGCTCCGGAAAAGACACTTAGACCTTATTCTAAAAGGGCTGAGCTGAAACTGCTGCAGAAGGCCTGGTACTGGCGGTTCGGCTTTCAATGGGGGTGTTTGGCTCGTTTTATACCAAGAAGATTGCTTGAAATGTACGGCATCGTTAGAGAAGAGGACCTGGATATGGTGCTGGATGCCTCTGGTTTCTGTTACAGCGATCAATTCGCTCCTCAGCGCAGCATTGAAATGGCCTGCTCTTGTAAGAGGTGGAAAAAGAATGGAACCAAGGTGATTCTTTTACCGCAGGCATTTGGGCCTTTCGAAAATAGAAAAACCAGGGATGCTATCAGAGTTGTAGCAGATTGTGCTGACCTTATCTTTGCCCGTGATGAGATATCGTTGAAATATCTAACGGATGCTGTAGGGGAGAGAAAAAATATTCAGATGGCCCCGGATTTCACAAATCTACTATCGGGAATTGAGCCCCAAGGGTTTGAGAGTGAAAAGAACAGTTTCTGTATAATTCCAAACTGCAGAATGATGGATAAAACATCTCCTGAGATTGCAGGAGCTTATTTGCCCTTTCTGATTACATGTGCTAAGCATTTACTTGAAAGAGATCAAAAGCCGTTTCTGCTTGTCCATGAAGGGGAAGCCGATTATCGATTGGCACAAAACGTAAGCGAAGC
This sequence comes from Fibrobacterota bacterium, assembly GCA_023436205.1. GTDB lineage: Bacteria > Fibrobacterota > Chitinivibrionia > Chitinivibrionales > Chitinispirillaceae > JAEZKC01. Next base: position 59,377 of record JAEZKC010000068.1, read on the forward strand.
ACTGAATGGCAGACTTCCGATTATTAGAGAAGAAGACCCAAGGAGGATTAAAGGCATCCTTGGTAGCTGTAAAGGTACTTTAGGCAGCCGCTACCACGGTTTGATTAGTGCATTAAGTCAGGGTGTACCTGCGCTGGCAACGGGCTGGAGCCATAAGTACGGGTTGTTGTTCCGGGAATATGGATTTGAGCAGGGACTTGTGGACTTGACTCTTCCTGAAGAAAATATCAAGCAGAAACTAGATTTGCTTGTTGAAACACAATCCCGCCAATCGATTATAAATTCTATTTTGGCCAAATCTCTCGAATTAAAAAACCGTTCGCGGGAAATGTGGCGGATGGTATTCAACCGATTGCTGACGAAGAACAGTTAAAAGGTCAGGCATCGGCTTTCATTTCCAGTATATGAGGCTTAGTGTGACAAAACATAGCTACTCTGTTAAAGCTAGTGTTATTATGCCTGTTTTTAACAGACAGCGGTATCTTAAGGAATCAATGGAGAGTGTTCTGAATCAGTCCTTTACTGATTTCGAATTTATCATCATTGATGATGCCTCCACCGATGATTCATTGCAGATTATCTATAGTTTTCACGATTCCCGCATTGTACTTTTGAAGAATAAAACAAATATTGGAATATCAGCATCTAGAAATCTCGGACTCAAAATCGCTAAAGGGGAATACATTATTGTTTTTGATTCCGATGATGTAAATGTCCCCAGGAGATTTGAACTGCAGATTCGATTCATGGATGATAATCCGCAAATCGGTGTTTGCGGGAGCTGGTATGAGACATTCGGAACAGAGAAACGCGTATTCCTTTTGCCGAAAAACAGTGATTTTCTGAAAGCGCAACTGTTATTTGGATCTTCACTTTGTCATCCCTCTGTCATCCTTAGAAGAGAACTTATGAACAGCTGTCAAATTATGTACAATGAAGAGTTCAATTCATCGATAGATTATGAGCTGTGGGCACAGTTGTTGGATAAAGCGGTCTTTACAAATATGCAGCATGTTTTATTGAAATACAGGGTACATAAAAAGCAGGTGTCGGATGTAATTAAACACGACCAGCTTTCAAATGCCAGCAAAATCAGAGCAGAACTTTTAAGCAAAATGGGTATCTCTGCAACTATTGAGGAAATGCAGACTCATGAAAACATCTGTTCATATACTATTGGCAAATGTACGGATAACGTTTTTACATGGTTAAACAGGCTCGTCCAGATAAACAGCAGCAACAGCATTTTTGATAAATCAGCATTCATTGAACAGGTATGCGACATAGGGTTGATAGTGTGTGCAGTATCAGAAAATAAACTGCACGCAGCAAAACTGTTCTTATTTAAGTTATCTGTTCCGCTAAGGGTCAAGTTCAAAGCCGTAGGAAACAGGCTACTCAAAACACTGAAATATCAGTATTTCAGGCTGAATCCCCGAGCACTGTATCCTCGTTGAATATCCGTTATCAATTCAGAGCAGGAAGCAGTGATACATTTTTTTCACGGAGCTCACCTAGATAATCAGTTTGTCTCATGAGAATCAACAAGAATACAACCAGGATGCTGGCCCGGTAGAAATTGTCAAAAAGTGCTGCTGAAAGAAAACTGAACAGCAGCTGCCTGCTGAAGGGATCTCCAGCTTTACTTAACAACCGCCTTAAAACCAGTACCCCCACCACAATACCCAGTAATCCATATTCGAAGAGAAGATGGAGCAGAATATTATGCGGATCAAGAGCTGTAAACACACCGGTATTCCCATGCAAGATCTGGATTGATCCGGGACCGAACCCTAGAACGGGAGATTTCAGCCAGAAGATAATCAGGTATCCCCACATGAAGAAGCGCCACTGGAGTGAATTCTCAGGATAAGTGTTCTTCGGGATGATGCCTTCCAGAATCAGTTCGTCGATTCTATGTTTGAATGTCAAGGGTAAATAATAAAGGAGTAGTATTGTGACAGGAACAATCACAGCAATGGCAAGAAACCCTTTAACCTTGTATTTTTTAAGAAACCATAGAGCTAACAAACTTACTATGAACACAAATGCCCCACCATTCATGACAAAAAGGTATTGAGCAAACAGGGTAGTACTTAAAAGCCAGTCTACAGGATTGCGGGTGATCAGTGAAAAGCGTGCAGTGAATGCAGCCAGCATCACCAGAAACAAACCGAACGGGTTGGGGTGGACGAGAAAACCTTTCAGTCGTGGATTTCCGTCAATTAGAACATATTCTTGGGTGGCTATCTGGTAAAAGCAGAACAGAATGACTGCGATTGACAGAATTCTAGCCAACAAAATACAGGTGAACCGATTTGCCGGGATTTTGTCTATTATAAATACAAAAAAAAGAAGAGTAGCAACTCTTAAGATCTCTTCGGGAACTATATCCGCTCTGCTCCAAATCGTCAGACTGCCCAGCAGGAACACTAGAGCAGGAAGGATAATAAAAATGAAACCATCCTGGAAAAACTGTCTTTTAGACTGGATTTTGAAAATCAAAGTGATTGAAAGTATAAACATAAAAATGGAAATAAGGCTGAAATTCACGACAGATGAATTCATCCTCTCGGTGAAAACACGGACGCAGAGTACAAGAAATGAGTAAAACAGCAGAAGTGTGCAGGCAGATTTGTATTGAATCAGGAAATTACTATTTTTATACATACATGAAACGCAGGATTATTGGAATTTTCAAGGTGAATGATTCAAGGGATGGGGGATATTATATTGATCTGTATCTAGAAAAAGTATTAAAATTATGCGGAATGGATGCTGAATGCTTTGTCTTAAACCGCAGTACTGTTCCCCTTTCAAATTATAATAATAGCTTCTGCAATTATAAAAATCCAGTTTCAGCGATTATACATTTAGCAGCAATAATCAACAGAAGAAAGATAGGCATTGCCTACACGTGTCAATTCATTACGCTCCTTTACCTTTTGTTGCTGAAACCTTTCTATGGTTTTAAGCTGATTGTTAAGGTGGATGGTTTGACAACGCGAAAGGGGTTGAAGAAGTATACCTTTTTCCTGTATGATTTGATCTATCCTTATTTAATCAGCATGGCAGATGAGGTTATTTATGAAACTAAACTCCCCAGGGATAAATTCGATCGGCGTGTACGAATGGGGAGATCAAGAGTTATTTATACACCGGCAACGAATTTTTCAGGGCTTTCGCTGCCTGCTATCGAACTGGGTGCCACTATTAAAAAAGAACCTGTTATTCTGTTTGTCGGCCGTTACTCTGAAGAGAAAGGCTATCATCTGATTGGAAACATTGCTTCTCAGCACCTCGACTGCAGGTTTATCCTAATCGGGGGAGAAAAAAAGGTATATCAAGCACATTCAAACATTGAAGAGATCGGGCTTGTGACTCCGGAGGAGTTGCTTAAGTGGTATGCTCGATCTGATGTTCTTCTCGTTCCCAGTGTAAGCGATGCTTTTCCCAGTGTAATTCGCGAGTATGCCTATTTCGGAAAACCGGTCATCGCCACAGAAGTTGGTTCCATCTCGGAATTCAGAGAATTAGGGATGATTATCAGACTTGTGAAACCAGAATGGAAATCATTAAGTCGGGAGATTTCTCTATGCACATCAGAGTACTTTTGCTGTCCTCAGAATACAGATGTTTTCAAAAGACATTTTGATCCTGATAAATCGGATATTCAGAAAAGCTATACGTCCCTTTTCTGCGGGTAATAAAAAAAGAGTGAAGCAATAAATATATGAAAATCGCACTTGTTGGAACACGCGGTATTCCGGCCAGCCATGGGGGTTTTGAAACGTGTGTAGAGGAGGTTGGTGCCCGCTTGGTTAACAAGGGCCATCAGGTCTACGTGTATTCCAAAATTGATCCCTCCAATGCAGGTTTGAAAAGTTATCGGGGAATGAGAATCATACGGATCCCCCGAATCCCGGTCCAAGGGCTTGAAACCCTGTTTTCCACAGTTCTTTCGGTTATACATTCACTTTTCTTCAAGTTTGATCTGCATATGGTGTTTAACGGAGCGAATTCACCTGCTCTAGTAATTTATAAACTCCTAGGCAAAAAATTCGCTCTGAATACCGATGGTTTGGAGTGGCAAAGAGAGAAGTGGGGAAAGGTAGGTAGAAACTACTACAAATTATCCGAAAGAATTTCTGTTATGGTCGCAAAAAATCTGGTCTCCGATTCAAAAGGAATTCAAAATTATTATTTAGAAAAGTACAAAGCTCCTTCCACAATGATTGCCTACGGGGCCGGTGTGCCGCCTGATTATTCACAAAAACAGGTCGACTCGGTTCTCAAGGAGTTCAGGGTTAAGAAATTCAAATACGTATTGCAGGTAACTCGGTTTGAACCCGAAAACAATCCGCTGCTGACAATAGAGGGTTTCAAGCTGCTCGGCAGAGAAGATCTCAGCTGCCTTGTTATTGGCGGGGCTCCCTACAATACACCTTATCTGCAGCAGATGATCAGTCAAGCAGGTCAGACAAGCAACATCTATCTGCCGGGGTACGTCTATCAGAAGGAATGTCTTGACATATTGTGGAAGCATTCGCTTTGTTATGTCCACGGAAACAGTGTTGGGGGTACTAATCCCGCTCTTCTTCAGGCCATGGCAGCTGGCAGGCCGGTTCTGGCTCTCGACTGTATTTTCAACAGGGAAGTGCTGGGCGACGGCGGCTATTATTTCAGCAGAGCACCACGGAGCATCTTTGGTGAATTGAAGTCAGTGGTTGATAATATTAGTAAAGCTGAACTGAAGGCGGCTGAAGCTGTGGAGAGGATACGCAGGTTCTACAATTGGGAACTGATTGCAGAGCAGTACGAAAAGCTTTTTAGTAAGCTTGTATATGACAAGTAGACTGCTTTTCGTCATCGAATTTTGTCGAGGATTTTTTCACACAGTACTTCCGGATGTTTTATAAACCAACCTGCCTTAAATAGATTCTGTACAAGTGCAGGTTTATCCGATATTTCCAGGCGTTTAGTGTAGTAGTCGAATAGATGGATGTACTTTCTTTTTATCCCGCTATCAATTCCCCATCTCATCAATGACCTGTACAGTGCAGCTTTAGTCTCCAGTTCGTTTGTGTTATGAATCCACCTGTTGGCCTGATGTATTCTCCTGATAGATACATTTCTGTCGATCAAGCCGGAGGCCAGTTTCAAATGGTAAGCACATTGAAAAATGAATGCAGAATCCTGATGTAGCCGCAGGGACTCGTCAAATGATAATCCATGTCGCATAATTGAGGATCTTTTCAAAGTAAGCGCGTTTATGTGGAAATAACCATTGTACTTTTTCAGATGCTTGAATCCGATCAGATATTCGAATAACACGTCGGCTGGGATTTTATGATTAACAGTAGTGATTGTGCGTGCACTGAGTCCCAATTTCTCCCATGCTTTACAACCAATGCTATCCGAGTACTCGGATCCGGTTGCTCCATATACTCCGTCAAAAAAATTGTGCGCGTTAAACAGAACTTTTTCTGCGGCAAACCTTTCAGGTGTATAACGATCATCCGCATCAAGGAATGCTATATATGGCTGTGTCGCCAAAGACAGTCCGAGATTTCTCGATGCCCCTGCTCCTCTGTTTTGATTTCCGGGATGGTGGAAAATTTTCACTCGTTCATCGCGGCTGCGGAAGTCTTTACAGATACTTAGAGAATTATCAGGAGAGGCATCATCAACTATGATGATTTCCTTTACTTCTGCATGCGCCAGAACTGATTCCAGCGCCGACGGAATGAAACGTTCTGCATTGTATACCGGGATAATTACACTTGCTGAAAACGATTGATTATTCATGCGGTTTTATAATCCAGTGACACTAATCTGTTTGTCGAGTTTCATTATGGGTTTCTGAAAATCCTGACAGCAAATCGAATCAGTCGCTTAGGATTCAGTTTGGTTCTAATACTCTGAAGGAAAAGCTTGGTTGAATAATACCGAATTACTTTTTCTCTGCTGGAAAATTCTGCCAGTTTGAAAGAATTGCCGAGTAAACCTTTTTCCAAATGCTGGTTTGAAGGTGCTTTTGGCTCAATTACTGAGAAGTGATCCGGTTTGAAAGAAGACTGTTCATTCCACAAAGACTTGTAGATTTGCCAAGCTCTCTTTTTTTCTGCAATTTTTTGCCCTGAAAGCACCTGATCCTTATCTGCTGGGCGTAAAGACAAGATCTTTCTGTGAACAGCATTATCAACTAATTGTGCTCCAAGCGGGGTTCTGCACATGACCAGGCTTTCTCCTCTTATCCTGTCGATCCCTGTGACTCCATGAGGATCACCCATGGTGATATCTGAAAATACATTCAGCTTATCAAAGCAGATCGTGCAACGGGCCGGGGTGAAGAAGTCCTTGATCGACAGCCTGACTGTGGAGTCGACTTGGTATTCTTTTCCAGAAACCGTGTGTACAATGACATTACCGGGATAGACGGGCTTGTTCTTATCTTTAAAAATTACCCGGGAGCACATTTCCCTGGTTACTTTTCGCGATAAAAAATCTATTGCAGCAGTAGTGAATACTCGCTCACAAATAAGCCCGATCTTTATGGCGATTTTTTTACCCAGTGTCGGGTCAAGGTCAATTAAATTCAGTAATCCGTGTATATGACAGGGTAGGCCAACTATGGCAACTTTTCCTTCGATTTCCTTGAGTGCCTTAGCAATCTTCAGAATGGGTATGGGGGTGTACTTTGATTTTTGAGCGGAGATAAGATCTGTTCTGGTTCTGGCTAAGATGACTTCACCTCGAGGAGGAGAAGAGGTTTTCATGACGGATACAACCGCAGCTTCGATGTGCTTGGCTTCCAGAAGATAATTGAGCAGTGCGGTAGTCGCGCCGCCGCTTTGTGAATTGCGGTCAATTTCCGCGTCGTTGGCTTTTCCCACATAGGCCGTCTGGATAGTTCCGACAAAGGGATCAGCGGGCATACTGCTTTTCAATGTGGATCCCAGATGTATTCCGGGGCACACGCGAAAGCATAGACCACATTTGTTGCATTTTGTACTGTCTATCTCAGGAAAAACATACCCTCCTGCAGTTTCAACATAGCTTATTGCAAATTTGCTGCAGACTGCATAACATGCACCGCAGGAATTGCACAGCAATGCATCCGATACTATGCTGACGTTTTCTGTTTTTCCCACCAGTAATCCTTTGCCAAATTCAGAGTAAGCCTCAAGGGAGCAAAAAAGGATTTAGTTATCATAAAGAACACCGATCTGCTCTTTTTGTATATCATCAGAGAAAAATAGGATGCAATACCATAGGAGATAAGAGTGGCGGCAGCGGCACCTGTGGACTGGTAACGTGGTATCAGCAGCAGATTCAAAGCAACATTGAAAATGGCTCCGGAGGCCTGTGTTATAAGAGAAAACTCCAGAAGGTTTTCTGTGAGAATCCATTTACTTAGCGCAGCCCGCATGAAGATGAACACACCCGCCCAAATGTGAATTGCAAGAACACTGCTTGATTTGTGGTAGGCAGGTCCATACAGCAGTGAGATAATTGGGTCTGAAAACAGAGTAACCACAATGGCTAGAATGAAAGCCATTACGAAAAGTAAATCAAAAAGCATCTGAAGCCGTTTAAGATACTGCTCAGGCTGGTTCTCCTTCAGAGCTATCAGGCGTGGGAAAAATGAACTGACAATAGCGGTTGGTACAAAATACCAGATTTCAGAAAGTCTTGCCGCCACTGCATATATACCAACTTCCTGTTTGCTGACTAACCACTTGAGCATCACCTGATCCACTTTGAGATACACTGTTGCAAACAGGGCTCCTAATAAAATCATCCAGCTCTGGCTAAGAAATATCTTTGCCTTTTCTTTGCTTGAGTTCCATTCCTTAAAGGGAACCGAAGAGCTGCTTTTGTAAAAATACACTATCAGCAGAGAGACCAGAAGAACCTCAAACACGTGAACCATTGCGAAACTGAGAAGCTGTGCGCCGAAGAGAACCAGAGCGATTTTCAAAAGTGATGAACTGGCCAGTGTGATCATGTTCGCCAATGATGAATAGCGGGACTGCACTTTCGATTCGAACCAGAAATTCAGCACCTCTATCGGTTTGAGCAGTATGGATGCGGATACCAGCACTAATAGCCAATATTCAGTGCTTGCAAACTGTTCCGTAACGGTGGCGACAACAAGAAATAGAAGGCAGGTTAAAACGCTCATTATGGCTTTTATATGAAAGGTAGTTCCCATTGTGAGACCGGCGTCAGAAGGCTTTTTGACCAGCTCACGAACCACTAGTCCAGAAAGACCCATATGTGTGGCTACTGCAAAAAAACTGCTCAAAGCTAACGCATAATTCAATGAACCGAATTGCTCCGGGCCGAGATGCCGGGCTACAAATACCCCAATGAATAGACCGGCAAGGATGCGAAGGACCTTCTCACTTAGAATCCAGGATATATTCTTCAGATAAGATTCAAATCTGCTTACGAATGATCTGATCAAACCTGAATCCTTCTGTGGTCGTCTAGCATAAGAGCGGTTGCGGCCCGGTTGTCTCGGTGAGTAAGAGCTCTGCATTATCCATTATGATGCATTTCTGTTTCGTTAACTCAAACATCTTTGGTATTACATTCAGAGTAAGAAGGGAAAACTACTTCGCACCCTTCAGAAAGTCAAAAAGTAGAAGGTTCGGGGCACCTGGAAAAGAAATTCGGAATTGATTCCCCTTACACAAAAAAATAAGTATTTTGGATATCTTGACACTGGAGGTATAAATGAGTGTAAAGTCCTTAGCTAAAAAAGCTAAATCCTTGGTATGGTTTATTCTCAAATTCGGTTCTCTTCTCGCCGGTATCGCCTTACTCTTTAAAAGGCGTGAAAAGCTCCTCACCTTTCTCAAGAGCAAAAGCTTCCTCCTCACCGCTCTCTACGGACTCCTGCTCTCCCTCACCGCCGTGGCCTACCGCATCATTCAGGCTCTGAACTGGATTCTGCAGCAGGGTGGAAAGTGAGTGAGTATTGAAGATTTCGTCTTTTTACCCGTAATCCTCTTTTAAGCCCCCCTAAAACGCCCGAAATCCCTGTTCAGATTGTATATTATCTGATTGTCTTAAACTTTTCTAACAAAACTGGAAAGATTCATGGAAAAACAGTACAACCCCTCTGTTGTAGAAGATCGCTGGTATGCCCACTGGATTGAAAAGGGCTATTTTCATGCTGATGAGAACACTTCCAAACCCAAGTATTCCATAGTTATACCTCCTCCCAATGTGACTGGGGTGCTGCACATGGGGCATGCGCTCAATAACGGCATCCAGGATATCCTAATCAGGCACAAGCGGATGAGCGGGTATGAGGCAATGTGGATGCCCGGTACGGACCACGCCGGAATCGCTACTCAGAATGTGGTGGAGAAGCGTCTTGCCAAGCAGGGCAAAAGCAGGCATGATCTGGGCAGGGAAGCTTTTGTTGAAGAAGTCTGGCGCTGGAAAGAGGAATACCATGCCACTATCACTACCCAGCTTAAAAAGCTAGGCTCTTCCTGCGACTGGCAGCGTGAGCGGTTTACTATGGATGAAGGGCTGTCTCGAGCTGTGAGAAAGGTTTTCGTTCAGCTTTATAACGAGGGTCTGATTTATAAGGGAAAGTATATAATAAACTGGTGTCCCAGATGTCAAACTGCACTTTCCGATGAAGAAGCCGAGCATAAGGATCTTCAGGGCAAGCTTTACCATTTGAGATACCCTTATGCTGACGGAAGCGGTTATGTCATAGTGGCCACCACACGTCCTGAAACTATGCTGGGAGATACTGCTGTGGCGGTTAATCCTACAGATGAGCGGTACAAGGGTATTACCGGTAAAAAGATAAAACTTCCTTTGACTGATCGGGAAATTCCTTTTATTGTTGATGATTTTGTGGACAAGGAGTTCGGTACAGGTGCAGTGAAGGTTACTCCGGCTCACGACCCCAATGACTTTGCCATGGGGCAGAGGCATAATCTGGAACCTGTGGTGGTGATGGATGAAACCGGGCACATGACCGGGCCGATTCCTGAAAAATACAGAGGTATGGATCGTTTTGCATGTCGTAAAGAGTTGATAGAAGACCTTATTGCACTTGATCTGGTGGAAAAAATTGAAGAGCACACTCATGCGGTTGGCCATTGCTACCGCTGTCATACGGTGGTGGAGCCTTACTATTCAGATCAGTGGTTTGTAAAGATGAAACCGCTTGCCGAGCCGGCTCTGAAAGCTGCTCTCAATGATGAGGTGCGGTTTTACCCCAGCCGCTGGAAGAAGACGTATGTCGAATGGATGGAGAATATCCGTGACTGGTGCATAAGTCGCCAGATCTGGTGGGGGCACCGGATCCCTGTATGGTATTGTGAATGCGGGGATGTTATTGTTTCAGAAGAGACACCCGATAAGTGTCCGAAGTGTTCTTCATCAAAGCTGACACAGGATAATGATGTTCTGGACACCTGGTTCTCTTCCTGGTTATGGCCTTTCAGCACCATGGGCTGGCCGGATGAAACTGCCACGCTAAAAAAGTTTTATCCTACCGATACGCTGGCGACTGCACCGGAAATTCTGTTCTTCTGGGTTGCCAGAATGATAATGGCAGGGTACCATTTCACCGGCAAGCTTCCATTTACGGATGTAATCCTGCACGGAACGGTGCGGGACAAAACCGGCCGCAAGATGAGTAAAAGTTTGGGTAACTCCATTGACCCGCTGGAAATCATTCCGGTATACGGTGCGGATGCCCTGCGTTTTTCCATGGTGATGATTACCGCTCAGGGTGCGGATGTTTTTCTTGGCAAAGATACATTTGACATAGGCAGAAACTTTGCGAACAAGCTCTGGAATGCCTCCCGTTTTCTGATAAGCAATATCGAAGACCCGGTCAGCTTCCAATCGTTGCCTCCAATTGACCGGTTGAAAGCTGAAGACCGCTGGATTCTTTCTAAACTACAGCATGTAATCAAGTCCATGGATGACGCGATAACATCATACAGGTTCAACGAAGCCTGTCATACCATTTATGATTTTGCCTGGCATGAATTCTGTGACTGGTACGTGGAGGCAAAAAAGGCTGATTTGTATCAAGAAGAGGATCCTCAGAGAAGGGATGATGCGCTTGCTTTATCAGGATATGTTCTGGCTTCAATACTTAAGCTCTTACATCCGATCATGCCTTTCATAACTGAAGAAATCTGGAGTAATCTGAAAAGCAGGATGTCTTTTCCAGAAATAGTCGATGCTGATTCCATCATGATCGCTTCCTATCCCAAGGTTAAGGAGGCTTTAATCAATGATGAAATTGAAGGCAGATTTGATCTGTTAAAGGAAGTTATTGTGGCACTGCGTACCATTCGTTCTGAAAACAATGTTCCACCTGATAAGGTCGGGACTGCTACCATACTTCCTGTTGAAGAGCAGACGGCTGAATGGTTCCGAAGCCAGATTTCCGTAATAAATCAGTTCGTAAAGCTTTCCGCGACCACTGTGGATGTGCATGGAACCAAGCCGGGATTTGCCGGATCTGCAGTTGTGAAGGGGAATCAGGTTTTTCTGAGTTTGGAAGGTTTGATTGACCGTAAAGTTGAAATAGAACGTTTGACCAAAGAAGTCTCCCGACTCAGGGGGTTGGCGGACGGGACCAAGGCCAGGCTGGAGAACGAAAGCTTTGTTTCCCGGGCTCCGGCAGAAGTCGTGGAGAAGGAGAAGGAGAAATATCAGGGACTTTTACTGAATCTGGAAAAGATAGAGAAAAGTCTTGAGAGTCTTCAGAGTTGATTTGAGAGCCCCCTTCGGGGGGGCTTTCATTTTTGAACAGTTCCACTCACGACATTCATATTCAGACTACCAAAAAACATCTTTTTTTCATCTCGCTTCTGCAGGTTTTGTAAAAACGAATCTGCTTTACTTTGAGAAATTAAATTTCGACTTACAGCCAGGGCTAAAAGTGAATTCATCTCTGTTGCAAATCGGAACAATTCAAAAGATGTGGTGTTAAATACAAATGATTTTGTTTTCACATCCTTAATACCAGCTTGCTGGAAAAGTCTGTAAAGAATTCTGCCGGCATAACCACATTGAAATCTTTCTGCCTGTAATCTGACCAGTATCCAGCCCAGGTCCTGGTCGGGGAAATCTGCGGTAGTTGTGCTGTGATCTGTATCTACAACTACGATTCTACCCCCATTTTTGGTTACTCTTTTTAGTTCTTGCAGGGCATACAGGGGGTCAGGCAGATGCTGGAATACCCGTTCACATCTGCATCCGTCAAAATGGTCATTTTTGAACGGGAGCTTGATAATGGCTCCCTGGAGGTGCTTGGGGGTGACAGATGTTTTTTGTGTTGCTGTCCTGGAATTTGCCACTTTAACCATTTGAAAATCCAGATCGATTCCTATAACAGAGCCGCTTTCACCGACAAAAGAACTAAGAGGCAGGGTATCGATAGCTGGTCCGCATCCTGCATCCAGAATTGCTACATTATTTTCGAGGTGGAGTTCCGAATAGGAGTACTGTTTAACTGGCAGGGCCAATTCCGCAGCTTGACGAAGATACTCCGGAGATACGAAATATCCAGTTCCATTTTCTGACATAATCCCCCCTTAAGTGTAATAACCTAGAATTCGAACTACTTTCTTAGGATCACTTTCTTCGAGAATGTTTGTTTTCTGGCGAAGAAAATAGTCAACTAAATCTTTATTCCAGATTTGAACGGGTTTCTTTTCAGAAGGGAGAAGAATACAGTCACTTTGTTTATGAAAAATAAAATCATCCAATTTTCTCTCAGGCGGGAAAAATTTATAGGCATTTGAGTATCTCTGCTGGACATTTTCCAAACTGAGCCGCATAGGAATGACCGGCGTGTCATTGGCCGAGCTGTAGCATTTGGCTTCTCCAATTGTCTGGAGCAGAAGGATGTGTCTATAGTATGATTGATGTTTACATATCACAGTTATGATAAGGTCATCCAGTTTAAGATAATTGATTGAATAAAGCAAGATCATTTTTTGCATGTGCAATTGGAGAGTGGCATCGGTGCTTCTGGAATCGGGGTGCGCAGCAAGGGAACCTACTTCTCCAAAGTACCTGCCCTGGGCTCGTAAAGTGCCGATTTCTTCCCTGAAAGTACTGTCAGCCGGTATTCCCAGGAAGCTGTCGACATAAAGACTCGTTGTGAGGATGACTTTATCCTTGATTTTAGCCACTATAACAATTGTAAATGGAGCGGCGTTGTGCAGGCTGATTCGCATTCCTGACGGATGCGGATGCATAAAACCCTGGTTTACATACATGTCATGTAGGAGTCTGAACGCTTGTTCAAATTCGTCTTTAGTATCAGCAATTTTTAAGGTGATGCCCTTTATTTTACTTTCATCGAAGAGAATCTTTTCTCTATACATCAGGCAAACATGATAATCGACTATTTGTGCCAAAGATTCGGTGTCATGAGGGCTCATGGAAGTGAAGGTAACCCCGATACAGGGTCCATTTTCCAGTTTCTCAAATCTAGTGACTTGACATTCAGCTGAGAAGGTCAGAAATCTATCATCGCAGCGTTTAGTTAATGTGACAGTGCCTTTTTTTCCCACTTCAATTTCATTGTCTACAGTTATGAGCATTCCGGAAGAGCTAATGTTACGACATTCCGTTCCGCGGATTATTTCATCTTGAATGACAAGCGTAACCGCTACTGTCAGAAAAGCACGTGAATCTCTGCGCTTCTCGTCTCTTCGCTTCGGTTTTAGAGAATCTGCTAATGTCATTTTGGGTTTCCGATTTGGGAGCTCTAATAGAAGTATAAACTGTTTGTGGCAAAAGGTCAATAGAAATGGCTGAATTACTCTGAGGCGAAATCATTATAGAAATTGATTATGAAGGAAGCACCCGAGGAGAAATGGGGGGAAAGGATTATTTCGCCTCCGAATTTGCGCACAATATCAGAAACTAATGCTAGTCCGATTCCGGTTCTACCTTGTTTTGTTGTGAAAAAAGGATTGAAAATTTTGTCTTTGATTGTATCTGAGATTCCCCTGCCACTATCCTTTACTGTTATGGAGAGGCCATTTGGCATTATGGAGCCATATACTTCCAAAATACCCTCCCCTTCCATGGATTCTATTGCGTTTTGGAACAGGCTGCAGAAAGCTCTTTCCAATTGTCCGCGATTGATTTTCCATTTGAGTTCGGGATTGGGAGTGAAAACTACACGGATGTTTTTCCAGATATCATGCGGAATCAACTCCAGGGCATTCTGAGCGACTTCTATAAGGTTTTCGATGGAATACTTGGTGAGCAGCAGTTTATTTGTTGAATGATTATTGATCCCGCCACTTATTCTTATGCACTTTCTGAGTTCAACCATGCATTTTTCGAAAGTGAATTCAATATCAGCGAATCGCTGGTTAAGATTTGAATTGTATTTATGTGAGGAGATTTCTTTTTGTTGGAGTAGAAACAGAAAATGGAAAAATTCACCAAGTTGATTGACTTTGGACGACAGGTCCAGAAAAAGAGCGTTCATTTCTTTAACAATAAAAAGAGAGTTTCTGCTGACAATAGACATTCGCACATTCTTGAGTGTCATAAGGTGAGTTCTGGCGAGCTCCTTAATCAATCGGCGCAGCTCTCTTGTCTTTTTCTCAAGTCGCTCCTGAGTTTCTTGAAATAGTTTGATTCTTGCGACAGTACTATTTGTAATTCCTGAAAGGGAATGAAGAATGTTGCTGTCGTATTCTTCCATTCTGCGCAGCTCGTCTTTTGCGAGCGCTCCGATTATTGCTTTTCCAATGGAACCCAACAACTGGAACTGGTCTTGAGAAATTGGACTGTTTTTATTCCCGGCAAGGAAAAAGCCGAGGACCTTCTGCTCTTCTATTAGCGGATGAACTGCCAAGGATGATAAATTCATCTCCTTGAGGAGATACGCTAACTCATCATTATCGCTGTTCTGCAGTAGCAAGGACTTTCGGTTCTGCTGCAGTGCAGTAAGGAGCATGGGAGCAATTTTTTCGATTTGAGCCTGGCTCTGATTGTTGATGCGGAAATTCTCTTCCTTTTTGTCGGAATCAATCCAAAAATAGAAAACATCAAATGCAAATCGTTCTTTTACATTGGCCAGAATTCCAATAAGCTGATCCATGCTATTAATTTTGCTGAGTTCATCTGTAAGATCCTTGATGGAGCGGAGAAGGCTGTTGAAGTTGGATAATTTTTTATGAACCTGTTCAATGTTCGCAGCATTGTGATTAATTGAGCTTACTTGAGAGTTATACTTGGTGCGTAAAACGATTCCAAACAGGAGAAGAGCAAGAAGGAATATTAGTTCAAATCCCCAGTATAGTACAATCAACTTTGATTGTTGCCATAAAATTCCATAAAGCGCAAAAACCACTGACAGTAACAGGAAGATTATTAAATGAAATGATATTTTGGTCTTCATTTAAGTACCTTCAGGGAGGAAAATGGAAAACAGAGAGCCTTGGCCATAATCACTGAGGAATGAGATTTTGCCACTGTTTTTTATAATCAATTCCCGGGCTAAGGTTAAACCTAGTCCGTAATGGAAACTTCTGTTTTTAGTTGTAAAAAATGGTTTCATGAGGTCGTACCTGATTTCATGAGGAATGCCATGCCCGGTATCAGAAATATTGATGATGATATTGGAATTTTGTTTGAATGCCTCAATCTTAACTGATCCATAATCTTTGTCCAGCGATTCCAGAGCATTCGTAAGGAGGCTCAAAAGCACCTGAATCAGGTCCGAGCGATGTATTTTGGGATGTAGTCCTTTGGGGATGGAGAGAGTGAGGTCTTTCCCCTGCAAAAGTTCCGGATTAATGATTTCAACAACAGTTGTAACAATTTCTTCCAGGCAATAAATGTTGTTTTCGTCTGATTCGGTTTGTAAAAGTCTTTTGAATGTGCTTATTCTATTTTCTAGTTGTTGCAGATCCTTTTGGGAATTATTGAGAATGGAACTGGCGGTTTGAAGAATTGTTTCCAGTCTTTGCGGAGAAAACTCATCTTCGCTTGTGTTTTGAATTGATTCAATCTGCCCTGTTTGGAATTGAGTCTGAAGCTGTTCAACTTTTGTGCGGGTTCTATTTATATAATCAGCTATAAAATGGAAGGGGGTTTCAAGCTCATAGACAATGTTGAAGGCTAATTCTCCCATTGCGGCATTAAGTTCACTTTGAATAACCATTTCTCTTGCGGCTACAAGCTCCTTGGTTCTTTTTGAAATCTGGCTCTCCCTCTGAGATATTCTTTCATTCATGAGCAGTTGCATTCTTGCGTTGAAAAGAGAATTTGATATGATTGGTGCCGCTGACTCGAAAAAAAGCTTGTCCTCATAACTCACTTTATAACCTAAGAGGTGTACGCCAATGATCATCCCAAAGGTTTCTTTTTCATTTTTAAGTGGAGCCACAACAAGCGAGGATGGCTTAAGTTGTTGAACAAGGTTTCTGGTTGAAAAGAGGAAATCCTGAGTTTCCTTGAGCGGATCGTTTATAATTAGAGTTTGCTGAAGTTCAATTACCCGGTAAATGAATGAGGTCTCCTTTTTCAAACCATCAGAGACGTTGTATCTAATGGTTTGCAGGAGATCAACAATAAGCTGATTAAATCCATAGGAACCGGAGCAATACATAATGCTGGCACTATTAATAAGCCAGACGATGCACCCTTCAAAATTAAACAGTTTTACCATCGACTCTGCCGCTTTTGTACTGATTTCTGAAATGTCAATATGGGAATTCATTTCAAAGGCGAGTTCGTTGAGTCTTTGAGCCATGGCATTTTGCTCAGTAAGGTTAACAGTCTGAGCTTCAAGGGCTAGTTTGGATCTTTCTTTCCACCTGGTTAATGAATTCAACTGATTTCGAATTTTGAAGAGAAGGTAAATCAGTGAGAGATTTAAGGAAAATGTTCCGGCAACAGCGATCCAATGCTCTTTGAGAATAATGCCTGCTCCAACAGTAAGGCATGATAACAGCGTGGCCAGAACAGAAATTATTTGTTGAAGCTGATCACGTGTATCGGGTATTGTGACTTCATAGACACAGTGAGGATCTCCCCTGAAAGCACAATGAGAGTGGACTACTCTTGCATGCGGCATTCCAAACATGGTGGGAATACTCTCATAAGTGCCATGTCGGTTTCTGCATGCAGAATAGGGTTCCTTATAGCCGTTTTCAAAGGAAACAGTCATTCGGAAGCGGTTTCTATCCAGCGAATCGACTTTTACTTTGGTTGTTTGGACAAGTCTGTTTTCAATTTTGTCCAGGTGCTTATAGAGCATCTGCGGGCTGGCAAAGGCCGCCATAAAGAAAAGCTGAGCTTTGTTGGAGGCAACAATCAGATTGCGCCCCATAGTGTAGGCAAAATCCGGATCTCCAGTGTGTTTGGATGCAATATTGAACAGTTCATCAACCACTTCGATTGACATATATCCGTTTTCATCTTCAAAGAACACTCGGGGATGACCAAGTTCCAAAAGGATCTTATCTGTGATTTCCGGTCCCACGGTTTTATCCAGATAACGAAGGGTCGGAATTACAATCCGCTTGGAAACATTGGTTTGCTTTTGATCATCCTTCACCTTGGTGCCTCTACAGTTTTGATCCGCAATCAATTGCATTTAGTATTTTAAGCGATAATGCCGGCTAAACGAAGACTATATTACTTTAATGCACTTTTTGATCTTCCCCGCCAGGAGCTCATAAAACCGGCGTTACACCGGGCGGCCATGGAAATGAGCACACTTTTTATTGCACTTGGCAATGCAGAAGACCTGGTACTGCTTAGAGTCAAGGTTTCAGACAATTACCGGGAATACCTGCAGGAATCCGGTCTGGCCTTGCCTTCGTTTGTTAATGAGCACTTCAGGTCTTGTGAATCGATACTTCCCGAACCATGGGCCTGGGATGATACGGTTGTAAACCTGTTTGAAAAAATGAATTTATCAGTGCCGCATCCTCCGACTGACATTGTCAGAGTTGTGAATGACAGGGCATTTTGTACCCAGTTTTCTCAGAAAGAAGGCACAGGTGTTCCCGGTTCGCAAATGATGTATTCATTTGAAGATTTCAATATACTTCTCGCAACAGGGGAACTGGAATATCCTCTGGTATTAAAACCGTCTCAGGGGAGTTCCGGTTTTGGATTCGTTCTGCTGAATTCGCCCCCGGATGCAAGTATGCTAGACAGAATAAAACAGTTGTTTGAAATGTCATCTTACACTGTGGAACCATGGTACAAAAGAATTTCTGATATCTCCAGCTCAGTCGTGATCGGGATTGATGGCTCGGTGGACCTGGTTCGTCATTATCGCTGCTTTGTGAATTCCAGGGGCACCTTTTACGGAGTACACTTATCACCTGAATCGCCCGGGTCAAGCTGGGAGGGTCTTTTGACTCAAAAGGCACTGTCCTGTTCCAGATTTCTATTTGAAAAGGGTTACTTCGGACCAGTCGGGTTTGATTCATTTATTTATGAATCATCCTCGGGAGATGAGCGGATTGCACCGGTTATCGAAATAAATGCCCGTCATGTCATAAGTGATATCGCTCGGGCACTTCAATCGAAACTTGTTCCCGAGAAACATGTGTTTTTCCGCTTTTTAAGCAGCAAAAGATGCCGATTGCCTGAAACTTATTCGGAATTAAGAACTATTTTGGGAAGTCTCTCGTTTTCACAGCAAAGTAAAACAGGTGTACTGTTAATAACACCGCTTAGAGCTTGTTCTGATATCTATCGGCAGCCTTACAGAAATGCTTTTCTTCTGTCGGCAGATTCGGAAAGTGCATTGTTTGACATGGATAGAGAGCTGATTATGAAGCTGTCCCGATAATCAACTTTGTGGAAGAATGGTCTTCAAGGTGTTATTTTTCTGTTCTTTTGAAGGGAGAATACAAGTTGCAGGATAAAAAACTACCCAAAGCGGTTTTGTTTGATCTTGATGATACCATAATTGCCTTTGATTCGGTTTCGCTTCCGGTTTGGGAGGAGATCTCTTTAATCTATTCATCCCTGCTGGGTGTTTCCAAAGAGGAGTTGCTTGGGGCGGTTCTGGATGCAAGCCGCTGGTATTGGGGAGATGTGCAAAGGCATCGTATAGGAAGAAATAATCAGCGGGAGGCACGCCGGGAGATTGTAAAAACTGGGTTGCGCAAACTTGGTTTAGAGGAGAGTGAAAACTGGAATGCCTTAGCAGATGCATATTCTCAGAAGCGGCTGGAGGCAGTGCATCTATTTCCCGGGTCCATCGAGACGTTGCAGCATTTTAGAGGGCAGGGAGTAAAGTTGGTTCTTGTAACTAATGGAGAAGCACCTCTGCAGAGAGAGAAAATTGAGCGTTTCGGGTTGTCCCCTTATTTTGATGGGATATTTATTGAGGGGGAAGTAGGGTATGGAAAGCCTGAGGAGCGGTTTTATTCACTAGCTTTGGAGAGCGTGTCTGCAGGTCCGGAGGAGTGCTGGATAGTGGGGGACAATCTGGAGTGGGAGGTGGAGGTCCCGGGTAAGATGGGCTTTTATACAGTTTGGAATGATATCCGAGGAAAGGGGCTTCCGGCCGGAAGCAGTGTTTTTCCACACAGAATAGTTCGTTCGATACGGGAACTGATTGATTTTTAAGCATTTAAGTGGGCAGGCCGTTCCCATTTTGTGAAAAATATTGGGAATGCCTGCCGTATTCTGATGAAAATCAACCGGTTAACGTTTTCGGTTCAAGCGTGAAACTGATTGTGGCATATCTGTCGCAGTAATGGGTGGCAAGCGCAAATGTTCTTTCAGATGTGCTTGTTAGAAATTAACCTAACTCAGGAGGTCACCTTATGCTGCGCAACATTTTCCTCATCACACTTTCCACTTTAGCACTGACAGTCGCGGGAGGCAGAAGCGCTCCTTCAGATACCGGCGGGAATGGTGGAGATGGCGGTTCCATGTCCGATACTACCCAGGTACAGGGAACTGTTTCCTCCGTGGATTTGCAGAATCAGATGTTTGTTATTGAATCTGATACCGGTATGGACACTGTCTATTTTAATGATCAGACCGAGTTCAATCCTGCTGACAGCATGGAACAGATCCTGCAGATGGACAATGATGTCATGGTGTGGTATACACAACAGGAGGGCGACAAGGTTGCGGTTAGAATCGAAATGGCCACAAGTGACGGTTCTATGAATGGAAGCGGCCAGGATACCATGAATGGTGGATCAGGCAGCAAAGATACCATGAATGGAGGCGGTAAGGATACTATGAAAGATACTATGGATGGTGGATCCAATGGCGGAGATACCATGAACGGTGGTCAGGATACTATGAGTGATACTGGAAGCGGATGGTAAGCTTTAGTCATCAGTTGTAGCAGGAGGAGCCGGGGGGAAATCTCTCGGTTCTTCTTTTTGGAGGGTGCCATGGAGAAGAAGTCGTTAAGTATTCAGGATGAAGAGGAGTTCGCAGGTAATTTGGTTAACTGGGAAATAGACCGTCATCAAGAGCATACGCTTATTAAGGATGTAAAGACTGACACTTACCAGGAAGCACTTGGAGCCCTCAATGAGATTGCTCAACTGGCTCAGAAGGAAGATCATCATCCGGAGCTGTGTCTCTCTTATAATCGGCTCAGAATAGAGTTATATACACACAAGATACATGGTTTATCAGAGGAGGATTTCAAAATGGCAGTAAAAATTGATGAAATCCTCGAAAGAATGCGGTTACTCTGAAAAAGTTTGCACCAGAGAAAAGCGGGCGGGCTTATACTCTGATGCTACTACTCATTTAAAAACAAATCTGATATTGTCTACCCTAAGGAATCCAACATCTGGATTTACCGACAGGTCCCCTGCACCATCAAAACGGGCACTCGGGGCAAAGGCCAGGCCACTTACCTGAGACATGACCTCATCGAAAATATCTGGATTGTCGGGGTTGCCCCATGTGGGATACCCTAATCTATCCACAGGGAGTATCACCGTTTTGATTTCTGGAAGGGCATCGACAGACCAGATATAGTCTTCCTTGACGCTATAATCTGCATAGACATCACTTTTTATCGAGATAGTAATAGTACGCTGCACATCTGATTTGAGCGAAAGCTGAATCTCCTTGAGGTTGGTCAGGTCGGTTACATCGCGGAGATTCATCCCGAAACCGCACCATTCGCTCCATGGTTGAGTACTGCCGGATGGGAGCAATTCAAAGGAAAAGTGAATATCTGCAGTGCCAAACAAAGGATCTTTGGTGCTGTGTTCCAGGGATACCGTTGAGTTCAAAGACGCATAGGTATAGGTCCATCCGCTTACGCTTGCAGCTGGTGCAAATTCAAAATTGTTAAGCAGATTATCCCTGAGGTGACTGTTAAAGGGATAGTGTTCAAGATATCCGCTGGTATCTGCTTGGGGTTTAATTCCATGCAGGTGATTGTAGAAACTGGTTTTCAGAATGGAAAAATCATCTTTGAGAGAGGAAACTTCATTGAGCCAGTTTGAGTAAGAGACCACCGGGTCATCCTGTAAAGCCTTGTCAATCAGCTGGGAATGGGCATCAACTTTTTTGCATAGTGTTTCCGGCTGAAAGAATTTCTCCAGAAACTGTTCTCCGTGCTGAACGAATCTGTTCCAGTAAAGCTGGGCGGTGAGTTTTATGAAACGGTCACAGTTGGGCGGAGTCACAAAAGAAGATCCTCCCCATACAGGATAGCCAGCACAGGTTGAAGAGGGTTCATTCCAGTTTGGCAACCCGGCGGATTCGATATAGGGGTCGGTCGCCCACAATGTATTGTCAAGATCCCAGGGGATGAGCCAGAATTTCCCTCCGGAGTTTTCTTCTTCATAAAGAAAAAAATTATGGTTTGATGCCCAGTTACCACTGCCATAGAAAGACATTATTCCGTCCCAGTTTTTTATGGCCCTGTCAACCGCAAAGTAGCGAAGGAGGTAATCAAAATCAACTAAAGACGATAGATTTCTGGAAAAGCTTTCTGCTGTAGAGGTGTCAATTGCCTTGTAGAATCCGATCATGCGGGAAACATCAGGATTATCGGCCGGTTTGTCGTTTGTCACTAATCCATTAAGGAAATAGCTTCTGGTTCTAGGGGCAGGCCAGGTTTCTTTGTAGAGATTGCCGTCTCCGTAAACCGGCCATCTTGCCTTTGTAAATCTTCCATCCACATCTTCCACGGCCACGAAAAGACCGACATAGGTGTTGTTTACATACACTTTGGCGTAAGATGTTCTGGGGGCGAAAATTCCCATTTCCCTGAACAGTTCGTAAGACAGCATGTCATGCATCTTGGTGGCATCGGCAGACATGGAGTGCAGGTTCAACCGTTTCATGGAGTAGAACCGTTTATCCGGATCGTACTCGGTGAATTTGACTTTGAAGGAAATTTTGCGGCAAACTTCCTTTTCGATAAGTCTGCGGTGAGATGTACTGTCGAAGCAGTTGGGTATTGAGTAAGGGGAACCTTTATATCTGAATCCCACAGTGCCTATGGTTTGATCTTCAAACTGCATCTGGGCGGGAACATAGGTTTCCCGGTATCCATATTGTTCCAGGAAAAGGGAGTCTGCACCACTGAGGGTAAAATGGTATGAACGGATTTTGGTCTGATCAAAAACAAAACTCCTTTCATCTGCATTAAGATTAATTGTGATGTTTTCCACAGATCCCGGCACCGATAGATTAAACGGGTAATAAGCATCATGGCGGAAAATGAGCTGAACAGGGGACTGTGCATCTGCGGTTCTGGTTTGCAAGCTGTTCCGTGCAGCAATATTAGCTTTGAATGTGGCAGAGTGTTTTGACAGAATCAGCTTTACGGATGCCCTGACGCCATCATTCCCCTTGAGCTTAAGGAGATAGATGCCGGGTGGTGTATTGTTCAACTGAATGGAACGGCTGGAAATGAGGTTGCAGTTCAGAAGGCAGCGGCCACTCAGGGCGTAGATCGAGGCTTCTGTAAGCCCGCTGGTTTGAGGCAGTTCAAGTCTGCGAAGGCGGGAATTCCATTTAATGAGAGATTCTGGACCATGCTTGACAGAATTAATGGCGGGAGAGGACGCACTCGTGGAGAGGAAGAACTTTCCCTGGGAGTCTGTCCGTGTGTTGAATTCTGTATAGCCTGCAGACACCAGTACACCTTCAACTGCCAGACCGCTTTTGGCATCTACGACTGTGCCGCTGAAATCTGCGGCGTATACGCCGAGAGCCGTTGCAATGATCCACCAGGCTTGTTTTTTCAAGAAGAGCCTCCTGTTGCAGGTTAGGGAGTTAAGGTGCACAAAAATATTTGTGAAAGAGATAAGGGTGGAGGTTCAGTTCACTGTGTTGCCGGCGCATTTTGAAATCATAAAACCCGCAAGGCAGCAAACCCCGGAGTGACGAGAGTAAATCACGCCGGGGTAGTAAGTTTATCTCATGATATTAAACTGGTGATCACTAATCCATTTCCCGTTTTTAATTTGCAGCAGGTACATTCCTGAGCTCACTGAGTTTGGTATGTGAACCATAGCAGAGTTTTTTCCCTTATCTACTACAAAACTCATGATTTTTTGCCCTTTTATGGAGAAGAGAGCAACTTCGGTTCGGGCCTTGGCGGCAGAACTTAAGGTAAGGTTAAGGGTATTGCCCAGGGTGCGAATAGACTTTAACTCGCTTCTTGAACTGGACCGGGGTGGAACCTGGATAGCGATAGGCGCAATGATCGGATTATCTATTCTGTAGGCCAGGGATGACATTGCTGTAAGGTACCAGGCATTGTGGGGCAGCCACTGTTCCATCCAACGCCAGTCTGCCCATAATGAATCGGCTGCACGCTGATGGTAGGGCATGAATTCGAGGTCTTTCTGATCGGCTCTCATTGCGGTGATTCCGTTACAGATTCCACCTTTCACATTGGGGAAAGCGTATCCGCCCAATCCAGGGTAGTTTTCATAATTTTTCACTCCGTAGCCGAACATTAAACAGGTGGCAAAAGGATTCTTTCCCAAGATCCAGTCGAGCTGAGACACTGCTAAATCGTAGAAGGTGTTCTTCCACAGATCGCCTGTAGGGTCGGCCAGAGGTGAACCGAGGATGAATGCTGCTGCCATGGAGGAAAGGCGGGCATTTTCGCCTTGCCACCAGTAACCGGTTTCATTTTGCTGAGGCATGAAGAAGGTAGACTGGTATGGTGAGGGGGTATTGGTTTCTTCACCATATACTTCGAAGTCGTAGAGAGAAAACCCGCAGCATTCCATCCCGCGTTCAACGCCATACATGCGCACATACTGCCCTTGAACTGGTGAGAATGTAAGTTCGCGTAAGCCGGCGGTTCCATCGGTGACTTCAGCTGCCTTTGTCCAGGACGTACCATTTAAGGAAACTTCGATGCGGTAGGCTTTTCCGTATGCGGCTTCCCAACGGAGTAAGACTCTATTTACCTTATATACTGAGCCAAGGTCTACAGAGATCCATTTATCATTTCCGAAATCGCTGGACCATCTGGTTGTGGAACTGCCATCAACTGCTTTTTCGGCTCCGAAATTGATGTTGTCGTTTTCCACCCCGGATGAGGTTACGGGACGATTGCGAGCCAGATCTGATCCCGCGACACTCCCTGCGCTTACAGCTCTGTACATTTTCGCATAGTGAAAAGGATTGGGGTCATTCAGAGTGATGTTTTTATACCACAGCAGATTTTTCTTAATTGCATCACGGATAACCTGGATATCCGTGGGGTTTACAAGTTGCGCATAGCGGCTTAAGGCAACCACTGGAAGTCCCTCTTCTGCGGCATGATAAAAGGGTCTTGAGTTGTTTCCCTGCGCATCGTTTGAGGAGTAAAACCACCCCTCTTCGGACTGACGGGCTAGAAGAGAACTAACTCTGGCTTGAGCATCCGAAAGATACTCCGCTTCTGATGTGGCGTTATAGAGTTCTACAGCTGCCATGAGGCCGCAGTAATCGTCTATTATATTTTCTTTTTTGTCATCCTGGTATTTTGTGGGGTTGGCTTTGAGATGGGCATAGGCGCGTTTTGCACCATTGAGATAGGATGCGGAGCTGGAATCTCCGCTGATACCCGCTTTGGAAGCCCGGGCAAGAGCGGCAATGGACATACCGGCACCCTCCCGCATGGCTGCCTGATAATCTCCGGAGCGTACTCCTTCTGAATGGCTCCAGGCACAGATCTCCCGCGGAAAGTTATATCCCCAATTGTCAAAAATTGTCAGGTAGAAAAAGCCGGCCGGATCCAAAGCACGAAGCAGATAGTCAGCACCCCAAGCTGCTTCAGCTTTTGCTTCTGTAGCAAAAAAGTCCGGTTTCATCTCGATTGCATGTACAATGGCCCACACCACCATGGGGATTTGCTGCGGATTGAAAAAATTTGCAAATGATAAATGTGACAGGTATTTCCCTCTGTCTCCAGTGGCGTCGTTCCACCCTCCGTAGGCGTTTCGGGTGCCACTCCCTCCGAACAGTGCAACAGCCTTGTCATCCTGATCAGTATTTCTCATTCCATTGAAAAAACCAATCTGATCTGCACCAGTTTTGTTTAACAGCACATTCTGGCCAATTGAAAAGAGTGGTGATGTCACCTGGCCATATTTAAGCTTATAGTTACCATCAGTTTTAAAAGAGCTGAAATCTGCAACTCTAAAGCGTCTGTTCTTCCATCCCTCAACGGTGATTTCTTCACCCGGTGTTGTTGAATCCACAATACTGTTTTGTTCATTGATGATGTAGCAGGTCTGAGAAGCTAAAGGATCGGAGGACTGAATTACTGCTCTTTTTGGTCCCTCTTTTTCGTAACCGACCTCATTAACTAGGATAATGGGCTGAGAGTAGGCAATGCAGGCCAAGAGCAGCAGTGCTGCCGCCGTTCTTTGAATAGCGGTGTTTGGTCTTGTAGTCAAGTCCGAATCTCCTCAATTTAAGCGTTTTGAATTACAATCAGTCTCATTCTTTTATAGTTCTATTTAGTAGAATTATCCTCTTGTGCGGTTTAGCTTGCAGCAGGATTTGGGCAAATTTCTTTGGCGGTCCCATCGTAGTACCCCAGTATTGTTGTGTTTACCTGCAACCATTATGATGAATTTAACCTCCTACTGTATTATTTTTAGATTTTCGAACGTTCACTGAATCGGAGTCTAGTATGAAAGTTATCGTTCCTTTATTGACTGCGCTCATCGCTGCAGGAGCCACTTATTTCTACCTGCAGAGTCAGGCTGCCCCGTCACTGCTTGAGGCACCTGATAACCGGGTTGAGATTGCACGCCGAACTGTTGAGGTACGGTTGGATGATCTGCAAAAGGATATCAGGACAGCGCTGGATGCATTCGCTGAAGTTTTACAGTCCGATAGAAATTTTTCAGTGAAACTGGCTCTTGATAAAGAAACCAATGCGCAGGAAGTAACAGAAGCAGCATCCAAATATTTGAAACCTCTGCGGTTTTCCTTTCTGGATATCACTGATGCATCGGGGACAGTACTTTCCTGCGGTCAATTTCCGGCGAATGTGGGTTCCAATGCAATTGAGAAAATCAAGGCACTGGAATCAGTTCCCAGGTATTTTAAAGATTCTCATATGGGGCGGTCTGTTCTTTCATTGCAGGCTAAAAAAAGTTTCCAGCTTTTGGAAATACCTCTGACAGTAACCGGAGGCATAATCATCGATGAGCCGTTTCTCAGGAGACTGGGGGAGTATGCGTCCGCTAAGGTGCTTCTAAAAGAGGGCATGAGTATCAAAGGCATGTCCAATATTCAGAGTATATCTGAAATTCAGGACGGGAAGATTATCATTAATGATCATGAATACGAAGCTGCATCCATAGATCTTTCGGTTTCCGATGGGAATGCAAGGTCGCTCATTGTAATACCAGAACATCAGTTTAAATGATGGACAGTGCCAGAATATTTGAAGTACTTAGAATAACGCTTCCGGTATTCGGAGTGATTGGTATCGGGAATTTTCTGTCCAGACGCAATATTATGAATGAGGATCATCAGCGTTTTCTGAATGATCTTGCCTATTACCTTTCACTTCCCGCCCTAATTTTTGTCGAGCTTGCAAGCCAGCCATTTTATAAGTTGCTGGACAGCGTGCTCATTTTCAGCACACTTATTTCTATTTCCATAATTTTTATTCTCTACTCCGCCGGCGCACTCATTTTCAGGCTTAAAGGTGGTCTTGCTGCAGCGGTAATATTCGGTACTTACTGGGCTAATGTGACCTATATGGGGTTTCCTCTGGCTTCGTCGGCTTTTGGCATCGAGCAAGGTTTGGCTAAAGCTGCAATAATCAATGCATTCAGTATACCGGTTTTCGTAGCGGTTTCCTTTATCATGATCGGGTTTACTTCTGAACGCGGTCAACGCAACATTGTGGCTTCGGTGAGAAACGCGCTTTTAAATCCTGTAATCCTTGCAGCCCTAACGGGACTGGCTGTCGCATGGATTATAAGTGCACTTAAGCTCAACAGCAGCTCCGGTTCCGTGCCCCTCCCCCTAAAAGAAGCTGCAATGTCAGCTAAGGCATTCCTGCGGCTGGTTGGCACAATGGGACTTCCTCTTGCTCTTCTGGCTGTTGGAGGGAAACTGCGTATCAAGGCGATCGGGAGGCATTTTGTGCCACTTTCGTTTACTGTTCTCGGGAAACTTATACTCTTACCCCTTATAACTATTGCAGTATTTAAACTGCTGTTCCCTGCAGCTGACAAGATGGTAGCCGGGGTGGCGGTTCTTTTAATGGCTACGCCGGTTGCGGTGGCCACTTCGGTTGTATCATCCAAATTCAAGGTTGAGGAACAGTTCGTTTCATCACTCCTTGCAGTGAGTACGATTCTGAGTATCATAACCATCCCGTTGTGGCTGTATTTTATCCTCTGATGCGGGGGGATATGCTGCCCCGCAGGTGCATCATGGCTTCTTAATAAATCACCTATGGGCATCAGTCCGGGTGGGGGTTTGAGCGTGTGGTATCGGATGGAGTTCAGGGGCAGGCAATGTTCTTGAAGAGTTTACCACCTTTCTAATTCAATGAGTTACGCTACCCCGTAGGTGCATTGTAGAACTCATGAATCACCTGCGGGGCAGTATTTGATCCCGGGCATAATTCTTGCACCCTTTCCTATCAGCAGTTCATTTCCTTTTCCAGGAGGGTGTCATGAATCATGCCATCTATACAAAAGCAGTTATATTTTCACTACTTTTGATATTTTCCCTATCGGCACAGACTTCGCCATCACAGGATGATTCCTCTTCCATTCAAAATCAGCAGCAAGAGTACCCACCTCCAGACACTACTCCTCCCGGACCTGCTCCCGGTATGGAGGAAACAAAGCACCGAGCAGCTGAATTCACCATTGTGGGATTCGGGCCGGCATCCCTTACCAATATTACTTCAGAAGATCTGGCCTACAGTTTTTACTTCGGACGAATCTGGGAGGTGAATCCCTATGCCGGTATTCGCACCATGGCGGAAGCTTCCACCGATTTCAGTAACTCAGTCCTTGCCGGGCTTAATCTTGGTTTGAATTTCATACCCTTTTATGCCGAAGTTTCTCCGTTTCTTGCCGGTGATTTTGGTTTTGGCTACGCCAGAGAAAATGACGAAAACATTTTCGGTTTCAATGCCGGAATATCCGCCGGTGTCCAGCTCTTCCGCTCTTCTACCGTGCAGATGCTCATTGAAGGCAGGGTAAATGCATTGATTGATGGATGGGAGGATCATTACCCAACCGCCTATTCCGCAAGAGTTGGGTTGCTTTTTTAAATTGAGCCCCGAGAAGCTCTCGGGGTTTCTTTCTGCCCTTGTAATTATTCCCTTCCGGATGCCGTTTTAAGTATAGAACCTTAAACACCCAAACTAAGCCGGAGGTGGTTTATGAAAGACAAACTGAAGAGGGGCGAATCAGCTGCTGTAGAAATGGATCTGAAAGTTTTCATGAATCTCATGGTGGTGCTCATTCCCATGCTACTGGTTTCTGCCGAATTCGCCAAAGTATCAGTAATCGATATTAAGCTGCCTCCGGGGGGTAGTCAGCATGATAGTGCATCATCCTGGAAACCTCAGGACAATCTCTTGAAACTGACAGCCATCATTACAGATTCAGTATTGACCTTGGGAGCCAAAGGCGGCTTTCTGCCCAGCATGCACTATAAAGAGTTTCACAAGTACATAACTCGCGGCACTAACGAGGAAATTCTGCTTCCCTTTTATCCTTCGCAAAGAGCGGTTCATCCTGTAAGTGGAAGAGAACTCCAGGAATCTGAAAAGAGTGAGATTCTGCTTTACAGTTGCACTGAAGCAGGAGAAATTCAGAATGGGCTCTATACTGTTCATGGGGAACTGCTTCTGGATGCAGATAATAAACCTTTGGGAAAAGTGGAAAAGGGTCAGACTGTAACCGTACTTTCAAATCCAAGGCGTTCGATCAGGGTGGATGACCCGAAGGATTATACTTTGAAACCGCTCTCTCTCTATGATGAACTTCAGAACAGACTCATGATGGTTAGAGACCGTTTCAGGGAATCTGAAGATGCTTCGAACATTACCATAGCAGCGGAGAACAATGTGGCATACGACAAGATTGTGCAGATTATGGATAAAGCTAGAAATGCGGAGTTTTCAAATATAGCAGTAGCGAAGCTGCGTTCCTAAATTAAAAAGGCCCGGGCGGGAATGATTTCCGCCTGGGCCAGCAATTTGTAAGGGGTTTGGATCAGCAGGATTTATTGCCTTCCGACCAGATCCTGATTTCTTCCTCAAGCCGGCTCAGAAGCATCTCCTCTTTTACTTTGACAAGCGCTTTCCCTTTGACGAAAATCAATCCCTCCCCTTTGCCTCCGGCGACACCGATATCGGCATCCTTGGCTTCCCCCGGTCCGTTTACTACACAACCCATTACGGCTACCTTGACAGGTGATTGAAGGCGTGATACCAGATCCTCCACCTTAAGAGCCAGACTAGCCACATCAATCTGGGTTCTGCCGCAGGTGGGGCAAGCTATTACGACCGGTCCTTGTAAAAGATCAAGGGATTTAAGTATTTCCTTGGCTACAAAAATTTCCTGAACTGGGTCTCCGGCAAGCGAAACCCGCAGGGTATCTCCGATTCCCTCGGCAAGGAGCGTTCCCAGACCCACAGCTGACCGGATTGAACCACTGCGTACTGTGCCCGATTCGGTAATCCCGATATGCTGAGGTACATCACTTTGTTCGGCCAGCGCCCGGCAGGCTTTAACGGTGGTCAGAACATCACTTGCTTTTATAGATACAATGAGATCTCTGAAATTCTCCTGTTCAAAGAACCGGACGTAGTTGATTGCACTCTCAGCCAATGCCTCAGGAGTGGGTCCTCCATACTTTTCCAGCAGATTTTTCTCCAGTGATCCGGAATTTACCCCGACACGAATGGGAATTTTTGCCTGACGGGCTGAATGGATTACAGCTTTGACTTTTTCCGTACTGCCGATATTACCGGGATTGATGCGGATTTTGTCTGCACCGGCCTCAATGGCGCCGATGGCCAGCCGATAGTCGAAATGGATATCCGCCACTAAGGGAAGGTCTGTCTGGTTCCTAATGCTCCTGAATGCTTCGACAGCTTCTGAATCGGGAACCGCGATTCGTACGATTTGGCAACCGGCACTTTTTAACTGTTCAATTTGGAGCAGTGTGTTCTCTACATCACCGGCTCGGGTATTTGTCATAGACTGAATTACAATCTGATTGCCATTGCCTATCGGCAGATGTCTGACTTTAACTTCTCGGGTCTTTTTTCTTGAAAATTGCATCAATTTACCGTTCTGTAAAAGCAAAAAACTGAGGGTCCCCTGCCGATACAGGGAATTTGTAATATTGAATTATCAATTTAATTGTTATATACCATCCGCTTCTAACTCGATATCTGATCCGTTCAGTCCAGTCACAGCCAGAGTGCCTGCGTTCACTTTAGCGCCGTCTGCTCTGGTACCGAACCCGTTGGCATTTCCTTTATACTGCACGTCCACTTTGAGCATCTTGCTTTTCCCGTCCCAGGATCTTTCCCGAGCCGCACTTACCCCCGCCATTGCACCGATAGCTGCAACTATAGCGTTTTTGGCTTTAAATGTGCCCACATTACTAACACTTACGTTGAGCGAAACTCCATTATTGAGTTGATTGGACCAATCCTTCATAATCGCATCGATCAACTTACCGCAGGCTGCATCTGAAGCTTTTTCGATAGCCTGGTTGCCGGCGATCATGGGGTTGATGTGCACTTTTGCCGCTCTTCCATTTTCAGTGGCGATGATTCTTCCGTTGGAGCAGTTGATTGCCCGCAGAGACACTTCACCCTGTACGGAAGTCATTCCCCCAAGATTAACGGTCATATTCTCAGCTTTTCTGCTGATTGCAGTTCCCAGGATAACCACTTCAGCTCCGTATTGAGCTCCGATGGACGCGGCCTCAGCAACATTGCCGTCCAGAAGCGCCATCTGTTGTTTTGATGACTTGATAGTAGCTACGACACTGGGATCCACAAGTTCGAATCCATAAGGGTCCTTGAGAAACTTAATAAGAGCTGTTTCGGAGGTTTGATTTGTGGGCAGATGATCTCCGATGTTGTTTTCATCGATGATCACCATGACCTTTGGCTTGTCCATGGATTCCAGAAGAATCTGAAAAGCTGCAAGATCATCACGCATGGAACTCTTTGATAACCATGCTTTGATCTTAATCTCAAGTCCCCCTTCCGGGGTTTTGGCTTCCTTTATTATTTCGTACTTTTTGACATTACCAGTAGTTTTTGTGATGATCTGATCCCTTTTGAGCATGAAATTTTCTATTTCAGTCTGGGAAATGAGCACAGTGCCGATTCCTTTTTCCACTGCATCCCGTTTGGCGGCAATGAGAGCTTCATTGCGGTTCATGCCGAAGCCGATTCCTTCAGTGACAAAACTGTCCTGATTCTGACTGTAGGCACTACATAGAAACAGAGACAGAAATGCGAATACAACCAGGTGCTTATACATATTTCCTCCAGAGTGGTGGGGTATTAGATGTCACTTTAGAATAGACGAATAGAAATATACAAAGAGACATTAGTTAACTGAAAAAAAGGTTTATTTGTATTAAGTAGTATATCATAGTAAATCTAAAAGGTCAGTGATTTTGATCACGAGACAGTCTGGTGCCCCGTAGGTGACTTATAAAACCCATGTTGCACCTCTGGGGAACGTAACTCATTGATTTTTCTAAATTCTGTTACTTCTATAAAGGTATAAACCTTGCTTATATCAAATAGTATCAGCAAGGAGATGGCTATGCGTAAAATTATTCCCCTGTTCATTTTGGTTTTTTCTTCCCTGCTTCCTGCTCAGGATATCCCGAAATTTGAACTTGGGGCGATCCTGGGGGTAGAAACCGGGCTGAGTGCCAAATACTGGTATACCCCAAGGACTGCTCTAGATGCTGCAGTGGCCTGGGCTTTCGGTGATGTGGGAATGTTTTCTGTGCATGGTGATTACCTCGTACACTCAAACTTTTTTAATTTTTACAATGGCGATCTTGCTTTGTACACCGGAGTGGGGTCGCGGGTAAGAATAAGTGACGACTGGTTTGTAAAAGCAAGAATACCGTTTGGCACCGAATACCTCTTCCCCAATCAGCCGCTGAGCATGTTTGCGGAGATTGTCCCCGGTGTGGAAGTGCTTCCTGAAACGGTATTCAGGTTGGGCGGGGGAATCGGAGTGCGGGTGACCTTAGGAAAGGTAAATAGCAGATAGGAAGGGAGTATTCCCTTCCCTAAAATTTGTTCACCGCAATGATTAGAGTCACTAGCGCACTGATAAATCCGGTAATTTTGAAGGCGGCATCAGCCGTATCCACAAAAAGTCTGTGCGGATTCGTATAGCGGATTTTTGCAGGAACTACAACTGCATCACCCGGTTCCAGCCGAATAGATTCGATTCGGGTGCTTTTGCTGGTGATAATGCTGCCATTGGCCTTAATCACATACATGTGCTTCTTGTCTGCGTTCTCTTTAAGACCACCGGCAATCTCCAGATAATGGGCAGCTACCGGATTTGTTTCTTCATAACGGAAGGTGGCCGGATTGAACACCTCTCCAAGAACTGAAACGGTATTAAGGTTTCTGGGGATGAACAGACTGTCCCGGTTCTCCAAGGAAAAGTTCGAATAATTTTTTTCGTCAGTCATATCGATGACAACCCGTCCAATAGCCTCATTGGCACTAAGCTTTTCCTTGAGAAGCATCTGCTGTTCAAGAAGTGCCGATGCATCAGCATTGGCGGTGACAGCCAGTTCTGCAGAAAGACGCAGTATATCCGTTTCAAGCTGCTTTGTGTAATCGGCAAGTCTTCTCTGCTCAAGATCCTTCACCGACTTGCGGGTAAAGAGTGCGGCCGACAGGTGGGCATCGGCTTTAAACCCCCCGGCCCTCTTGATAAGGTCTCCCAGAGTTTCTCCTTCAAAGATGACATAGGTTCCGGGATAGACAACTTGACCTCTGAGCTCAACCTGTCTTTCGTCCTCCCAGCCTTTTCTGCTCCTGATGTAAACCCGGTCCCCCCTCATCAGCACCTTGTTGTTGTCCGGGTCATCCTGCATGGCCCCCTCGGTAGAAAAATCGATTTTATCGGTAGTCACCCGCTCACTGGACATCTGTCTTCTATAGAGTTCGCCCCGCTGAGGACTCGCCTCATCACTCAAACCTCCCGCCTGCAGAATAAGATCCCTTACGGTCATATTATCCAGCAATTTGTATTTGCCCGGAGTAGTAACTGCACCATCGATACTTACCGATCGGTCGGGATTGAAAAAGTCTTTATGATAGATAATAATCTCATCCTGTTCCTGAAGGATCAGGTTGTCTTTGGAATCTTCAGACTCAAGTGCATTGTGAAGGTTAAAAGGGACAATTCTTTCCAGGTAGGATGGCGGAGTTTTGCGCACTACAACGGCATATTCAAAGTAGGTTTCAGGCAACAGTGCCTGGTAGTCGGGAATAAGATCCCTGATTCGTTGCTTGTCCTTAAACTCATATTTGCCAGGTCTGAGCACATTTCCACGGAGATACACCGCATTTTGGGTTTTTGTAAGAACGGGAAATACTTTCACCACATCACCATCAACAATCTGAAAATCAGGCATTGACATTTTGGCAGAATCGATATCCAGGATCACCTGATATTTGTTTTGGTAATACCTTTCTACTTGAATGCGGTTGGTCCAGGCTGATGGACTTAAACCTCCAGCCAGATCAAGCACTTCCGACAGTTTAGCCGGTCCTTTCAGCTCATAGAGAGCGCTTCTTCTCACATTTCCCGCCACAGCAACCATCTCTTTAGTGATAGGAACAAGGATCACATCACCCGACTGCAGTCTCAGCCCGGATTTGTCATTTCCGGACAGCAGAAAATCATAAAAATCGACATTGGCTATCAGTTTTCCATTACGTTTAAGCTGGATATGTCGTAATGACCCCTGTTTAGTGATTCCCCCAGCAGTGAACAGTGCATTGGTTACATTACTGAACGGATTCACGGTGTGAAATCCGGGTGATTTCACTTCACCGACAATATACACCCCGATAGGCCTAAGCTCCCCCATGGAAACTGAAACATTGACCCCCTCTATACTCCCCAGCCTCTCTCCCAAAGAACGCTGAAGAGAGGAAAATGACTGTCCGGCCACGGATACCGGACCTATTCGCGGTATGTCGATGGTTCCTTCTCTGGTTATCTTGAGGTCATAATTTTCGTTTATTCTTCCCCAGAGATGAATTTTTATTTCATCACCAGCCCTCACCGGATAATCCATTGGTACATTGCTCATATCTCCGGCGGAGAAACTTTGTGCGGCTGATTGGGAGAACACATCGTAACCATAAACCTGGAGGGTGGAAAGAATGCTGTCCGGAAGAATATTTACCCCTTTGAGCATCTTTTCGTAGATGGAAAACTCGGAAGTACTGTCCTGTTTGTATCTGACAGTAGTATCTCTTAGTGAATCGAGTGAATCGGATTTCATGGATGAATAGAGTTCAAGGGAATCCTTGATCCCCCGGCTCTTTAAAAACCGGTTCATTTGAATTGAAATTCCCTCATTCTGAGCACTTTTCTGCATCTGGCGAAGAACCTCGGGTGAAACGGATTGCTGCGCTGAGAGAGAAAAAAGGGACAGAAAAACAACCGTAACCGAAAAACGGGAAAACATCATCAGGAAACCGCCTGCTTTATATCGTAAAAAATGCCATTGTTTACCAGACATGATTTCAGCTCATTGGGATCTTTAAGAAATTGAGCATGCTTCACTGCCAGAATAACAGCTTCGTAGTTGCCGGGTTTGGGGGAAGCAATAAGATCCATCCCGTATTCCTCTTTGACCTCCGCGGGATCGGCAACCGGATCCCAGATATCGGTGCGCACGCCGAAGTCATTGAGTTCCTTAATGATATCTATAACTTTAGAGTTTCGGATATCCGGCACGTTTTCTTTGAATGTTATCCCCAGAATGAGAACCCGGCCATCCATTACCTTCAACTTGTGATGAATCATCTTCTTTATAAGTTCACGGGCAAAATAGCGACCCATCGCGTCGTTAATGCGCCTTCCGGCCATGATAATTTGAGGGTGATGACCGATTTCCTCTGCTTTGTAGGCCAGATAGTAGGGATCGACCCCGATGCAGTGACCACCCACCAGACCGGGTTCAAAATGCAGGAAGTTCCATTTGGTTCCGGCGGCTTCCAGTACATCCCTGGTGCTGATCTTCATCTTGTCGAAAATGATACGCAGCTCATTCATGAGAGCAATGTTTATATCACGCTGAGTATTTTCAATGACTTTGGCCGCCTCGGCAACCTTAATGGAAGGTGCTTTGTGAACACCGGCTTTCACTGCGGCACTGTAAACCTGAGCAACTTTATCCAGCGTTTCTTCAGTATCGCCAGAGACGATTTTTTTAATGGTGGAAACGGTATGGACCTTGTCTCCCGGATTTATTCTTTCAGGAGAGTAGCCCACAAAGAAATCCTGCTTCCATTTCATTCCCGAGGTTTTTTCCAGTACCGGTACGCATTCATCTTCGGTAACACCGGGATAAACCGTTGATTCATAAACCACTACAGCACCGCGCTGCAGATTTGCTCCCACCGTTTCTGAAGAGCGATACAGGGGTGTGAGGTCGGGATTTTTGTGTTCATCGATAGGCGTGGGGACCGCTACAATGATGAACTCTGATTCCTTTATGATTGAAGGCTGATTCGAGAACTGAATGCCACTGTCTCGCAGAGCCTGAGAAGCTACTTCACCATTGGGATCGTGGAAGGTTTTTAACGCCTTTACCCGACTTTCCCTGATGTCGAAACCAGATACCTGAAAATATTTAGCCAGCTCCACTGCAAGCGGCAGCCCTACATACCCTAACCCTACCACACAGATTTTCGGCTTGTACATAGATTCCTCTTCGTTTTGAGTTTCTGAACCGGGATCATGATTTAAGAATCCTACATGCAAGTGTTCTGCCAGACTGATGGCAATTCAGAACTCAAAAAACACTTAAGATCAGAAAAAAAATAAGCTGTAAAAGACCCTAAGTATACTAAAAATAACCACTTAACGTCCCTTGCCGCCAAAATATTCAAGGTACCACTCCACAAACTTGCCCACTCCCTCCTGCACATCAGTCCGGGGCTCGAAACCAAGGGCTCTCATTTTGGAAATATCGGCAACGGTTGCGGGCACATCACCAGGCTGCATGGGCAGCATGTTGAGAGTGGCTTTCCTGCCCAGATGTTTCTCAATAACACTAATAAAATCAAGCAGTTCCTCTGCTCTGCTGTTACCTATATTGTAAAGCTCGTAGGGTCTGGGGTTATCAAGCACTCGGATGATTCCGTCCACCACATCGTCCACATAGGTGAAGTTCCGCTTCATCTTGCCGTTGTTAAAAACATCGATAGGTTTTCCTTCAAGAATGGAACGGGTAAAGAGAAATAACGCCATATCCGGTCTGCCCCATGGTCCGTAAACAGTAAAAAATCTCAGCCCGGAAGTGGGGATATTGAAAAGATGACTGTAGCAATGGGCCACCAGTTCATTGGATCGTTTGGTGGCTGCGTAAAGCGAAATGGGGTGATCAACCGGATCACTTTCACTGAAGGGAAGCTTCGTGTTGGATCCATAAACCGATGAAGAAGATGCGTATACGAAATTGTTCACCTTCTGATGACGAGAGAGCTCCAGCACGTTAAGAAATCCCTCGTTATTTGATTTCTGGTAGGCGAAAGGATGAGTAAGAGAGTATCTGACTCCAGCCTGTGCAGCCAAATGACAGACTCTGTCGGGACTGTATTTGTTGAATACCACACTGACTTCCTCTAAATTACACAGGTCGATTCTGTGGAAATGAAAGCCCGGATAGCGACTGAGTATCTCTAATCGTTTCTCTTTGAGTGCCGGATCATAATAGTTGTTCACTGCATCGATTCCGGCCACTTCATGACCCTTTTCAAGCAGGGTCTTAGTAAGGTGAAAACCGATAAAACCGGCATTTCCGGTTACCAAGATCATAGGGCAGCTCCAGTAAATTTGGGTTTTAAGGTGTTGTCTCCGCCCCTGATGAGTGCGCCTCGTGACAATTCAATCGTGCGATAATGATAAGGGGCGATAAGGTTCATATCGTGAGTGGCCATAATGACCGTAGTTCCCCAGGAGTTGATGGTCTGGAGAAGATCGAAAATTTCTTTGGATACGGCATTGTCAAGGTTGCCGGTAGGCTCATCTGCCAAAAGAATCCAGGGTTCATTCACTATAGCCCGTGCTATGCACACTCTCTGTTGCTCACCGCCTGACAGCTGGTTGGGGAAATTTGAACACTTATGACTCAGCCCGGTGTGAGCAAGCACCCTGAAAACCTTGCGCTTCACTTCCCTCTCTGAAACACCGGTGACTCGAAGAGAGAATGCCACGTTTTCGAACACGTTACGGTCGTGGAGGAGTCTGAAATCCTGAAATACAATCCCCAGTTTTCGCCGGAGAAAGGGAAGATCCTTATGGCGGACTATCTTGGAATCGAATCCGCACACGAGTACCTGGCCCTTGGAAGGTTTTTCTTCCATGTATATATGTTTGAGCAATGTGGTCTTTCCGGCACCGCTGGCGCCGATCAAAAAAACGAATTCAGCCTTGTCGATAAAAAACGACAATTGATCCAGCGCACGGAATCCCCCCTCGTATTCTTTGGATACATGGGAAAACTGAATCATCGGGGCCCGCTTTTTCGCAAGAGAAAGTGAATACGTTCCGAACGGGGGGAGTACCTTTTGAAACTGTACCCGTCCCATATCCCCAGAATATTGAAATGCTCAGCGGGGATCACCTGTTCAATAGCGCTGACCGGGTACACTCGTTGCCGGTGACGCTCTTTGAATTTTTCAAATAGGCGGGGGTTTTCATCTGATTGTTTGTAAATAGTGAAATCATTGTGCTGAATGCAGGTGTTATCGTCATAGTAGCTGTGTCGCACAAAACTGAAATCACCATAATCTTCAAAGTCGAGGTATTCGCTGAAGTGACGAAGGGAATTGGCTTCTGTAGTGATATCAAAAAGGAAAAGCCCTCCCGGGGAGAGCATCTTTGCCACTGATTGAAAGAGGACTGCGAAATCGTCGACAGTGCGGAGGTAATTGATTCCGTCGTACAGAAAAAGCACCAGATCAAACTTGGTTTTGACCGGCAAGAAACGGGCATCGGCTGTACAAACGGGTAAATTGCGGATGCTGTGTGCCTGATGGCACATGGGAAGAGACAGGTCTGATCCGATATAGGAGTATCCCATTTTGACCAAGGTGGAACCCAGAACCCCAGTTCCAGCACCCAGTTCAAAAATACGGGGAAATCTGGAGTTGCCGTAACGGGCAACCACTCTTTTTATGAGATCAACCCACTCCTCATACTCCACATGACTCATCAGTCGATCATAAATCGGAGCCAGTGCATCGTATTGCATAGTAACCGTCAAATCCGAATGTCGATAAAGGTTTTCTCACGCCACTTGGAAATAGCCTCGATGAGCTTTTTTTGGGCGATTATTTCCTTTGCCTTCTCAGCGATGATAGGGTAATCGTTTTCCAGAGACAGCTTGCGGTTTTCAACACGCTCGTTAAGTCTGTAAAGAGAAATCATATCATCTTCCTGCACGGGAATACTGATCTGCCCCGGCTCCAGATCCTTCACCGCATCCCGCACTGAAGAGCTGATGTCAAGCAGTGAAACCCACCCCAGATTTCCACCCCTGTTTTTGGTTACGTTGTCTGCACTGAGCTTTTTGGCGGTACTCTCAAATTCCTGGGAAGTTTTGATCGACTGTCGCAATGAATCCAGTCTGGCCTTCACCGTCTCCAGCTGCTTGGCATCCGGTGCCACATTGATGAAAATTTGTCTGATTTTCACTTTCTGATCACGCTTCTCTATGACCTGAATTATGTGGTAACCAAGCCGCGTTTCAAAGGGTTCGCTGATCTGACCGGGAGTAAGTCCGAAAGCCCGTTCCTCAAAAGCAAGCTCGGTCGTGGAACCTTTTGATAAATACCCAAGGTCCCCCCCTTCAGCCCCCTCGGGACTTTGTGAGTATTTCTTGGCCATCTCCTCAAAACTGGCTCCGTTATCGAGTTGCTGCTTTATGGACTTTATTTTTTCGAAAGCTGCCTGCTTGATGGCATCTGATGCGGACAGTTTGAAACTCAACTTGGAGAGATTTACGCTTTCACCCACCTGAGGAAGACTGTCTCCGTATTCGGAAAAAAACTGCTCCACATCTTTACGATTGACCTTTGTGGAAAAGTAATAGGTCTGCTGGAGCTTTTGCTTATAAAGCTGCTCTTTAATTGCTCTGCGCGCTTCGCTTTTGAACCGGTGCAGCGTTGTACCCTGGCGCTCCTGGAGCTCCTTTTCAAGCTGTTCCATAGTTAGATTGTTCTGGTTTAGAATCATGGCGATGTGATTATTGAGAGCATTTTCCACCTCTTCGCTTTTCACGGAGATAGTGCTGTCC
This sequence comes from Fibrobacterota bacterium, assembly GCA_023436205.1. Classification (GTDB taxonomy): domain Bacteria; phylum Fibrobacterota; class Chitinivibrionia; order Chitinivibrionales; family Chitinispirillaceae; genus JAEZKC01. The sequence goes on from JAEZKC010000068.1 coordinate 99,427, forward strand.
TCCTTGGCCTGAACCAGAAGTACCTTGTTATCAACCAGCTCCTGCAGTATGGAAGGGGACACTTTCTGCAGATCGACAGAGTCGGGGTCGAGCCCCTGACCGGAAATGCGCATCTGAATGTAAGCATCAAGCTCAGATTTCAGAATGATTTCATCTCCCACCACGGCCACTATACCATCCAGGCGCTCCTGTGGTGCGGCATATCCCATCATCGCCGCCGCGGCTACCGTAACAGCTGCTACTTGCCAAAGTTTCACTTCAGATTCTCCTAGGGTTGTTAAAACAAATCATAATTCATGCCCCGCTATCTAATCCCTCAGCGCTCAACGGTTGCAGGTGTGCTACTGTCCACCGGCTTGTCCGATCCGGGGATAAGATCAAAATTGAACTCTACATCGGTTTTAAGGCGCAGTTCAGAGATCAGTTTCTCCACCTCACCCTTTTGAGTGACATTGGACAGCTGACTGACAATCTTGTCACGCACCTCTTCTTCAGTGGCAATCCCACCCTTTTCAAACTTGCTGATTAATCTTAAAATATGATACCCCTCCTCGGTTTTTACCGGACCGATTATGGAGGGTACGGATGCTGCGGAAATAGCCTGCCTCAGAATAGGGGGAATCGCCTCAAGAACTACAAACGGAGTGCTCGCCACATCTCCCGAAGGGTACTTTGAACGGGATACGACCAGGTCCTGAAAGTTTTCCGGCGTGGCAATCCGACGTATCTCCTGAGCTTCAGAAGCATCATCCACTACAATTTCATAATATTTGACCACATTCTGTTCCCGGACAAACAACTGCTTGTTTTTCTGGTAGTAATCAGAAATGGCGTTGTCGCTTACAGCAGAACTGTTTTCAGCCGAACAGCGGTTTATCATTTCGGCACTCAGAAGATCCTTTTTCATTTTTTCCAGCCGGGATTTGATTTCCTTCTCCTTGTCTACTTTTCGCCGGAGCGCTTCCTGATAAAGAAGTTCTGTACTGATCCACTGCCGCACGTAATTTGCATTCTGCTCGTGAGTTATAAGTTCACTGTACTCGGCGGGAATGCTGTTGTACAGATCGTCCAGAGTCAGAACTGCATCACCCACTCTGGCTATAACCGGACTGGATGGCTTGGAAGAGCAGACCACCAGCACCATCACTGAACAGAGTAATACGACCGGGATCAAACGATATTTTTGGAAGGACATGAGAGCCTTTCTTAAACAGCAAATGCCGCTATCTGTCAAAAATCAAGAGAGCCGATGTTAATGATGTGCGCCAGGGAAACTTAACCTAACGGCTCTGTATCACATTATATAAAGATAAATGATGCTCTGCCCTAAAATCCAAGTCAGGCTGCAGCCTGTGCCGGCGCATTGGCTGCTTTTTCCAGAATCGCGGCCGTTTCAAGTGCCCGTTCTATGGTACCGGTTGCGGCCAGTGCGGCTTTTAGCTGTACCTGAGACTCATAAAAGACCTCAAACTGATACTCCGAACTCTCGAAAAACCGCCTGATTCGTTCTTTGGCCGTATCCTGATCTCCCTCTATATAAAGAAGCAAATAGCCCTCTTTATTGATTGCCACCCGTGAGCAGCCCGCCAGTTGGCCCCAGATCTTAAGCTGCATAAGCAGAAAGAGTGCCTGTACACTTTCCGGAAGCGGGCCGAAACGGTCGGATATGCCCTTTTCTGTTTCGTTGAGCTCCTGGATACTCCGTACCGAAGACATCTCCTGATATACTGCAATTCTGGTGGGACCATCGGATATGTATTCAGTTGGTATATAAGCCTGAAGCGAAACCTCAAGCTTGGTCTCGGGTAGCTGTACCTTGGCGTCCTTTTCACCCTTAAGCTCATCGACCGCTTCCTGCAGGAGTCTGCAGTATAACTCAAAACCTACTGCGGCGATAAATCCGTGCTGGCGCGTTCCAAGCAGATTTCCCGCACCGCGAATTTCCAAATCTCTCATGGCGATCTGAAAACCGCTCCCCAAATCAGTATACTGCTCCAGTGCCCTGAGGCGCTTGAGGGAATCTTCGTTGACCTGCTTGAACGGGGGAGTCAGAAAATAAGCAAAAGCCTGCTCCGATGATCTTCCCACGCGTCCCCTGAGCTGATACAGCTGTGAAAGGCCAAGGGTATCGGCCCTGTTCACCACAATGGTATTCACGTTTGGAATATCCAGTCCGTTTTCAATAATCACTGTGGATAGCAAGATATCGTAGCGCCCGGCGATAAACTCCTTCATTATCATCTCCAGCTCGTCTTCGTGCATCTGCCCATGAGCGCTGATCACTTTGGCTTTAGGAACGAGCTGTTCAAGCTTGTCCTGGAGAGCGGGAATGTTTTTGATGCGGTTGTTGACGAAGTAAACCTGCCCGCCTCTGTCAAGCTCGTCCTCTATGGCATTTTTCACCAGCTCATCATGATATTCCGCAACCCTGGTCTCAATAGGAAGCCGGTTGCGGGGAGGTGTATTGATGATCGAGAGGTCGCGTGCCCCGATTAGAGACATGTGAAGCGTTCTGGGGATGGGGGTGGCGGTCATTGAAAGCACATCAACCTTGTAGCGCAACTGCTTGAGAGCTTCCTTGTGCTTTACACCGAAACGCTGTTCCTCATCGATGATTAACAGGCCTAAGTTCTTGAATTTTATATCTTGAGAAAGAATACGATGAGTGCCGATGAGGATATCCACTTCACCTGCGTTCAGCTTTTCCAGAGTGACTTTCTGCTCCTTGCCCTTCTGGAAGCGGCTCATGGCTGCGATTCTGACCGGGAAATTGACCATCCGCTCTGAAAATGTATTGAAGTGCTGAGCTGCCAGTATGGTAGTGGGAGCAAGTACGGCGACCTGATAACCTGACATAACCGCCTTGAATGCCGCTCGCATAGCCACTTCGGTTTTCCCGAACCCCACGTCTCCGCATATCAGCCGATCCATTGGCTTGGCGGATTCCATATCCTCTTTGGCTTCCTTCACGGCCCTGAGCTGATCTGGTGTGGGATCGTAAATGAAAGAATCCTCAAACTCCTTCTGCCAGAGTGTGTCCGGGGCAAATTTGATGCCTTCCAGAAACTGACGCCTGGCATAGAGGTCGATGAGCTCCTGGGCCATTTCCCGCAGGCTTTCCCGCGTTCTGGTTTTAAGCCTCTCCCAGGATGCGGTCCCCAGTTTCGATAACGGCGGTGCGACTCCCTCTTTGCCCACGTATTTCTGAACCTTGTGGAAGTCCTCCACCGGGACATACACCTTGGCATGATCTGCATAAATGATTACCATGCAATCACTTACAGTGTCGCCTGTCTGAATTCTCTCCACCCCGATGAACTTACCTATACCATGGTCTTCGTGCACGATGGTATCCTGGGGGGCTAGAGAATCAAAGCCGGTTATGGGAATGCCGCTTTTCTGCTTCTTGGTTCTTATCGGTCGATAGGTGCGGTTGAAAATCTGGTTTTCAGAGTAGATGAGAAGCTTTAATTCCTTAGATATAAAACCGTGGTGGAGAATCCCCGTATGCAGCTCAACAAAGGAGGCGGCTTCACCCAGAAGCTCCTGCATTCTCTCGGCATGCCCTGTATTGGGGCTGAGGATCACGCAGCGGTAACCATCGTTATGGCGTGCACTGAGGTCCTCTACAATAGGATCGATCTCCCTCTGGAGTTGAGGCTGTTCGACGAATCCCATTGTGTATGTCTGCGTATCTCTGGGAACGTCAAGGGTTTCCATGTAAATGCAGTCATAAAAGGAAAGTTCCTCCTCAACTGAATCTTCTCTGAAGAGCAGTTTGTCCGGAGGGGAAACCAGCGGAGCAAAGATTTCAGGAACTCTTTCCAGATGTCGAACATAGTTCTGTCGTCCCTCATCGAGCCTTCGGTTGACCGGAACCAGATCGTCCCAAACCACGGTGGCGTCACTTGAGAGGTAATCGAGTATGGAGGATGACTTTACATCAAACCAGTGAAGAAACCATTCGATACCCTCAAGATCACCAACGGTTTTCCACTGGTGCTCAAGCTTCTGCACCGCTGAGGAATCGATTCCTTTTTTCTCACAGTAATCGGTCATATTCCGGAGTGCTTCAGCGATCTGTTCATCATTGAACAGAAATTCACGCATCGGCATTATTTCCAATGACTTGCGTGGCCCCTGGCTTTTTTGAGTGAATACGTCGAAACCCCGTATGGATTCAATCGTATCTCCCCAGAATTCAATGCGGTACGGGTTTTCAGAGAGGAACGGGTACACATCCACGATTCCGCCTCTGATGGAAAAGGTTCCCAGGTCGGAAGTCTGGTTTTCCCGACGAAATCCTCCGTCAGTGAGCCACTGGGAAAGCGAGGAAATTGAAAGCTCATCTCCCGGTTCAAGTCTGATAATAGAGTTAAAGAGTTTTTTGCCCTGGGGCAGCCTCTGTGAAAGGGTGGTAAAAGGGGCTATTACCAGTTGCCTTTGACCATCAAGGAGAGTCGAAAGTACTTTGAAACGGGCTTCAACCGTGGGTCCGAAGGGGGACTTCATGTTGTAGGGAACTGCATCTCTTGATGGAAAAAGAGAGATATCCTGTTCGCTGAGAAAACTTCTGCAATCATCAAAAAGGGTTTCGGCACGTTTACTGTTTTCGACCAGAACAAGTATGGTGCTTTGAGCTTGCCGGTAGAGATCGGAAAGCAGAAACGCATCGCTGGATCCGGCTAACCCTTTGAACAAAGCATTTTTAGGCCTGTCTGAACGATACAGGTCTAATTGAGGTATGTTTGCCGATGCCAGTGAATCGGAGAGTTTAGTTATATCCATAATATTCTGAAATTGTAGAAGGGGCGGGAGGGCGGCACGGGGAAAATGAGCTAGGAAGGATTCGAACCTTCGACTCTCGCCTTAAAAGGGCGATACTCTACCACTGAGTTACTAGCCCAGGCCTGTTTAACCGTTGCCGGTAAAAAAGCTCCCAAAAAATAATTAAGAGAGAAAGATAAAGCAACAATAATGACAATTTCGGTTTGGGGGAGGGGATATTTTCTCCCCCGTAGGTGAAACATGAGGCTATTATCTCACCTATGGGGAAAAAGATAGGTTTTGTATTTGCTTATAAAACCTAGCCCCCTAAAAGGAGTTACTATGTGCACAAAACCAAGGATCATTGTTCCCGGTGTTTATTATCATGTTACTTCGAGAGGTATCGCTGCAGAAGAAATATTTCCTAACCAGGACATGATATTATTCTTTCTCAAAGAAGTGAAAGAGACCCTGGAAAAATATTCATTTAAATGCCTGGGCTGGTCTGTGCAAAAAAATCATTACCATCTGATTTTGAAATCTAGCGATGTGCCGATATCTTTATTTTTACAAAGGTTGAACTCAAATTATGCCAAGTATTTCAATAAAGAGTCATCTCGGGAGGGGGTGGTTTTCTACCGGAGATTTGCCTCCATCATTGTCCAGAAAGATCGTGGTTTAAAAGAGCTTATCCGTTATGTGCATCTGAATCCAATCCGATGTGATCATTGCAAACGGAGTGAGTTGGCGGACTATCAGTGGAGTGGGCATTCCGCAGCAATGAAAAACATCGATGATGGCATTTTGGATAGGGAAGAAATGTTAGGCTGTTTTGATAATGACATTCAGCAGTACTATGATTTCATGGCTGCTGGTTGTGATAAATCAGACCCAACGATTGAGAATGTCAGAAATGCAAATAAAGGGGCTCAGAACTTCTCAAAATCGGAATCATGGGTGATTGGAGATGCTCAATTCATCTCTTATGTGCTCCTAAAGGATAGGAGCCGAAAAGCAAGAATCGCTCGTCATGAGCTTGAACAGTTTTCTCTGGCCAAGTTGCATTCTTGTATTTCTGAAAGATTTGATGTGAAATTTGAAGATTTTTTCAAACAGGGTCGAAATGACTACAAGTCCAAAATTCGCCAAGTATTTGTATACACGGGAAAATACCGTTTTGATTTTTCAGGGAAGATACTAGCTAATTATCTTGGGATTACCGGATCTGCTGTTTCCCGCATGATTTCAAGAGCTGCTATTCTGTTTGAACATACTGAACTGGCAGAGACAATTGAATTAATGTTTGATGATTCTGCGAAGGAATTGATTGAAGTGTAGTTAAAACAGTGAAGGTGAAATAAGTATTAAAAAAAACTGAGTTTTAGAAGTTATGTGAGATTTTTTTCTGGAAGTAAAAGCAGGTACTTGCTTCAAAGACTAAAATCGGAACAAATCATTATATTGAACATTTGGAGCTGCCCTGGTCAGGTTTTTGCTTGGTCGGGGCATTTTTCTATTCCCCGTAGGTGATTTTTTTAATCGATGATGCACCTAAGGGGTAGCGTCTTTAGATTTGAACAGTCGGATCTTTCCTTGTGAATAGGAGCTATTCTTTTCCCCATAGATAACATATTGATTCCATGATTCACCTACGGGGCCTCATCGGCTCCCTCTATAGCACCAAGCAACCCCCTCAAGTATTCCCCGCTTCCCATCTCCTTCCCGTCTGCAAAACGGATCAGGTAGGGCTTCCCTGTAGTGGAAGACATCGTGGCCACTTTTCCTATGAAATCTTCCGCGGTAAGTATCTCCTTCGATTTTGCTTTCCATTTGCCCCTCAAAAAACGACCCGCGATATCAGCCTTGTAGGCTTTCCCGTTACGAATAAATTGAGCGTCCTTCTGTTTTTCCACAGAGGCGATCAGGAACTCAATTTTTGCCAGTTCTTCCTGGGAAATGGAATCTTTGGTCATGGCAGTTGAAGGTAGTAGTAAAAGTGCCATCATTAATAAGGATTGTACTGCTGATTTTTTCATGATGGAAAAATACAGCCCGACTTGGGTCATCGCAAATCAATAATAAACCGACAGGTCTCACTTTGCAAAACGTCAGAAAACATTGACAAAATGCCCGAATCACGAAAATATCAATAATATTTGCGCTTTTCTGCAAATATGACGCCTGCATTTTGCCTATATTAACCCCATTACGTCATAGACCCACATCTAACCCTGAAGGAGTTATGTATTATGAACAGAGTTCTAGGTTCACTTCTGTTCTGCGTTTTTTCAGCTACCCTGGCTGTCGGTCAGGCCGCTTATCCTTTCCCGCAGAATATTCAGTACCCGAATGGATTTATGCCCACAACGGTAAGCAGCACCAAAATGCAGACCTGGTTTGATGCCTGGAACGCCAAGTATCCCAAAACCTGCGGCAATGCCATTATGCCTTCCGCGGATTCCGAAACTGAAGCCAAGGTTGAAGGTATGGGATGGGCCATGCTCACTGCTGCTTATATGGGGAACAAGGATCTCTATGATGGAATTTTACAGTTTTATAAAAATAAGTGCACCTCGGAAGCGGGCGGCATGATGGCCTGGAGCGTTACCTGTGAGGGATTTGTTGATCGGGGCAGCGCTACTGATGGTGATCTGGATGTGGCTTTCAGCCTTATTGTGGCTTATTGGCAGTGGGGTGGTGATTATCTGGATCAGGCCAGAGCGTTAATTACTAAATGCCGTATGCTGATTAAGAATTGTGACGGCGTCTCCGTACTGGCCGCCGGCTATTCCGGAGGTGCCTGGGGTGGGTGTGATGAAACTGACATTTCCTATTATACCCCTGCTTTCTTCAGAGTTTTTGCTGATGTTTCCGGTGATGCTGCGTGGACCAAACTTGCCGATGATACCTACACTCTTCTGGCAAGAAGTGCAAATCCCACTACAGGGCTGGTTCCAGACTGGCAGTACGCCAATGGAACTCCCGGGTCATCATCGGGAAGAGAAACCACTTACCGCTACGATGCCTGCCGCGCTCCCTGGCGCCTTGCCCTCGATTATCTCTGGAACGGTAACGAAAAAGCCAAAACCTGGTGCATCAAAATCTCCAACTGGGCCAATGGTGTAGGTCCGGCCAATATCAAAGATGGCTATCAGCTTAACGGTACTCCCACAGGTACTAATCACAATATGGCCTTTACTGGCGCATTAGCTGTTTCGGCCATGTGCAACAGCCAGGAAATGTCCAACGCATTTGGTGCAGAGATTGCCAAAATGACAGACTCTTACTGGTATAACCAGCACCTTGGCAACGTCTACCTTCTTGCTTTGACCGGAAACATGTGGCATAAGGATCATCTGGGTGGAAGCGGGGAGACTTTTCCGCTGGCCATTACCACAGTGGGCCAGGGGACCATCACCCGTGATCCTGATGCTATCCGCTATGCTCCCGGCACTCAGGTGACACTTACTGCCAACCCTGAATCAGGTTGGGCATTTGGTTCCTGGAGCGGTGATGGTGTTAGCGGTAGTGAAAATCCTCTGACCATCACTGTTGATTCTGAAATAAGCATAACTGCCAATTTCGTAGTTGATTTTGACCCGAATGATCCGAACAGCAATCTGCTTAAAAATGGTGATTTTTCCGCTACTGAACTCGCCCCCTGGGTACTTAATGCCTGGAATAATTCGGAGGCAACAGGAAGCGCGACGAACGGAGCATATACTGTCGATATCACTGCTCTTGGAGAAAACGTTTATGATTTGCAACTCGTACAGAGAAACGTGCCTCTTGAAATGGGCAAGTCATATCGTTTGACCTTCGATGCTTCATCCACTGTTGACAGGACCATGGATATTATTATTCAGATGCCTGATGATCCATGGGATACCTATGCCTCGAAAACAGTCGATTTGACCAGCGCAAAGCAGACGTACAGTGTCGAATTTACCATGACAGGTGAAACGAATCTGGATTCCCGGGTGGGCTTCAATTTCGGTAACGCCATCTCCAGCATTACCATCAGTAATGTAAGACTCGCAATTGCGCAGAATACGGTCATCTCAGCAAAGGTTCCAGTGAGCAGATCGTTGTCCGGTCTGAAAGTGAATCCATCTGCAAATACCGGGCTGAAAGTTAATTTCATGGCCAGAAACACCGGTGTAACACTTCTGAGAATTTATAACCTGAAAGGTGACATAGTGGAAACTGCGAAACTGAATACAACCGCAGGCCACTGTTATACCCACAAGTTCAATTCAGGAAAGCTTTCAAACGGTTACTATGTTTTGAGTGTCAATAATGCAGGAAATGTTGAGCAGGCGAAGGTTCTCATTTCCAGATAAGTTAATTAAAAAAGACCACCTCCCCAGAAGGCTCCGACCGCAAGGAAGGAGCTTTCGTTTTTCAAGCTGGACTTGCAGAAATTTTCCGTCTTATTTATCTTCAAAAGTACGCCGTTTCGCTTTTATCAGGCTTTATCATCATAATGGAGAGTATTATGAGAACAGCATTTTGTTTTCTGGTTCTTTTTCTCGCATGCTCCTTTCGGGAGGAGAATCCGCGAGTTTCCATAAATCACAGAACCGGGGGGTGCGGCAGGGAGATTGTGCGTAAATCTGTTCAGACGTATACCGATTCCTGCAGACCGGATGAACTACGCTGGTATTATGACGAATCAAATCGTTTACTGACACTGCACTTGACTGCTGTTATGGCTTATTGCGGCGATGCTGTCGAGCTCGCAGTCTTTAAAAGGGAGGATAGGTTCGTTATGGATCTATCCATCAGGGAAGTGGAAGCACTTGATTGCGGGGAATGTGTCTTCGAGCCTGCTTGTGATGTGCCAAATGTAGCCCAATCATCTGTCTTTGTTGAGTTTGTGGACAGTGTCTATACTCTAAACCTTGCAGCAGACAGTGGGTTTTTTGTTTTAGGAGCTCCGATATGCCGACATTTATGGTAATCTTCCTGATAAAGAAAATTTCCTATGTGTGTTGCCCCGTAATTGATTTATAATTCCATAATGCATCAACGGGGTAGCACAACTCGGAGCCGTTTTTGAATGACCTGCAAATGTATCACAATTTCAAGTGTGCTTTAATGACCCCCCAAACGGTTTTCCATAAACGATTACTTTATTTAACATTTTTAGCTCTCGTGCTGGCCGGTGGCCTGCTATCAAGGCATTATAGTTCTTATTTACCCTCCTCCCTGAATTTGGTTTTGGGGGATTTTCTCTGGGCACTGGCAGTTTTTATTGCAGTCAGAGTAGTATTGATCAGATCCTCTATCAATACAGCAGCAGTTTCAGCACTGATATTTTCATTCGTTATCGAATTCAGCCAGCGCTATCAGGCCTCCTGGATAAATGGCATCAGGGCAAACCGGTTGGGTGGACTGGTGTTGGGGTATGGCTTCTTATGGAGTGATCTTTTGGCGTATTCTGCAGGGATCGGTTTCGGGTTATTAGCCGAAATGGCTGTAGTTTTTACATGGTCTAAAGGGAGGCACAGAGTCAGATCTTAAAACATCTAAAAGTCCTGTTTTGAAATCTGCCTCACCAGTTTATACCAGCCGATAACAGGGTGATTTCCATATATCTGCCCTGGTCCGGCCCTATACCGGCACCAATCTCAAGAGCAGAAACAAATCCTTCAGAAGATCTGAAATTGAGAGGAACTAACCGCAATCCCACTTTCCATACCGGGATGTCCGGTCGGTTTCCCTCCTCATCCAGTATCTCTATGCGGCTTCCCCAAAGCAGGCCGGTGACAGCTAAGATTTGCGGCTGCCACTTTGACCCGACTTGATAGCCAAAGGCCAGTTGACTCTCGATGGCATTTCCGTTAGCCCAAAGAATGCTGATTCCCGGTTGAGCAATGTAATGATCATTCCACTGTAAACGCACACCAGCCCCCAATCCTGCTCCGGTGGCGGTGACTCTATCTGAAGAATACAGCTGGCCAGTTTGGTAAAGTAGTGGGAAGCATGAAAGTTTGTCTGAGTCGGCAAATGTTCGGCTGAAAATGAGGAAAATAAGTGCGAATGTCAGTTTATACATTTACTGCACCTCCGCCATTAATGCTATCGTGGCAGCAACCGCACGGGCATTCTGAGCCAGGAAGACGGAATCAAGAGTTTCCGGGGTGTCGGAGAGCTTATGGTAATTGGGATTTCTAAAATTTGCGGTATCTGTAATGAACAGTACCGGAATTCCCCGAAACCAGAGCAGGCCGTGGTCACTTCGCATGAAGGCACTGGAGAAGAAATAAGCCCCGTCTCCAGGGACTATCAAACCGAAAGCTTTTGTCAAATTGTATGTATTGCACAGTGCTGTCATCTGCTGAGTCATCTCCATGGAATTTCCATTTCCAGCAACAAGCAGAAAATCTCCTTTGTCGGGGAGTTTTATTCCCGGGAGCTGCTTTTGACTGCCATCTTCGCTCGATGCATATCCAATAAGGTCCATGACAATACCGGCGACAATATCATTTGCATAGCCGGCTTCCACATATCGGGTACTGCCGACAGACCCGTACTCCTCCAGATCAAAAGAGATAAAGCGTATGGTGCGTGCAAATTGAAAGTTGCGAACGGCCCGGGCTGTTTCAAGCATCACTGCTACAGCTGATCCATTGTCATCAGCACCGGCATAGTAGGCATCGAGATGGCTTCCCAGGAGAACCACCTCCTGAGGTTTGGTTACTCCGGGCCATTCAGCAACCACATTGTAAGCCGTAAGCTGCCCTTCTTTCATCAAGGCTACAGTATCTGCATCATATCCAAGACTCTGAAAAGATTCTGCCACAAATTTTACGGATGCGTCGCGGGTAAGATCACAGGCAGGGAAAAGTTCTCCGGGTTCAAAGCCCTCACAGTCCACTGGCGTGTCAGAAAGTCTCACCTGTGCAAGTCTGCGGATTGCGGGCATCAAGCTATCCGTGGTCACCGTTTGACCGACTTCGGCCGCTTTATCAAAACCCTCCCTTGATGGAGCTTCTGGGCTGCAGCCTCCAAAAGTGAGAATAGACAGACAGACCGGAATCATCAGGTACTTGTATTGCGTTCTTTTCATAGGTTTTTTCCTATGCTGATGATCCCCAGTTGCATGCGTAAGGTGCGTCCGAGGTGGTCCAAATGGGTACCAATAGAAAGTTCAAGAATACTGAATCGCCAACTGTTGCCGACAGAAAATGAAAGAGGTGCCGCCCAGACTGCAAGGTAAACAGGCAATACTGCTTTTTGCATGGCTTCACGGGTCTCCCGAAGAAGTAAAGCACCATCGGAGAAGCTGGCAAATCCTGAAATACCCGCTTCTACTCCGATTCTTGGAGACCATAGGCCAATAGTCTGTTCTGTAAGCAGTTGGGCGTATATTTCAGGAATCTTAATTTCGAGTCTCAGGCGTGTTCCGGCCCTCCAGCATAAGGACCTTTTGATTTCACGTTGATAACCAATATCTAAGGTATAAATAAGCTGCATGGAAAAGCCTGAGGAGTAAATTGTCGGAGTATAGCCGATTGCGATTTCCGAACCGACATTCTGTTCCTGAATTACTGCAGTCGTAAAAGAGAACAGTCCAATAATAATGATGAATGAGTGGTGCAGTTTCATTTTAATCCGGCTTTATATATAAACTTATACTATTTGCAATACCAGCTGACTAAAATAACCAGGATAGTAAATAAAATAAAACCGTGTACGACATAAAAGGGTTTTTCCTGAGTGAGTATTTGATCAATTCGAAAGTGTTTCCTTAGAATTATTCTTACTGTTTCTCTGAAGAATCGGCCCGTTCGCATTGAAGTTTTTCCACCCGAAATAAATTTATTTTGAATATTTCTGTTACATAGCTGTTTATCTTACTGAAACGAACAATTCAGGAATCGATAATGACTGAAGCAAAAGCTATCGAATTATGTCTGAAGCACAGGGACCCCTTGGGATTTGAGTTTCTGGTGAAACTGTTCCGAAGGGAAGCTTTCTATCACGCTTTGGGGTTTATGGGTAACAGCGAAGATGCCGCCGATGTGTGTCAGGAGGCTTTTTCGAAGGCGTTCAGTGCCATGCCTCTGCTTGAAAAACTTGATAAGTTTTATCCCTGGTTTTACAGCATTTTACGGAATCACTGCCTCAATGTACTGAGCAGAAAGAAGATTGCGCAGGTGAAGGCCGGCCAGGTTGCAGAGGATCAGTACCCGGTTGTGTTTGATCCGGGAGTAGTGCTTGAAAAAGCGGAAGATTCTCGGATTGTGTTTGATACTCTTGGAAAGCTTGATCCTGAATTTCGTGAAATTCTGGTGCTCAAATACCTTAGAGATATGGACTACGGCAACATTTCTGAACAACTGGGGATTCCAAGAGGAACAGTGATGAGTCGACTCTATCATGCACGCAAGGCGTTTAGAAAAGTGTACCTCAGTATTTCCGGAAATGAGGAGGTTTCGAATGGAATGTAAAGTGTGTAAACCGCTTCTTATGGGGCTTCTGGATGGTGAGCTTACGTCTGAAGAGAGTGCCGAAGTAAACGATCATCTCATTAAATGCTCCGGATGCCGGCATGAGTTTGAGGAATTGTCATCAGATGACAAGAAGCTTCGGGGGATTGCTTTCAGAGAACCCGGGGAGGAGGAGCTTAATCGCCTGTGGAAAAGTCCTTTCAGCCGGTTCAGCAGGATTTCGGGGCTTTTACTGGTTCTGTTCGGTTATCTTCTTCTGCTCGGATATGGAATTTACGAATTTCTTAACGACAGGGAAGAAGCTCTTTTGCCAAAGCTTGCTCTTATGGCGGTAGTGACCGGCTTCTTTATATTGCTATTAACCGTAATACGACAACGTGCCGTTTCATACAAATACGACCCTTACAAGGAGGTTGAAAAATGATAGTAGTTACCACAGACGAAGTCCCCGGAAGAAAAATTGTAAAGACATTCGGACTGGTTCGGGGAAACACCATTCGCGCCCGTCATATCGGTAATGACATTATGGCCGGTTTGAAAAACCTGGTTGGCGGTGAGATTGTGGAGTACACAAAGCTCATGGCAGAGAGCCGGGAGCAGGCAATTGACCGCATGGTGGAGCAGGCAAAGCTTCTCGGGGCCGATGCGGTGACAGGTATCCGGTTCACCACAGCGATGGTGATGGCAGGTGCGGCGGAACTTCTGGTCTACGGTACAGCGGTGAAGCTGGAATAATCAGAGCCCCGACCGTAACAGAGCCCCGACCGTAAGGGAGGGGTTAGTTCTTCACTGCCGTTTGTACTTGTGCAGACGGCATTTCTCTTACGCTTTTATTTCCTCCATCCCAATTCCCGCCGGCAGTGGCTCCGTCAACTGGCAAATAGTTTGCAGCTTTTAAATACCTAATACCACTATTCTCAAAGGAGGTCTTCATGCAGGCCCGTGGCCCCCTCATGACAGAACATCGCCTTATAGAAAAAATGATTCGTATCATCGATACAACTCTGCCCCGGGTGCAGTCATCGCATGAAATTGATCCCGAATTTATCGACATTGCAGTAGATTTCATTCATATCTATGCCGATAAGACTCATCACGGCAAAGAGGAAGATATACTGTTTCGAAAGTTAAGTGATCGCAAAATGTCCCGGGAAGATCGCCTCCTTATGGATGAACTTATTCAGGAACACGTGTTCGGTCGCCAAACTACTCATGCTCTGGCCCAGGCCAACAGCCGTTATCGTAAAGGTGAGATTGCCGCCCTCGACCAAATCGTTTCCCGCCTCAGAACGCTGGTGAATTTTTACCCAAGGCATATCTGGAAGGAAGACAAAATTTTCTTTCCTGCAGCCCGCGCTTATTTCACCGATGAGGAGGAGCAGGAGATGATTGCCGAGTTCTATGAGCTTGATCGCAGGATGATCCATGAGAAGTACAAGGAAGTGGTGCAGGGTTTTGATTATCTGAAATAGGGATACACATTACATTCGCTATCCAGCTGACTCCCCCGTTCCGATCACCCTGCCAGTCCTTCGATTCCGATCGTAGGAATCGTAGTTTTCGGAGTCGAAGAGTCACCTTGTTAACGGCGAAGACGCCTTGTAGAGCACCAAACTCATACCTCGCATACAATTCTCTCTAAAATAGTCATCTGAGTCTGTCAATCACGATTTATCGGACAATAATCGCCTGCAGCATGCGGTCTGTTGTTGTTGACCTTCGGTGCCCCAGCTATCGCCCTACTCAATTTCAGAGAAACATAAAGTAGTTGTGTATTACATATTCCGCTCACATTGAGCGTGGGTCCGCCGGAGTCGAAATGTAATCCCCGCGTTCATGCCGAATCATCCTGCACGCATATTACCTCACAGAAACATCCTCAAGCGTGATCCCCTCAAACCGAATGTCGTCAAGCCAGAATTCGCTTCCGTTCCCCTCAGGAAGAAAACTGATCCACTCAACCCTGTCTGCAACATCCTGCCAGGAAGCGGTCTGGTTATCCGGATCGAAAATGGCAAGCTCATCCACATTCACCACATATTCGGTCCACGTTTGAGTGAGTGCTACCTTATAAATTGCCTGAGGTTTATCTTTGTCTTCTATTCCATGCAGTCTGAGGGTAAGTGTGTCATCTCCCTTGGCCCTAAAGGAAATCGATGAAATACCAGTCAACCCGCGAGAAGTGATCTGGGCACCGGCAATGAAGTAAAAGGTTCCCCCATCAGTCAAATACTGTACGTGTAAAGATTTACCATCATAGGATCCGCTGTCAACCAAAGCCTGCGTAAAAGGCAGATACACCGTATCATCTGGACCCGGGGTCGGAAATGTGACATCAATATCTCCACCTCTTACCAGATACCATTGCCCGCAACCGGCATACGACCAGGTGAGAGAATAGAGCGATCCATCATCAAAGTTATCAAATGTTAAAACGTTAAAGTCGACGCTGCTGTTATAGAGTCTACTTTGTGAATCAATGCTAACCTGACCAGCTGCAACCGCATTGGAATTTTTCACCACTACCAGTTCATAAGCTCCTTGAGGGACAGAGGTGAACTGGTAAGACCCGGTAAGGCTGTCGATTTCGGTGAACAGGTCTGTCCCCTGAATACAAATGCGAGCAGCCGCCCTTTCGCTCATGCTTATAATGCCGCCAATTTTTCCCGTTTGCTTCAGAACTATAGTATCCTGAAAATCTTCGATTGATCCTGGAACAGTGTAATACTCACCGAAATATCCGGTTGAATCGGCAGCAATGATCAGGTTAATACTTTTGCCTGATAAAGAGTCGATCAGAAAACGGGCAATTCCTCTGGAATTACTTTTTTCTTCGGCTACCACCACATTATCGGCATTAGCAGCCCTTATTAACCAGTTACTGTTTTCCACATAGCGAACGGACGCTGAGGGGACCGGATTTCCATTCTCATCAATCACCAGTAAGGCAAAAGTGTTCACCGTTTCCGAACCGCCCGGTCCTGCCAGTTGAGTGCAACTGTAAATTGCTAAAAGCTGTACGAGAAGAACTCCCGCTAAAAAACGCAATATTACATTAGCACTCGATATCATACCTGCTCCTTGGTGCTGGCGCGCTGGCGTTTCTGTGATTGGTCCTCCTCTGATACACGGGCAACAGGAATGAACTGAATGTTCAACTGGTAAACACTGTCCGGCTCGCGGTCGGTTTCCATAACTCGCCTCAGAGTCGTTTTGCGGAACTCCGCTATCATTTCCCGAAACTCCTCCATTTCATCTCTATGCAGGGTGACTGTTAAGGATGAAATGTCGCGATCTTCAGGCGGATCGTTGAGCAAGGAGCGTTCACTCAGCTGGATAGTCTGCTGTTGAAAGTGGCGAACCGCCATCATTCGCCAGTTCCCTCCGCCGGTGATGAACCTGTTTGTAAGCCGCAGCTCTTCGCTCTCACCGTCCTTTTCTATAAACCCAAGCTTCAGCAAGAGTTCAACAGCTTCACGGGCCTCCTGCTCGGAAATGGGAGGAGAAAGAAACGAAGCAAGCTTTTTGTAATCTCCGTCGAAATGGTAGAATGCAAAGAGAACCCGCACCACAGAATAGAACCACTTCTGATAAAAACTATCCTGATCAACTTTCACCTGTGGAAGTGACATCTCTCGCAAGGCCGTTATCTTTTCATAATAAAGCTTGGTTTCCTCACCGGTTTTGGCCTTGTTGAATCGAACAAGACAGGCGAAATACTCCCGCTGTTTATGATCAAGTTTAAGAAAGTCGCTGAAATTAGGGATAAGTCGCTCGGAGATATGTCGCTGACCCTGCAGGATTTTAACCAGCTGTCCTGGATCAACCTGAACCTTCTGCGAAATCAGCCTGTTTGAAAACCAGGGCCGATCCCTGCGCATCTCTTCGAACCTTGCCTTCAGGAAATGGCGGTAATCCAGATATTCAAACAGTTGTTCCATAGTTATGAATATACCATAACAGTCGAGTTTTGACTGCAAGTGATTTCAGAAAGTGGTGGCAAGCTTGCCAATATCTCTGGTAGTCTGATCAGCCTTGGTGGTATGCGAAATTTATATTGATCTGTGATCAGGTTTGTGTCTTCCAGCTTACCAGGATTGGCTCATGAGGAAAGAGTATCGAAGAGAGTTGAAGAAAGCATTTCAGAAACAGCTTCAAAGCATTGCTCCTGAATATGAACTGGTGAAACTTAAAAGTATGTACGTCGATGCCAGTGAGATGATTTTCCGGAGAGTGGTAAATGATAATCTTCATCTGTTTATCCTGCTGGTTCCTCATCACCATGGAATGGACCAGTTTACCATTGAAGTAGGGTGGTCAAAAAAGGCTCGTTTCCCTGAATTGGGAATACGGCCGAGCCCACCCTTTCAGCACGAAAATGCCTTTTCCCTCGATGAATATGTATGCAGAATTGGTACACTTGACGGATCAGGAGACCGATGGTGGCAGGTAGGAAAGCAATCTGATATTGGTAAAGACCCATTGAAAGCTGTTGTAGAAAGTACTCGTCAGATCTCTTCTGAAGAGGCTCAGTATGCAGTAGAGAAACCTGTGAATGCTTCCATTGAATCTGTTAGACAATTCTGCCTCCCTTTTCTGAATAAGCTATCAGATGTTAAATGATAAAAGCAGATCTCTGGAATAAGGGGGCAGAGGTTTATCGCTGCCATCTGGTTTGCAGGTAATCGCGTATCCTTTTTGTTCTTTGTTAAACGGGAGCCCCAATATTACAAGCCCGGGCAAAAATTCCCGGGCTCAAGCGTGCAAATGGAGTGTATTACTTACGATTCTGTAAGCCGACTCAGTTCCTCTGTAAGAAATTGCCCCCATTTTTCCTCCATAATTCGTGGCGCAGTTATGAAAAGATCCTTATCTCCTCTTCCGGACACATTTACAATTATGCTTTCGTCACAAGAAAGAGTGGGAGCGATTTTAATGGCTCCGGCCAGTGCATGTGAAGATTCCATGGCAGCAATAATTCCCTCCTTTAAGGCAAAAAAGCGAAAGGCCTCAATAGTTTCTTCATCGGTAGCATTTATAAATTCTATCCTTCCCTCATCTCCCAGATTTGCCAGCTGGGGGCCGATTCCTGCATAGTCAAGCCCGGCACTGATTGATGCTGTCGGCATGAGAGTGCCATCGCTCTCAACAAGGAATCTGGAGCGGTACCCCTGCTGAACGGAATCTGTTCCACTACCCGACATGCGTGAAGCATGCTGCCCCGGTTCCGAACCGAAACCTCCGGCTTCAACTCCGATTAACCTGACACTCTTTTTATGAATGAACTGGTTGAAGAATCCAATGGCATTTGATCCTCCCCCCACACAGGCAATCAATGCAGATGGGTCACCGATATTCAAATCCTGGAACTGCGTTTCCACTTCTTTACCGATTACAGACTGGAACTCTCTTACAATATGCGGGTAGGGGTGAGGTCCCAGAGCACTTCCAATCAAGTAGTAAGTGTCGTTATAATGGCGGGATAAATGTTCGAAGGCTGCATCTACTGCATCCGTCAGGGTCTGGGTTTTACTTGTTACAGGAACGACTTTTGCCCCGAGCAGCTCCATTATATAAACATTAGGTTTCTGTCTGATGCAGTCTTTCAGTCCCATGAAAACAGTGCATTCCAGACCAAGCCGGGCGCAAACTGTTGCAGTGGCGATTCCGTGCTGGCCTGCGCCGGTTTCTGTAATGACTTTCCTTTTGCCCATCCGTAAGGCAAGCAGTCCCTGACCGTAAGCATTGTTAATCTTGTGTGCACCCGTATGGGCTAACCCCTCCAGTTTAAGATAAATCTGAGCACCTCCCAGTACTTTCGATGCATTCCTGGCGTAAAGCAATGGCGTAGGACGGCCGATGAAATTTTTCTGAATATCCGCTAATTCACTCAGAAAAGCGGGGTCTTCTTTGCAGGATAAAAACAGTGACTCAAGATTGTTCAGGTATGGGATGAGCTCAGGGTTGACGTACGCTCCCCCATAGGGCCCGAAGTAAGGCGAGAAACTGACAGCTGAACCGGACATGGTAACCCCCTTTAGGTAGTTGTTACGGTTTCCGGCCTTGCTGCCAAAAAAAAGAGCCGCTGGTCGGAAACCGGCGGCTCGCTATTATCTGAATGTTATGTGAAACTATGCGATTCGACGGCTTCGGTTGTGTCGAAGCCACCACCACATTTGTGCTGATTCTCTCTGATGATTTATTAAGTCTCGATTTTGCATAGTATCAAAATAGTTGATAAGGAATAGGTGATCAAGAGATTATTCGCTCCAGATGCTCCTTACCATCGAACCATATCAGGTAATTGGTCTACCGTTATCGTCTTCTGATTCGACATGGCTGTCTTCCAGTCGTTCACTGAATTTCCGTTCCAGTCCCTTGATGCCCATACTACAGAAAATGACCAGGGCGGATCGTTATTGGGGTTGAGCTGATTCATGGTTTCCGCCACGCCAACAATTTTATTGTATCCTATGGATTTACAGGTGTTACAGTCGTTCCAGTCTTCATAGTAGTCTGAAGAAACGATATCAACCATGGCATCACCGGGGTACCAATCGGATACTTTCGCAAACTGTTCCGGGGAGCAGAATATGGTGGCATGTCTGCCATCACTTTGTGTTCTAATCCTCAATTAAACGGTACATACGTAACAGGAGTTGGGTATAATGGTAGTAGTCGAAATAACGTCCAGCGAAGAATACTTAAAGAATAGGAGAGGATATGATGCATTCAGTTGGAATCCCAGGCACAGAAAAGATTGGAAAAGCAATCATCGCAGTACTGTGCAGTGCAGTTGTAACCGGTTTACTTCATGCGGCATCACCTTTTTCTGATGCCGCCCAAAAGGGTGGAATCTCCGATCTTCAAGCAGGTACCCATACCACACTTGTAAATCCAAATGCAACGGAAGAAGCCAAAGGGCTCATGCGCTATTTAAGTGCTGTGTATGGAGATTATGTCCTCTCCGGGCACCAGGCATCCTACACCTGGAGTACTGCTGAATCTGAACTGGCAAGCATCAGATTGTGGACAGGCGAGACTCCCGCTGTACGGGGTTTTGATTTTATGGATGTGATAAACAGTTGGGGGGCGCCGCATGCCCGTGAAGCACTCAAATGGGCTCAGACAGAGGGGGGAATTCTTCATCTCTGCTGGCACTGGCGTCTGGGCGGCGGTGGTTTTTACTCTTCCGACAAATCTTTTCCTGCCGGGGATCCTGAAACAAACGCCACCATAAATGCAGATCTTAAAAAGCTGGGTGATGAACTGCAGAAATTTGCGGATGCTAAAATTCCCGTGCTATGGCGTCCTATGCATGAGCCCCCCGGAAGCTGGTTCTGGTGGCATACTGCAGGCGCCGACAAGTATGTACGACTCTGGAAACACATGTACAACTATCTGGTAAACGAACGCAAGCTGAATAATCTTATATGGGTGTATTCCGGTGCAGATAATTCGGGCTACAGAGATTCAAACTGGTACCCCGGCAATGATTATGTGGATATTGCAGGAGTTGATGGCTATGGCGCGAATTGGCAAACCTATTGGGACGGGTTGTTTACATTATCCAGTAATGGCCGGAAAATGGCTGCTATGACAGAAAACAAAAAGTTTCCTCCCTGGAGTACATCCAACCCATGGCTGTTCACCACCTGCTGGAATAATGAAATTTTTAATTCGCTTTCGCAAACCGACTTCACTAATCATTATAACCATGCCAATACTATAAATCTCAAAGACCTGCCTACAGCGAAAGATCCTGTTACAGGGCTTCCCAAGACCACGTGGGATAAGATGCTGGCCCCCAAGGTACCGGTGGGACCTGAAGGCAATCAGGCTCTTAATCAGCTTGTATCGGTATCCTCTGTTGATGAGTCCACTCATAATGGTTCCTATGCTGTGGATGGCAATATGGCCACTCGTTGGTCAAGTGCTTATCGCGATGGTGAATGGATCACTGTTAAACTGGATTCGGTGAGAGTGATCAATCGTGTGGTTCTGTACTGGGAAGTGGCGTATGCTTCGGAGTACCAGCTGCAGGTTTCTACTGATAGTCTTACCTGGACTACTGTTCATCATGAGCTTAATGGTGCAGGGGGGGAGGAAGAGGTTAGTTTTGTTCCGGTTCATGCGCGATATGTTCGCTTGCTGGGCGCAAACCGGGCAACCGAGTATGGCATAAGTTTATACGAGTTTGAAATATATCAGTATCTGGGATCAACCATTTTACAAACCGAGGTTACTGGCAGGCAGGCTAAAATTAATGAGGTAAGATGGAATGATGCACATGTGTTCGCAAATCTTGAGCGTGCCGGTGTTCTTGAAATCAGAGATCTATCAGGGAGAATTGTAGCTCGTAAACAGGGAATAGGTCCGCTCAGAATTGATCGCAGCCGTTTGCCGGCGGGCATGCTCATTGTGGAAGCAAAAGAGGGCAGCAAGAGATCCGGCAGAACCTTTGTAAATGTTAAATAGGTTGACACCATGGTTAGGCTCCTGCTGACCTGTCATCGGCTACCGCCTACGCTCTGTATATGCAGAGCGCAGGTCCTCCAAAGAGAATTGTTGATTTAGGATTGATGGTTGTTGATTTCAGAGTAATGCAAAGTTGTTGTGTGATGCTGGGCCACGCTCCGCTCATGCTGAGCGTAGGTCCGCCGGAGTCGAAGCATAATTCCTCGTTATCAGGCCGGTGTAATTATATTTACCTTCCGGCGCCCAGCTGATTCCCCGCTTCCGCTCACATTGAGCGTAGGTCCGCCGGAGTCGAAATGTAATCCCCCTTGCGCTCATGCTGAGCATAGGTCCTCCGGAGTCAAAAGAGAATTGTTGATTTCAGAGTAACGCAAAGTTGTTGTGTAATGCTGCCCCGCTTCCGCTCACATTGAGCGTAGGTCCGCCGGAGTCGAAATGTAATCTCCATTTACGCTCATACAGAGCGCAGGTCCTCTGAAGTCGAAGCATATTATTGTTCTACTGGTAATTTTTGTAGGTGATTTCTGTATTGTCGAGCATCTTAAAAACATACTTTTCGATGCTTTTAAAAACATACCTTTTAGAATTTTCGAAATTTGAATCTATGCGCGATTCCGGTGATGATTTCCAAAGAACTTCACGGCATAATTTTGCACTCTTAACCTCAATCCTATGCGGGTAGTATCTTCCTTCATACATTCCAGTTGCTGCTGACCCAAGTTCAGAGGGTAGATCAAAAAATTGAGAAACAACCAATGAGTCTAGCAGAGATTGGAATTCCTCTGCAGAGAAACTTCCAGAAAAGGAAACTGAATGTACCTCATCATCTTTACTTGGTATGTCAGAAAGTCTCTTTGAATGTCTGGACATTGTGGTAAATTCATAGCGCTCAGGTGTTATTCTGATTTCGGTACCTTTACATTTGTACGAAATCACTTCCAATGGTGAGTCTAGCCTGGCACCAGTGATTGCGACCAGCATGATGGAAATTCCGATTACCCTTTTCATAATCCCTTTCTGTTAACTTTTGATGTTTTTACGCTGGCTGAATAAGCCAGCATTTTACCCGTATAAGATTCCTAACTCCTCCTTAAGTACGTTTTCTATTATGTCTGAATCATTAACATGGCAAATTTCAATACGAACATAGCCTAGATCTGCTGCAGATATGTTTTGATCTCTAAGTCTAACGACATATTCACCAGATAACCAGGAATCATCAAAGCGGGAGTCCCATCTGTTATAGCTAAACTCTGGTTCTCCAAGAAAT
Source organism: Fibrobacterota bacterium (assembly GCA_023436205.1). Taxonomy (GTDB): domain Bacteria; phylum Fibrobacterota; class Chitinivibrionia; order Chitinivibrionales; family Chitinispirillaceae; genus JAEZKC01. The sequence continues at coordinate 122,401 of JAEZKC010000068.1, forward strand.
TTGGAGATATGCTGTTTAAAAAGTGCGGTTGCCTTATACATGTCGATTTCTTCTGAATCAAAGAAATATTCAGAAGTGATATAAAGTCGCCTTATCTTCCATGATGTTGCATCGTCGCACTTTTGAATTTGGAAACAAACCTTTATCAAATCGTTATATTTGGCTTTTATATTCGATACAAACCAGATAATGTGGTTATAATAATCTGTAGTAATGTATTCTTCTACTTGAGACTGCGGCATATTGAACATGTCAAAGATATTTTTAATTCCCGGAATTCCCAAATCCAACGGTTTGGCGGGTCTACCGAATCTTTCAGCTCTATTTATCTGTTGTAATTCCAGAAGTTTTGCAAAGTATTCACTGGTAAGTGAATTGAAAATTCCTCTTTCAAAAGGGTTATTGCGATACCTCAACCGTAGGGCGGCAAACCAAAACCTGTCTATAATTGATCTAATGAATTCAAACATTTAACTTACTGCTCCCCACTTAGGTAACTTGCCCTGAAGATCATCGTAGTTGCTCGATTGAAAATACTGATATTCTATATGTATGGCAATGGAGACAGAAAAGCCCTTCGGAAGCACTACAGAGACAAACATCACCAAAACCCCTGGCGATGATTGAAATGCACCCCTTTTCCAGACTCTCTTAAAGTTTTACTACACAATCGAAGCATCATGCCCATGTGGCTGAATTCCGTAACTTGCTGATATTTCGTCAAATCCGGCATTAAGTATTCCCGCAAAGCTTAAACACAGAGCATTTCCGCCAATAATGCATTATATTATCAGGTACACAAAGATCCGTTGTACTATAATAGGTAAGGAGCTTCTGTATGGGTTTTTTTAAAGCTGTAACATCGAGAGCCACTCTTGTGCTTCCGTGTGTGTTTCTCTCTGCAGGTATTGCAATGTCTCAACAATTGCCCACCGCCAGTTCCATCGCTGCGGAGATGGGAATAGCATGGAATATCGGTAATACCATGGAGGTCCCCGGCGACCCGACTGCCTGGGGAAATCAAGTGCCCACTCAGGCTTTGATAGATTCAGCCAAAGCTGCCGGATTTTCCACTATCCGCATCCCCTGCGCCTGGGATTCACATGCTGATCAGACAACTCTGCAAATCAACCCTGACTGGATCGCCACTGTCAAGAGGGTAGTCGATTACTGCATTAAAGACAGCCTCTTTGTGATTCTCAACAGCCACTGGGATGGCGGCTGGCTGGAAGAAAACATCAAACAATCCAGTCAGGCAGAAGTCAATCGCAAGCAGGGAGCATATTGGCGCCAGATCGCCACCGCTTTCAAAGACTATGATCGCCACCTGCTCTTCGCTGGTGCAAATGAACCCGCAGTCCAGGACCCCTACGGCACCCCTTTTGGTGCTGATCGCATGGCTGTCCTCAATTCCTACCATCAGACCTTTATCGATTCGGTGCGTGCCACCGGCGGCAACAATGCCTCCCGCACCCTTATCGTGCAGGGGCCAAGATCAGACATAGAGTTGACATACCAGGTGATGACCACTATGCCAGTCGATAACATCCCCGACCGGCTTATGGCGGAAGTGCATTTCTATCCCTACCAGTTTACTCTTATGGAGCAGGATGAGAGCTGGGGCAAGGTGTTTTATTACTGGGGTCAGAACAACCATTCCACTACCGACACCGAGCGCAACCCCACCTGGGGCGAGGAAGCCTATGTCGATTCACTCTTTAATATGATGAAAACCAAGTTTGTTGACAACGGGATTCCGGTCATCCTCGGAGAATTCGGTGCAATGAAACGCATGACCCTCACTGGTGAAGCCCTCGAGAGGCATATCCTTTCCCGGCGGACCTATTACTATTATGTAGTCTCTGCGGCGAAAGCCAGAGGCATTATCCCCGTTGCCTGGGATACTGGTTACAAGGGCAACAAAACAATGACCATTATTGATCGTGAAGGTGTCATTTTTGACTTGGGGCTTCTCAATGCGATTCGCGCCGGTGGTGGTTTACCGAAGCTTCCGGGCGATACCTCGTTAGTTCCCGGTGGAACGGGTTCCAAGGCGATGAAAATTCTTTATTCTGCCAAGGACTCCCTGTGGGGTCAGGTGCAGCTTGATGTTGTTAAGCCGAATTTCTCCACCTACGATTCCATTATCGTGCGGGCTTATGTGAATGGCGAGACCGACTACGATTCAGCCGGTGTGAGTAAATATGGTTATGTGTCCTTGAGCCTGGTTACCATGTCTGATAGCTGGAAATGGAGAGAGGGGGCCTTCGGTGATGTAACTATGGATAGTTGGGTAGATTACCGTATTCAGATTTCCACAAATCTCGCCGACACCAGTAAACCGAAGACCATGGTACCCGCAAATCCTGCCCAGATTGATTTCTTTGCACTGCAGGCATACACCAAAGGATTCCGCGGAACAATCTACGTAGACCACATTATCTTCAAAACCAGCAGTGGTGTGAGTGACACATTGTATTCCTTTGATGTGATTGTCCCCGGAAGTGGCAAGGGCAACGTTCAGCAAGTCAAGTCGATCAGTGTCGATGCTGTTGAATCTGATCAGGAGTGGGTGACCGGGACGACCACCATATGGGGACCCTCCTCACCGGTTCTGACCCGCGCATCGGTTGTCAAAAACAGTGTCCGCACCAGTGTCGCAAATGGCCGTATCCGCGCGACCTGGTTTGCCCCGCACTCCGGGACAGCGCAGGTGACAGTGAGAAATCTTCTGGGTAAAACACTGTTCTCCATTTCCCATAAAGCTGTCAAGGGTGCAAACAGCCTGGAAATACCGGCCAAGTACAGTGGTATGATGATACTGCAGATCCGGCAGGGGGAGACAACCTTTACCGGTAAGATGATCTGTAATTAAGAAGTGCAGTGGATTGACTTTGAAGGAGCTCTGTTTATTACAGGGCTCCTTTTTTGTTTGATTCCGGCACCAGAAAGCCACCCCGTTCCGCTCATCCTGAGCGCAGGTCCGCCGAAGTCAAAAGAGACTGCACGAATTGACGACTGCACGACCACACGATTTAAGAATCAGAACCTGAAGCTGCCCCGCTCCGCTCATCCTGAGCGTAGGTCCGCCGGAGTCGAAGGATAATCCTGGGACCTCCCACGTTCCGCTCACATTGAGTGCAGGTCCTCCGGAGTCAAAAGAGAGTTGTTGATTTGTGATTGATGAATGAACAGAACCTGTAATTGTTGTACGCTAATGCCCCGTTCCGCTCATCCTGAGCGTAGGTCCACCGGAGTCGAAGGATAATCCCCACACCCGTTGACTATCTCTCCATCCCTCTTCGTATTCTAAATAAGATGCTCACCACTTTGTGACCCCTCCACCAAAGGAGTACAAATGCCTAACTCCGTCTACATCGCCTGTTCCATGGATGGCTACATCGCAAGGCCAGACGGAGGTCTGGACTGGCTTCCGCCTATCCCTGAAAATGGAGCTGATGATTACGGCTACAGCGATTTCATGAACAGAATCGATGCGGTTGTCATGGGACGAAACACCTATGAGGTAGTAAAGGGATTTGGCGAATGGCCCTATAAAAAACCGGTTTTCGTCTTGAGCTCGAGGCTTAAGGAAGTACCTCAGGAATTGGTAGGAAAAGTAAAGATACTATCCGGCACTCCTCTCGATGTTGTAAGTATGCTTTCCGAAATGGGCATGAACAACTTGTATGTGGATGGAGGGAGAACCATTCAGTCGTTTTTGCAACATGATCTGATAGACGAGATTATTATCACTACCATATCGGTAATTTTAGGTGAGGGGATTCCGCTGTTTGGCAAGAGCGGAAGGGAGTTTCATTTCAGGATCAGGGAGAGTCGGGTTTTGAATGAAATGATGGTGCAGACACATTACGTGAGGAGTTGAATCGGTGATTTCCTGTACACCGGTTCACCGGGGCTTACTTTCCTTCAGAGATGGCATTTAATGCCGTCTACTAGGTTTTGCAATCCGCAATCATCAATCAACAATCAAAAATTCTTTACAATCCCTACTCCAAAATACTGGCATTATAACTTGCCATTGAACACTCCTGCTCCTCAGGAGTTCTACCATCGAGAGACATTAGCCATACGGTAAGCTTTTGTGCCGCCTGAGACTGATTGACCCGGGCAAAATTTCCCGCCTGATACAGAAGAACTTCCTGGTAGGCATCCACGGAGCTGTCGTGAATATAAACTGAGTAGGTAAGAGTGCCGTAATCGCAGCAGACCGGTACCTCAGGAGACAAGGGCCCGACGGCAGCTTCCCTGGCCAGTGCAATCATGGAATCAAGCAGTGAAGGCTCGATCTGGCGGCCACTGGATTGGGCCGGTTGAAGCATGCGGCTCATTTCAGAAATCGAAATGACACTGTCTTCCGCAAAAGTGTAAATGCTGTCTGATTGTGAGTAAGTAAAGGTATCCACAGAACCGCTTTCATCAATATAGCACCCTGAATGATGAAATCCCTTGGCCCAGTTCGTAGATGTTATGGCAAACATCACCGACGGAAACACCACATCCTTGACAGGATGCACATTTGATTCCAGATCCTGACTCAGAGTACTCTCGCTGCAGGAGAAAGGAAACAGGCTCATAACTAAACAAATTGCTGCCAATACTATTCTCATTGGTTTCTCCTGAATGACGGTGTTCAGAACTTTTAAATTTGGATGTAAGCTTGAATTTAATATACCTTATCATTTCAGAACCTTCAATCTTTGGATGCCGTTATATAATGTAAGCGTATTCACTTGTATCCAAATAGCTCTTGGCTTCTTAATCCAATTCTGTACCCCGGTTCTTTGGGGTTTACTTTCCTTCAGAGACGGTATTAATGCCGTCTCTGTATGCCTTCTTATAATGCCGTCCTATAACCCCGCTGCCAAGAGTCGCATTCTCGTACTCACACTTCGACTCCGGCGGACCTACGCTCAATGTGAGCGGGATGGTGTACCACATTATAGGGATTTTTTCAATCATCAATCCACTATTTCCCTTTGAACGGGGCGTTTGTACTATCCGGTGTTTTCACAATCAACAATCATCACTCTACAATCAACAATTCCCTTTCCCCCCAATCAACAATCATCAATCATCATTCAACAATTCCCTATTGCCTTTCCCTCCTCCCTAATGCTAGTTTATAAAACGTAATGCCTCGAGCTGGTTTCCGCCGGCATTACCTAATCAGCAGGTTACTATACCTCTGATCTCTCACGCAGTACCAGGGGCGACTCGAAGGATACACTCCTCCCGCCTGCCCCGACATCTCAATTCTCATATTTCTCATCTTAACCGGTTCTCAGCGGACTCGGTTTCTCTCATGTTTTCGGTTGTACTAACAGAAACACTAACATTTTCAGAGGATGTATCTATGGATCCAAACCTCAGGAGAGAGATCGAGGATGAGATTGTAAACCTCGAGAAGCTCCGTAGCTCCGAGATGTCTGTCGGGGAGGTTCTGCGTTCTACCAGTACTATCGCTCAGCAGGCAGTTGTCGACAGGGATGCCCTTGTCAGCGCCGGCATGAAGTGGGCAGTGGTGGACAAGGTCTTCGGATATGTTGAAGTCCTTTCGGAAGCCAACGTGGAGAGAGTGGTAACTCTTCCGGAGGTCTCCGAGGTCAGAAAGGATTTCAATGTCCGGTACGCAAAAGCACAGGAGTTCCGGCCTATGCTTCGTATGGTGGTTGAGCATATTGTTAAAACCACCAACGACCCCAGGCTTCAGAAGATCTACCGGCACATTTCCCAGGGAAACAGCCAGGTAGGCAATCTTCAGGATAACAGAAGCTATATCCACCTGATTCGCATGTATCCTCATATTGCCAAGCAGATGAGGCCAAACGGGGTGGAGATGTCGGAAGCTGTCCTTGAAGAGCAGGATGCTATTGCTGTGGAACTGTTGAAAGTTCTGGGTGTGAGCGGTCGTCCCCGCAACGAAGCGGTGGATCGGCAGAACCGTATCATTACCCTCTGTCTCAATGCGCGGTCCTATATAAAAGATTACGCAAAGGCAGCTTTCTGCAAGAACATGGCCCACTACGACCGATACTATGCAGACAGGTCCTCTCCAGTAAAAAGCGGAGATGTCCCAACAGCTTCATAGTAGAGTGTCGTGAATGCAGTAGAGAAACCAGTCCGCTGATTACAACCCCAACCGCATGGATGGGGTTTTCCTTTTGGAGGCACAGATGGCAGTTGATCCCCGAATGCAGGATGAAGTTGAGCGCAGGGTGGCCGCACTTTCTCCCCGGGAGTTCCAGCGCCCCTCGATGAGTATAGATGATTTTATTAAGGAGATGGGCGGCACCCTGGGCCAGGCCTGTGCCGATAGAAAGAGGCTTGAGCAGTCGGGCTTTGACTGGGGGCAGATGCCTCTTTACAATGCTCTTTTTGAGAATCTGCTCGATGCCTGCCGCGACCGTTCAACTGCTCTGGCCAATACCCCCGCAGCCAAGCTTCTGTTTGATGAACAGTTGAAAGCCGCGCTTGAGGACAGGGCGGTGCTCAAGGAGGTGGCCTCGGTGATTGTGAAGAGGACCGGCGATGATCATTTGAAAAAGACGTATCTGAGGATTATCAGAGGAAATAGCAGGGTAAAACTTCTGACCAGTATTGAGGACCTTATCGCCTTTGTTGAAAACTATCCTCAAATAGTATCCCAGACCCGCCCGGGAGGGATTGTGATTGACAGGCCATTTCTTGACAGGGCAAAGGCGCGCGTTGAGGAGCTTCTTGCTTTAAAAGGTATAGTGATTAACGACGGGAACCCTGAGAACCGTGCAGTCCTTCGCCAGAATGCGCTCATCACGCTGTGCCTTTCTGCTCAGACCGCTATAAAAGATGCCGCCCACACAGCCTTCTTTAATGATATATCCTATTATCGCAAGAGCTACTGCAGTGAAGCAAGAAGGGCCAAGGACCGAAGGCTGCGGGACAAAAAGGAGCATCAGCCGGTATGATCTCTTCGCTGGCCTGACATAAGGCTGCAGAAGGTAAGCGTCGGTAGTGTACTGTCACCCATGTCCTGAAGCTCTTTAGTGCTTTCCCAATCTACATATTAAACTTTCCTCTCTGAACTTCTGCCGCATTCTGCAATTTTGCTGCTTCTTTCTCCCGATTTATCGCCACATTGCATCAAACTTTTGCCACAGGGCTGGTTTTAGGGGGAGAATGGTTAGTAAGAGGGGGTACTGGCTGGAAAATGTCACGATTTATTTCTGTGTCGGTAAAATTCTCCTCTGTAGCAAAAATCTAGAGACCTGTAGCGCAATTTTGAAAGCGTGTGGCAAAATTTTTGGACTGTGTGGCGGGGGGATACGCTTCGGTGGCGGGGCGGTTGACAGCTGTGGCCGAAAGTGCAGGGGGTATGGTGGAGGAAGCTGCCGGAGGAGGCCTGCTCTTTACAGCGGATGACCGCTGATTGTAGATTGATAGGGGTAATTGCTTTCCAGGGTTTTCAGATTGGGGTTGGTGGATGGGGCTTTGTGTGCCAGTTTGTGCAGTACATAAGATGCTGCGGAACGAAGAGCCCCGAGAGCGCGGGAAATATGAATGTCTTCAAAACGGGAATACCATGGTAAATATCAGAAGGCCTGAAAATGATTCAGAACCATCTCAGGTCCTCCAATATTTATTCACGGTTCTTCCGGATTTCAAACTACACTGGGAAAGAGATAATTATTTCATAGAAGATAGTGGCGATTACACTTTACATTCCATTTTCATAGTTTTAAGCCATTATATACGAGACACATTTGGAAAAATCAAAGAAGAAAGACGATTGGAGCTTTTTGATTATATAGAGCATTGCCTCACATCAAATGAAGCTGATTCCGGTTTTTCAAATGCTGTCACTACATGTTTTCTAGAAAACCTAGCAGGCGAAGGACCGATTTCAGATTCGGTAAACTCCTATTTAAAACTGCGTTCTAAAGAATACTTTGAAAAATGGAATACAAGATGAAGAATAGAACTGTGCCGAAAAAACATGATGGTTGCAGAAGAGAAACAGCAGCAGGATATAATGAAGAATATTAAACAAATTTTGTTAGTACTTATCTTTTTGATAATGCAAAAAGTGTATTCTCAAACGATAACTTTTGAACAATTACTAGCGCTGGTGTCTCATCGTGACAAAGAGACTGGCGCAATTACAAGTTTACTAGGGCCAAGTGCAGTAAATGATACAATTAAAAACTATTGTTTATGCTATTCAGAAAATTTATGGTTTGATATTCAGAAGTTTGATGATAGTACATATTTAGTAGAGACAGGGCTAATTGGCAATGGTACTGCAAGTGGTTGTATTCCAGATACTATTTGCGGAGGATCAAATTATACATTCAAAAAAACGTTAAAAATTGATCAAGAATTTAAAAGGATATCAAAATATAAAAGTAACAAAAGTGAAGAGAATATAAAAAGACTCGAACGAATTAGATTTCTATCAAATGGAAAATTAAAAAATGGAGACTCGTATTGTACGGTTCTCGATTCACTCGGTTTCGAATTTCAAAGAACAGATATAACAATTTTTAATGTTGCACAAGGCTTTGTTACTCATGGCATTTTATTAAAAAACAAAAACATCTGTCTATTATTTCATGTAGTGCGAATGTATAAAACTCTTTACGATATTAGAAGAAATTTTGATGGGTTTGGATTTAATTTAGACAATTCAGAAATTGGTGTTTGGGATAAAATTACTGATAATCGCGAATGTAAGAAATAATTCAAAATAGGAAGACGCAAAAGAATTATGAAAGGACATTCTTGTAACAGACGCAACAAGAAGGCGCGAGGAATTCAGTATACGTGATGTTGTAAAAACGAAGAATAATAAAACTGATAGGAGTTTTGCTGGACAGAAATCATTTCGGTTTTATTTTTAGCCGTAACTTCGACACGGCTCGGATGTTATTTGCAGCGATATCTGAGCGGGAAAAGAAGTACCTGTGATGATTAAAAAATAGAATTTTAAGAATAGGAAAATCTTGATTGAAGATAGTTACTCTAGAATTTAATAACTTATGTTAGCTGAATAACAACATGAAATTAATCATTACTTTTTCAATATTAATCATCTTTTCGTCAGCTTATGCCTGGCGCGAAATAACTACTGGGTATTACACACATAGTGACACAACCATTGTAGAGAATGATTCAACAATTATATCGATTGAAGAAGTTATAGGTTTTTCTGGAAAAAGCTCTTGCTATTTTCAGCAGTTTCCATGGAGATTTGTGAAGCACCCGGAAAGTATTGATGAAATGATTGGAACTGATTCAGCAGCTACATTCTTCAGGTTCGAAGGAAAGTATTGCTTGGTAGATGACACAATTGTAATGAATGTAAGATTAAAACATTCGCGAAATTTTTCTAATCAAGATTCAATTCGAATAATAAAGGTTATCCGAACCGCTGAAAACATAATCGTATCTCTATCAAATAAGAAACAGTATGTTTGGACTCTAAAATGAACTGGGCTCGACTTAGCCAAGACTGACCTAGGAGGCCATAAACCTCTTCGCTCGATCTACCATGATCAGAAGAATAAGCCAGTTGTTAAAAAAGATAAAATTGAATTTAGAAAGTAAGGGCAAGAGCGCGGAGAAAAAGCCGGATCGCGTGGAAGGAAAAAAAGAAATGAAGGATATGGAATACCTGACTCCTCTATTTCTCATTCTATCGCTATTTCTGTACCAATGTGAGGATCAGAAATGCATTCCGAACCAAAACTACTTAGTTGAATATATCAACTCTGAAGTGCTCTTTACACAATACGTAGCAAAAAAAGAAGCCCAAGATATATTTGATATGATCACAAAAAGGGCTGAAGAAAAGGCTGCAGAATTAAAAGAAATTGATTCCCCGCAATACTCATCATTTATTATAAATAACTTTGGAAAGAGTGGAAGGATCATTAAAATTAATAAAGAATTAACAAAGATTATTATCGATACTATCAATGCAAATCTAGAAGCGTATTGTAAATTCAGAAAGCTTGACTTTTTTTTAGATACACGAGACACAACGATTGTCTTTTACAATGAGGATAAATACAACTTGAAAGGTGTATCTGCTCTAAAACGTAAGAAGCTAACATTTAAATACGGTATATGTGACTTTACAAAACATAATGATGTAACAGAAGCAATACTTTCCGATTTGAATTCAAAGTATGAATCGGATAGATATATTGTTAAAAAAAGAGAACTCATAGAAAAGACTGTATTCTAAAAGCATTGTATGTGAAAAAAAGCTATTATGGAAGTAACGTACAAGCAACAAATCAGAGATCTACGATTGGTCTAGAATAAAAATGAAAGTAACTATCCTTGAGAAGAAAAAAACTTGGGCAGTTTTACTTTTAGTCCTTTTTTGCAGCTGTTTGCTGCAAACCAGACATCCTCATTTTACATACTATGATGGATGGTCAATCATGCCCATGATAACTGAATATGGTCCTTGGATGGATGAAAACAAATCTCCGGTAGATAAAGCAGATGAAGTCTCCTTTACAGGTGCTCCAGAAGTAATAATTATTATTGATACAAATTATGTTAAAGATGTTACCTTAAATGCAGTGTCAATCTAATGTAATGGTTTTCATAAGCAAGACAAAATAATGTCACTGCATAAGTCTGAAATAGTTGAAAAAAACAAAATTAGAATAAAGCACATATTCAACAGTATATCTGTACCGGTAAACTCACCAGGCATTACAATCTCTCTGAGTTGTACTGTACATAAAAATAACATTGATTTGGAAACCGAAACGGTACAATTGCGATTTCAAATGTCTAAAAATATTGGGGACAATAGTACTGTATGGTTGCCAGAATAAAATATGTCAAAGCACGGGAAATAGAAGATATGTTTTTTATTAAGCAGAAGAAAAAGCAACGGGCGGTGTTAAGCCGCTAGCAGCCGGAGGAGCTTTTTAAGACCATTGAAGTGGATCAGGTGGAATAGAATCGGAAAAATGACTGAATGAAGACAATTGGCACATTTATATCAATTCTCTAATTAATAAAGGAATTTATTATGGTATCTCCCAAAATAATCGCAAAAATTGAATCTGAAGATCCAACACTTAGGTTAGCTGTTTTAATTGATGCTGATAATGCTCAAGCTGCTGTGATCGAAGCGCTACTTGCAGAAATTGCGAGATTTGGCGAAGCAACAGTGAAAAGAATTTATGGAGATTTCACTTCTCCAAGTAGCGCTTCATGGAAAAAGGTACTTCAGAGGTATGCTATAAAACCTGTTCAACAGTTTGCATACACAACTGGAAAAAACGCCACTGATAGTACCTTGATCATTGATGCCATGGATTTACTGTATACTCGAAAATTTGATGGTTTTTGTTTCATCACAAGCGACAGTGATTTTACTGGCCTAGCAATGCGTATTCGTGAAGAAGGGCTTACGGTTTTTGGATTTGGTGAAAAAAAGACACCGGAAGCGTTTAGAAATGCTTGTCATAAATTTTTATACACAGAGGTTCTTCGTTCAGAAAAAATTGTACACGAAGATGCAAAACCTAAGAATCTAGCAAATAAAGAAAAACAATTGGCACCCAAGAAAGAAGAAGAAAAAGAAGAACCTCAAGAATTTCCTAAGCAGTTCATTTTGAGTGCACTAGAGCAATCTACAGATGATGCTGGATGGGCGCAACTCGGAACATTCGGAAGCTACCTTACCAAGTTACAACCTGAATTCGATTCTAGGCTTTATGGATTTAAAAAACTCTCTGACCTTGTCTTGGCAAAAAGAGATATTTTTATCACAGAGGAAAGAAGTGCACCCGGTTCCAATCAGAAGATTCTTTATATTCGTGCCAAATAATTCAGAGACAAGGTAAAGATATCTATGAAGGAAGAGGTTTTTGGTATGGTTTCGCCTCAATCAAATGTCAAATTTTTAGATTGGAATTAACATTAAACAGAACAACAATAGCTCCCTGAAATTGATTTTGATTTGAATAAAAATGGTGAAATTCGTATGTTCACCCCATATCGGCTCTTTGAGTTTGCTATAACAAACAATATTGAAATACCTTATAGATCAGAAAAAGAGATCCAATTTGAACTTGATCAAAGCTTAAATTGTCAAGAAATTATTAAAAGTAATAATCTATACTGTTTTAATGTTTCAGAATAAATTAGAATTATACCTGAAATAACACTTTCGGAGAACGAATATGGAATTTGAAGGAAAAGTCGCTCTTGTAACGGGTGCTGCAACCGGAAACGGAGAGGCGATTGCAGAGCGCTTGTATGCTGGCGGGGCTTCGGTTGTTCTAGTCAATCGTCACCAGGATACGGTCGATTCGGTTTGCAGGAGAATTGACTCGAAGAGAACGCGGACGCTGGCTGTCGAGGCGGATGTGCGCAATCCAGTAGCCATGGAAATGGCAGTGAAGCAAACCATTCAGCGCTTTGGCAAACTCGATATGGCGGTAAATAATGCCGGTGTAACAGGTCCAGCTGGTGTGCCGGTTCAAGATGTGGATGCTGAGGTGTGGCGCGAAGTCATTGACACTGATCTGACCGGTGTTTTCTTTTCCATGAAGTATGAGATCCCCGCAATGCTTGCCGGTGGTTCTGGTGCGATTGTGAATATGTCCTCTGCCAATGGTTTAGTCGGCTTGGCGGGTATGGCTGCTTACACCGCAGCGAAACACGGGATAATTGGATTGACTCGATCAGCCGCCCTGGAATTAGCAGAGTCGAATATCCGTGTATGTGCTGTTGCACCGGGCTACGTTGCAACACCACGAATAATGGAATCTGGCAAAGAGGTCACAGACTGGATGGCAAGCGTACATCCCATGAAGCGTCTGGCGACCCGGGAAGAGGTTGCCGATTTGGTAGCGTATCTGCTGAGTGATCGTGCGGCCTTCATAACCGGGAGTGTGCATTCTATTGATGGCGGGTATACCGCACAGTAATGCAAGCAGCGCAAATGGGCGGCCAAGAGATGAAAAGCAAAGGTAAGATGATCTCAGATTATCCTGACATATACAAGAAGTACTTTGTCGACAAGGGGGATGAGAGACTCGGCCTGTTCAGATTGTTGGCAGAGAAATTCGACATCAAGTCCGGACTGTATCCCGGCAGTTTCGTTCACATAACGCCATCGCTGGTTATTCCGCTTATGGTGTATGTGGACATGGACAAGAGATGCGAACCTTTCTTTAATAATGATAAGACAAGGGAATTTGTTGATAAGAATAAAGAGTATGAGAAGTCAGCAACCTACAGATTTCACAAGGCAGATTTCTCGGGAGGATTCGAGGAAAAGAAAAGTTCATTTGACATCCTGATTTCTCTGTATGCCGGATTCATATCGAAATTTTGCGGAGAGTATCTGAAGAAGGGTGGAATCCTTGTGGCCAATAACAGCCACGGTGATGCTCCGCTTGCATATCTGGATGAAAGATTTGAGTTTATCGGGGTAGTGTTAAGAAATGGGAACAGGTTCCGCTATTCAGAAGAGGCTCTCGATTCGTATTTCATTCCCAAGGGGAATAAGATGATAGACGAAAAGACAATAGAAAAGACAATGAAGGGTCCTGCATATAGTAAAGATGCCTATGTTTATGTGTTCAGGAAAATAAAATGAAGCTGAAATATCTTTCCTTGATAGTTGAATCATACTGACGCCTCTCTCAAGGGCGCTAGCCAGGATTAATTGCCTATGAACGTTTTTCGAAAATGATGACATTCATTTACAGCAACCACTATTTTAGAATACACAACTTTTCAGGAGTAGTTATGTCAAAGAGCTTTTTGCTTGTCCTATTGTTGAATGTTTTGTCATACAGCGCCATTCTTCACTGGCATGATACGTTACCACTAAATACTTCCATTGCTTTTGGAAAGCAAATTGGTTTACCTCAGTTATATAATAAAGCAAGTATTGGCAGTGATAGTGTACTGAATTGCGGAAATCATTTTACTGTTTATTCAAGACCAGATTTTTACTTTTATGGGGAGAAGTTATTCACTTGCATATGCTTTGTTGATGTATTTGCCATCGGATCATCTCAACCGTTTTTTGTGTCGAAGGTAGCTTTTGATTCTATCGATTTCACCACCAGTTTGGATTTAAATGACACTGCTATTTTCAGCTTGATCGATACAATCAGAAATGATCCTGAAGAACCATCACAATGTGTAAGGCCGCATATTCACGCAGGGGCAGTCGACAGCACGTGCTATCCGAAATTCATGGTTATAAACACAAGATCAGGGTATGTTTTAATTACCTATCGAGATCTTTGGGTGCGCTATCAGAATGAACAGGGACTGACTATTGAATTCTACAACAAAATAGTAATTGATGCCTATCTTCAAGATGATAAATCGTTAAACTTTTCTGAAATACTTCAGCTTGAAACGAGTGTGAAACCTGCAATTAAATCCCTGAAAGTAAATGCCAGTAATAAACCACTATATTATGATTTGAAAGGCAAGGTCATTTCTAATCCTGCGAAAAAACAAGGTGTTTTAATCAATGGGGGTAAGCGCTTACTTTTTGTCCGTTGAATGGCATTTAGCCCTAAATTTCTGCTTATTCCAGCGATACGAAGCTCTTCACCTTTTCCTCTCCAAAATGTATACTCAAATGTATATACTTCTCCCTTAAGCTACCTAGCAGTATTCTCGTACGGTTAAAAACCGCATGCCGGCTCGTAGGAATGATTATTTTAGGTTTATATACACAAAAGGTTTAAGTTGCAATGCATGTTGAAATAGCTCCCGGAATTCTGCAATGGGCGTGTTTGCGTGCCGGTTTGGATAGTCAGATAGTGGCACGGAAACTTCCGCAGCTAAGTGCTTGGGAACGGGGAGAACGCAAACCTACTCTCAAGCAGCTTGAGCAATTTGCAAAAATCGTACATGTACCCATTGGCTTTCTGTTTTTATCCAAACCGCCACAGGAACAGATGCCTATTCCTGATTTTCGTACGCTTGCAAATGAACAGGTCAGCCGTCCAAGCCCTGACCTTCTGGAAACCATATATCTCTGTCAGCAGCGTCAAGAATGGTATCGCACCTTCTCCATCTCCATACACGAAGACCCGTTGCCATTCGTGGGTAGCGCATCTCTTGAATATGACATAGTTGGCGTAGCACAAGCTATAAGAGAAACACTTAACTTTAAAATTGAACAGCGACGCAAACTTTCGACCTGGGAAGATGCTCTCAGAGAATTTATCTCTCAATGTGACGCAATCGGAATTCTAGTGATGGTAAGCGGCGTAGTTGGCAGCAACACTCACCGGCAATTAGACTACAACGAGTTCAGGGGATTTGCTTTGGTTGATGAGTACGCGCCCGTCATTTTTATTAACGGGAAAGATACTAAATCCGCACAGATGTTTACCTTGGCCCATGAACTTGCTCATGTGTGGCTAGGTGAATCGGGGGTTACTGATGCAGCCCCTGTTTCCACTCCTTCCCTTAACATCGAAAAGTGGTGTAACCAAGTAGCTGCGGAAATACTGGTTCCGCTAAAACATTTTAAAGGCGAGTTTCAACCCGGTGCTGATAAGTACAATGAACTGACACGGTTATCCCGGATATACAAAGTAAGTACACTTGTTATTCTTCGAAGGATATATGATGCTCGATTTATTTCCTACGAAGAATTAACTAGCCTCTATGACGTTGAACTGAACCGTTTGGTCACAATGCAGAAGGGTAGTGGTGGTAACTACTACCTAACCCAACCGGCTCGGGTCAGTAAACGGTTTGCCCGTGCAGTGATAACAAGTACCCTGGAAGGGCAGACCTTACACAGGGAGGCATTTCAATTACTTGGAATTAAAAAAGTTGCCACATTCCGCGAACTTGGCGACAGATTAGGAATAGCCTGATGGCTTATCTGCTGGATGCAAATATATTTATACAAGCGAAAAACCTGCATTATGGGTTTGACTTTTGTCCGGCATTCTGGGATTGGTTGCTTGAGAAAAATGCGGAGCAAAAAGTTTTTAGTATCGAGCAAGTTGGCAGTGAACTGGAGGCGGGAGATGATGAGCTGTCTAAGTGGGCTCAGGAGCGGGGTAGCGGCTTTTTCCGTAAACTTGATAACTCTGTCGCACACTCTTTGCGAACCATAAGCAGCTGGGCAATAAGCCAGAATTATGAACCAGCAGCTGCAAATACATTTCTTCAAGTAGCCGATTATTACCTGACGGGGCAAGCTCTGGCGCGTAATCACACGATTGTTACCCACGAAAAAGCCTCTATTTCAACAAAGAGAATCAAAATCCCGGATGTATGCATCGGTTTGGGTATATCATTTATGACACCGTATGAAATGCTTCGTCATGAAAGAGCCCGATTTGTTCTTGGCTTGTAAGTCTAATGACAAAAATGAAATTATAAGAGTATTGGAACCGATGCCAAAACGAATACAGGAAATCTTTAATGATCATTTTTCATTACGCTGACGTATTCCTAAATCAGTATGCTTCCAAAGCGTTTTATATATCTGCTTTGCTTTTAGTATTATTTGCTATTGTTCTTTATTCATTTCGGAATCGTCCAAAATTCCATAACCTTCCAATCATCCTCTCAATTCCGTTCATTTCAATATTTATATCCCTTTTAGTTATTACCTTTGATTTCTCAAAAGAGTTGAATTTATCGATTAATATGCCGGAAAAGGTTCGTGTTAGTTATATGTTCGATTATTTACATTCTGCTGTAAAAGAAATCTATTTGCCTGTTTCTATTTTTGTTCTAGAAATAGTGCTCGGTTCTCTATGTATTCGGAACCAAATAAAGAGAAGACTTAAGGGAATGAAATTCCGTTCTTTCCAAAATGATTTAACGATTTCAAACCGGAATTTCAGAAGATGAAGCTTCCTGCCGATTTTGACTTTGGTGAATTCTCAGAGTGGAATTATATGTATGGTCCCTTCCTGTGATATGGACTAAAATGAAAGTAATCATCTGCATACTTGTTTCTGTTATGTTCGCTGTTGCAGTAGATATGCAAAGCTATGCCCTAAAAAAGTCTTTGGTAAGCAATAACGGGTTTGACACATTGATTTATGAAGTCAAAATCCATACCGCAAAATCTGATAAACTGGATTTAAATGTAAAAGTAAACATAAAGTCTGGCCCCCTTGCTAATACTAGTGAGAGGTTAAACATCAAAATCAATGACCATGTTTTAGTTTCTAGAACCGGGGAAAACGAGTTTAAAATAAGAATACCCCTTCTAGGGTTTGATTCAAATGCACATGAAGATTGTTTGTTGAAGGGTTCATTTCAGGATGCAATTGGTGCATGTATGAATAACACATGTCCAGATAGTTTGTATTTTTACAAATTACCCCAAAACAAATACTTCATTATTGTAAGAATTCACTACTTCACCACAAATGAAGCTTCTTTCCCCGGTGCAATTAATTTGGAAGATGAAATTGAAATCAAATAGATGGGGAAACTTCGGGGTGAGATGGACAGATCAAAAGCCGTGCTGGCATCCTTTGACGTTCATGAACAGACTGAAAACGAAGAGATGGCAATTATGAATTTCGAAGACAAATCTCGACTCATTACCTATTTGAGAGAGGCACAATATGGCTCTAAGGCCACTACCGGAAGACTTCCGAGATTTTATAGAATCGTTAAACTTAAATGATTGTAGAGTACATTCTGATTGGCGGATGGGCAGTAGGCGTAGGTCCGCCGGAGTCGAAGGGTAATCTTATTGTTGCTATTTCCTGCCATCCGCATATCCTCACTAATTTCTGCTTAAAAATATTGATCAGTGCCTACACGAAATGTATATACATCGTATGAAGTATGTTTGGTCACAGCATAAAAATGCTCTTAACCGAAAAAAACATGGAATAGATTTTAACGATGCTGTTGAAATGTTCCAATACCCCATGCTTACCGGAATCGATCATAGAAAAGATTATGGCGAAGAGAGGTGGGTTGGGTGTTGCCGGGCACATTAAAACCCGCCACAAATGGGCACTTTTTGGAGCTCAAAACCCGCCATTTTCTTGACATACCACCTACAACGCATGTTCCTTCTATAGGCTCCACAAGAAAGGAACATTGCAA
>JAEZKC010000053.1 GCA_023436205.1 Fibrobacterota bacterium
TGCCGCTGCCGTTCTTGAAAAGAGAACCGCTGCCGAAAACTGCATTTGCATACGTATAGGAATCGGAGCGGTTGAAAATGAGCACTGAATTATTGGTTACATTAACCGGGAGCACTCCGGAAGTGGATCCGTTACCGATCTGCAGAGCACCGGCGGAGATGGTGGTGGCACCGGACCAGGTATTGGCACCGGAGAGAACCAGGGTATCGGAACCGATTTTCAGCAAGCCGTTGGAACCAGCCAGAACAGAGGAGATAATTCCCTTTTTAGACGTTGAAATGGCAGGGGCTGAGCCTGTCAGATTGACAGTTCCTCCGGTAAGAGTAAATCCTGCGCCGGTAAACTTGATAGAATCAACGCTTTGAGTACCTGAAACGGTTACGGTTACCGGTATAGTTGAAGCAGTAACTGCTCCGTTTTCCCAAACGGCCCGATCATATCGTAAATACTGGCTATTCTGTGTGGAATACCCGTAGCCCACTTTCCCTGAAGCATGATCTGCATCGGTAATCTGATTCAGACTATCGGCATCAAGCCAGAATGTGAAAATCGAGCCCTCAAGTTTCACCTTGATTGTATAAACGCCGTTTTTCCCGGCGAAGTTAAGATTGTTTTTGATCAGTGTGCCGCCGCCATCTGTCCAGTTAGTAGTGTTTTTAAACAGCCGCACCTCGTTATTTGCATTCTGTCCATCAGTCCAGCCCTCTTTAATTGCCACATAATAGAAATGTGTCGGATCCTGATACCTGAACACAATTCCACCATGCTGCAGTTGATAAGCGGATGTTCTCTCATAACGAACAGTGTAAGTACCATTATCGCTACAATCGTAGCTGTTGATAAGTAGTCCTGTATTGGTGGAGCCATCTTGCGGTAACATGTAGCCACCCGATTCGCTCCAGGACCGTGCTCCCTCACTTGTCCACCCGGTAAGCAGGTTGTCACTATGCTCGTCGGTAAACCCTCCTCCTGCCGGAGTTCCTTCATCGGGGGCAAACACTGCATTGTTACCGGTTCCTGGCCAGCTTATCAACGATGAGCCATTGCCACCGGAACGAGTCCAGTAATCGTTTGTTCCCCAAGTGCCGTTTCCAGTTTGAATCCCATTGTCAGTTGCGATATCCCATATATAGTCCCCCCGTTCGGGAGACACATCTAGAGTAACCACCCCGGCAGCTGCACTTATGGTATACAAATATCCATCAGGCATGGTACCCAGATCGACTGTGCTATTTGTAAGTGAACCGGAATAGGTAAACAGTGTATAGGTACCTACATCAAAACCTACTCCGGCATTCACATTCAGCTGTCCATCCAGAATGAGATTTCCGGTTACTGCTACCAGATCGCAGGATGTACCAAGTGTAAACTGAAGACTTGATGTGTTGTTAAGAGTGAGATCTCCAGTCGACAGCGTTCCGGTTCCGTTGTCACCAGCAGACAGTATACCACCATTTTCTATAGTGACCACACCGGCAGTTCCATTTCCACCCAGAGTGGCCCCACTCTTAACTGTTGTACTGCTGGAGGCGATGGAACCGTTAACTACAATGGTACCGCCATTAACAGTAGTGGTTCCGTTGTAAGTGTTAGTTCCTGACAATGTGAGAGTGCCACTGTTATTTTTAACTACTGTTCCCGTACCGGAAATCACCCCGGCAACAGAAATGGAACCGGTTCTGTTGAACACCAGTGCTGCGTTATTTACGATGTCGCCGGCCACAGACCCGGTGGCCCCGTTACCTATCTGCAGCGTACCGGCACTGATGGTTGTTCCACCGCTGTGTGCATTCGCACCGGTCAACACAAGTGTACCGCTGCCTGACTGAGTCAGAGTTCCGGACCCGGAAATCACCCCGGCGTATGTGTAGGAATCACTGCGCTTGAATTCCAGGGCGGCGTTGTTGGTTATATCGTTATCGGTAATGCTTCCGACGGTGCCGTTGTTACCCACCTGCAAAGTACCACTGCTGATGGTGGTTCCGCCGCTCCAGGTGTTGGTGCCGGTGAGCAGGAGTTTTCCGGGTCGCACTTTAGTAAGCATGAATGCACCAGATATTTCAGAACTGATGGTCATTATATCGTCTGCATCGTACACCCCTATGGAGGATGCACTGGCCATGGTTACCGGTCCGGTCCAGGTGAAGGCATTACTGGCGCCGCTGCCCATACGCAGTGCGCCGGTACCGGTTGCACCTGACCCGTTTATTATCAACGGTTCCGCTGCAAAGGTGGAACCATCGGTTGCTTGCCCGGCCAGTACCAGGCCTGCCCCGTTATTAACAACTGTACCGGTGGAAACGTCGCCCAATCCATTAGCATGACCCAGATTGATTTCATGTGCCTCAATTGTAGTCAAACCAGTGTAGGTATTATCTCCATTGATGTTTATTCTGACCGATCCAAGTTTATTCAGATCCCCGGAACCACTGATGACACCACCCAGGGTAAGGATCCCATCGGTCGATATGGAAGATGAGGTGTTTAAGATGATATTGCCGTTCCAGGTATTTGTCCCGCTCACACTTTTCAGCGCACCAGCTCCGGCAATACCGGTGCCGTTCAAGGTTAACTGTTCGCCACCGATGGTGATGTTACCCTGGATTTCCAGCGCAGCATCGTTACTCACTTCTGTCCCATCGCCGGTATTGCCCAGGGCACTGCCATGCTGAATATTAAGGGTACCTGCAGTGATATTGGCAACTCCGGTGAAAGTGTTATTGCCTTTTATGACCAGCTTTCCCCCTCCAAAAGTCAACCCGGAGCTTCCGGCCAGCACCGAACTGATGGTGTCAGTTTTTCCGGAGGCCACCGTGATGTTTCCTGAACCCAGATTGAGAGTACCGCCGGTCAGGTGATAACCCGAATTGCTGAAAGTGATAAGCTTTACATCCTGTGTATTGTTCACGGTAACAGTCTTGTCACCTGCATCGGCACCGGCGAAGGTGGCGCTGTTACCAGTTCCCGGCCATGCCACATGGTTAACACCGTTATCCAGTGTCCAGTAGGAGTCGTTTCCCCAGGTACCGTTGCCACCCTGAATACCGGCAGTACCAGCATCAGCATCCCAGGTGAGAGCGGCGGTGACCACAAGCACTACATTTCCGTCACCGGTGGTGATTTCATAATCATAACCACCAGGCATAGTCCCCAAAGTAATTCCGGAGCCGGAGAGCGAGCCTGTATAGGTGATAAGCGTGTAGCTTCCCGCACCGAATCCGGCACCTGCAGTAACATTGAGCGTGGGGTCCAGAGCAAGATCACCGGTCACTGCGATACGGTCACTGGATGTACCCAGTTCATAGTTCAAAATCGAGCCGGAATTGAGAGTGAGAGCACCGGTGGATAGTGTGGCGGCCGAGCTGTTTCCGGGAGCAATACTTCCTCCACTCTGAACAGTAACAGACCCCGCAACTGTACCTGTTCCCGCAAGAGTTGCCGTATTGGCAACCGTGACCGCACTGCCTGCGACAGTGGAGCCACTGACGATGAGAGTTCCACCGTTGACATTAGTAAGGCCTGTATAGGTATTTGTGCCCGCCAAAATGAGAGTACCATTGTTGTTCTTGACAAGAGTACCAGTGCCGGAGATATCACCGGCAATGGTGATAGTACCTGTTCTGTTTACCACCAGTGCCGAGTTGTTCACGATATTACCGGTAATGGAACCGGTCGCTCCGTTTCCGATCTGCAATGTACCTGCACTGATAGTGGTAGGGCCGCTGTAAGTGTTGGTATTGGTGAAAAGCAGAGTTCCAGCGCCATATTTTGTCAACGAGAATGCTCCGTCGATAACGGAAGAAACGGTCAGCACGTCAGCGGCATCGGTTACCCCGATGGATGCGGCACTGCCCAAAGTTATAGGACCTGACCAGGTGGCGGCAGTATTATCTCCACCGCCCATGCGCAGCGCACCATCATTTGCCCACCCGGTTCCATTGAGTGTCAGAGGCTCGGCGTCGAAGGTCGAGCTGTTTGGAACTTCACTGGCATTACCCGCCAAAGTCAATGCAGCCCCACTCTCAACCACGGTCCCCGACGATGTCGCTCCCAGTCCACTTATATTAACAAGAATAATATCTCTGCCAGAAATGGTAGTAAGGCCGGTGTAGGTGTTTGTGGCAATAAGCTTCATCCGCCCGGTGCCGGTTTTAGTAAGAGAACCGTTGCCGCTTATGACACCCTGCAAATAGATATCATTAATATCTGAATGTATGCTCGAGGCACTGTTCAGATTAATAGTACCCTGCCAGGTATTGGTACCGCTTCTGTTACGCAAGGATCCGCCATTGGATATCCCTGTTCCGTTAAGAGTAAGGGGCTCTGCTGTATAGATGACACCACCCTGCAACTCAAGAGCTGCTCCCGAAGTCACTACAGTACCTGCGCTGCCTGAACCCAACGCGTCTGCGTGCCTTATATTCAGAGCACCTTCAATTATACTGGTGACACCGGTAAAAGTATTGGCTCCCCCCAGAGTCAGTATGCCGGTTCCATATTTGTTAAAGACAGTGCCACTGACCACCGAATTGACAGTCGCATCCACGGCTGCATTGATAGATTTTTCCCCACTTAAAGAAATAGTTCCGCCGGTTACTGTATAGCCTGTATTCAGAAACGCCATACTGTCAACACCCTGGATACTGTTTACATTCACAGTATAAGCTCCATTGGTACCGGCAAAGGTGGCTGTGTACCCGCTTCCCGGCCAGGCAAAAAGCTGAGTGCCATTGGGTGACCAGAATCCGTCCGTTCCCCATGTACCACTGGCGGGAGAAGTGTAACCTGCACCAGTATTGTCATCCCAGGTAAAGTGACGCGCACCGGTGGTGAAGTTCCAGTCAGTAGTGTTGCTTATGCCCGCATAGTAGGCATTAGAAGGTGTTTTGAATGCGGTGTTGTCGATCTGAACATAATACCCGGCATTGAATGCAAAATTGGAAGTGGGTACAAGGGTGATCTTTCGACTCGCACTGCGTTTAAGACTTATTCTATCAACCAGAATTCTACCACCTGAGGTGCCGATTCTAATTCCGTATCCTTTAATATCGCTCTTTGTAATGCCCGCATCAGTGAAGCTCATCATGAGACGAGTCCACCCGTTCTGGGTCAGACTCTTAATTGCCGGATCAGCCCAGGTGCTGGCAGGACCCGAAACGACAAAAGGTTTAGCTTCCAAACCAGATTGAGCTGTATATACCCACATTATTAAAGAATCATAGGAAGACCAGTCCAGACTCGGGATCACTATCCTTGTGTGCCCATCAGCTGCAAGATTGATCGCCACAGATCCTGCATTCTGGAAAGCTGTTTCGGTGGTCCACTGTGAAGCAGTACCGGTTGTCATGCTTTCATTACTGACCTCGAAATCATTGAGCACACTATCCACTATTACTCTGCTGCTGGTCACAGCAAATTGTTCGAATACCGAATTGTCAGCGGAACGCTTGACAGTAACATTACCGCTTCCGATAACAACATCTCTATCAAAAGTAATCACCAGCGGGGATTTTATTGAAACATTAGCAGCGTCATCCACAGGTGAAAAGGATACTACTTGCGGAGTATTGTAAATAACCGTCATCACAACTTTATTACCCGTATAGGTAAATGAGCATTCGTAACCTGCAGGGAACGTACCCACCGTGATTCCTAAACCGGAATAGGTTCCGGAGTAGGTCATTATGGTGTAATCGCCCACTCCGAACCCGGCAAGGGCAGTCACATTGATAGTAGCCGTGAGATTGAGATTGCCGGTCACCTTGATACTGTCACGACTGGTCCCCAGTTCAAAGTTGAGCACTGAACCGGAGTTGAGAGTGAGAGCTCCTGTGGACAGTGTACCAGCTCCACTGCTCCCGGGCACAATGATACCTCCGCTTGACACAGATACCGATCCTGCCGTATTACCGGTGCCCGAAAGTGTGGCTCCGCCGCTTACACTGACCCCACTGGAGGAAGACAATGATCCCATAACCTGAAGCGTTCCGGCAAAAACGGAAGTGGAACCGGTGTAGGTATTAGCACCGCCCAATGTCAATGTACCGGACCCATATTTCGATAGACTGCCGGCACCGGTGGTGATCGTACCACTTATGACGCCATCTCCCGACCCCTGAAAAGTAAGATTGGTACCAGTTCCGGTAATCGCATTTGCAGCCGACAAGGTCAGAGTACCCGCATCGGCTTGAATGGTACTTGCAGCTCCCAGAGTGATTGTTCCCCCCCAGGTATTGGACCCGCTTATATTACGCAGTGCACCATCGCTGGATATGCCATTGCCACTAATTGACAATGCTTCTGCCCCGACAGAGATATTATTCTGAAGCTGCAGCGCCGCTCCATTGGCCACGGTTACTCCCCCAGCCGTAGTGCCTGCAGCATTTCCATGCCTCAGATTCAACACTCCGGCATTAACAGCCACAGCTCCGGTAAAGGTACTGTTCCCGCTCAGCACCCATTTGCCGGTACCGATTTTGGTGATGGAAGTGGCATTGGCAGATCCATCGTTGGCCACTGCGGCAGCCAGGATGTTGTCACCGGTGTTCGATCCGGTCAAGGTAAGAGTCCGAGTGCCAGTTCCATTTATGGTAACAGAACCGGTCATGTTGAGAGCACCGGTTCCAGATGCATCGATAATTCCGCCACCTGTTCCCAGTGTAAAGGAACGATCGGTGGACTGGGCCCCGCCGGTATAGCGCAGTGTTCCTCCGTTTATCACCAGATTTCCGGCTGCGTTGCTCGAAGCACCGATGTTGCTGTTGGAACCGCCGTTGGCAAGTGCACTTGCGGATAGAACTCCGGCATTGATCGTTGTGGCTCCGGTATAGGTATTGGCACCTGAAAGAACCATCGTTCCAGTGCCGGCCTTGACTATCCCGAAGGTGGCACCGCTCACTATCCCGCTAACCGTAAGATCGGGGCTGAGCGCACCGTTAACCGTAAAGGTACGGCTTGCCCCCAGAGCAATAGGAGCACTGATGGTGGCCCCGCTTGCGCCCGAACCGGCATAATTGACAGTCAAATTACCGCCCAGAGTCATTACTCCAGTGCCGCTGATAGTGGCTCCGGTGGTGCCACTTTCAATTATTAAACTGGTGGGTGCATTGGTGGCCCCCAGTGTGTAGGTTGACAATGCCAGGGTGGAGGTAACCTTAACGGTCAAGGCGGCACTCACGTTGGCATTGGCCCCCAGGGTCTTGGTTCCCGCCCCGGAAATAATCAGGTTTGCATAGGTGGCGCCGGTCACCGTCTGCGCTCCTGCCAGACTGTACTCCACGGTACTCCCGGAAGCCAGCGTTCCAAGGGCGGGGATGGTGGAATTGCCGATGGTCAGAGTTGCATTATTGGCCACATCGATCACCACCGGATTAGTGGTGGTCAAAGAGAATCCGGAAGGAATGGTAAAGTTGCAGGCATTAGTACCGTTGCCCACGATGATTTTGGAACCGGTTCCAGAAACGGTCCAGTTCCCTGTGATGGTGGGAGCCGCATTATTCCTTATATAGTATATACAGTAATTGCCGGTAAAGTTTGCAGGTGCGGTGCCCGATCCATCAGTGTTTGTCCCCCAGTTAGCTGTAGAGTTCAAATTTCCCGAAGATTTGGAGTAGTATCGTGCATAATCAGGCACGCATTCACCTGTGGCAAGCAGAATAGCCGAGCCCTGGTAGCCGTTGAAACTTATCTGGGCCAGTTGCCCTGCAGTCAAAGTGTTATTGGCGCTTCCGAAAAAGATCTTGCCTGCAGTACCGCTCTGCCCGGGAGTACCGGTCCAACCGGTAATGACGAGAGTCTTGCCGGCAGTCCAGGTAGCCCCGGTGCTGTTTGCAAAGGTTAAGGTGTGAGCTCCAGTGCCAAGAGCAATAGTGGAGTTTTCAGTCAACGTGAGCGCTCCCACTGTTTCGCTATAACCTGAAGCTGCCCCGGTATTCAGAGTACCGCCACCAAGAGTTATGGCTCCCGCATCTGCCAGCACCCCGGCAGCTCCCAGGGTAAGAGAGCCTGCATTGATAGTGGTTCCGCCGGAATAGGAGTTGGTGCCTGAAAAAGTGAGAGTACCGCTGCCGTTCTTGGTGACCGAGCCTGAACCGGAAATCACACTGCCGTATGTATAAGCATCGGATCGGTTGAAAATAATCAAGGCATTGTTGGTGATGCTCACCGGTAGCGTTCCACTTGTGGAACCGCTCCCTATCTGCAAAGCACCGGCAGAAACTGAGGAAGCACCGCTCCAGGTGTTAGTTCCCGTTAGGGTAAGAGTTCCGGCTCCCAGTTTGCGAAGTCCGGCAGTACCTGAAATTGCAGAACCGATTGTCGCATTGACAGCATTACTGATCACCGGGTTAGAGCCTGTCAGTGATAATGTCCCCCCGTTCAAAGTATAGCCAGAGCCATCAATGAAAATCGTATCTACACTTTGGGTATTATTTACATTTATGGAGTAGGGCCCCCCCCCTAAATCGGTCCATGAAGACGCGTCGAAAGAAACATTTCGGGCCCATTCAGTACTATAGGCGTAACCCACTTTCCCCGAGGCATGCGTCACATCAGTTATTTGAGTTAGACTATCATTGTCAAGCCAAAAAGTAAAAGTGGAACCCTCCATTTTCACTTTAACAGTGTAGGTACTGTTTTTACCGGACAAGTTAAGGTTATTCTTGATCAGTGTGCCACCAGTGCTGTTCCAAGTTGTAGTATTGGTAAACATTCTGATCTGATTGTTTGCATTAGCACCACCAGTCCAGCTCTCATCTAGTGCCAGGAAGTAGTAATTAGAAGCATTGCTATAGCGAAAAACAATACCTCCTTTAGTGCTTCGAGAATCTCCGGGACCTTTGAGTGTAGCAATGAAAGTTCCATCACTGGTGCAAGAATAATTATTAATCAAAAAACCGGAGTTGCTGCTACCATCTGCCGGCAATGCATATCCTCCAGCTTCACTCCAGGTTCTGCCCCCCTCAACTGTCCACCCGGTAAGTACGTTATCATCATGATTATCAGGACCATAACTCCCCCCGCCCGCACTGACGGCAAATACTGCTCTGTTTCCCGCTCCCGGCCAGGCCACCAGTGAGGTACCGTCACCGCTGCTTAGCGACCAATAGTTATTGGTTCCCCAGATACCATCTGTCACTTGAGTACCGGCTGAAGTGGACACATCCCAAGTATAACGGTCCTGACTCGGAGTAACCTGCAGAATCACGCTGTTGGCGGTAGCGGTGGAGATAGCATAGTTAAACCCGGCAGGCTTGGTTCCGATGTCAAGAGTCTGGTTGGTGAGGCTTCCGGTGTAAGTCATGATAGTGTAATTGCCTACTGCCAGCCCGCCGGAATTGTTAATATTAAGAGTACCATCCAGAGTCAGATTTCCGGTAATGGCGACCCGGTCCGAAGAGGTACCGATTTCCATATTAATGGCAGAAGTACCGTTAAGAGTAAGAGCACCTGTGGAGAGTGTGCCTGTGCCGCCATTTCCGGGTGCCAGTATACCGCCGTTATTTATTGTCACCGATCCGGCAGTGGTCCCGGTTCCCGCCAGTGTAGCTCCAGATTGCACGGTCACCGCGCTGGAGGAGGAGAGTGAACCATTAACGGTTAGAGTTCCAGCGGATATAGTGGTGGTTCCAGTGTAGGTATTAACGGCACTGAGCACCATGGTTCCCGCACCGCTCTTGGTCAAATTACTGGCGACACTGGCATAGGGGTTCGCGACCTCTTTGTTGTCGGTAAGTACAGTTGACACCACCAGGTCATTGCCAGCCACATTGTCTGCTACATTAAAGATGGTACCTCCCCCTGCGACATTGGTACCGATCATGACAAAGTTTTCACTTCCTCCACCGGTGCTGATATTAGAAACTGCGGTTCCATTTGCTGAGACAGTACCTTTGAGAGAGAACGTGCCCCAAAAAGCAGTACCGCCATTAGAGTTAAGTGTTCCGCCGGAAAGGGTCAGGTTATTTAGAGTATTGAAGTAGCCGTTGGAAGCGAGTGTACCGCCGGAATTAATTGTAAACGTTGCCACAGGAGTAGCAGTATGGGCTCCCATGAAATCCTGCCGGTCAAGACGAACCGTTCCTCCGTTGTTTATGACGATACTTCCAGAAGAAGTTCCTCCAGAATAAACCGACCCGCTACCGGAGAAAACCAGGGTACCGGCATTTACAGTAGTGGTACCGGTATAGGTATTAGTGCCGGAGAATGTCAAAGTGCCCGAACCGGTTTTAATCAAGGCAACAGTTCCGGAACCGTTCTGAATCACTCCGCTGAAAGTGGAGGAGGCATTATTTCCACCTACAGTAAGAGTAGGAGAGCCAGCTACACTTGTGGTGACCGTTCCTGCCCCGCTCAAGCCGTTGATGGTGGGGCTTAGGTTATTGAGATCCAGAAACGAGGCTGCCGCCACCGAAACATTTCCTTTGCCGGCACCACTGGGTATGGCACCAGCGACCCCGTATTTGAGGGTTCCGGCAGAGACTGTGGTGTTGCCGGAATACGTATCATTACCGCTGAGAGTCTGGGTTCCCGCTCCTTGCTTTGTCAATGCAAGGTTTCCATCTATTGTGCCTGCATAGTCATAATTGCCGGCTGCATTAATGGTCAATGTGGTAGCGGTGCCACTTGTATTAGTTACTGACCCGGTACCACCTCCCGTTTGGGAAATACCAGTTACGGTCTGATTATAACCATTAAGATCGAAAACAGTGGCTCCCCAATCCTGCCGTAAACTTAGGGCAGCTGAGGTACTTATACCGTTGAGAGCCCCCAAAGAAACTGTCCCGTTACCCCAAGTAAGCAAACTATAGCTGCCTCCGCCACTCAGCCTGACATTGCCACTTCGGAGAATGAGCTCTACAGAAGAGTTAATCTGCCCTGAAATGGTAAGCAGAGCAGCCCCAGTTCCACCCCGAATATGACCACCAAAAGCGGTTGCATTGTTAACAGTGATACTACCTGCCAGTGTGGCCCCGTTTTCTGCTGTTATGGCCCCATAACCGGGATCGGGGTTGACTCCGTTATTGATGACAATCGCATTGCTCAGTTGAACACCTGTACCCAGCACCAGACGTTTTGCTCCGCTGTTAAGATTGATGGCGTTTGAGCTCAACGCGGTATTGGAATTAGCGGTGATATAGCCACCGTTGATAGTTGTGGCACCGGTATAGGTGTTGTTTCCAGATAAAGTGAGATTTCCTGCCCCCCACTTATTTAGAACTGTCCCCGAGATAGCCGATGCTATTGAAGCATCCACTTCCGCATTGATGGAATTTTTCCCGCTGAGAGCAACCGTACCGCTTGAGAGAGTGTATCCGGTATTCAGAAACGCGATGCTGTCCACTGTCTGAGTGCCATTAACTGTAATGGTGTAGGTGCCATTTGATCCGGCAAAGGTGGCGTGATTGCCTCCACCTGGCCAACTTACCCTGGAAACTCCGTCATCATTTGACCACCAGTTATCCGTTCCCCAGGTACCCGTACCACCCTGAATGCCGGCACTCCCCCCGTTGGCATCCCAGAAATAGTTGGGATTGGAAGGAGTATACTCCCAAGCCCCTATATCATAAGAAGAACGAATCCTTCCCGCAATGTCAATGGTAGGAGCATTGGTGCTTGTTCCCACATCCTTTGCTGCAGAGGAATTGGTGATGTTGAAATGAGAAGCCAGGGTGGGAGTTCCGTTTACAAATCCGGGATTATCATTTCTCACACAGTTGCTTCCCCATACGGTTGCACTCTGCGCGGTGGGAATTAAGTTATAATCCCAAGTTTTGGTGAGAAAGGTATCTGCCGCATTGGAAATGATGTTGGAGTTATTCCTGAATATGCCATTGTAAATGCGAATCCCCATATTGCTGGTATTCACCTGGGTGGATGTCAAAGCAGTTGCAGCTGTCCAGATCGTGCTGTTTCCGTAGAAAGTGCAGTTGTGAAGTCTTCCCCAGGTGGCAGAACTGTTAAGATTAACAGGCCTTTGAAACAGAGTTCCAGCATTGTTTAGAAAAATTGTGTTATCCACCTCAAGTGCATTGGCCGGAGAGGCATCCGCAAACTGAAGAAATGTTCCTGAAGCAAGCCCTGTAACAACACACCTATCCAGAATCAGCTTTCGTGAAGATCTTACTGCCTGCTCGGGAAAAGACATATTATTCAGCCGAATTCTGCGAAAAGCCCGGGTAGCATTGGTGTTGGTTATCCAGTTGGTCCAGTTGCCGCCCGAAAGCCGCACGGTTGGAAAACTGTCGGGGTTGGCAATGGATCCCATAAAAGTCAATGATGCCAGGGTTATGGCAGCTACATCTTCATCATAGGAGCCGTTTCCCACAATCCATATGGTGTCCCCCGAAGCGGCTGCAGCAGTTGCGGCATTGATAGAAGCATAGGTCTGGCCAGACCCAACAGTGCGCAAAGTGGCACTGGCCAAACTGGCGTAAATGCACACCATCAGGAAAATAATCTGGAAAGAAGCAGTTGTCCGCTGTTTCCTGGAAATGGCGTGCTTCCTGAAACCGGAGAGGTTCAAAGTTATATCCCTATTCAAAGCAGCTGCAAAACCAAAGCACCCAATACCCAATCGAATCAACAGCCCTAAGACCCCACCGGATCCGACATGCTAACTAGGGGATACCCTCATTTTACTCGTTTTTTGACGAAACGGCAATGGTTTATTACATTAATGTTACGAAAACTTGAGATTTCATCGGAAAATTAGCCCACAATATCTCTTTAAGGAGGGCTTTCGTCTCTTTAAGGAGGGCTTTCGTCTCTTTAAGGAGGGCTTTTGTCTCTTTAAGGGGGGCTTTTGTTCTCTTTGAGGG
>JAEZKC010000070.1 GCA_023436205.1 Fibrobacterota bacterium
GTATAGAAATTAATAAAATATAATAGTAGTACGTTAAAAATTGTAACATGAAATTAAAAATTTTTCAATATTATACATAACCAATATGTGGAAATACAAGATACTTTGAAACATATATTATAATGCAATTTAAAACTAATATCTTTTCCATAAGTTTCTTTGCTTATCTCTAGACTTTCTATTCTACATATAATAAGAAGAAACTCTTCCACTCTGACTAATTTTTCTATAATTAATAATGAAGAATGATTAGAAAAAGACTAAATCATATTCGCTGCTTCAACTTTTCTTTTTGCCCGAATTAATGTACTTTTAGAAATTCCAGTCATTTCTTCTACCTGCTTATAAGACAGCTTTTGAAGTAAATCTAAGGCATGATTTATCTGTTGTTTTCCATAAGTTCTAGGTCTACCCTCTCTAAAATCTTTACTTAGTTTCGCTATTGCCTTTCCTTCCTGTGTTCTTTCAACAATCATATCCCGTTCAAATTGTGCAAAGCATAGCAGAATATTTCTTATAAGTGTACTGGTTGAAGAATTATCCAAAATACCAATATTTGCAACATCAACACGTACTCCTTTACCAATTAACTTCGATAATAATTCGCTTGCCTGACTAACACTTCTGGCAAAGCGATCTAACTTTGAAACTACTAGCGTATCTCCGTCACATAGAACAGTTAAAAGCTTATCAAATTCTGGTCGTTCTAATTTTGTACCTGTGAAACTATCTGTGTAGATTTTCTCAGCTCCATGCTCTTTAACTATTTTTTCTTGAGATTCAATGCTGTTGCCATCTTTTGCCTGTCCTTTTGTACTGACACGAACATACCCGTAAATTGTTCCCATATACTTATACCTTATCCCTTTTTTAGCTATGATTAATGACACTAAGTAGTGACACCCTCCTACCCCCTTATTTTACTTGATATAAAAAAAAGTGTCAATACTTTTAAGTTGTGACACTTTTTATGGTAATTTATATATTGGGTATACTGCTAGTATTGGTGTTATTAACAATATAGCAATTGTCTTATTATAGTTATCATAATATAATAATCATGATATTTATACTATGGTAAATATAGGGAGGTTTATGAAGTGAAGAAAACATTAGTTCCACATTTGATTAGATGCAATTATATACCGAAGTACATGGATGATGATAGCTTTTTAACTCTTGAAGTATCAGAACATAATCCATCAGAATATATGAACATTATAAAAGAATATATCTATACAGGAGACAAAACACTAAACGCACCATTATACTTTAATAAAACCTCCTCTCCAAGAACTAAGTGGGAAGCAGATATGAATTTAGAAATAACTAAGGAATTATTTGCACAACTACTTTATTGGTACGCAAAAAAATTATTAGATAACTTTGAAATCAAAATATCTGAAAATGATACATTAGGTGTAGGCTCTTATTATTTTAACACGGAGGATTTGAAAGAGATTGAAGATGTGAAAGAACTTCCTAATGGGAATTTTGAAATAATTAAAAAAGAAAGAATTACTACTTTATGGTGTCCAAAATGCACTGGTCTATTATCTGATCCATATGATGATTATTCAGATATTGAGCCAGGTCCAGACCAAAGCTTAGCTGTTTGTCTCCAATGCGGAAATGAATATAAATTGTCGATAACAAACCGATTAGACTAAAGATGATAATCAAATACTTGCTAGTAATCAAAAAATATGAAATAGCAATTTTGATTTTTTCAATTAATCAATCCTATTAATTGATTGCTTGATTAAATACTTGATTAGATACTTGATTAAATACTTGATTACTGATTATCCTAGACTTAGTAAAATAAAGGGTTCTCTAGGTTATAGGTCATAACAAAATTCCAGATAGGTCATAATAAAATTCCATAAAGGTCATAACAAAATTCTACAAAGGACATAATTAAATTTCTTATAGGACATAACGAAATTCTAGAAAAGTCATAATAAAATTCCACAAAGGTCATAACAAAATTCCAAATAGGTCATAATAAAATTCTGTAAAGGTCATAATAAAATTCCAGATAGGTCATAATTAATAGTTGACATTATTATGACCTTTGTAATACGATAAAATAAAAGGAGGGGTATAGTAATATGGCAAAGAAAAAACAAGACTCAATAGTTGGTCTTGGAACAGATACAGATAAGTTGATAGTGCAAAAGAGCCAGCCATTGTTTGCACTTTGGAAATCCACTTTAAACCTTGCAGAATTTAAAATATTGGATACATATTTATCACGGATTGACAGCCATAAGCCAGAAAGACGAACGGTAGAATTTAATAAAGGTGAACTGGAAAAGTTGCTAGGTGTGCAGAAAATCAACATTTCTGAACTTAAAGATAGACTAAAACATCTAATGTGTACAGTCGAACTAACAGATCCGGAAAAACCAAACGCATTTCGTCAAGTCGCTCTTTTTGAAGAAGCATATGCAGAGAGAGATCGCTTTGGCCTTTGGCAGGTAAGTCTTACATGCACACAAAAAGCAATGCAATATTTTTTTAATATTGATCAATTGGGATATCTACGTTATAAACTACGTTGCATTACTTCTTTAACAAGCAGATATTCCTATATCATGTTCACATACCTGGAAGCCAATCGTTTCCGAAAATCATGGCAAATAGAGCTTGATGAACTTAAAAATGTGTTAGATTGTGAAAAGGAGGAAACATATAAGGAATATAAGAGGTTTAACGATTTAATTTTGAAACGTGTACAAAAAGAGCTAGTTGAAAAGACAGAATGTAAGTATGAATATATGCCAATAAAAAAAGGACGGTCTGTAGTGGCTATTCAATTTACTCTTGCTACACTACAAAATATCGAGACTGTAACAGAACTAAATCAGCAAATATTAGATGAATGTGCAACCAGCCTTGATATTAATGAATACCTATGGGAGAATGCACTGTATGATGAATATGAAAAATGTGTATTTAACATGGAGCAATTAAACGAGATTCAACAGATTCTTTTAACTATACCAACCAGTAAACTACCACAATCTGTAGCCTGCTATGACAACATAGATCTTCAAAGGTATCATTATATTGCCCAAAAATATGCTTTACTTAATCGCAAAGATAGCGAAAAACCCATCAAAAACAAATTTGCATACTTCATTAAGATATTAAGCAGTGATACGGGTTTTCAGTAGGACTATAAAATAAAAGAGGTATCATTGGATGCCTCTTTTATTTTATAGTCTTCCTATTTTGTTAACCCATATAATTTTCGTTATTTTATATATGGTTCTCCTAACTATTTGGATATTAATTCATTTTAGAAAAATTAGAGTGTGAAGTTTTGATTATGAGTGAGCTCACAATACATATCAACACGACTTTTTGATACACTTTTAGAAAAGTTAATCATTGGGCTTTGAAGAAATGTACGAGGAAAAACCATTGATACCTGTGAATTAAAAGGAAGGAGCATAACAGTTCCACTTTCAGTATCTTTTGAATTACAACCAAAAACAATACTAATTGGTGCGGTAAAATCTTTATTTGTTCTGTAGAACTCATCCCATACTTATTTGCTTTTTCGTTGAAGAAAGCACATTCGGGCTTAAGTAGTTCTGGAGTTACAAGAATTGAATAAGCTTGCAGTAATGTTTCTTTTGTTGTTATGTACGAAATTCTCTCCTAAACTAAAATGATTAAGCATATCTGGTAAATTACCTAAGGTCCATAGTATTTTCTTCTTGTAATTTATTTTTTAAATTGAATTCCAATATAGTCAGCAGCGTCGTTAACTTTAATTACTAAGTTATCTATTTTTTGAATATGACGATTGGTTTTCATACCTAACGAATTGCTAATCAGGGTGACATCAGCATGATATGCTACAGCATATACAACACCAGCGTTTCTTAAATCATTAAAAGTATAATGAGGAAGGCTTAATTTTTTTAATGCCTTATCCAACCGATTGCGTAAAGTTTTTTGTGTCACAACAGTTCTACCATCTCTGGAAAACAAATATGGATTTGATACTTTAGGAAATTTATTAGCAAGTATCTCACAATAATGATCGACTAAACTACCAACATCTTCCGGAAGTGCATTGTAACGTTCTTCACGAGGAGAATCAGAAGGTGGCTTAACCTTTACTATGACTTTAGCATTATCATCCTCATAGAAGTCAAGAACAGATAAAAAACGTATTTCATCCATTGTCAAGAAACCTTTAAATGCAAGTAAAAATGCAATACAAGTCATGATATCATTTTCTTTCAAATATACGAACAGGTCGTTAAGGTGAGAAACCTCTGGTACACGTTCATAACGATACATGGTACCTACTTCTTCCATATATATATCACTAAAGTAGTTATAGAAAGATTCTTTCAAATCATATTCTTTAAGATGTTTTGATAAATATGAAAAAAAACTTGATAATTGCTTTTTCTTCTTCAGGATAGTGCTGGTACGAATAGCTTTCATATTTCTACGATTTTCTAAAAAAGATATGTAAGAGCGGCAATCCTCATATGTCATGGCCAGTATATCCTTTCCCATATAATCAGCAAACTCATTGAATGCGGTTAGATAAGAAAACTTTGTTTCATCTCTCTTAAATTTTCCCAAATAGGGCAATAATGCGCTTTTACTATGATCGGATAAATGTTTACTATATATGAACTCGCTCATGTGACTCTCCTTTCTTTAAATATTATTTCTAATACTTCATTACTTGTATAAGCTAACATTAGCAATATACCTATGATTAAGATTGTAATACCCACTATTATATAAATAAAACATTTACCATTTAGTAAAGTATTGCGTTATCAACCAGACTTAGTTTAGCGTTCTAATTAAAGTAAATCTACTTCAAAATGAAAATGATTTTTATGTATCATATGAACATGTAGTTTTAAATTATAACCCATGCCATCATCCATCTTAGCCGAAATATCAACAACATCACAATTAGAAAACTCTTTTCCAATAACACATCGTTCCCATGATTTATTAATGATATCTAAGTCATCATATCCCTGTACATCACGATTATAATTATAGGAGTTTACTCTATTCAATGCTCTTGTAGTAAGTATTCCTCCCTCGACAATAACCACATTAAAGTCACGTCCTATTTCGTCCTTATCACGAAAATACCACTTGCCACTTCTAAAATCATCACCTTCATAATTCAGATATAAATCTGTTTTAAAAAGTGGCGTAACTAATACTTTTTCCATCCTTAACACCTTCCTCTATTTTACTTTGCTAAATACTAATAATCTCAGTTTTCCCAAACAATATATGTAGTACTATATTTTTTATCTAACAAGAACTTTGTAATCTCTGATTTAAGACTAGAGGATTTACTATACGTATACGGTTTATCTTGAGCAAGATAGCCTATAACCTTCTCATTATCATTATAAAAATAAACTTGATAAGAAACACGTTTTAATGCTTTGTGAGTAATCGTCGAGTTACCCGAATATACCTTTGTTTTTCTTGCTTTTACCAATTTGCCATAGTTCAAAATATCACCTCTCCCTAACTCGTTAAAATCTTAAGTTACTCGACTAATGTGTTTAGCATATTAAGCGTTGCGACAATTATGATAATTGTGATACGGATACCCTATAACCAATCATATCAAGTCACTTCATTAAATTTACAAAATTTAGTAAGATATCATGTCTTTTTTCGTCAGATAGTTCATTCCATGCCTTTGCTCTTAATTCCAACTTTAGTATTACTTCTTCAAAAGTCTTAGCATGTACATACAAAAATTCTGGACAACGCATTGCATAATCTTCAAGTAAAAAAAATGCTTCCATGGCATCCATATCTCCTGGGCTTGTAG
>JAEZKC010000072.1 GCA_023436205.1 Fibrobacterota bacterium
CTAAAAGCTACCGGCTTGCGGGGCTGCAGAATCAAAAAACTCAACCAGGAAAGGAGTAACGAGCGTATTTTACAGTGGCGGGTTTTGAAGTGCCCATAAGTGGCGGAAATTGAAGTGCCCGGCGACAGGTTGGGATTGGTTTTCTTAAAGGAATGATCGCTGTGATTGTTTTTATCGAAGATGATGAGAAAGAATTCGTGAGGATAATATCAGTCAGAAAGGCAACTAAGAATGAAAGTCAACAATTCAAAAAAACAATCGGATACTGACTGGGAACGGCTTTCAACAATGAGTGACGAAGAGATTAATTTCAGCGACAATGCTGAACTGGATGATTCGTTTTTTTCAAACGCCACATTAAGAATGCCCGAGTCTAAAAAGTCTGTAAGCCTTAGAATCGATCAGGATGTTTTAGAATGGTATAAGAGCCAGGGAGCAGGTTATCAAACACGAATGAACGCTGTATTAAGAATGTACATGCAGGCAAAAAGCGGTACTGCACGGAAGGTGCCGGTAAAGAGAAAAAAGGTTGGTACCTCGCAAAAACAATCACTGAAAAAGAGTAAATGAAATAAGGGAATCGGTAAGAAAACCGGATATCTACGATGTCGCCCCGCTCCGCTCACTCAGCCTGTTCTTCGATTCCGATCGTAGGAAGAGTAGGTCCGCCGAAGTCGAAGGGTTATTCTGTTTCCTTCTTAACGCACCAAGAGAAAACGCATCCACCCACAAACAGCCCAGCGCTGAAGGCGCGGTCTCATACTAGCCCAGGGCAGAGCGGTAAACCCACCGAAGTTTGAGGTCCGCCGAAAACGAAGGCGGGTCTTCCGCGTCGCTTAGGGTTGACAAACCAACGATTTTTTTTCCGGAGCCCTGTAGGGACAGTGTCAAGTTTGGAATAATCTATGGTCTGGGTTAGTTCTTTAGCGCTGAAGGCGTGGAATGTGACAGCCCGGGGTCAGCGGTCTTCCGCGCAGCCCCGGGTTAACGTGAGATAGTGTTTTAAGCTCTGAAAGAGCGGAATGTTCCTAGAGCCTGTTGATTTGAGACTACAGAATTGATCAGGATTTGTGAACCTGAACAGACCCTTTGATTTACGCACTCGACAAAACCTCCACCTCTTCTTCTTCCAAAATATATAATCAAGAGACAAGCTTCTCACCCGTGTATTCAACCTGGAGTACGTAATGAATTCACTGATTAATAAAATCCTGAACTGGGTACCTCTATTCCCTATAGTTCTTGCAGTTGTTCTATTCATAATTATCAAACTGGGAAGCAATAACCAGTTCAAGAAGGAACTGGAGTCCACTCGAAACTGGCTTACTACCGAAGCTGAGATACTATCAGCCGACTGCCTTGATCAGGTTGCACTCAGTTCCGGTAGAATGGTGACAAGAACGGGATATTCCATTCCGGAGATCAGATACAGGTATACTGTTGAAAACAAGGTTTATACAAATAACCGGTTGTCCATAACACCAATTTCAAACCTCAGAGAAGCTGCTGCAGCCACTGTGATTAACCATTTTGAAGATGCAGAAAGCATAAAGATTTATTACAACCCTGAGGATCCGTCAGACTCTGTGGTGTTCAGAATATGAAAAGCTCCCTTGTCATATTCTCAATCTGCACTCTTGCACTGCTTACCATTGCCGGGATACACGATTCTGGAATTCAAAGCCCTGCTTCCACTGCTATTGAGAATATCAAGTGCAGTATTAACTCAATCAAATACCATGATGGCTCTGAGATAAAACCAGACTTCAAGTATATCAGGTCCTGTGATATTTTTGAGTTGAAGCGGACAGAAAAGGGTGACTATCATTACCGAATTTCCGATTGCTGTAATCGACATGATGGAACACTTATACTGGACCAATCGCGAATCTTTGTCCTGTCCAGGCGTTCGACATTAAATGGGTGTTTTCCAAACTTTGCTGAGCGACAGAAGGAAAATCCTGATTCGGTGTTGCAGCAGGAGAAGTATGAATTATTACTCCGGGATGGACCAAGTTTTTTGCCGTTGCAGAGACCTTATACTTGGCCCGTTTTCAAGATGAGCTCAAACTATGGAACAGTAAAAAAGATACGTCAGTATTATTGATACGCATAGATTAACAAATATGCGATATTGCTGCATTAACTGAGGAATCATCAAAATGAAAATCTTGGAAACCGAGCGCTTATTTCTTGAGGACATTCAGGAAAACCGATTTGAGGATCTGGCAAACCTGTTGGCAAACAAGAGGGTTCACAGATTTTTCCCCAAAGCACTGGACAGACATGAGTCTCTTGAATTCCTCCACAAAGTCCAGAGAAGGCAAAAAGAAGATGGTGTTTCTTTCTGGGCAGTTATTCGTAAAAGTGATATGAAATTTCTGGGGATTTGCGGACTGCTCAAACAGATAATCGATGAAAAAGAAGAGATCGAGGTAGGATATAGAATCAATGATGAGTTCTGGGGCAATGGATATGGTACCGAAGCTGCAAAGGGTTGCATGCAATACGCAAAGGAGAAACTGGGTTTGCCATCGGTGATCAGCCTCATTCTAAAAGAGAACAGTCAATCTGTAAGAGTCGCTGAAAAGAACGGTTTAGTTTTAGAAAAAGAGTCGATGTTTCATGGACAGATGCATCAGGTATATCGAAAGACTTTTAAAGACTAGAAACTGAATAGCCCGATAAAGCCAGATGCAGATTGATGCTTTCTAAAATTTTCTAAGAGAGTTCCGATGAGTGAATTTTTCAGCTTTTCCGGAAAGTCGAACAGAAAGGAATTCATAGCGGTTACTATCCTCAATCTGTTCATTATCAATATGAGTTCAATTGTGTTAAGCAGATATATAAGCGGAAAAGATCTTCATGTCATATTTTTGAACACCTTCATAATCAGCGCGCTCTTTTTCGCCTTACAGCTGCCGGTTACAGTCCGAAGGCTAAAAGATCTGGAAAAATCAAGAAGCATGGTTTTAATTCTAGTTACCCCTGTAAACATTTTCTTCCTTATCTATCTGGCCTTTGCATCGGCTCCTGGGTTCGCCAATCAGATGAAAACCCAGACTGAAACTGCCACAGAGGAAGAGGTACAAGTGGTACTTTGTCCTGCGTGTAATTCATCCGATTGCGATTACGATAAAAATGCCTATATGATGAACAGGATTATGTTCAAAGTGTCATTTGGAAAAAGCCCGGTTATAAAAGAGTATCGCTGTTTTGAATGCGGGAACAGGTGGGAGCTTCAGTAGCGTCCCAAGGCTATATTTCACGGTTTTTTCTGACCTGGCCTGAAAAAAGACAAACCCAAAATTACCGCATACTTCTTTGCACTTATTGTATTGGCTACGCTCACTTGAATTGCAAATCCTTTTTTTGATAGTACATCCGCTTTAGTCTGCGGACCAACCGGGACTCGTCCTGGCCACCTTGATGCCCATCTGCTTTGGCGTGGTTCTCTGTGGTCTCGTTGCTGGAGTCTGGCGGTTGGTCACGGGATGAAGAGAGCGAATGGAACTAACTGCCCTTATTAAGCATTCGTTGATCAAAGGAGAATTCTGAAAGTGAATGGTCAGCTTGTATCAGTCATACCTGGAAAGTCGGCTTCTGGTATATCTTTGAATTGTATTTAGCGGGGGAACTTTCCCCTTATTAATTCAGAACCCAACCCATACTCCGCTAGTGACAGTCAAGGACATCTCATCTTCGAAATCACCTCCCAACCCCATATCGATCGCCAGCCATTCACGTATCGACAACTGTGCGCCAATCTGCCACCATTGGATCGAATCATCAATACCCCTTAACTCAAGGCCGCTGACGACAGGTCCTGTCTGGAAAACAGCGGCTAAACCATAGGTTACCGCTCTCCCTTTTGTTTCTCCCTGAGTTTCCATCCCGACATTTCCATTGAACGAAACGATACCAATTGATTTGGAAGCGATAAGATTTACTGCATAAGAGGGTTCTCCGAAACTGGCACTCAATGATGCCGACAGCAAATCAGGAATGATGGCATATTTGAAACCCATTTGAAGAGGAGTGTGCTGCTCGTCAATTTCAGGAAGTGAAGTATAGCCGAATCCTATTCCTATGTCCATGCGATCGGTTATACCATGCTTGAGGCCAATCCCTCCATCGAATGCATCTTTCCAATAATTTGATGCCACTTCCAACTCAAATCCATTTTTCTCAACAGTACCTGCATCATCCACGGTGAAGGGGCGAGCCCCATTAACCTGAAAGGCAAGGAATCCAATAATCACTAAAGCAACAACTGAAGACTTACTCATGAACAACTCCTTCTTGAAGCATAATTAATTAGAAATTTCTAACTCCAGGTTTTTAAAAAACCTCGACTGTTGCATCGAGGCCATGCGCTTCAACTTAATCCGACGATTTTTCCGATCTGATAAACAATTGTGGCTGCACTCCAGGCAAAGATCAACTGATAGCAGAGAGAAAAGAGAGACCATTTCCAGTTTTTCAGTTCCCTGATCACTGTGACAAGCGCAACCAGGCACGGTGTGTACAGCAGAACGAAGAGCATGAAAGCAAATGCAGACAGCGGTGTGAAGTGTTCAACAATTATAGCTCGAAGTCCTTCGCTTTCCTCGTTTTCTTCATCACCGACAGCATAGAGAACACCCATGGAACCTACGACAATCTCCTTTGCCACAAAACCTGTGACAAGTGAGACAGCACCCCTCCAATCGGTACCGAATGGTTTTACCACCGGCTCGAGTGTTTTTCCTATTCTTCCGATATAGGTCTGCTCCATTACTGCAGCGTGTTTTTCAGCTTCCATAGTTTGGATGATAGACTCCCGAGCCGACTTTTCAGTAGTCATATCCAACCGGACCTGCTCAATTTTCGATTCGAACTGCGCTTCAATATGGGGGGCCTTAGGATAAATGCCAGCCCACCACAGGATTATCGAGAAGACAAGGACCACGCCGCCCATTTTTTTAAGGTAATGCTCCGTTTTCTGCCACATGTGAATAAGGATGCTTCTTCCGGTGGGAAGACGATATGGCGGGAGCTCCATGACAAATGCATAGTCCTCCGTTTTCCTGAACAGAGAGTGCTTGAAAAGAATCGCCATCAATATGAACGCCCCGAAACTGAGAACCACCTGAAAGAGGAAAACCACATTGCCCGCATTTTTGGGAAACATGGCTCCGGCAAACAGCACAAAGACCGGTAAGCGTGCAGAACAGGAGATAAGGGGGGTGAGTAGTATTGTTTTAATACGATCCTTGGGCGATTCCAGAGTACGCGCGGCCATAATCGCCGGCACACTGCATCCCATTCCCATGAGCATGGGGATAAAGCTTTTACCGTGAAGACCTATCTTATGCATAAGTCGGTCGGTGATAAAGGCAGCCCTGGCCATGTATCCAGTATCTTCCATTATGGAAATGCCTAAAAAGAGGATGAGAATATTTGGCAGAAAACCGATGACCCCACCCACGCCGGCGATAATGCCATCGACAAGGAGATCCTTGATCGTGCCATCAGGAATATTGGCGGAAGCGATATCACTGAGCCAGCCGATGAGTGTCTCTATCCAGCCCATCGGGTATTCGCCAAGCTTGAACGTTGCTTGAAACAGAAGCCACATAAACAGCAGAAACACAGGATAGGCCCACACCCGGTGAGTGAGGACTGCATCAATTTTATCTGAAATCTCAAGACGGTTTGTCGCCGGATAGCGCAGAGTCTCCTTAACTGCACCGGAAATGAATCCGTAACGCTCCTCGGCGATACGGGTCTGGGGATCATCCCCAAGCAAAGGGAGAAGTTTTGCGGTGAGTTCATCTCTAAAATCCAAGGCAACTTCACCGCCACTCATTTCAGCTATTTCAGTTTCGAGAGCCTTATCTTTTTCGAAAAGTTGAACAGCAGCCCATCTTGATGGATATGGCAGTTCGGGTAGGGTATTGAGCAATGATTCCAGTTTTGAAATGGCCGATACGAGTTCGGCTGGAAAGGTTACTGATATGAGCTTGACTTTATTACTATTGCACGTGTCATGAGATAATGCTGCCTCAAGAAGGTTGTCAATCCCTTCGCCGGTGCGGGCATTTGTGGGGATAATTGTCAATCCCAGCAGTTTACTCAGCAAGTCAATGTCAATCTTAATACCTTTCCCTTTGACTTCATCCCACATGTTTAGTGCCAGCACAGGGCGCACTCCCAGCTCCATAAGCTGAAGAGCCAGGTAGAGTTGACGTTCAAGGTTGGTTGCGTCGATAACATCTATGACAATATCCGGTTTTTCATTCATGATGAAGTCACGGGCAACCTTCTCGTCCGGTGAACAGGTACTGAGTGAATATGTTCCAGGGAGATCGATAATGGTGGCCTGAATACCTTTATGGCGAAGCTTACCCTCCTTGAATTCCACCGTAACACCGCTCCAGTTTCCAACCTTCTGATTTGCACCTGTAAGCCGGTTGAAGAGGGAGGTTTTCCCGGAGTTCGGATTACCTGTCAATGCGATTTTCAATGTTCCCGATGAGGTTTCTTTTTGCAGACTTTCGTTTTCATCAGCAACAGTACGCGTGCTCATGCTTTCACCTCTTCAAGCGAGACAGGTCCGGGCCGATATATATCTACAGGGACAACAAGGATTTCATTTGCCTCTGCGACCCTGAGCGAAATGTGCGCATTCTTGATTTTGACCTCGATTGGATCATAAAGAGGGGCATATTTCAAGATTTGAAGCGGGGTTTCCGGAATGAACCCCATTTCAAGCATTCTCTTTTTAAGCGGGCCGGAACCCCTAATAGAGTCAATTATCACTTTGTCACGTTCATTGAAGGTCGACAAGGGCCTCTTTCTCTTCACACTTTGTTTCACCTGCACGTCTCCTGTTGGATATTGCTTATTCAATTAGATTGTTCTAACTTGAGGGTAAAAAAAATTACACTTTCCTGTTTACATAAATCATTGATGCTTCTTCCCGCCTCAGAGAAAGATGTGTATTTCTCACCACTACTTCGATAGGATCATCCAGAGGTGCTGCCCTGACGACGTGAATGGCCTGATTCCGTACGATTCCCATGTCAAGGAGTCGTTTTTTCAGTGATCCGGATCCTTTTACTTCCGTAACTATGCCTCTATCGCCAGGCGAAAGGTCGTTTAGATTCTCTTTTTTATCCTCCGTGTCAGAATCGCGGGTTTTCTTTGAAGAGTATGCACAATCGGAGGAACAGTTGATTCGGGAAGCACACTCTTCCATTGTTTCACGGATAATGGCTGACGCAGAACACTCTTTTTGCATGGCATCCATTAATGCACCCATTTTTCTGCACACTTCAGATGACATGCCGTGTTCCATAGAGCAGGCGGTCTTGTCGGCATCCTCTTCGGATAACCCCAGAATGCCGGTAAAGAATTCTTTCAGGACATGGTGGCGCCGATCGATGCATCTGGCTGTGCCAAGCCCCTCCTCGGTAAGGGTGACAAATGATCGGGCTTCATAGTTAATGAGACCTTTTTCGGCCAGTGAACGTAAAGCTACCGTGACTGAAGAGCGTTTGACGTTCAATTTGTCGGCAATCTCCATTGAACGGGCGACTTTGTTCATGGCGGATATTTGAAATATCGCTTCGAGATAATCTTCCAGGGTGGGACTTAAAATGTTTATACTCATAATGCTCCAACTGAATTAGATTCTTCTAACTAAAAATACAGAATATATGATTTCGGGGCAAGGAGAATCTAAAAAAGCCGGAATCAGTTGTCCGAAAGGTACTGATCACCCAGGAGAGTTTATAAAAAGTGTGCAGAGTCGAGCGGAACTCGTGGTTGATAGGCTCTGATGACTACACAACGAAGATTTTCGATGCGGGAAACAATCGCGGTGACCTGCAAGGCGTCTTCGCCGTTAACAATTACAATATTCTGCAAAAGGCCTCCGGCCTGCCCGGGCCGGAAGCCATCCCACGCATC
Organism: Fibrobacterota bacterium; assembly: GCA_023436205.1. Lineage (GTDB taxonomy): Bacteria > Fibrobacterota > Chitinivibrionia > Chitinivibrionales > Chitinispirillaceae > JAEZKC01. The sequence continues at coordinate 7,957 of JAEZKC010000072.1, forward strand.
ATATCGCTAGTACGTTTTCCTCCTTTCGGCTGAGCTTCGCCACTATTTCGGCCACATGCCTCCCCTGAAAGCGCGCGGCCGCCAGTTCGTTCTCACTGGGCATCCTTTCTCCTCTGCCCCCGGTTACTGTCCCTGCTCCGTAAGGGGATGATCCGGTCATCTCATCAATACGCATCTGACCGGTAAAGCTGTAAGGCAATCCGACGTATACCATCCCTAGGTGAAGAAGTGTGGGAATAAAGGTCAGGATAGTTGACTCCTGCCCGCCGTGTTGAGTGGCTGTGCTGGTAAAGACGCTGGCCACTTTTCCCACCAGAGCGTTCTGAGACCATAGGGATCCGGCCCCGTCAAGAAAAGATCTCATCTGTCCGCACATGTTGCCGAATCTGGTCGGCGCTCCGAAGATGATTCCATCGTATTCGGGTAGTTCTGCAACGGTTGCAATCGGGTCTTGCCGGAAAGTCTTTTGAGCCTCTTTGGCACCCAATTTCCCCAGAAGCTCATCAGACAAGGTTTCCGGCACCCGTTTGAGCACCACCTCTGCATCGGGGACTTCGCGCACACCTTCCGCAACCGCCTCCGCCATCTTGAACAGATGTCCGTACATGGAGTAATAAGCGATTAGAATTTTCATGGGCAACCTCCCGTTTCAGTTTTATGCTTTTTGCAGGAGAGCAGAACAATGCAACGGGTATGCCATGGTGATGGAGGGTTGCTTTAATCCTGTCTAAGGACGTTTGGGCTGTTCAGAAAGACAGGATTTGCCATGTATACATTTGATTTCTATACAGAACGTTTCTCACAGAGGGTGAGCCGGAGTAGGAATATTCTCACAGAGGACACAAAGGTCACAGAGGCAGGAGTAGGAATAAGAGGAAATCTCTTATTCTGTGTACTTTGTGAACTCTGTTAAAAATATCTATCTTTCAGGAGCCATTCATCTCTTAATAAAATGCCGCACCACTATACCATTCTTTGCAACTATTCTGGCAAAGTATCCACCGTCACCGATATCATTCAAATTAACTTGCGACATACCAGCCCCAACCTCGACCCTTTTCACCATCACCCCGGCTAAATTATATATCTCGATACGTCTAGCAGTTTCGCTAGTGGGTATCAGCAGGGAATTTGTTTTCCTGTCGAGAGAAAGTGATGTCGTTGTCGCAGCCTTGTTTTGTGAAATTCCGGTAATGGGGCCATGACCTTCGCCCTGTATAAAAACCAAACTGGTCTGATACCCGCTCAGGGCAGCTTTCAAGGCAGTATTTACATCATAAGAAACATCATCCACTTCGTTGTTGAAAGTCCATTCGAAATCGCCGCCTTCGATGCGGCCGGCATATTTCATTACCTTGGTTCGGGCGTTTTCCGGACTATCGGCGGAATAAGTATACATAAGAGAGGCATCAGTATCGAAATTGTTATAACTATTGCTCCCGTAAACAGATTTAATTGTGCTGCTTACCTTTTCATTTCTCGTTGAAGCCACAAAAGCATCAAAGTCGGTAGTGGAACTGATTACCCCGGATATGTTGTACTCCGGACTTTGGTCACCATAGGCCACAAAACGTTTCTGGCCTGTCATGAAGTTGTTGAATGCCTTTATGGTGCCGCCATCCTCCTTTGAAAAGGTGGGCATGTCGGAATACTCGTTTCTGGTACCGTCAAAAACATCTGACCCCTGCATGGAGGTAAGCATAGGGTATTTGCAGTTGCGAAAATAATTGCCTTCAACAAACACCGATGACCCTTCTGTGGAGCCCACTCCGTACTTGGCAATGCCATCATAGTAGTTATTGTACACGTGAGCGGAATAGAACCTCACGCGCGGGTGGCGGGAATCGGAATGGTCATACCAGTTGTGATGATAGGTAATAAAAAGGCCACTTGTGGTCCCTTCGCTCAGGCCCAGAAGATTGCACTTGCCGTTATCCCAGAAGTGGTTGTAGGAGAACGTCACGTAAGTTGACTTTTTACAATCCAGAGCACCGTCACCTTTTGCCTGATCGCCGTCACTGCCTGCATCACCGTAGAAAAAGTCGCAGTTGTGAACCCAGACATAACTGTTGTTCTGCTGAAGGCCGACATTGTCACCCTCGCCGCTATTTACATTCATTATTCCGAGATTGCGAATTTCGATGTTGGTTGCGTTCTTGATACGAATGCCCCATCCATCAACGACAGCATCCTCACCCACGCCTTCTATTGTAATGTAGCTTGAGGCATTGTTTTTATTCTCAATGACGATATCTCCATTGTACATGTAACTGAGGTCGGTAATCTGACCCACCAGACGAACGATAAGCGGTCTGGTGTCGTTTCCCTTTTTGAACCCGTCAAGAATAGCCTGTAAACCGATGCAGGGGTTGGAGTTTGCTCCGGTCACGTTCAGTGAGATGGTGTCCTTGGTTTTTTCGGTGATATACAGAATAATGGCACCATCTTTAGGGGTACCGTCGGCTTTGTAACCTCCGGGAACGCGCCCACCCCAGAAGGCAAAGCCCGAGCGATCCTGAGCCTCCACGGTCACCGGGTTTGAAACCGATGCACCACCTTCGACTCCCGAAACTACCGGCGCCACTTTGATTGTGTACGTTCCGGCCTTGAGCCCCGGAATGTCGGCCCGGAAAATGGAACCATAGTAGCGGATAAGCTGATCGTCGATTTTTTTATCGGAAAGCCCCTCGCCACTCACGTAAACATTGTAGCTGTCCGCTCCTGAAACGGGGGCCCATTCTATATAAGCGGATTCCAGCCATCCCTTTGCTTGGTTGATAACCACCTGCTGAGCTAGGAGCTGCTGTGAGGCCAGAAGCATGAGCGCAAAGACCAGAATTCTTTTCATATTCCCTCCGTTTGGAAAAAGTTATGTAACCAGAATATAAGCAAATTTTTAATATGGCGCATGTATTTTTTTTTAATTACATAAATTTTAGCCAAAAAAATGTAACCAATTGTGAGCCGAGTATCATACTTGGTAGTCTGCGGCCCGATCAGAAAAAGGGTATGGTTTCCCGACTCATCCCTAACCGGCCCTTGTGTAGTGATGGAACGCTGCTGCCCGGCCAGCCCTCCGCAGTCCCGATGGACACAATCGGGACGGAGGCCAGGGGGTGGCATCGTGAAGGCCTTCAGCACTGGTAAAAAGCCTTGTCTGAAATAGTCTTGCTAACGGCGAAGACGCCTTTCAGGTCACCGGGGAATGTGCGCGCTTTGAAGAAGTATCGAAGATAGGCATAGGAGTTAAGTGGTCACGGCAGATGAAGGGAACGGACCGTGGTCTTACTTTCTGTGCGAGCGTGGAAATCAACTCTGATGCACTCGGCGTCAACTACGGTTTGAGCTTAAGGAGTTTACAGCATTCAGTTTATCGTGAAGTAAAAGGTCGCACCTTTACCAACCTGGGATTCAACCCAGATCTTCCCTCCGTGACGCCTGATTATACGTTCAACAATCGTAAGCCCTATACCGGTGCCGCTGAATTCCTTTTCCGAATGGAATCGACGAAACGGGGTGAAAAGTGAATCGGCACGGTTTGAATCAAACCCCGCGCCGTTATCGCGAACATAGAAAACGGTGCGCCCATCCTGTTTCTTAGCACTAAATTCAACTTTTGCATTTACAGTTTTGGCCGTGTATTTCCAGGCGTTGCCAATAAGATTGGATAATGCAATACTCATAAGCCGCGGGTCGGCGTAGACATTAAGGTCGGGCTGTACCTGCCACGATACCGATCGCACGGGTTGCCCATGTGCTAACTCCTTAAGTATGGACAAAGCCATTAAACTCAAATTGAAAGCCTCCCGATGAACCTCCTGGCGGGAAACCTTTGACAGTGAAAGTAAATCATCAATGAGGTGATGCATTTTGTGTATTCCCTTTTCCACCAGGCGGAGATATTCCCTTCCCTGTTCGTCGAGCTGATCCTTGTAGTCTTCCTGTAATAGCTTTATAAAACTGCCGACGGTGTACAGCGGATTTCGCAGGTCGTGTGAAACTGAATAAGAGAACGCCTCGAGTTCCTTGTTCATGGTAGTAATTTCTTCCGATTTCTTTTCAGCTGAATTTTTTGCTTCGAAGTAAACTTTTTGGGTACGAATAAGTGTAATAATCGTAAGAGTATAGGCTGCAAAAACTATGAACCCTTCTATTCTATCAATAAGCGAAATGACTGGCGGGATACCGGGATCGGGTGATAGTAGGAATCCTATACCGAGCAAAACTGCTATGATGCCCAGCACAATTAAAGTCAAGTCAGTCCGCCTGGCCCTGTAGATCAGAAGCAGTGGTAGAATATATAAGAGCCATTCGACATAACCACGCACTACCAGCAGGTCACCCATAAATATGAGAGCGCATAAAACAAGCGCCAGCAGAAAATATAACAGATCTTTTTTCATGCTCATGTGTTCTGTTTAGGTCTGCAGTTTTGGGTTATTACCCGGAAAAAAAGCAAATATCCCTCCAGCTGACTACTTTTCGAAGAAAGAGAGGGCGAACAGAAACTTACATCCTGCATCCTGAATGCTAGCGTACAAATAGACAATAGTACAATTCTGAAATACTAAAGATTTGCAGCATCACAAGGCTGGCAATTAAATTATCCCCCGAAGGGAGTTTTCAAAAATGGTAAGTCTTACCCGTGGTGAAGCTGAAGCGCAGATAACTCAGGCAGTGGTTAAGTTTGAGCGTGAGTATAAGGGGCGTGGACCGGAGGAATCCAAAACTTTTATTATAGAGGACCATGTTTTGGTTCGCCTTCGCGGGGTTCTGACTCCGGCCGAAAAACAGCTGGCTAAAGCCAGTGACCCGACCATCGGGCGCAAACTTATCAAACAGGTCCGTCAGGAGCTGATCGAGAATGCGCGTCCACTGCTTGAGGCCATTGTCAGTGATGTGCTGGGGATAAAGGTGATATCCCTGCACACGGACATAAGCTCGATAACCGGTGAGAGAATCATTGTTTTTACTCTTGAGCGGATTCCCCGATTTAAAAATGACAAGATTTAGCCCATGTTCATCGACTGAGTGAATTTTTTAAATTGATTTTTTGCTTGGATTAAGTATTTTTACTTAAAATTTGGCAAGTTGGAGAAGATGGCGCTCTGGTAGTGCCCTGTTTTCAGACGGGCCGTTGGTGAGGAAACAATGTTTCCACACTGGCGGCCCGTTTTTTTTTGCGGTATCAAGTATGTCGGGAGGGAGAGATGATTCAGGATGCGGTGGTTCAAAACGAGACCGATAGTACAGAGACTAAAATTGGCGAAGCGGTAGGCAGTTACATAAACGTACAACTGGGTATTTATCCTGAGGTGATGACGGTTGATGTACATGACCAGTCGGTAACCGTGACCCTTGAAGGAGTATCACATCCGGCAGAGATGAGCCTTGCAAAGGAGCAGGTGGCATGCTCTATGATCCAGAAATTGTATGTGGAATTATTCACGATTTCAAAACCCGTGCTGCATTCACGTTTGTCTGATATACTTGGCAGGACAGTGGATCGTTCATTCTTTACTGTTGATCCGTTTTGCGGAAGTGCGGTGATTGTCTTACTACTAACCGATGCATAAAAACCAGTAAACCCTGTTTGAAAGGAAGTGTTCATGATCAGTTGTGAGAGTGATGTTTTGGAGAGGATGGTTGTGACGGAGCATGTCAGAGATATTCTGCGTTCCGCCAAGTCATATCGGTATGTCGGGGATCGTGCGACACTGCTCGATTTGGCTCTTGGTAATCCGCAGAACAAGACCTATGAGGTGGGTTATGAAGTTGATGGCACGTATGTGAGCGAAGTCACGGTTAACAGATGCAAAAATGGTTTCGCGGTAAATTACCTTGAGGAATACATGCGTCGCCGAGATCCGGACTGCATGCTGATCGGTGATGACAAACCAACTGACAAGCTCAGGTTTGAAGAAAAGCAGAAAACAAAATTCAACAGTCTACGGGAGCAGACTTTTGATTGGCTTAAAAAACAGGACCTTATTGTCACAGCTTTCACCATCGGTGCATTTGCGGATGATCAGGGTTACGGTGGTCTGCTCATAGCCCCATCCAATGCAGGGTTTTTCATTGCCGGACTTGCCGATTTACAAGGAATCGTGGATATCACCAAGCTGAGTCATGATTTCAAGGTCCATACGACACTCTTTCTGGCCCCGCCTTTCCGGCACACCCATTTTGGCGGCAAGCAGGTGGTGGTGCACAATCGACTCGATGATCTGTATGAGATCTTTTCATATAATCTCTACCCTGGTCCAAGTGCCAAAAAGGGAATTTATGGCGTTTTGCTTTCAATAGGAGAGGAAGAGAGGTGGCTCACTCTTCATGCCGCAACTGTTCAGGTGAGAACACCCTACGACAATGTGACCACGATCATGCACGAGGGAGCAAGTGGAAGTGGAAAAAGCGAAATGCTGGAATATGTCCATCGTGAAGAGGACGGGCGCCTGCTTCTGGGAGAGAACTGTGTTACCGGAGAACGCAAGCATCTGACACTTCCCCATGGTTGTGTTCTGAACCCTGTGACAGACGATATGGCAATGTGTCACACTTCTGTGCAGAATGCAAACGGCTACGTTATGGCATGTGATGCGGAGCAGGCTTGGTTTGTTCGTCTGAACCATATACTCCATTACGGAACTGATCCTCATCTGGAGAAAATAACCACCCATCCTGAAGAACCGTTGATATTCCTCAATGTGCAGGGCGCGCCGGATTCAACCTGCTTGATTTGGGAACATACTGAGGACAAGCCGGGAGTTCCCTGTCCGAATCCACGAGTAATTCTGCCACGCAGACTGGTACCGGGTTCTGTGGACGGAGCTGTCGAGGTGCAGCTGCGAAATTTTGGAATTCGCACTCCACCCTGCACCCGTGAGATACCAACCTATGGAATCGTGGGATACCTGCACCTGCTTCCGCCGGCACTGGCGTGGTTGTGGCGACTAGTAGCTCCTCGAGGGCACGCCAATCCCAGCATTACTCAAAGTGAAGCATTGACCAGTGAGGGTGTGGGATCGTACTGGCCGTTTGCATCGGGTAAATTTGTGGATCACGCAAATCTGCTCCTGCGTCAGATCATGGAAACGCCTAAAACGCGATTTTCACTTACCCCCAACCAGCATGTGGGCGCATGGAAAGTGAGTTTCATGCCGCAGTGGGTCTCACGAGAGTATCTCGCCCGAAGAGGAGTTGCACAATTTAAATCCGATCAGCTGGTCAAATCACGTTGCCCGCTCCTCGGGTACACGCTATGGTCAATGCAGGTTGAAGGCAGCTTTATCCCTCGCGAATTACTGCGTGTTGAAGAGCAGCCGGAGGTCGGTATTGAGGGCTACGATCGTGGAGCAGAGATACTGCACGGTTTCTTTAAAAAGGAGCTCATGGAATATCTCAATGATGATCTGGACGGTGTAGGCCGAAAAATCATAGAGTGTTGTATTGATAATGGCACTATTGATGATTACGAGAATCTTTTGAAGGTGTGATCAGTAAATTGTGAGCGCATGTAGAAGGGGTGGTGGTGAGAAGAGATACTGCCATCCCTTTAGCCCGTAATGAATAGTGATCTCTGGTTTGGATTGTTACGAGCCGGAGCCTAAACAAGGAGGAAGTATGAGGGTGGAGAGAGTTGGTCCCTCCCATTTTGAGTTGGATCCTTTTTCACACAGGAAAAAAGTTAATGGTGCTCAAGGAGCTTCGTTTAAAGACACGTTGAACTCGTTTCTTAAAGATGTCAATGATTCGCAAAGTGCATCCAGCGAGTTGCAGAGAAAGTTCCTTTCCGGAGAAGTGACCGATGTACATCAGGTAATAAGCAAATCGGATGAAGCGAATGTCGTTTTTAACATGCTGATGGAGATCCGCAACAAGGTGTTGGATGGATACAATGAGATTATGCGAATCCGGTTGTAGTGAGAGCAGGTTTTCCATTTCGGTGAGCAGGGTGTAAGGTGCCGAAAGATAATGTATCCATGTGCAATCATTCTTGAACCAGCAACTTTGGTCTGATCGTTCTTGATACAGACATCGAAGCTCCTTTTCTGGTAGTCAGTTCTGAAACGTATCTCCATTTCCTTGCAGAACAAAATTTGTTCGGATTGGGGTTGGGGTTTGTGGATATACATCTTCTCATATCTGCGTACCAGAGCTGGGATCGTCTTTTCACTTATGATAAAGCTTTGGCAAATGCGGCAAAACGGCTTTCTGTTTGCTTTTGATCCTTGTGGTTGAGTCACTCGACTTAACTGGCTCATTCAAACCGATACCGATACCGATTAAGGAAACTCGCACTGTATTCTACCCTCACCCCATTATATTTTTATATAATACAAAATCGTACCCTCCTCTCAAAGGTGTCCCTCGGTGCAGATCAACGCCGTTTACCGTATTCTGGATGCAAACCTCAACCGGCTGCGGGAGGCCCTGCGGGTGATCGAGGAATTTTTCCGCTTCATTAAAGAGGAGGAAAAAGCATGCATCGAGCTCAAGGGTATGCGTCATTCCCTAGTGGAGATGGAGAAAGCGCTCGGACCGGCAAAGCTCATCGGGAACCGGGACACCGCAAACGACTGCTTCGCAGGCACCAACCGCCCCGAGGAGATGAACCGAAGTACCCGTAGCGACATTCTGGCAGCCAACTTCAAGCGGGCTCAGGAAGCCAGTCGGGTAATTGAGGAGTACTCAAAAATCAGCGACGCTCCGGAGGTTTCCGAGAAAGCCAAGGCGGTACGATTTGCACTGTATTCACTTGAAAAATCATTCCAGACGGTAGAGTAATGGCCAGAAAAAAAACTGAGAAGGCTCCTGAAAAGGTAAAAGACGAAAAGAAACACTCTGATATAGGGCATGGAATCTGGGGGCTTATCTATCTGTCCCTGGGAATCCTGGTGCTCATTTCACTGGTGGCCTATTCCCCCAAGCAGCTTGCTTCTGGTGCCGAGGCACCCGCTCACATTCTGGGTCCCTACTTCGGTACAAGCCTGGCCTCGGGGCTCTACTTCCTTTTTGGCTATATCGTGGCATTCATGTTCCCTCTGGCAGTGATTTATATCGGCTGGGCCAAACTCAGAAACGATCCGCTCAAGATAAAGCTTCTGCTGTTTCTGGCGGTGCTGGGAATTGAGATCTGTGTTCTTCTGGCGATCAGGCACATGCCTGAACTTGCCCGCGATTCCCGTTTCGTTCTTCATTTCAGGGCCCCCGCTTATAACGACTTTGTGGGGCTTACGCTTGTGCGGGCCATGGTACCACTCTTTGGTGGCCGTGTTTTTGGTCCCTATTTCCTCACTATATTAGGTATAGTAATAACGGTGCTGATCGGTTTGCGTATTCGCCCCCAGACTGCAGCTCTTTTTGTGGCAAGATGGATGCAGTATTTCTGGGAATGGGTCAAAACTGCAATATTCCACGTGAAAACCGGAATCGAAAATTCTCCTCCTATTCGCGAGAACGCCACTGAAGAGTTTCTGGCAATGCCCCCGTTTAAGGCGAAATCCGAAAAGGAACCTGCGGAGGAGAAGAAAAAGGTTGAAACACCGGCAGTTGCGGCCGCTGCAGTGGCATCATCGTCAACAAATACTCTTGAAAGAAGTGTACGTTCTACGGTGCAGTCCAGTACCCCCGAACAGGGGATGAGTGTTGAAGATGAGGCTAGAAAGCGCATGGAGGATGAGCTGGCGGCTTTCCGGGCCAAAAAAGCCGAGCCCATAAAGATTGCCACCATCGAAACAGAAGAGGTGGATGAGCCTGAAGCTGAGGATGAGGGTGATCTTCCACCGTTCGCCACCGAACCTGATCCCGAGGAGTCTTCCGAAGAAGACGAGAAGGGTAAAGATTTCCAGGAGGGGCGTATCCCCAGCAGTGTCGATGATGATTTCGTGGTGAATGATCCGGTAATTCCCTCCAAACCGTATGTGGTGCCGACTGCTGAGATTCTTCCTGACCCGCCGCCCCTGTCGGGTATGATCGACAAGGACACTATCGAACGCAACTCCATGACCCTGGAGAAGACGCTCATGAATTTCGGGGTGGAGGGCAAAGTGGTATTCGTGAGTCCGGGGCCGGTGGTGACCCGCTATGAGATCGAACTTGCCCCCGGTATCAAGGTAAGCCGCGTGGTTGGACTTCACGATGATATCTCCATGGCAGTGAGCGGTCAGCGGATTCGAATCGAGGCTCCCATTCCCGGGAAATCGGCAGTGGGTATCGAGCTTCCCAATCCCGAGCGGCAGATTGTGCATTTCAAGCACATCCTGATTTCTGAAGCTTTCAAGAAGACCAAGGCCAAGCTTCCGGTGATTATAGGGACCAATATATCGGGAGCGCCCTATGTCACCGATATTACCAAAATGCCTCACGTGCTGATCGCAGGACAGACCGGTTCGGGAAAGAGTGTGTGTATCAATTCGGTGATCTGCTCCATGCTGATGACCAAGAAGCCCGAGGAACTCCGGCTGATCATGATTGACCCCAAGAAGGTGGAACTGGCCTTCTACGAACGGATTCCGCATCTTTTGTCGCCGGTGGTGACCGAGTCCAAGGAGGCGGTGAAGGCGCTTCAGTGGGGTGTACGGGAGATGGAACGGCGTTACAGAGTGCTGGCCAAAGTGGGTGCGCGCAACATCGATTCTTTCAATACCCGGGTGGATGCGGGAAAATTGAAAGGTATTCTGCCTGATGAAGACAATAAACAGCTCCCCTTTATCGTTATCATAGTCGATGAGCTCGCGGATCTCATGATGACCGCCTCCAAGGATGTGGAGGGGCTCATCCAGCGAATCGCCCAGCTTGCCCGTGCTGTAGGTATTCACCTGATCGTGGCCACTCAGCGCCCGTCGGTGGACATCATCACCGGACCGATCAAGGCGAACCTGACATCCCGAATCGCGTTCAGGACCATTCAGTCCACCGATTCGCGAACTATTCTGGGCCATGTTGGTGCGGAAAAGCTTCTGGGCATGGGTGATATGCTTTTCCTGCGCAACGGGGCTCCTGAAATAGAGCGTTTCCATGGTGCTTTCATTTCCGAAGAGGATGTGGAGACCATAGTTTCCGATATTCGCAATCAGCAGGTTGAGGTAGATACGATAGGCAGTTTTCATGATGTGATGGGTGATGACGGGGATGATAATTCCGTTGATGAAGAATATGAAGATGGCGAACGGGATGTGCTTTTTGATGAAGCGGCCCGTATCACTGTGTCAACGGGACAGGGTTCAACCTCCTTTCTTCAGCGCAGAATGAAGATCGGATATGCCCGCGCGGGGCGTCTTATGGATGAACTGGAGCGTGCCGGCATAGTCGGCCCCCAGGAAGGCAGCAAGGTCAGGGAGGTGCTTGTGCGTCCCGATCTGCTGGAGGAACTGCTCGCAAGTCTGCGCTGAAAGGAGTTTTAGATGTCTTTTGCCAAAATGTTCGCTGCTGCTACTCTGCTTGTATCTGCCGTCATGATCAGTGCCCAGGAACCGGCTGTCATGAAACTTGTCCGAAAAAATTACGATGGAAGCACTACCATCAATTCCCAGTTCGATCTTACTATCTACTGGAGTGTCCGGGAGAAGGAGGAGAGGAAAAGCGGTGAGCTGTTTCTCTCTCCGGGAGAAAAATTCAGGGTCAATCTGGGAAAAGAAACCTTTGTTTCTGACGGCAAGACCTACTGGCAGTACAGCGAAAAGAATAATCAGCTGGTGATAAGAAATCTGGGAGATATTGATCTTTCCATGCAGCCCTCGCATCTGCTGTCCACATTTCTTTCAGGGCGTACCTTTACTCAGAAGAGTTCAAAGGATGGTGTGGTGCAGCTTGAGTGGATCGGGAATCCGGAGGAATCGGATGATTACAGGTCTGTTTCGGTTTCCATTGAGGAAAAGAGCGGGATCGTGAAGACGTTAAAATTGATTGATAAGAATGAGAATATTAACACCTACACGTTCAAGAAAACAGTGTTGGGGAAATCCTTGCCCAAGGATGCCTTCCGGTTCACTCCGCCCAAAGGCACCGAGGTTCACGATCTGAGGGAAACCGATGCACCAAACTGAGAGGCGGATTCTTTGTGATCTGCCAAAGCTGCTCCTTCCAGTCCTGCTGACCTCGGCAGGACTTTTTGCGCAGTTCAGAGACACTCGACAGCTCACAAGCAACAGTATCACCGCCCTGGCGGGAAGCGGCGACACACTCTGGCTTGCCACCGAACGGGGTTTCAACTACAAGCTTGACATAAACAGCGATGAGTGGTACGGCTTTGAAACCGATGACATTGGTTTAAACCTCCTTGCGTTTGGAAACGGCCACGCTGCGGCACTGCTTCAGGATGACAAGAACGAACCTCTGATCTGGAGCTTCAATCATGCCACTAAAACACAAAGCCGGAAACTGCTTGCGTTCAGTAAAGGTATTCGTGACAGGAACAATTACGCTGCTGGCGGCATTCTCCATTTCCAGAACAGCTTCTGGGCTGCTTATAACGAAGGCGGCCTGATTCAGTTCACACCCGCCTCTGGTTCCGTTCAGGCGATTGTACCCGGAAAAGCACCGGTTTCACCTGACAAGCTGGTGCCTGATTCGCTTTCCCCGCAGAACACCACGGTTCAGTCAGTGAGTCTGTTAGACTCCAATAAACTGCTGATTACTACTCCGAAAATGCTCTGGACTTACAATCCTGCAGAGAAAAGCTGGGATACCCTGGCTTCCGGCGGCCAGATGGCATCGGGAGAAACTTTCGATTCCTTCAAGGTGGCTTTCACTCCTCTGAGGGGAAATCCTGATGTGGTCTATGCCTATATAAAAACCAAAAAAACCGAAAATGGTCTGTATCGCTTTGGAAAAGCCAGTGGGAAGTGGTCGAAGGTACTCACCAAACCGCCGTTGTTTATCTCTTCTGCCGTGGGGGGATATTTCTATGCACTGTTTGAGGAAAATCAGCTGGCAACCTTCAATGACACTCTTTCCGACAGTGCGGATGTAACTACTCCGCTGAAAGAGGTGCAGGGGTCAAGCTACTTCAGATCGCGCATCAGCAGCCAATCTGAAGGTGTCTATCCTTCCGTAAATGATATTCTGTTCCTGCCTCAAAGTGATACTTCGGGAACCTTGATTTTTGCCACCGGAGGGGGACTGTACATCGCCGATTCCGAAGCCCCGCTGTCTGGCTCCGAAGGTGACATGCGGCTTATCCGCTACACCCGTAAGATCAGCTCCAGCGACTGTTATGCTCTTCCGGGGATAATCAGAGCTTCGGATGATAATCGTTACGATCGGGCGGTATTTGTCTACCGGTTGAAAAAAGACGGCAATGTCACCATAAGAGTTTACGATTACAATATGAGTCCGGTAAAGACTGTGGTGGATGGCGAATCCCGCAAGGCGGAGACCAGTGTTGGGAGAAGCACCGACCCGGAGCGGGATTACTGGGATGGAACAAATCAGTCCGGCAGGAAAGTGGCACCGGGCGTCTACTATTTCAAGGTAACCTCCACGGGCGGAGACAGGCATTTTGGTAAAATCATTCTTGCGAAATAGATACAGAACCGCTGCGGCGGTATGCGCCACCATGCTTTTCTGTTCAATGGCGGGGGCTTCTCAGAATGCCGGTTTGGCGGGTGGCCCACTGCGTGTGTCCACAGGTGCATTTCTTACGGGTACCGGTGGAGCCGGCATTGCCGGAGCCGAGTATCTCATATCGTATCACAACCCCTCGCTTCTGCCTCTTTTAAGGGAGCGGCGAGTCTCAGTGGGAGCCGGTCTTCGTTCTCTGGGCAGAACAGAAAGCTGGGCATCGTTTGATTTCAGAGTTCCTCCCCGAATGGGCATGGGGGTAAGTTTTCTTTACAGGGGTGACCCATTTCTGAATGGCATGTACGACGGTTACTATGAACAGGGTACTGTTGTGGAGGAACAGCCGCTTGACAACATGGGCTACGGGCTGTTCAACATCAAAATCGGTGCGGGATACCTGGTCTCAAAGCGTCTCACCATGGGTGCAAGTGTCGCGGTAGTGCATCAGAGTCTTCCTGCTCTTCCGCTCGGTGATGGGAAAGTTGAAAATGCCACCAGCACTTCGATAGGAGCCATCGATCTGGCGGCAACCTATAAAATATCAAAAAAGCTGACCCTTGCCGCAGTGATGAAAAATCTGGGCGGTCACGATTCCTGGGATTTCAATACGGAGGCGCAGGGAGTGGCACCGGTTCTGGTGCTGGCCGGATCATATCAGGGCAAATTCAAGGGACGGGAACTGATTTGGAATATCGATATGTCCAATTATCTGGTGGATGGGGAATGGAAACTTCTGGATCATCCGGAGATGGTGATCGCCACCGGAGTGCAGTGGAATTTCAGGGATGATCTTTTCCTGCGATTGGGGATAGGTGATCTGGAATTATCGAGTGAACTTTACCGCCGCAGTGATGACTATTTCAGTACCTTTTCACCGCGCCTGACCACCGGTTTTACTTACGATATGAGCAAAATCAGGCCTGGTATGCGTTTCAACTACGCATTGGCTACTGACCGGGTCTGGGCAGGAATTGACCAGCAGTTTGACTTAACGATAGCTTTTTGAGGAGACTATGAAAATCGCGAAGTGCAGAAAAATCGGACTTATAGTGGCCCTTGGATGTTCATTGCTTCTGGCTCGGGAAAACCGAGGCTACGGTTTTCTGATGCTTGAAGAGCCGGTAAGTCCGCGTAATACGGCGATGGGTTCGGCGGGTACAGCACTTGGCGGATCAGGATTTTTTTACTACAACCCGGCACAGATTTTTTTCAATTCCGCAACCGCCGTAACGCCGGAATTCGGACAGATGCCCGGAGGGGTCAACCGGGGTGGAGTGGAGGCTAGTTTACTGTTTCCCACCTGGTTTGCCGGCTTGGGGCTCTATTCCAGTGCTCTTGATTTTGAAACGAGGGATGAGCGGGGTTTCGGAGTAAAAGAATACAGCAGCACAAATATAGGTTCCTTTGCCGCAGGAATAATCAGAGATCGGCTGGCAGTGGCAGTGAGCCTGAATGGAGTTCAGGACCCTATCGCCCAGTCAAATTACTACGGGATTTCCCTGAGTGGAGGCCTGGGGTACAAGCTTATCCCCGGTAAACTTGACCTGGGAGCTGCCGGGTTCCACGGTATTGGCAAGAGTAAAGGATACCTTGAAAACGGCAACGAGTGGCAGAACGGCCGTATTCCCCGCTTCGCACGCTTCGGTGCAGCATGGAATGATACCTTGAAGCAGATTCCCTACACCCTTGCGGCAGATGTGGTATACAGGGATGAGGACGCCAGTGTGACGGTTCCGGTGGGGCTTGAGCTGGCGGTGCTTCCGATGATGGATGTACGGATCGGAAAACGCTTTGGCATGGAAACGGAGATTCTTTCTCTGGGTGTGGGGCTCAACATTAAAAACATCTCCTTCGACGCAGCCTTCGTTCCAGTTGTTTTTGTAAATGATTATGATATGAAATGGAGTATGGGGTTCACCTATGCTCTCAGTAATCCTCAAAAAGAAAATGCTGATAACAGTTCTAAACCTGTGAAGACTGAAGAGAAGGCCAACCCGCAGGTGGCACCGGTGGAAGTATTTTCTGTTGAAGAAGCTCCCGTCGAGGAAAAAACGGTCGAACCGGTTATTGATTCTGCTTCGGTTCAGCAGCAGGAACCCTCTTCTGAAGAAGTGGAAGCAGCCAAAGAAGAAACTGTGGACCAAGCCGAAGAGGAAACCGTCCAGCCGCAGGAGAGCGCAGTTGAGCAGGGCGAAGAGCAAGCTGTTCCGCTGGATGAGGAGATCAGCGAAGACGAAGAACTGGAACTTGGAGCCGACCCTGTGCCTGCCGAGCAGGATTCACTGCAGGAGCAGCAGGAGTAACGAACAGGGCGAACTTGGCGAATCGGTGTAAACAGTACTTTTAAAATACTTGGCATCGGAGTAAGTGTCCTCCAAAACCTTGAAGGACAACCTTTTTTTATATTTGACTACCGAAGCCATAGTATACTGTTGTATTTTTGATAGTTACAATACTATAATATCGACAGGATATCTTACTGATAAGAATCCGGAACTTTCGAGGCGAAAAAATATGGGAGTTTTTCCTTTGTTGTCAAATGATCTGGGAATCGACCTTGGTACTGCGAACACTCTGGTGTATGTGAGAGGCCGCGGGCTTTTGATTGATGAGCCGTCGGTGGTGGCTGTGGACAAGAATACGAAACGTGTCGTGGCGATCGGTCTTGAGGCCAAACGAATGCTCGGACGTACTCCCGGTGAGATTGAAGCGATTCGTCCGATGAAGGATGGCGTTATCGCCGATTTTGATCTGGTCGAGCAGATGCTCAAATATTTCATTCGCAAGGTACAGAAGTATCGTTTTTATTTTCGCCCTCGCGCGGTGATCGGGGTTCCTTCAGGAATTACCGAAGTGGAAAAGCGCGCTGTTGTGGATTCTGCAGAAAGCGCCGGGGTCAGGGAAGTGTACCTGGTCGCTGAGCCCATGGCATCAGCAATCGGTATGGGAATTCCGGTTAATGAACCCTCAGGCAATATGGTGATTGATATCGGCGGAGGCACTGCGGAGATTGCGGTTCTCGCGCTTAATGGTATGGTTTGTGACATGTCGGTGCGTATTGGCGGCGACGAGATGGATGAGGCGATTGTTTCCTACTTGAAGAAGACCTATAATCTTCTGGTTGGAGAGAGCACTGCTGAACAGATAAAGATTCAGATCGGATCGGCATTTCCGCTTGAGGATGAGCTTGAGATGGAGGTGAAGGGGCGTGACCTGGTGGCCGGTATTCCCAAGACGCTCAGGATCACTTCGACGGAGATCAGAGATGCACTCAACGAGCCCATATCCACCATTATCGAAGCTGTCAAGCAGGCGCTTGAGCAGACTCCTCCGGAGCTTTCTGCCGACATTCTCGACAAGGGTATTATCATGACCGGCGGCAGTTCGCTTCTGCGTGGTCTTGATGAGAGAATTCGCCAGGAGACCAACCTGCCGGTAAACGTGATTGATGATCCCCTTACCTGTGTGGCCAGAGGATCGCTGAAGATAATCGAGGATCTGGACAAGTTCCATCCTGTGCTGATGTCAACCGGCAGAAGAAGCAGATAGCGCGCACCTCGGTGCGCTTTTTTCATTCTTTAATTGGGCCGGCAGTAATGGCGGCCGGTGAAGTGCTCTCGCATGCATTGGATTTTTGAATTCGTTGTCCGTCACCGCAACATCTGTTCACTGCTCCTCACGTCAGTGCTCAGCATGTTCATGATTTCTGCAAGTCCTCAGACTCAGGCCAAAACTGCTCGATATCTTAAATTCACCTTTTTTTATCCCATTAACGCCACCATCACGCAAGTCGACCGAATCGGCAACATCTATGCTGAAAACAAACGGCTCAAAAAGGAACTGGCTGAAACAAGTGCAAAGATGTACCTGCTTCAGGATCAGGCACTTGAAAATCAGCGTCTCAGGGGATTACTCCATTTTGTTGAACAGACCAGTTACGAACTGATGCCGGTCAGAGTGATCGCCCGGGATCCATCCCATTTCTATAAAAGCATTGTGGTGGATGCTGGTCGAAAGAGCGGAGTACTCCCTTATATGCCTTTGGTTGGGGAGCATGGCATTGTGGGTAAAGTGATTCAGGTTATGGACAACATGAGTTTAGTGCAGATTCTCAAGGACCCCTCGAGCCGTACCAGCGTAATGGATCGCAGGACCAGAACTCTCGGAATACTTGAAACGCAGAACGGTAAAGACTTCTTTGTGCGTCTCAGGAGCCATGAGGATGTGCAGATCGGCGACACCATAGTGACATCCGGTTTGGGAGGAATTTACCCCAAGGGGCTTATGGTGGGAGTGGTGTCAAGTACAAGCGATGTCAATAATCCTCTCTTTAAAAAAGCCTACCTTAACCTGACAGTTAATTTTGACAAGATCGAGGAACTATTCATAATGCGGCTTGCACCTCAATGGGCTGCCTTCAGAACCGAGCTCGATTCGCTGGAGTTGGGGAAGTGATTACAAACATCATGAAATGGATCGGGCTCTTTCTGTTGTGTTATGTTTTGCAGAGCACACTTGTAGCTCACATAAAAATCTTTCATATTCAGCCGGATTTGCTGCTGCTTGCTCTTTTTATGCTTTCCACCAAAGCTGGTGTGATGCCGGGAGTGTATGTGGGATTTATTCTGGGGCTGGGTCAGGATCTTTTTTCCCCGGAAATTCTTGGGCAAAACGCACTTGCTAAAACTATTGTGGGATTTCTGGCCGGGCTGTTCAATGAAAAGGTCATTCGAATGGACCCCATAATGCAGGCTGTGCTTCTGATTTTTATGTTTCTGGTGAACGACACAGTCATGATGACCGTGCAGATTGTAAAAACAAGCGGTGGTGCGAACCTGCTTTTCGGGCAGCTACTTACAGAATCACTGCCTCGCGCCTTGTACACTCTCGTTTTTGCCGCCTTGCCGTTTGTCTGGGAGAACATCATTCAGCCAGCCACCAGGCGTTAGTGATTACAGATGCCATTTGGAAAGCGTTTACAGGACGATCAACAGGAACGCCGCTTTAAAAGCCTCATTCTGGCTTCTTTTCTGGCCCTGGTCTTCATGCTTCTTATCGGTCGTCTTGTGCAGATTCAGATCCTGGAAGCTGAAAAAAATATCCGTCTCTCAAATGAAAACAGTATGCGTCTGAAGGTGATCGTTCCACCTCGAGGACGCATTTTTGACAGAAACGGAGAGGTACTGGCGCGTAACCGCCCCTCCTATTCAATCTGTGTTCTTCCCCATAAGCTCCGCGACCGCAAACATGTGGTGGAAACGCTTTGCAAGATAACAGATTCTCTTGGTGAACCAGTTTTTGACAGTCTCGAATTAACGGAAAGAATTCACAAAGCCTTCTTCAGGCGTTTTGACGCCACCCGCATCAAGGAAGATGTCTCCATAGAGATTGTCAGTATCGTGGAGGAACACTCCATGGAGCTCCCCGGCATTATCGTGGAGACTGAATCGCGACGGGAATATCCTCTGGGAGAAGCCGCTTTTCACATGATAGGCTATATGGGGGAAATTCCCGAAAAGGAGTTTGATTCTCTCAAAACAAAGGATTATTTCTGGGGTGACATGATCGGCAGATCCGGTCTGGAACGTCAATATGAATCCATTATGCGCGGGAAATGCGGACGGGAGTTTCTTGAAGTGAACGCCTATGGCAGAAGCCTGGGCACCATTTCCGACATTCCCAGAATAGACCCTCAGCCCGGACATGATCTCTATCTTTCCGTTGATGCCCGTCTTCAGCAGGTGGCTGCAGACTCCTTCCCGGATACACTGAAGGGAGCGGTAGTGGCCATTGATCCCCGCAACGGAGATGTGCTTGTCATGTACAGTAACCCCGGCGTGGATGCAAACATTTTTTCCGCATCGACATCCGTGAGAAGCAAAACCTGGGCTGCGGTGGCGACAGATCCAAACCTTCCACTTAATAACAGAGCTATAGCAGGGACCTACCCTCCGGGGTCCACCTTTAAGCTGCTTAGCGGACTTGCCGGCCTGGCTACCACAAAAGTTGCTCGGGACACACGTATGCCGGTTGGCTGCGCCGGAAGTTACCGTTTTGGCAGTCGAGTGGCGAAATGCTGGAACCCCAGAGGTCACGGCAGCACCAATATGATAAGCGCTTTACAAGGTTCCTGCAACGTGTACTTCTACCAGTTGGGGCTTCGTGTGGGCGACGAAGTGATTAACAAATACGCAAAAATGTTTGCGCTTGGACAGGTAACCGGCATCGATCTTCCGGGGGAAAAGAAGGGTTATCTCTCCGGCGAAGAGGAATACAACAAGCGTTTTGCATCACGTAACTGGCACTGGACCCAGGGACTGGTGCTTGATCTGGCCATCGGTCAGCAACAGGTGCTTACTCCGCTGCAGCTTGCCCTGATGGTAGGGGGTATAGGTGCCGGTAGTTATATCTACCAGCCTCATCTGCTTAAAGAGGAGCGTAACAGTGAGGGTATGGTGGTGAACCAGAGACGCCCGGTTGTTATGAATGCGCTTACAGTTGATAAAGCTGTCTTTGATGTAGTTCACGAGGGAATGGCAGCGGTGGTAAACCCGGGAGGAACGGGTTCGAGGGCAGCGGTGCCTGGAATTCAAGTGGGTGGTAAAACCGGAAGTGCTCAAAATCCTCACGGTAAACTTTCCCATGCACTCTTTGTAGCTTGTGCACCACTGGATGATCCCGTGATCGCCATGGTGGTGGTGGTAGAAAATGCCGGAGGCGGCGGAGCAGTTGCCGCTCCCATTGCCGGTGCCGTGCTGAGATACTACTTTTCGCAGACTGAAGAGGGTAAAAGGCTATACGAAAGATATAATCCCGAAATGTCCGGTAAAGATCTGGGTGCCGCAATGCAAACAGGAGGACATTCGCATCAGGAACTTATTGAGGAGGAGCACTGATGTGTTTCGGTAAATTGAAGGGTGGTGAGTGCTGATGCATGAGCTTCAGAAAAAAGGTAAGTTTGATCTCTCTCTCTTTGGAACTGCAGTAATACTGTGGGTTGTAGGAATTTTCCTGGTTTACAGCGCCACCTGCCTGCACACTAGCGGTCCTCTTGTTGGGATTTTCAAGCAGCAGATCATTTGGGTAGTCATGGCTTTGCTGATAATACTGGCAATTGTCTCCATTCCCGGCAGAATCATTTTCAGCGGGACCTATCTCTTTTACGGAATATCCCTCATAATGCTGGTGCTTGCCATTATTACTGGTGTGGAAGCAAAAGGCGCGGAGCGGTGGATCATGGTGGGGGGCTTTAAAATCCAGCCTTCGGAATTCGCCAAAGTCGGACTGCTTTTAGCCCTTGCGCGCTATCTGAGTGAAAAAACAGTATCCCTCTATAATATATCCACCTTTTTCGTACCCGGAATTCTAATTCTCCTTCCCTTTACACTTGTTATGAAACAACCTGATCTGGGAACAGCTCTGGTATTCACCGCCATGTCTCTCCCAATGTTTTACTGGGGAGGACTAACGCTGCTTGAGATGTTTTACATCATCAGCCCCGGTATTTCACTGGCGCTCTCGTTTCTCCCGCTTTTGTTGACATATAACAGTGGTACCGATTGGGGCTTTCTGGAGGCGGTCCCCTGGGGTTTTTTCTTTTTGGTGATAATTGCAGTTCTGTATCTCACCCGTCCACCGCTTTTCATCTGGATTGGGGTGATTTTCGCCAACCTCTTGGCATCTACTATTACCACAGTCGTGTGGAATTCCGTTCTCAAAGATTATCAGAAAATGAGAATAATAAGCTTTATCAATCCTCAGGCGGACCCTTTCGGGGCCGGGTACCAGGTGATCCAGTCTACTGTGGCAATAGGCTCAGGAAATATATTCGGTAAAGGGTATCTGCAAGGCACTCAGACTCGGCTCTCTTTTCTTCCTGAACAACATACCGACTTTATCTTCTCCGTGCTGGGCGAACAGTTCGGTCTTATCGGCTGTGCAGCTGTCGTTCTGCTTTTTATGTTTCTCATCATTCGAGGTTACATGGTGACCCAGTCGGTCCGGAACAGATTTGTCAATCTGGTGGCGGTAGGGGCATCTTCGATTCTGGGCTTTCATGTATTTGTAAACATTGCCATGACTCTTGGCATGATGCCGGTAACAGGGCTTCCTCTCCCATTTCTCTCCTACGGTGGTTCGTTTACATTGACAGTGGCGGTGCTTATGGGGTTACTGCTGAATGCCAAACTGACGAATCAGGACTTTTAGGGAAGAGACCAGAGGCCAGAGACAAGAGGCCAGAGACCAGAGGCCAGAGATCAGAGGCCAGAGATCAGAGGCCAGCGTATGAGTCCTGATATCGGTAGACAATTTATCTCGAATAACTTTTCCCCTGTTCGCGAATAATTAAGCTTTAGAATCTCAAATACTCTCTATTCTTAAACTTTTTCTCCACCCGAACGTACTATTTAGCTATTTTTCAAAGGTGGATTTGGGGTAGTACCGCAATTCTGACCTGCGCCTGCTTCCGCGGCGATTTTCTTCAATTCTCAGTGGAGGGCTTTTCGATGCATCCGGTGTTGTTTAAGATAGTATCTTTCCCCGTTCCTGCTTATGGCATGATGCTGGCACTTTCGTTTCTGTTTGGTATTTGGATTGCCGGCTTGCGAGCCAAGAATAGAGGACTGGACCCCAATGTGATCTCCGACTTCGGATTGTACGTTATCGTCGCTGCGGTTCTGGGTTCAAGGCTCTATTATGTCTTTTTGCACTTCGAGGAATTCCGGGGGAACCTGTTAGCCATTATAAACCCCTTTCACGGTGACAGCATTGGAATCGGCGGTTTGGTGATGTACGGAGGCTTTATCGGAGCCATTACTGCTGGTATTCTTTTTTTCAAGTTAAAGAAGCTGCCCTTCCTTCCTTACGCTGATGCTTCCGCACCCAGCCTCGGATTAGGAATATTCCTCACTCGAATCGGTTGTTTTCTCAATGGATGCTGTTATGGAGCAGCTGCGGCTCCGGGGAGCTCCTGTTCTGTCGATTTCCCGGCAATCAGCCCTGCCGGTCACTATCAGCAGCATATCCATGCCGCCGGACTTCAGCCCTCCCAGCTTTATGAATCTGCCGGTGGTTTGGCCATTGCATTAATTGTTTTCCTCGTCGGACGAAGAAAGCCTTTTGTGGGCCTGCAGTTCTATCTTGTGGGACTTCTCTATTCAGTTCTGCGTTTCATGGTGGATTTCAGCCGTGTTTATACCGAAACTGAAAGGCTTGGTCCGCTTTCGCACAATCAGGTGGTATGTATAGTGCTGTTTATTGTGTTCGGCGGGTTAATCCTACGTAACTACCTTTTCAGGGATGAACCCCAGCCTGCACAGGTTAAGCAGGAGGAAACACCTGAGTCGACAATGGTTCAGAAGTAAAATTGGCAGTCTAATAAAACGAGTGGGGGATTTCTTCATCCCCCCTCTCTGCGTAATTTGCGATAGCCCTCTCTCCAGTGATTCCTGGTTCTGCACTGAATGTCTTTTAAAGCTTAGAAACAACTGTCTCTCACGTAAAGCTTGCCCCCGTTGCTCTCAGAATCTTGAACATCGATCCTGCACCTGTGATATCGTCTGGGATTTTCCATTCCAAAAGGTGTTTTCTCTGTATGATTTTGATGATCTGATTCGTGCAATTGCTCATAACATAAAGTATAAGGGACGGCGAAGATTCGCCTTTCACGTGGGATATGTTTCTGCCAGCCTGATCCCGTCAGATTTTTTGGAAGGATTGGACTTGGTGATTCCGGTGCCTCTCCACAAGTCACGGTTGCGTCAGCGAGGGTACAATCAGGCCGAGTGGTTTGCCAGGGGGGTGCTTAAGGGGATCGGTAAGCTTGAACTTAGGACAGATCTGCTTCTGCGCGTTCGAAAAACCGGCACCCAAACTAAGCTCGATAAAGAGATGCGCCGCAAAAATTTGGCTTCCGCATTCAAGGTGGGCGATTTGAACAGTTTCGAGTTAAGGGGAAAGAGCATTCTTCTGGTGGATGATATTCTAACAACCGGGGCTACAGTGGAAGCTTGTACTAACGAACTTTTGCGCAACGGGTGTCGGTCAGTAAGAGTGCTGTCACTTGGAAGAGATTGAAATTGCGCATGATGGTTGCAGAGAGTATTTTAAAGCCCTAACTTTTGGAGGACTAGGATAATGGTAATCCAGCGGTCTTGAAAACCGCCGGCCTCACGGCCTTGGGGGTTCGAATCCCTCGTCCTCCGTAAAAGCCCGCTCAGGAATCTCCCGAGCGGGCTTTTTTATTGGGGCGCCCGGCAGGGCGCACTCGCTTGATGGTGACGGGAAGACGTTCCCGAAGTCCGTTACACACCCGACAGGGGGAAGTGTTAGCCGGACGGCAAGGGTGTCCACCGCGAGGTGGAATCTGAAGGAAACTAATTATCCGTAATCAAACATGAACCGCCGTATACGGAACCGTACCTACGGTGGTGTGAGAGTTCGGAGGGTGTGAACCCTCCTCCTACTCGATGAATTATCTTCTTTTGATATTCTACGATGAGGGATATCGGAGCCCCGACCGTTAAGAAGGGGTTTTTCCCATTCAGAGCCCCAACCGTGAGGTCGGGGTTTCCCATCAGATCCGACAGAAAGCTCTTTCGCGACAAGTCACCTCAGTATCCTGACCATCACCGAATCAAATCCTGAACGACGGCTCTCCCTGCACTTCGCTGATAACAGCCGCAGCTTTGCTAATCTGCTCCCCGGTGCCAGTTACTGCTATCCAAACAGAACCCTCAGCACCGCAAACCCCGCCTCCGGCCAGAAGTTTAGCTTCTGCTCCGGTGATTATTTCTATGGCATCCAACTCGCAGACAACCTTTCCGGATACGGGAAGGAGTCTTGGTCCTTTCACACCCGGTGCATTAACCAATGCTGCGACCTCTTCAATGCTGCCGCTTACGCGCTTTTCCACTCCCACCGGCAGTACCAGTTCGACTCTCCTCCCGACCACTGCCTGAAGAGCTGCCCCGATGGTGCCACCCTTCGGGTGACCTATCAGCACACCCGCCTTTCGGGTTTCTATTTCGAGGCTGTTGGCACCTTTTAGAATGATATCCCCTTCCTGAAGATCATCCACGACATCGAAAATGGTTTTGCCTTTGATCCATCTGCCGTTCTTTATAACCACATCACCGGGAAAGGCGCTTTCATCAGGTAAACGTCCGCTTTCAGTCTGCGGGGTACCGGGCGGAAGCGTTACACCTCTGAAAAAACGATTTCGCTTAAAATCGCTTCCTTCACCAATAAAGTTCAGTATCTCTTCAGCCACATAACCGTTGGTGGTTCCGGCAATGATAACCACGGTTCCATTCTGGAGCGCTTTCTGCATCGTCGGCAAGCTGGCAACAGCCCTGGCAATGAGCCTTTTGCCTGCCGAAGGAGTAAGAAGTGCACTTATGCAGGTGCTCATCAATCCTCCTATACTCCAAAGGAGCAGACGTATTCACAAATTCCTTCCTTGACTTCAATATCAAAGAGTGAATTCGCAGGAACATCGAAAAAGGAGCCGGCAGCATAATTTTCCCACTTTTCGCTGTCCTTCTGTCTTACTCTGCAATTACCGGCTACAATTTCCATGCGCTCCGATGCCCCGGTGTTGAATCTGAATTCTCCGGGATAGATCAGGCCGACAGTTTTCTTTGATCCATCTGCAAACAGTGCAGTATGGCTCACCACCTTGCCTTCAAAGTAAATGTTTGCTTTGCACACCAGACTTACATTGTCAAAACGTTCAGGACTGCTCATTGTGAATCCCTTCTCGATCAGTTATTAAATGTGGATTCTACAAAATAATTCACTCGAAACAGGACAAACAGCATACAGTTGCTTTGAATACTGAAAGTTCTTATTTTGAAACAGGGTATAATTATCAAATCAAGCCTTTATAGAGGAAAGAAATGCGGTCGTGTATAGTACTATTCATTATTATCATGATTTCAGAATGCCTTTTTGCTCAGAGCCCTGACTCTGTAACAAATACCCAATACTCCACAGAGTCAGAAGTCACTGTCATCGATGGGAAATCAAGTTGTGACTGTTCGCCAAGTGTACATAAAGGGGTAATGAAAGCCTTGGCTACTGCAGGAGGAGGCTTGCTTTTAGGCTCTGTGGGTGCCATAGCAGGGTACTCAATAGATTGTAAAAGGGAAAGCGGGTTTTTGTGCGGCATACAGGGGTTTGCTGTCGGATTTAGCATTGGATATACTCTTGGTGCACCTTTGGGAACTTACTGGTTCGGCGATGTTTTTCTTGATGAAAATGGCTCCTTCTGGGTGGCCTTGGCCGGGAGCACTATTGGTATGCTACTCAGTTTGGGAACGGTAGAGGCGTTTTCAGAAAGAATTCCACCTACTGTCTTCTACTTTACATTGCCCATTGGAGGAAGCATTCTGGGTTATGATGCTTCAAGACGATGCAAATAATCTAAAATCTTTTCCGGGGAGGAATCGTGAAATCTGCTGTAAACTTGTTAATTCTTGTATGTTTGTTCGTCGGATCATCTCAAGCCTGTTTCGATACCTACCTGCTTCTTCAGAAAGGTTCAACTGCTCTTTCCCAAGGCCGTCTGGTCGTGGAAGGGTCAGGGGAGTACAATGTAATTGGTCCTTTCATGCAGAAGCAAACTTTGTTTACCGGTGATATTAATCTCATGTACGGATTCACCGACCACTTTACTTTTCAGTTTGGTGCGGGTTCAGCAGAAAAGCCAACTCCCGCATTCTCCATTGATCAGTATGCTGTTCGCGGCACTTATAACCTCTTCTCAACACCGGGTAACACCTATAGTTTCGACGTGGTACTTGAACATCATGGCTCGTTTGATATATCCGAGTCTGGGATCGAATTGTCCACCCCCAATATCTACCATTTCAACAATGTATCTCTTATCGCACATCCGGCTTTGGCTTTCAGTACTTCCTCCTCGGCGTCCCTGAGGGGCCATGGAGGAATCTTTTACCGTTTCGGATCATCAGCAATAGTCGGCCTGGGAGCCGAATTCAACAGCGCACAGAGTGCAGGCAGTTTGGGGAGAAGGCTGGTTGAGAGTGAAAGAGCAACCAGTTTGTTTTTGGGAAGCCAGATCGGACAGGGCGTCTTTTTTCAGAATGAATTCATTAAGGGATGGGGTGGAAATACTAAAGACTACGGTTACGCAGCTACGATAAAATTGCTCTGGTAGGTTCTACCCCAAAGATGCGCAAACCATCCTTACATCTTTGGGGCTCCGCCGTCCTCACTCTGAGTACACCCGCTCGCTTATTATCTTGACCATCAGCTTCCACCATTCTATACTTATTAGTATCAATAGCTTATGCATGAGCAACTTGCTGGGGTTCCAGGGATACATCGTGACATTCAGAAACCAAGTTTCATATTGGCCTATTCAAAGCAGTTTTGCCGCTTTTTGGTTTTTTTTCTCTGTTCTCACCTCTACAGCCCAGCTTCCCTGTAATCCCCAAATCCTTAAAGACAGCACCCTGCTCTTCAGTCTGGGAGCCATAAATGACAACTCTGCAGATTGCCGCGCCTGCCTTCGTACTACTTCCCCCCCAGTACTGGTACTTTTTAAAAATGGAACTCAGGTTTCCGAGCTGACCCCCCAGGAAACCGAACGCTTCCTTGCAAAGAATCCTGCCTTTCAGGTTTCTCCAACAGTTGAAAAGAAATCCAGAAGAGACTCTCTTAACTGGGCGGGAAAGCTCTGGGGAGACAGCTCATTTGCTTCCACGATCCTGAAGCCGGACGTTTCAATCATCGGTAAACTTTCCAAGACCTTGACCTTGGGTGCGTGGCCGACGGGGTTTACACTAACAGACAATCTCGGTTGCGGAGCCAGTACAAGGCTTGTATTCAACAATACTTTCCGTATGGAATATCTGGGGAGTTTGTTTGAAGTGTACGCCGGTGTCGGGTACGAAAGGAAGTCACTTTTTGGAATACTCCCATCGGAACTTTTTGGCGACTCCCTTAATCGGCACATAAACGGATCCTGGTCCTGGACAGTTGGACTTCCATTTATCCGTTATGAAATGAAGCAGGCCGGGTACATCATTCCTGATTACTTCTGGCTTGAAGACAATATCAATAATGTGCTCCATTCCTCCCATCATGGCTCGTTCTTAAAAAGTATGGACTGGCGCTGGGATTCAAAGCACAAGGATAATATGAGTCATGCTATTTACATTAAAGCAGGTTACTTTCATCTTGATTTCTTTTTTGATGGTGATGTTTATCATAAGTCGGTTACCAGAATGAGTTTTGAACAGTTGCCATCATTTTTCGGTACCTGGGGAATATCCTTGACTAAAGCACCAGATGTGTGGATTCCGGGCGGCTGGCTCCAGACTCCCCAACTGAATACCCCTTTGTTTCGCTTTTCAGACTACGAGATACCGATCGCGTTCAGTCCGGTTCGGTTCTCATTTAATTACTGGAGTCTGCGTAGATATCAGGTGAGTGCGCAGACCGTTTTGACTTTTGATATCAAGGAGCAATAGTAACAGGAGATGGTGATGAAGAAAAAGCAGAATAAAAACGATGTGCAGAAGTATTCCGCACTGGATGTGGCACAGCAGCATTTGCACAGTTCGATAAACATGATACATATATCTTTGATGATGCCTGTCCCGCTTATGGTAGGGGCAGTTTTAGGCTTTTTCTATTTTGAATCCAATTGGTTCAAAGATCCTTTCCTGTGGGCTATTCTAGGGCTATTCATTTTTGGTCAGCTCGGAGCCTTTTTACAGTATTTGTCATTAAGATCCGGTGCAGTAAAAGCCGGAAAAACCATTTCCATTATAAAATCGGAAGGTGAAACTCCCAATTTCGACTCTCTGCAACAGAAGATGTTGAAAGATGCCCCGCCCTGTCAGATTCGGGACAGCGTCCTGCGATGGATACAGCTTGGCATTCAAGGTGAGTCTCAGGGAATGGAACGAATGATGGACCATGCGGCTATCCGCCGGGATCAGGTGGCAAACAAGCTGCTCTCCTTTCACTCATCCATCAACCGCATCACCTTGAAAATGGGATTTCTTGGGACACTCATGGGGCTTCTGATGGCATTTGAGCCGATGAAACAGGCGATGCTTTCACTGCAGGGGAGTCAGGGGGAATTCAAATTTATCAACGATATTGTAAAGGCTATCGACGGTGATGCCTATGCAATTTTAACCACGCTTTTTGCCACCGGGCTCTCCATATTCATCGAACTGCTCACAATTCAGCTGTTCGAACGTGTTCTCGGTCAGTTTGAATTGATGAATAATAATCTCGACGACTGGTGTCTTATACATCTGCAACCAAGAATCAAAGAGTATTCCGCCAATGCCGAAAAGAGATACCTTGAAGAGCTTATAAAGGTACAGAAGGATTTCGCTGAAAAGGTTGTTGTACTGTCAATTGCCATGGATGAACAGGTTCGAGCCCTGGGAAGCCGTATTGAGGAAACTGGCCGTCAACTGATGAAAATTTTGCCAGTAGAAAAGGAGATGACCAGAAAAGTTTCCATGCTTGCAGAGTACGAAATGCAATACCGGCAATTGCTAAACGCGAAGCTGCAGAGTCTCGCTCCTCTTGGCTTGACTGAGGGACAGGAAAATGATCAATAGAAGAGCCAAAGTCGATTTGGGGAATGCCATTTCAATGGAGGATGCTCTCTCCATCATGGTAGTGACCTTTGTATTGTTCTTCCTTTTCCTTATCCCGCTGGTGAATATTGATCGAATGAAACTGGAGGAAGCACAGAAGGACACTTATTGGGAGAAAGTAGCTGAATGGATCACAGAGCATGAAAGCAGTGGGACTTTCGCAGCTCCCTATCTCCTTGCATTCGGTCTCAAAGGCCATAAGGTTTGCGTGACTGAGGTATCCGGAAAAAAATACATTGAAGCAATCTCCCCCGGCGGAGAGTTGGTAATAGTCAAGCATTTTGGTGACCGCTACATCTCCTTGAGTGTTAAGGAAAACAGTTCGGTTGTCACCTATCGTTTCGGAGAAATCCGATGGAGCGGGGCGGAGCAGGAGTGGTTTACTATAAACAGCAGTCTGGATTATGGTGAACTGGAGTTCACCAATGCAATGCAGAAAGAATACCGTCAGTGGACAAAAGAGACAAGAGGGTTCTGAATCGAAAAACCGAATGGCTTATCGTCACCATAAAGTTTTCTTTGGTGCTGACGTGCTGTTTTTGTTTCTTTTCCTACAGCCAGGAACAGGATCAGCTCACCCACATGGGCCTGGCATATCTCAACGAAGAACCTCTTGCTTCTCAGTTTGCAGAACGCCTTCTTGCCAGCGGAAAGCCTGTTTTTTACATAAGTAAACTCAGCAGAGGTGTTTCTCAGGGTGATATAATCCGTTTCAAGGATAAGGCAGTTCTTATTGATGGCGATGTCTGGCAAACAATGCAAAGCATGGGGATTCTTAAAAGGCTTACTAACATTCCCGTGATGGCCCTTACTGCCAGATCAAAAAGCGATGTCTGGGCTTCCCGATCAGATCAGGTCTCCCGCAGCTCCGAAAACAAAGGCTACACCCTTGGACGTGAACTGCTGAAAATATTTGAAGACTATTTCGGCAGAACGCCATCCCGCTCGGAAATGGTGATCAGCTTCAGCGGATCACACATGACCCTTACCGCCCCACGGCAACTACTCGATGAGCTTAATTTCGTAAACGTTGTCAGAGTTCATAAAAACAAAGATAACCCGGCATTCATCACAGAAAAACCACCCTCACCGACTTTTACCGGTCAACCGTTCTCCTGGACAGTATGGGCCATAGACCCTCTTGAACCATCAGGACAGCTTCAGTATTCATTTACATCCGAACTTCCGCCCGGGCTCTCCTGGGATGCCCCATCTCACTCTTTGAGCGGGACACCAGATCAGGCGGGGTCTTTTACGCTCTCCTTTTCATCCCGCAACGCACGAGGTCAGCAGGTCGCCCTGCTTTGCACACTGCTCGTGAAAGAAAACACTGCCCCTCGTGTTCAGGCAAAAATTGACGAATTGGTGCTCAGTGGAACCCACTTGACTATAGAACCATTTGTATCCGATGCGGAACATGCCTCAAGTGAACTTACGGTAAAGCTTTTCAATCAACCTGAAGGTATGGCCATCAACGAATCAAATCGACTCATTGAGTGGGCAGTGCCTCATGCAGCAAAAGATACCACATACACGTTTGTTCTCGCCGCCCGTGACCCTCTGGGCGCTGTGGGGCGCGGAGAATTCAGTATCGAAGTCTTATCCAAAGCAAATGCACATAAAGCCGTTTCAATTGATTTTCGCCTGCCAGTCGATACCCTGATACAGGGGCATACATACCGCTGGCCCGATCGCACCTGGAAACAGGCAATGTGGCATGAACGTAATGTTCGGCTTGAATCGGTAACCGGTACTAATATTACACGGTATGATTCAACGGGTACAGGTGAGCTTTTCGTCAAACCAATAAACACCGGCAATCACTCCATAACCTTTACCTTTATCATGGATACACTTTCCTTTCAGGTAACAAAGACCTGCCCGGTGATCCCCAGCAAGCCACCCGTTTTCAAAAGCCGGCTCACGGCAGATACGTATCAGTTCGGCCAGAAAGCCTTTTACACACCGGTTGTAGTTGATGATGATGGAGATCAGGTTACGCTGAAATTGATAGATCAGTACGGTGGGGAGCGGATTATTACCGAAGATGCAGTCGAGCTTATTACCGATAAGACTGGCTTTCATACGCTTCTTTTCAAAGCTTCAGATCCTTACGGCAATATCGCCTATCAACAAATTTATTACTCTGTCCCGCAGAGGGAAAAGAAAGTCGTTTCGGAATGGTTTATTCAGAAGGGTAACCGGTCGACTTTCGACGTGGCTTTCCAGGCTCCGGGTTTCAGGGTTGGGTTGCATTCGGCCAACATCGTAAGAACTCTGGAAAGCGGTTTTCTTGGTTTGAACACATTTCAGAGCCCATTTCTTTTCATAGGCGGAAATCCATTGGGGGAAAAGCAATTTGCGGATGGAAATTATCTGTTTGCAGATTGCGGAATAAGTGCCCGAATGCATGATGCCAAGCTTTTCAGCGGGGGAGTGGTTGGGCGCATAGAGACCAACTATCGCAAAGGAGGAATATCCCCCTGGCGCTTTCAGGGTGTTCTCAGCCTAAGGCTCAAGCAGGCACTTTTTGTGACAGATACTGCCGGCCTGGGTGAAGAGCTTGGAGGTTATGTTGACGAATACCTCCAGAGTGGTGAAATTAATCTTCCTCCCATTGTGGAAAAGCTGGGGGAAATATTTGGTTCTTATGGAGAAACTGACAATGTGGGTTTTTACCTCAAGCTGCAGACGCTTTACAATCTTCCCTGGGGATTTTGGCTGGGTCCTTCAATCTGGATGGAGGATGATATTCGTATGCCCGATTCGAATACCGTTTTTGAAAATGAAAGTTCCCGCTTGACTGCATACGGAAATGTACTTCTGCAGTATACCGGATTGTGCTTGCTTCATGACTACCGTATCGGGCGAGTCGCTCTTTCTCAGCAGTTAAATATAGGCTGGAGAGGGAACAGCGGGGTGCCCAGGGCGGAGTGGATTGGTGTTCTTCGATTTATAAGCCGATAATGACCCTTTCTTCTTGTTCTATACTTCATCAGATCACACATCTGAAACACATTTTACCGGGTAGGTCTTGAGAATCAATGTCGCAAGATCCTGGAAGTATATTGTGAAGCAATCCATCATGAGAAAAAAATTAGATTATTTCATTCAAAATTATAGAAAAGTATTTATGTTTTTACCGAACACTCGTCTAATGAATCAGTATGGAAACAGCAGAACTCATAAATGAAGCCCGCCGGGGCGACCGAAAAGCGCTCAGTACCCTCATCTTCGAGAACCGGGGATACATCGCAGCACTGGTCTCCCGGTTCATTGAGGACCGGGAGCAGAAGAAGGATGTGATCCAGAATATATGCATGAAAGTGGTGAAATCCATCTCTAGCTTCGAAGGCAACTGCAGATTTACCACATGGCTTTATAGAATAATAGTCAGTGAAGTAACCGACTTCAGACGACGTCAGATGGTAAGTAAAAGGGTTGACCTCTGCAATCTGCCGGAGGATTGCTGGTGTGATTATAATGCTCCCGATGAGCTGGACGATTTGGCCCGCCGGGAACTTCGTCAGGCGGTCGGTACCATGCTCCAGGAGATCCCCCGGGATCAGAAAGCCGCTTTCTCCCTCTTTTATCTGGCCGGATGCAGAGGAAGTGAAGCAGCGGAGGTAATGAACATTTCAGAGGCCAATTTCTTCATGAAACTGAAGGCTGCCAGAGATGCTTTGAGAACGAAGCTGAAAAAACAGGGGCTGGGGCTGTGAACGGATCAGAAAAACTACAACTAATAGATAAGTTCCTCCACGGAAATCTTTCCGAAGAGGACTTTGCCGACTTTCTCGATAGGTTGGGTCACGATTCAACTTTTCGTGAGGAAGTCGGGCGCAGGACCTCCTTGGAGGCAGATCTGTTTTGTCTGCAGTATGCAGTCGCATCAAAAGAAGATGAGAAGATCCTGGTAGAGCAACTTTCTTGTGGTGAGCTTGCCCCTCGTTCAGATGAACTTGCGGCAGGTGAAAACGAGTTTACCGATGAAGAATGGGGCCTGATGATCGAAGCAGGTATTTCAGAATCGGTTGCTCTTAAAAAGCTTACGCCCTGGCATCGTTACGGAAAATATCTCATAGCTGCATGCTTTGTGGGGATGGCTGTGGCATCCTATTCGGCGCGCGATTTCCTTTTTGACACTGCGGGAACACTGGTTAAAAAAGTACGAGGGGTCCAAACAGAACAAATGGCCGTACTTTCTGCTGACAGTGTCGTCTCTTTTGAAAACAGCACAGTGCTCATCGAGCAGAATTCGGTCGCATCAGTTGATTCGGTTCAGGATGATTGCGCCGAAGTAACATTGTCACGAGGATCTGCCGTAATGCACGTGGAGCAGGGAAAAAAAAAGAGTCTCTCGATCAAAACTCCCCAGGTTCGTGTGACCTCCAAAGGGGCTCTGGCAAGTGTCAAATCAGAGCAGGGTATTACCATTATAGATGTGGATAGCGGTTCGGTGGAGTTCAGCCATGCAGGAAAAAAGGAGAGCTCCATTTTAACAGCGCCGGCGTCGGTAGTGGCAGGCAGTGATACGATCATTTCTCTTCTGCCCAGGGCAATGCATAATGCCAAGTCAAGAAAGCTGCTCGAGGAGTTTCTCAGTCGTACGGCAAACGATATCCCCGGGATCGGCAATTCCGCCGATGCGCTTCCGGTGATCCGCACAGAGCAGGAGGAGCACTTGATCTCTCTTTTCAGAAAAGAGATCGATTTGGAGCAGCTGGGTGCACAACTGAGGAGCTTGCCGGAGTCGGCGTTTACCTATGAGGCAGTTTCTCAGGCACTTTCATTACTAGTTTCAAATCATAAGAATACTAGTTTACATGCTTGTGATACTCTTTCAGCGATAATAAAGAAGAGTTCCATACGGCAGCTCATACTCTATAGAAGCGCCGAAGTAATGAAAATGCAAAAAGCTCTGGGCGCTGCAGTCGACCGCTATATGAAAGCGTTTCGGCTCTCCTCTACCGGGCCTCTGGCGGAAGAGTCACTTATTCAAATACTGAAAATTGCAGATTCAAGCTTTGCAGATATGCAAAGCGTGGCAGCGGGTCTTTATATGGAACATTTTTACCAAAGCCCAAGAGCAGAATCGGTGCTGTTCTCTTATGCCAACAATCTTCGAATAGCCGGTTCTCTGGATAAGGCCATGGCCATGTATGAACAGTATGCTGCGCTCTATCCTCAGGGCAGATACAAAGATGATGCCGTTTACTGGATAGGCTGGTGTCTGGTGCAGGGTAAGCTGGAACATGGCAATCTAGACAAACAAAAAGGAAAACAACTGCTCCGTCCGGACGGGCACGTTTACTAAATAAAACTATCAAAGCTCTAACAAGGGAGTTGCTATGAAAGTGGTAATCTGTGCATTCGCGATTTCGGCGCTTCTGGTTTCTGGTGCAGTTGCATCCCAGTCGGTAATGGCCAAACAGGATAATACTCCTGTTTACTCCTCTTCCGATCAGCGTCTCAATGAACCGATCTTTTCAGTTTCCTCCCGGGAAGCGCTTACCGTTGAAGGCCAGAAGTGGAGCTACTACAAGGTGACCGATTCACAGGGGAGAAGCGGCTGGATTAAGAAATCAGAATGTCGGGAAGTCAAGAGCAGTTCCCATCTGGTTTTGGATGATCTCGTGGTGGAGGCGTACGGGGACAATCCATATAGTTCGATTGTTTTTGGAACCAGCCCCGAAGATCAGGTAGAGATAAAGCTTGAGCGGTCTTTCAAGGAAGCTCTGCTTTGCAACGTAGATCGGGAAACTTTGGAGCGGATGGACAAATAAGTAGCATGATCTCGTCGTGTAGTCTTTACAGTAAGGGCTACACGACTTGAAGAAATGTTGATTTTTGATTTAGATTGTCAATTCAACAGAATCGTACTGATTTGTTGACACTGCCACGTTCCGCTCACCCTTGAGCGTAGTCTTCGGAGTCGAAGGGTCACCCTGCCAGTCCTTCGATTCCTATCGTAGAAGTGTAGGTCCGCCGAAGTCGAAGGATAATTCTTAAGCTCGCCGATAGCAACTCCTCCTGTTAACGGCGAAGACGCCTCACAGGTCACCAGCAGCATTTCCCGCTATGCAACTCCCTCGAAAATAGTCATCTGAGTCTGTCAAACACGAATTTCGGAAAAGAGACCGGAGTCGGTTCCTGTTTAATCATTTTTGGTCGAGAATTAAAATTCACCCAGGGCACTGATTCCGAACGATTTGATTTCAGTGCATTGTTTTTTATTCGTTAAGGACCTATATTAATCCGAAAGTGGAAACCCGATCATGGAAGTACTCAGAAACAAGAGGTGTTTTATGAGAATCATAACAGGACTGGCGGTTGTAATTTTCTGTGCGTTTTTATCCCATGGCGAATCTCTTGATCGGGTATCCATGCCCTATGGTCAGAAAATATTCATATCAGGAATTAATGTAGCCTGGAAACAGTTTGGGGGCGATGTTGGCAAGTATCCGATTGACACCGCCTGGTTTGCGGAAATGCTGCAGGGAGTTGCCGATTCGGGGGGCAACGCAGTACGCTGGTGGTTGTTCACCGATTGCTCGAATGATCCCCAGTTCGATCCGGTGACAAAACTGGTCACGGGGCTTGAAAGTTCGACTGTGGCCAATATCAAAAAGGTTCTGGACATGGGATATGCCAGAGGTGTCGGTGTTGATCTTTGTTTGCTATCTTTTGATATGATGAAAACTGGAAAGACCAAAGTGGATATTGAGGCCAACAAAATGATTCTTCAGACCGATATTGGCCGCAAAGCATTTATCGACAACGCGGTTGTGCCGCTGGTGAAAGCAATCGGACATCATCCCGCAATCCTTAACTGGGAGATTTTTAATGAACCAGAGGGAATGGTGCAGTCGATCGCGGGCGACTGGGGGAGTATGGCTACAGGAATCGAGATCACTGATGTGCAGAAAATGGTAAATCAGGCTGCAGGAGCCATCCACCGCGCGGCTCCGGGAATTCCGGTAAGCAACGGCTGCTGGTCATTTATCGCAGGATCCAATACAATTGAAGGGGATCACAATTACTATTCCGATTCCGCACTCATCGCTACTGGTGGCGACCCTGATGGGACCCTGGATTACTACATGGTTCACTATTACGAGTGGGCAGGAACTACCCGTTCACCTTTTCATCACCCGGCATCCTACTGGGGACTTGACAAACCATTGGTGATCGCTGAGTTTCCGGCGAAGGGACTTTCTGATGATGTTGGTCCAATGACATCTGTACAGTGCTGGCAATACCTCATGGATAACGGATATGCAGGAGCAATGGGCTGGACATATACTGCGCATGATGGTTTCGGGGGATTGCCCGAAGCGGGGCAGGGAATGCGTGCACTTAAATCATCAGCACCATCTGCAGTGACTCTCGACTTTCCACCTTCAGCCCGGGATGACTGGTACGCTGATACCACTGGCAAGACCCTGACTGTTTCCGCTCCCGGCGTACTGATTAACGATCGGGAACCAACAGCTGGACAAACCTTGTCAGCATCATTGATAACACCACCTTCACATGGCAACCTTGAGTTGAATCAGGATGGGTCTTTCGTTTATACGCCAGCTTCCGGGTGGTCGGGTAGTGATGCCTTTATATATGCATCCATTGGTGGAGGTGGTGCTTCGGATACTGCAACTGTCGTGATCCGAGTTCTGGATCCTGGAAAAGCTGTTTTCTTTGCTCCCCCTCTGGCGAAGGATTGGCAGATTTATGCCGGCTGGGGAAGAATTTCGGTTGAGGATCTTTCAACGGGGATGGGGGTGAACAATGCTCAGTGGGGAAGCGAGGCGGTATGGATCGTAGGAGGCGGAGTACCTGTTAAATTGACTTCTGCAGAACATACAGTCTTTATTCTGGTGCATAATGACCCCGGGTCTCCATGGGCTGAGCTCAAGTTTCTTCTCACCCCCCAGAGCGCGGTAGGCAACTATGGGCCGACCGACACAACCCGCATAATAACACTTAACGGACAATCATCAGGTGCAGATGGATTTACAGAATATAGAGGAACCTTTGTGCCCCAAGATACCAGAACTTATCTGCCGGCAGTACTTTTTCAGTGGCGAGATACCGATGGCAACGGGCCGAATTTCAACCATCAGAGCATTGTACGGGATTTGGAAATTATTCCAAGCGATCTATTCGTCAGCAGTAAATTTCCCGGTAACATCTTAAAAGGTAAAACGTCAGCGATTCGCTTGCGTGTGTCAGGACAGAGGGTATTGATTTCAGCCCCTGGAGAGATTTTGCAGGTGGATGTGACAGACCTGAGGGGACGTCTGATCGCCAGATTATTGAACAAGGATATAGTACAATGGATACCACGTGTGGGATCCGGGACCTTCATCATTAATGTTAAGGCTGGGAAAGAAACGCGTCAATTCGTATTGCCGGTGACAAAGTTAGTTATTAAATGATAGAAGGAATTACGATTATATTTTGAATTATGTAACTCGGTATTTTACCGGGTTACAAATATGTTTTGCCCCGATGGAGCTCAGGAGAAATCTGAAGCCCCTGAATATGGCAAACCA
The DNA here is from genome assembly GCA_023436205.1 of Fibrobacterota bacterium. Lineage (GTDB taxonomy): Bacteria > Fibrobacterota > Chitinivibrionia > Chitinivibrionales > Chitinispirillaceae > JAEZKC01. Next base: position 45,728 of record JAEZKC010000072.1, read on the forward strand.
GGCTGCATGATCTGGGAATCGTGAAGACAGACTCTGATGACTATCTTTACGACTTATGCCGGGCCGGATGGTACTTGACCAAAGATGCTTTGGCGGGGTATGATGAATTTGCAGTCGCGGGAAGAATTCTTGGAAAGGAAGAGTTTCTGACATTCGCTAGACCTATCTATGAAAAGCTGAGTGCATGTATGGATATGCAGTTGCCACAAGAGCTGAAAGATATTCTATCGTACAAAAAGAGGATGTACGAGGAAATAGCTGAGGCGAAGGGAATTGCAGCTGTCGAGCTAAGAGTTAAAAATAAAGATTATGACCCCAATGCCAAATGTTTTTGCCCTCTCTGCTTGGCGGAGTATGCAACGGAAATGGATGTTTGTGTTTCATGTGAGGTAAGGACTAGAGGGGTGGAGCAATCCAAAATCCGTTCATGTTGAGCAGTCTTCGGTCGAAACATGAGCTCCATGGGTCACTTAACAATGTTTAAAGAGTCTGGAAACGCAAATTGGACGATTAAATATGAATCGATTCACACTTCACTTCATTAAGCTATTGGCTGGTGACTGCTATCCACTACCGACAGATAACTTTGTAAATGCTATATATCTGCTTTTCATTTTGTTTCTCTGTTTGTTCATAATATCTTACAAACAGAAGCTCAAATTCAATTTTAGACCAATACTATTTTCGATTCCGGCCTTTAGCTTTCTAATTAGTTATATTGGAATCGCCTACGGAGGGGTATGGGTATTAGATGCAATTGCTAATATTCCAGAAGCACAAAGGTTCCAGGCAATTGCCACAGGTATCGCAACGTCTGTAAATTCCATGTTTATGCCAGGAATACTTATTTTTGCTGAATTACTATTATGTGTGATTAAAATAACGATTGATTCAAACAGGAAGAATAGAAGTAACAAGTGAAATGAATTTCACAAAACAATATTAATTTAGGGTGAAACAATGAGGTATCTACATTCAATTGCAAACATTAGTATAGTAGTGCTAAGTGTGCTGTTTTTCGATTGCTACGGTCCATTAAATTTCTGCCAGTACAATTCCAGAAATTGCTCAACAGTTGAGTGTATAAATGAAGGACTTCTGGATACAACTCAAGCTGACACCACCCTTCATCAAAAGCTGTACGAAGAATTCTTGGCCGGTGTGGACACAACATCCAGAACTACAGAAACCATTGGAAAATTATTAATAGAATATCTATCCAAAGATGATCTGCGTTCAGTTATCCTTTTGGATACGGGTAAATATCACTTTCAATTCTTTATCAACCCCGATGGGTCTTCTGAAATTTCTTTTTTAGGAAAACCGGAGAAAATTGATACCTCTGCATTCAAAGAGCTCAATGCTGCTTTATCCCAATCAGTGCCTCATTTACCGGAAGTGTCCGGACTTTGGGTATTTAGAGGTCTATCAGTAAATGATGCAAATATAAGTATAGATTCTGTAAACGTTTACTCAAGAGATAAAAGTGGAAGAAGTAAAGAATCCATTATGAAAGTTGTAAGGGATTACCTTAAGAATCTCAGAGTAGTATACAATCGACGGCTCTGTTCAAGACCAGGAATTTCAGGAAAAATCATCGTAAAGTTTGCCATTGACCACCATGGGAGAGTGTTTTTTTCCAAAGTGGAATCATCCACTATGGGTGATAGTCTCATGGAATCTTCTGTAAGGGAGCAGGTCTCTACATGGAAATTTCCTCCCATAGCCAAAAAGGGTGATATTACAGAAGTGGTCTATCCATTCATTTTTAGTGTAAATTGAGGGGGAACAGGAATCGGAACCGGATTGACGATCCACTCATACTGAGCTCCTAGCCCCCTTCCGTAGAGCACACCCTGGTACGGAGGAAGGTCGAAATGTGAGCTCTTAAAATGTAAACAACAGGAGCCATGTTTCGACCGCGGACTGCTCAACATGAGCGGGTATGTGAAAATTATACAGAAGAAATTGCGTTTTCCCTCTAGCAGCTCAATTATTTAACGTCATTTGCAGGTTAGGTTTCAGTTCCAACACCCCCGACTGCCCCTGTATTCTCCTGCCGATTCTTATTCTGTAAATAAGTATTGATTACTTTCAACAGCCACGATATAATCACATCACTAGTGTGCCTTTCATATTTAAAACGGGAGCATGAGATGAATATCGTGAAAGGTTGTTTCTGGGTAGCTTTGGTTGTGGCGACAATGGTTGGTTGTGGAAATTCCTCACCGGCAGGAAACGATGAGCCGGCCGATGGTGAGGTGAGCGTTTCTGTGGATTTCCTGAGAAATTATGGAAAATTGAAAGCAATCGGAGGTATCGAAAGTACCTCCGGCAGTGTTAGGGTAGTACTTGAGAAGGATGATATTGCCGTAACTGATGCCGTGGTGAAATTCGAGGACCAGATCATTGAATACACAGACTGGTTGAGTTCTTATGTACTTGATGTTGATTATAATGCACTTACCCCGGGCAGTTTTGCAAAGGTCAGCATTACCCTTAATGGCACTACCTATGCTGATTCAATTATAATACCCGGTGGAATCACTTTGTCACAAACTGGTTTATCTGCAAGCTGGAATTATGAGGGGAACCGCGATCAAGTGCATGTGTCTCCTTTGAATTCAAATGATATGCCCGATACTCAGAATGCCACTTTTTCCACGTTAAAAGGGGTTGGGACCACTGCAACTAATGATGTCACAAGCCCCTTTGAGATTGCAGGAGCTAGTGTTCCTTCAACGGATTGGTACGAGGTAATGATCTACGTGCAGAGCTCGAAAAGCGGTTTTGCATCCATTCCGGGTATCAAGTCCGGTGTTATGACAGCAACTGATGTGGTTTCGGTTGACTTTTCTAAATAGATGATTGTTTCAACTTTGAAATACCTGGGCTCAGTAATAACGGAACGTAGGAAATATAACGCGAAACTGATTCCGCTCTTACTGAGCTCCTTGTCGAAGTATGAGCTCCTGAAAAGTTTAAACTTCTAAAGGATGCCAAGTTTCAGCCTAAGACTGCTCAACATGAGCGGACGGAGTGATGCTTCGACACCGGCGGACCTGGACCCCTCATATCACTTTTTTTGGCGCGGTAGTTTTTTGCTCACCAGTACGTTTTGTATATCTCCGGTTCAAATTTGACCGAGATCAGTACTGCTATCCTATCATTAGCAGAAACCGGAATCGATAATGCCTAAATCGACCACCTCTATTCTTAAGGTAGGGAGCGTAGGTCTTCCGGAGTCGAAGCATACCTCTTTACTTTGCTGCCTCCTCGCCCAAAAGTATTACCAATATACGGTACGGTTTCTCCTCACCCAAAACCAGCCAAAACACCATAAAAAGATAACGTTTGATGCGGAATATGACACATTTGTAAAACATACCAGAATACGCTGAATAGAGACAACAAAAAACAGGAGTGGCAGGCCAGCCGGGGACTTTTTCTGGTTGATCGTGTAATGAAAGTGAAAAGGATTTTTCGGGTCAGCTATAAAACCGTACTTTACAGGCTAGTGCAGAAGGGACTGGCAGATAATTCTATCTGGGTAAAATTCAGCGTAGCCTTCGAAAAACAGTATAAGAAGAAACTTTCCTAAAAAAAGGAGCCGTTTCCCAGTTCATCTGAGCCCTTCGGGATGGAGCGGTTCGATTTTTATGAGGATAGGTTAAGCCTGCTTGTGCTCAAGGCTATTGAATCGGGGGCCATTTCGCTTGCCCGTGGGGCCGAAATTCTCTATATTCGCATTGAAGAGATGATGGAGCTGGTGAAAGATCAGGATTTGGCTGTTTTATCGTAATTTTATTGCTTCCTGGTGCCACCACTAGCGTTACCTAAATAATACCTAAATAAGATTTTTTGTGTCTATCACCAATGGTGCAGGTGATCGGCAGTCACTCAGGTTACTCCTCATGAGCGATTCACCACAATTACCCGTGAATATGATTATAGATTCCTGTTGTTTGATCGATTACATGAAATCCGATCCGGCGGTTATCTGGATGATCTCGGAGCATGTCGGGCCTCTGCATGTGGCGAGTTCACTTGTTACTGAAATTGATGACTTCAGAAGTAATACTCAACAGAACTTGATTTCACTGGGATTGACCATCATCGAGCCGGAGCTTGAAGATCCTTGACGCCCGCTCGGAATAATGCTAGTCGTTAGTTTTATTCATTGGTAGTCTATACCTGCACCTTGGATAATTGATACATCCCCAAAATCTTTGCCCAACATCTTTTCCCTTTTTCGCAATTCGCTCCACCAGTTTCACTTCGCAATTGGGGCAAGTTGGGGTTGTGAAATCGGATGATTCCAAAAAGTTAATCAGGTGGGCCTTTTTATCCGCATCAAGTTCATTAACCATCATCCATAGTTTATGTACGTGAACCGGTTCAATCTGGTGGGCATTTGCAAACTTAAGAGCCTCCTCTGTAAAATTGGAGTTTGTAATAAGTATGCCTTTCTCTACCTTCTCAGAAGTCATAACTCCTAACAATTCTCTTATGTAGTTGACACCGATATCTCTATGTGCTCTTGACTTACATTGGACCAATGCGCATGGCACCACAGAATCCTTCATATATAGAAGAAGATCTATTCCTCCGTCAGCGCCAGACTTTGTTTTCGTTACCTTATATCCGATGCACTCGTAATAGATTTTGCAGAACATTTCGAAAGAGAACCATTCGATTTTTTTCAATGTCTCAATCGACAAATCAGCTTTTGCTTTTACCCTTTCAGATTTTATTGTGGGCCTTTGTGCGTGATTGGCGCAAGATGATTCGAATGTGGCTAAATCGCTTTTTAGATAATCTGTACCATCTATCATGGTTATTTGCGAATTTGAAGTTAGGCTATCAATAGTGCATTTATCATTAATAAAATCAGATCTTCTTACCTGTTGATTTAAAAGACCTTTCCGCGAGGCAGGCGATTTTAGAGAGGAAAGAGCGAATAAAGTCGGCTGACGCTTCCGCCAGGAGTTGATTGCTGATAATGCAGCTGTTAACAATAATAGTAATGCAGCTATCGGTGCAAGCTTTGGTGCGAAGGCTGCCATGCCTTTGTAAACCATGTACGTCATGTCGGCTGGGCCCTTCTGCTGAAAATCTATTGAGGGAATGAAATATTTCAGGACCAGATATGAAACAACAGATAATAATACGCTGACCCACCAGGGATAACGAACAAGTATCTCGAGAACTGATTTGTTTTTTCTTGCCATTGATGCTCCTGCATCTGAAGTGGTAAGTTTTGTTTTCCCTTGCTCAATTTATGTATGGAAGAATAGAAATTCAGCCCGAAAACCAGCTCCTATCAAGCCTAACGGAACAATTGCCTAATTATCAATTTACAATCTATGTCGATCTTTGTAAATAGGGGAGAATTATGTGGGCTGGGTCCGGAATACAGAAACAATGGCATAGGCGGTGTTTTCTGGCCTTCATTGACCGGTAATGTTTTAATTGCCGCAAGCAATATCTTGCAGCTATATTGGTACTTCTTTTGTGAATAATTCGATCCGAAGGTAACCTCATAACATGGCTCAATCAACAATAGAGTGGACCGAGATGACCTGGAACCCGGTAACAGGGTGCAGCAAGATATCATCCGGGTGCAAACATTGCTACGCCGAAGTGATGACCCGCAGGCTCAAGGCGATGGGGCTTGAAAAATACAGAAACGGGTTCGATATTACTCTTCACGAAGAAGCGCTTCAGATCCCTCATCCTGGAAAAAGCCCAGAATGGTATTCGTGAATTCCATGAGCGACCTCTTCCATAAGGATGTTCCCCTTTCGTTCATTCAGAAAGTGTTCCGGGTTATGAATGAAAACCCGCAGCACATATTCCAGGTGCTTACTAAACGTTCCGATATTCTTATAGCCTATGCGCCACACCTGAACTGGACCCCCAATATCTGGATGGGAGTCACCGTGGAAGACGCATCTGTAGCAGAGCGAATCGACCACCTCAGAAAAACCAAAGCCTCCCTCAAGTTTCTCTCCTGCGAGCCGCTCTTGGGATCACTGGACAAACTTGACCTGCATGGTATCGGCTGGGTCATTGCCGGTGGGGAGAGCGGAATAAACCCGCGTCCCATGAAAGAAGAGTGGGTGCTTGCACTTCAGGAACAGTGTAGACAGGCAAAGGTTCCGTTTTTCTTTAAGCAATGGGGCGGTAGGAACAAGAAGAAGGCGGGTGCGGAGTTGCGCGGGAGGGAGTGGAAGGAAAGACCTGGGGTGCTTGTGGCCTAAAACTTAATTGCAAATTTTCTGGTCCCGTAGGGATCGCATATTTATAGAACAATTACAAAACAAAAGGGATATTCGTCCCTTTAGGGACGACATATTTGGGGGACCGTAGCCGAAAGCCCTTGAGTGCGGGATACCAAGTGTCTGAAAACTGAGTTTTTTTATACATAATCTCTCCAGCTACCCGCCTATTGGAAGGGATCATAAGTGATTCGTATCCTTTAAAAATGCAATTCCAGAAAGAGTCAGCCGGTACTGCTGATTACGGCTGGTCGGTTTTTCAGGAATGGTGTATTCAATGAGTTTGGCACTGAGCGCCGGGTTAATATACGCCTCGCGGAAACGTCGCCGATCCTTAAGTTTGAGTTTCAAAAGAAGCTGCTGATTACTCATAGGACCCTGCTTGCCTAGAAGCTTCAGCAGTTCTTTAACTGGTGGCGTTACTGGTGGCGTTACTGGTGTCTGAAATTCCTGTAATGTTACCAGGATAATTTTCAGCATGAACTCCACAAAGCTCCCCGGGTGCACCTCTTTGTTGGACTGATTGAGTGCAGCATAATACTCATCCTGATGATCCCGGACAACGCTTTCAATGGGAATTACTGCAAAGATCGGCTTCCATTTATAGAGGATCAGGGTTTGCCATAACCTTCCAAGCCGGCCGTTGCCATCGCTGAAAGGATGGATATACTCGAACTCGTAGTGGAAGACTGAACTGGCGATAAGCGGGTGCAGGTTCAGATTGGTGATAAACCCAAAGAGCTCTTTCATAAGTGCGGTGACCATGTGGCTGGGAGGTGCGATGTGCACCAGTGTCTCTCCTCTTTTAATCCCTGCCGATCCGCTGCGGAACTGCCCGGGGTCAATAATCAGTCCCTTCATGAGCGTTTGGTGAGCCGCGAGCAGATCATCTTTTGACCAGGGGTCCCATGTGCCTATATTTTCGTAGGCTTCGATGGCATTTTGTATCTCTTGGATATCCCGAGGCGGAGCCAGCACCCGTTTACCTTCAAGAAGGGCGGTCACCTGGTCAAGGGATAGGGTGTTTCCCTCTATCTGAAGAGAACCCTGCACTGTGCGGGCAGTTGCCACCCGCCGTAGGCGCAGATCTTTCTGCAGATCAGGGTTCTGCGAAAGCACGCCGAGCGCCTCCCCTATCTGCTCGATGAGAGAGAGGGTTTGTGAGGTGATCGGGGGAGGAAGGAAGTTATTCATTAATCTTAGTTTCTTTTGTTTTCATAGTATCTTTAAATTCTCGGGCATTAAGATTATGCAGCTGAAAAACAAGTGTATCCAATGATTGCTCTAATCCTTCTATAAGCTTTGTAACCGAGTACATTTTTTTTAAAATTATTATATGGTGAAAAGGTTTTGATCTACGCCGCCACTTCCATATACAAAAACTTCTGAAACTTTACAAACGTCTCCCGTATCCTCTCCACCCCGCCCTAAAATTCAGCCGCATCGGCTATTGCTTAATATTTGAGCTCCAGAAACAGAATCCAGGAGGTCTGCTCCACATAATCCAGCTCATTGCCGCACCCTGCGTCTTTATGAAGGATGCCATCGATATTTTTGAAGGTCTGCTCAAACATGGCTGCTGCTGTTCCTTATAGATAATGTGTTCACGTACCCTGCGTTGTCCCGGTGCTGTTGTGTGTGACTCCTGGTGTGGGTTTGGGTGCCCCAGAGGGGCAGAGAGGTAAAATATGATTTAGGAACAAGGAATGGGAGTATATTCAGTATAGAACGTGGGTCGTTGTTAATTTTCAAAATCACGAATAGTTATATAAGGCTGCTTTTATCTGCCAATGAACAAATATTTTCCAAACATTTCCTTTGCAGGCTCAAACTGGTTTGTTAACCAAACAAGCTCTTTGTGGCTTTCAGCACACACTTTTTGATGGTCATAGTTTTCGGGAGCAAATTGGATAGTATTACAATCTCGATATTCATTATTCTTTGTGTCCAGCCAAATATGCCATTGGCCAATTAGGAAAAACATTTTTAAATAAGACTAATGATTTAGCGATTTCAATTAAACACGTTGCTTCATCGTCTCCGACGGTAAGTACACCATCACCATATAAGCCAAGCATAACAAGTGGTAATTTTCCGATCATCCTATAGTGTGGTTGAGGCGAAATGAATCTTTTTTCAGCTGAACGGGTTATCTCCAGAAAAAATTACTCCTGGAACTGTGGACGCGTGGCATTTTGCAGCTGAAGATTTATTCAATGAATATAGAGGTCGTGCGGGTTCGTCATGCCTCTTCAAATTCCGTTTGAAAACAATTCTAACTATCTCACGTGCGCATCCCTGCGGTATCCGGAAATGCGCTGGAAGCACTCCGATGACTATTGTAAATGCTCTCTTATGCGTGAGAGGGTTTACTGCACCCTATAAGGCGTCTTCGCCGTTACCAAGAAGAGGAGGACTTGGGAGTAGGGGATTATGCTTCGACTTCGGGAGACCTGCGCTTTACATGAGCGGATACGAAAGGATTATACTTCGACTCCGGCGGACCTACGCTCAGTATGAGCGGATCGAAGGATCGTTTCACTCCGGAAGACCTGCGCTTCCTAGGATAGGAATCGAAGGACAGGCAGCATGAGCGGATGGGGGGGGCGCCTGGAGTGCCTTTTTCGAACCTGAGCAAATGCAGAGCGAACGGAGATAACCGTTTTATATACTATATTACTACTATGTTTCTTTTTGATTAGAACTGAGTGCATATCTGGTTAAAAATGCTTGTTTTAGGTGATTTCCATGGAATTCACCACTATCTCACGGCAGTGCACTTAAGCGATTCACCGGAAACGGAAGATTAGAGGATTACATGCTTGATTTTCTCACGCTCCAGACCACTTCAACAAATCCCACGGTAATTAGCATCATCTATACCGTACTACTCTCTTTTCTGCTCTCCTCCCTGATCGCCATCACCTATGAAAAAACCTACTGCGGGCTCTCCTACTCAAGAAACTACCTGCAATCTCTTATTCTGGTATCCATAGTGGCCGGAATGGTGATGCAGGCGCTGGGAGACAATCCCCTGCGGGGACTGGGCATCCTGGGAGCCCTGGCGATCATCAGGTTCAGGACAGTCTTTAAAGATCCAAGAGATATCATTTTCATGTTCGCTGCAGTTGCGGTGGGAGTAGCCTGCGGAGTCTTCGGTTATGCTATCGCCATAATCGGAACGCTCGGTTTCTGCGGAGCCGCCATTGTCCTCTACTTCTCCCCATTCGGCAAAACCCGCCACTTCGACGGGATGCTGCGCTTCAATCTCGAAAGCAGTACAGAGAACCATGCCCACCTGGAGGGTATCATGAAGAACTACTGCAGGCATTTTGCACTGATCAGTCTCAGGGAAATGTCGCAAGGGGACCGCATCGATTATGCCTATCACATCAAGCTTAAAGGTAACCTTACAAAAGAAAATTTCATCAGGGATATACGGAAGCTGTCCTCAATTAAAGATGTAAATCTGCTGCTGCAGGAAACCACTGTCGAAATATAGGAAAGCCAATGAAGGTATTTTACGCTGCGCTAGTGTGTGTTTTTGCGGTGTTGGTCATTTTGTCATTCAACACCAAACGGGAGCTTACAAATTTTTACGGCATTGCCGATACAAAAGAGATGGTGATCAACGCCGAATTCGGGGTGGAAATCAAGGATATGAGAATCACCCCCGGGCAGCAGGTCTCGCAGGGTGACACACTGATGGAGATGCGCAGTCCGGAGATCGATCTGAAAATCAGCGAATTCACTCATCTGATAAACGAGATCAAGACCCGCAGCAAAACGCAAGCTAACCTCTCCAAAGCGGAAATGAGAGCTTTAAAAAGCGAGCAGGAGGCGCGGATAATCGAAATACGCTCCGAACTGCAGCAGCTGGAGTCTCAGTATGCAATAAACCGCCAACTCATCCAGAAACTCCGCAGTATCAATTCCAATGAAAACAGCGCTGTTCCGGTTAATGAAAACAACCCAACACTGATCAAGATCCAGAACCTAAAAAGCGAGCTTGCTCGGCTGGACAGATCAGATATTATAATGAAGGAAAACCTTCACAGCCAAATATCTTTTGGAGTCGACCCGCTCAACGAACAGCTCAAGCAGTACGAAGACCAGTTGCGCCTCTATTCAGAGCTGAAGAAGAAGCTTTTTATCATTGCGCAAAGTAAGGGGATAGTTGGGGCGGTTTTTTACAAACGCGGCGAGATGGTTTCAGCTTTCGATTCAATTGCCACCATTCATTCTGAGGCACCCTCTTTTATACAGGGATACATTCACGAAAACAATTACAGCTCTGTTCATTTGGGCCAGAAAGTAACCGTGCGATCACTCGCAGACAAGGAAAGCGTTGTTCAAGGTGAAGTGGTTGGTGTGGGCACCCGAATTGTCGAGTACCCGATGAGATTAAGAAAAGTCCCGGAACTGGTGATGTATGGCCGTGAGGTGACAATTAAGATTCCTGACCATAACAGGTTTCTGCTCGGGGAAAAAGTGATGATAAGCATCGATGATGCTGAAAAGAAGAATGCTTCGGGGTTAAAGGCCGTGCTGGGGTTGATCTCTCCGGCCTCCACCTTTGCGGATACATCAGCTGCCAAGCTTCCGTCTCTTCTCAAAATATCTGACAAGTCAAAACAAGGTGCACCTTATGTAGGTATTGAGGCTTCCGGGGCACTTTACCTGGAAGATATTAAGAAATACTGCATTATCAATGATGAAACACCAATGCTGTATCTCATGAACAGTGAAGGACAGATAGAAAATGAGGTGAAAATCAAGGGACTGCTGGAAGCAGATGATATGGAAGGAATAACTGCTGATGATAAGGGCACTATTTACATAGTATGTTCCCAGAATCCTTCAAAGAAGGGTAAGCTTCCTGAATCGCGCAAGTTACTCCTGCGTATCAAGCGCAAAGGCGAGGAGTTCACTCTTGATGGTCAGGTAAAGTTGCTGGATCTTTTGCAGGAAGCGGCACACAAGAATACTGAAGCATTATGGACAAAGCTCATCACCATCGATGGTGAAAGCAGATCACCGAACATTGAGGGAATCGCCTATTACGACAACAGCTTGTTTTTAGGTTTTAAGAGTCCCTTGCTGAGTGAAAATTCCGCCATTCTGAAGATAACTGGGATTGACAATCTTTTTAAGAGCAATTCCATGGATGGTTCCGAGATTAAACTGTGGAAACAAATGCTCCTGAAAGATCAGATCTCTAAAAACCTTTTCCGCATCTCGGATATCCAGTTTTACAGCGATGACCTGTATGTACTCTCCTGCTGCACATCCGGGGATGAACCCATTGAGGGAAGGCTCTGGGTTCTGCGGGCGGGAAGCAGCAATCCGGAAGTTGTAAAAAGCTTCCCCGGTGTGAAACCGGAGGGCATAGCCTTTGACCTTGCCAGCAAGTCCATTATTATTACCTTTGATAATGGTTCGAAAAATGCTTCACAAATTACAATTCTAAAGGGTGTTCTTTGATCAGGAAATTCCTCATATCGGCCATAGTCATCCCGGCTCTGATGTCAAATGCTTTCGCACAGGCAACTTTTCAACAGCTGCTTCTTTCAGTTCGCAATGATCCGGTGGTCGCCTCCCAAAATCAGGAAAGCGCTTTTTTAAAGAAAGGTTTTGAAGGTATTCCCGGCATCGATGATATCGAGTTGCGGGTGCGCAATACTGGATTTGACCCGAATAATTTCAGATACTCTCTGCGGATCAAACCCCGCGGTGTCCTTGAATCCAGGGCGGCTATTCTGTACAATAACTCCCTTGTTACAAACAAGAAATTGAAAAAAGATCTTCTGCAGAATATCGCTATTTACAACAGATACCTTCTTTATATAGATCTTCTGGAGCAGAAAACGCTTCTTGAGCTTTACCGTGAACTCATCGCTCTCTATGATGACCGCATACATGTGATGGAGAATTCCGCCTACAGTGAGGATTTCGAGCTGAAAAACCTCATCAAGGCTGAGGACGACAGGGCGGATGAGAAGGTATTCAGCCTTGAGATCGAGAAAAACATTTCCGTTTTGGAGCAGCGCGCAGCGGCTTTTCTGGGCGACAAATCCTTTGCTGGTTTCGATACATCTGGCCTGGTGAGCATAGAGTCCATTATCTCGCATATCGAAAAAGAAGACCTGTCCCTTGATACAAACAATATCTATCTCGATTTCTACAGGACAGAGATCGATATTGCCGGCACCAGATATAATCTGGAAAAGGCGCAGACCAGAAGATACGTAAATCTGCTCAGTTTTAGTTATGATAATGGTGACATGCACGATGAGCTTCTGAGAAAATATGATCAGAAGCCATATAATATTCACAAGTCATATTCCGTGGAAATCGGTCTGCGTATCCCCAGCCTGACACTTGCGAGTCACGAATTGAACAGTCGGAAAGCAGACGTGCTCAAAGAAACTGAACAATATGAGCAGGTAAAGGAAGAGCTCAATGAAAAGATGCGCAAAGATCTTGCTGACCTCCGACAGCTCATAGCTCAATACCGCTATCTTAAAGAAAGAGAATCCCAGGTTGATATAGAAGCATCCCTCAACAAATTCATCCAGATTGAGGGTATTGATCCGTTAACTGTTCTGGAAATAAAGGAAGATATCCTGAAAAACCGAATAAGAAGGACTTCCATAAAATATGGAATAATGCGCAATTACCTTTATGTAATCGATAATGCGGGATTGCTTTCACAAATGCCTATTCGCAATTACCTTTCACAAACGCAGGAAATGGTCCAGTGGTAACCCCAGGGCTGGAACAGAAACCCAAGATTTCAACTGCAACCACCCCTTCACTGCTCGACAGGTATGAAGCGAAATATCTGATCCCCCGGCAGTTGATAAATCCGATCGTGAACTTTATTTCTCCGTACTGCGCATTTGATAAGCATTCAGCACTTTCTGAGGACAGGTTCTACAAAGTAAACAGCCTCTATTTTGACACTCCCGATTATCTTTTTTTACGTCAGCGGATGAATAAAGCGGAGAGGCGATTCAACATGCGTATCCGTTCTTATGGTGATGATCCGGAATTTCCCTATTTTTTCGAAATCAAGCAGCGCATTGGAGACATAATCCGCAAGAGACGGGCAAGAATAGATAATCAGGATTTCGCAAAATTTTTCCACAGTACAAGTGTTAGTCCGCCACCCTGCGATGATCAGAAAAATGCAGAATATCGGGATCTGTTTTACTACACTGCAAACCTATACAATGCCCGACCCGTTGTTCTCGTTCAATATCGCCGTCAGGCTTTTTTTTCAAATTGTGACGATTATGCCAGAGTGACTTTTGACATCGATCTCCGATACATGCAGCAGAGCAGCTATGAACCGATCCCATTGAAGGGGGGTATGTTCTGCTGCGAAAACTGTTTTGACAGGGAACACAATGTGGTTCTGGAGTTAAAATGCTGTAAGTCAACTGTACCTGCATGGATGATTGATCTGATCAGGACGTTTCAGCTCAATAGAAGGGGCTTTTCAAAATACTCAAATTGTTTGAAAGCTGTACTGGGCGAGTATTCACCCAGTGAACTTTTGCTTGGTCAACCATCAAGGTGTGATTTTCTTTTCAGGGAGGTTTTCTGATTACCTCAGTTTTGAAGCCTGGCAGCGTTTCAGTTGTACTTGCAGGCATGCTTACCGGTTGCGCCGTTCTTGATCCACCTCCCGACACCCCGCCGCGCGAGGAACTTTCTGGTCTGTCCATTACTGAAATCCAATATAATCCTCTTCCTGAATCTTCTGTTTCTGAAGACAGTCTGGAGTTTATCGAACTGTTTAACAAGGGAGATAAGACTATCTCCCTTGAGCAGGTAAGTTTTGATGATGGAATCGAGTTTACCTTCCCGGCTGGTTCGTTTATTTCCTCCGGCGACTACATCGTCCTTGCATCCAGCGCAGGATCTTTTCAGACGAGATACGGTTTTGCACCCTATGGAGTATATAGTGGATCTCTGAAAAATTCCGGAGAACGAATCGCCTTACGGGACCTGAGCGTGGGAAAAGATTTTTTAGTTATTGAATACAGCGATCAAGGTCCATGGCCGGAAAAAGCAGATGGGCAGGGGTATTCAATGGTAGTGCTATCTTCTGATGCCATGTATGATTTGTCAGATGCTACAAGCTGGCGTGCATCCACCCGAATGCACGGTTCACCCGGTAAAGCGGATCCCGCTGTAGTATATATAAATGAGGTGCTTACTCACACTGATCCCCCCGATCAGGATGCCATAGAGCTTTTTAATCCGGGGAATATACCCGTTGACATCAGCGGATGGTTTCTTTCTGACAGCAGGTCCAATCCGAAAAAGTTCCGCATCCCTGACGGGACTGAAATCGGTCCTCATGCTTTTAAGGTTTTTTACTCTGAAGAATTCAATGATCCTTCTCTTCCAAGCCCTTTCAATCTGGATGCAAATGGCGAGGAAGAGATCTACCTGTTTGCTGACTCCACCGATTTTGTTAATGGTTTTCACCATGGATTCCCCTTCGATGCCATCGTGAATGGCGTCTCTTTCGGACGACATATCAACAGCTCCGGCCAGGAACGGTTCACGACATTCAGTTCGGTAACGCTTGGAAGTGCAAATTCATCACCGGCTTCACCTTCGGTAGTCATATCTGAAATAATGTACAACCCGCCCGAGGGCCTTTATGAATATGTCGAGATTACAAATACCAGTTCGGAAACTGTTTATTTTTATGATTCACTATTTCCTCAGAACACCTGGATTTTGAAAGGTTTTGGTTTTACGTTTCCTGCAGATTCGATCAAGAGCGGCGAAAAAGCGCTGTTGATTTCAGATACCCTCTCTCCGATTATCTTCAGGTCAGCGTACAATATTTCTTCAGACGTGGTTGTATTTAGCGGTGCCAGTGGCGCCCTGCGGAATAGTGGCGACACTCTCACGCTCATGTCCCCGGAGGAGCCGTTTCTGGATGGGTATATGACCATAGTCCCCTACAAAGTGGAGGAAAGGGTGGAGTACTGTGACGAGGGGGCGTGGCCTCTGTCCGCAGATGGCCAGGGTAGAGCGATTGTCAGAAAAGATTTGAGGAGTTTTGCAGATGATGCGGCTAACTGGCAGGGGGAAGTGCCTAGTCCGGGAAGATAGCCTACGGATTGTTGATTTATGATTAGTGATTGACGCTTCTTGAAAATTGATCAAGTATATGATTCTGCCCCGCTCCACTCATACTGAGCGTAGGTCCGCCGGAGTCAAAAGGGAATTGTTGATTTATGAATGACGATTGTTGATTTTGAGAACTGTCAATTGTGGTATTCTGCCCCGCTCCGCTTATACTGAGCGTAGGTCCGCCGGAGTCGAAGGATAATCATGGTTGGCTTATCAAATTGTCACTAGTAAATTACACCTTAACATTTCCGCGCCGCCCTGGGTATACGAACCAACGATATGTCTTCTGGACCCCTGAAGGGGCGATATACTTTGGAAATCATAATGCCCCGATATTGGAGAAAGCCCATCCTGAAATTCGTGACTACCAGACTCTTATGCCTATTTAAGATTAATACCCGATGCGGGGAAGGGTGGCCGGTGACCTATGAGGCGTCTTCGCCGTTAACAGGACTATCCTTCGACTCCGCCAGACCTGCACTAAGGATTAACGGAGCAGGGCACCGTTGATAGAAAACTTTCGATTCAACAATTAAAACTTTTCAATCAATAATTCCCTTTTGAGATCAGTGGGACCTATGCTCTATGTGAGCGGAGCAGGAATATGTCTCGGTCCGACAATTCATAATTCGCATATCGCCATCGTAGATTGTAGGTCAGCCGCATTTGCAGTGAGATTATCTTTAAAGTAGTTTTATGTGAAATGAGACCACGTCCAGAAAAAAACGCTCACAGCAGTATTCCTCAGGAATCCTATCACCTGATACTAGACTCCATCGCCGATGGAGTATTTACGGTCGATAAAGACTGGAACATAACATCCTTCAATAAGGCAGCAGAACAGATTACCGGAGTGTCACGCCAGAATGCTATCGGCTCCAAATGCTGGGAAGTTTTTCATGCAGAAATCTGTGAACGGGACTGTCTGCTGAAAAAAACTATCCGCTCAAACAAGCCTTGTGTGAACCGGACAGTCCGTATTCTGAAAAAGTCTGGATTGTTAGCACCCATAAGCATCTCGACTGCGATTCTGAGGGATGGAGAGGGTACTATCATCGGAGGCGTCGAAACGTTCAGGGATCTGAGCGAAATCGAAGAGCTTCGCAAAGAAGTCTTCGGGAAGAGTACTCATTATGATATGGTAACCCGCAACCATAAACTCCTTGGTATCATTTCCACTCTGCCCGCCATCGCACAAAGCGGTATGCCAGTTCTCATTCTGGGAGAAAGCGGGACCGGGAAAGAGTTGCTGGCGAAGGCGATTCATGCACTGAGTAATCGCAAGAAAGGCCCTTTTGTAGCTATCAACTGCGGAGCACTTCCGGAAAACCTGCTTGAATCAGAACTGTTCGGCTACAGAAAAGGTGCTTTTACAGATGCAAAAGCTGACAAGCCGGGCCGGTTCGATAGAGCTAAAGGTGGCACCCTTTTTCTGGATGAAATTGCGGAACTGTCAAAGGCGATACAAGTTAAACTGCTTCGAGTACTCCAGGAGTACATCTATGAACCACTCGGTTCCACTGAACCCGTGAGCTCTGATACGCGGATCATTGCTGCTACAAACCGTGATCTGAATCAGATGGTGAAGTCTGGTGAATTCAGGCAGGATCTTTTTTATAGAATTCATATCATGCCTGTGACACTTCCGCCGCTGCGGGAGAGGACAGATGATATTCCTCTTCTTATCGAGCACTATATCGCCCACTACAGTGCAATTCATAACAAGTCAATTGAAGGCGTGGACTCCGAGGCTCTCTCTCTTCTGCTGGATCACCGCTTCCCCGGCAACATCCGGGAACTGCAGAATATACTCCAGCACGCTTTGGTGCTCTGTCAGGGATCCATGATTGAAAAAAAGCACTTGCCGAATTATCTGACTCAGCCTGAGCTATCTTTATCTGCAGAACCTTCGACAGATGAAACATTCGAAGAGGTCGAAAAGAGGCGAATTATACGAGCACTGGAGAAAAACAGGTTCAACCGCACCACTACTGCCAGAGAACTTACAATGCACGTGGCGACGCTTTGGCGGAAGATGAAAAAATACGGAATAGATTTGTAAACCGCATCTTTCAGCCATTCCAACCAAAGCAACAATGAGCTCAACCCTGCTATTATATTTTATCGATAATACCCAGGATTACTTCAATTGTTTTCCCGCCCGATCCTCTATCGATTATCGAATCCCCTTTGTCGCTGTGAACGACAAACGCAGGATCGATCGGTAACGCTCCCAGAAAAGGAATGCCGAGCTCATCTGCCATTTTTTTGCCACCACCGCTACTGAAGATTGCGGTTTCTGTATTGCAGTGAGGGCAGACAAACCCGCTCATGTTTTCAATAATGCCGATCACCTTTACATTCAATTTATTGCAGAAGTCTATTGACTTGCGAACGTCAAATGTGGCCACTTCCTGGGGTGTCGTCACTATAAGTGCACCATCCGGTTGAGCTGTCTGTACAACCGATAGCGGTTCATCACCTGTTCCGGGCGGAGAATCGATGATCAGGTAGTCAAGCTCACCCCATACTGTATGCCCTATAAACTGAGATATCACCGCATGTTTCAACGGCCCTCTCCAGATAACGGAATCATGCAGGTTTTGAAGCAGGAACTGAACAGACATCACCTTGAGAAGGTTGTTGTACTTAAGTGCCGGTTCCAGGAATGTTTCATTTCCGCTGCTTACGAAATTTTCGAGGCCCAGCATTTTAGGAACCGATGGTCCGTGCAAATCTGTGTCAAGCAGCCCTGTGCTCATTCCTTTCAGTGCCAATCCTACCGCAAGGTTCACGGCAACAGTGCTCTTCCCCACTCCGCCCTTACCCGAAAGCACCACGATCTTCTTTTTGATACCCGAAAGTGTTTCAGCCAGACGTTTTTCGTCGGCGCCCTGATGACTCATTATTCCACCTCCATAATTTTAAGGGAGTGGTTAAGTATGCAATAGGTGTGCCTTATGACTTTAGATGAAAATCAAAGACCCGGGAACGGCATTCATTGCAGCTTTGCAATGTTTCCCTGCAACCGTTGCATTGTTGCAAAGCCCTGAGGGGCTCCCGTTTTTCAGGAATTCTGCCCGGAGGGCCGGATTTCTCCACTTTTCTTCACCGGCATGGATTTAGCATAAGAGCCGTTCCATGTCAGAAACCATAGCCATCACCAACTGGAACGGTATCATTTCTCCTCATTACGATGCTTGCTGCAATCTGATGATTGTAGGGTCGGATGATCATCGGGTCCTCTACAAAGTACGCTTCCTGTCAACCAGCCAGAAGGCTGAGATTTGCAGAAAAGAAGGGGTCTCGATCCTGATCTGCGGAGCAATTTCAACCATGGCACAAGCAGAATTGACAACGAGGGGAATAAAAGTGATATCATGGATCAGAGGTCCGGTGGAGGATATCATACGTGCTTACAAAAGGCAAGTTGATGTGAGTCGAATGTTTTCCATGCCTGGGTGTCATAGTAAATGTCAGAAGAGAAGACGATATGGTAAAGGCATCCATTACGATTGTTAATCAGTGCGAAAACACAATAAAGGAGGATACATGAAAATTGCAGTACCTGCCCAAGGCCCCAAACCCGATAGTCTGGTTGATTCAAGATTCGGTCGTGCCAAATGGTTCATGGTCTATGATGATGAAAAGAAAAGCTGGGATGTGATTGATAATGCTCAGAATGTCCAATCTTCCCAGGGTGCCGGAATCCAATCAGCCGCCAATGTGGTAAATACCGGATGCCATATACTCATTTCGAGTCATTGCGGTCCGAAAGCATTCACAGCTCTGACCAAAGCCGGTGTGCAGGTGTATTCAGCGAAAGGGGGGACGGTTGATCGTGTGGTAAAGCTTTTCATATCCGGGGCCCTGGACATACTTGATAAGGCAGACGTCGATGGGCACTGGTGATAAATTGTATTGACCATATATTAAAATCACAGAGGAGTAGAGATGAAAATTGCCATTCCTATAGCAGACAATCAGTTGTGCATGCATTTTGGGCATTGTGAAAAGTTCGTTATTGTCGATGTAAACGAAGAGTGCAAGGCCATAGTCGGCAAAGAAGAAGTTGTACCTCCGCCACACGAACCGGGATTATTGCCCAGATGGCTTAATGAGAAAGGTGTCAACATTGTTATCGCAGGAGGTATGGGTACTCGTGCACAGCAGATTTTCGAACAGTTTGGTATTCAGGTGGTCACGGGGGCCTCTCCCGATCACCCTCAGACAATTGTATTGAACTGGTTAGGAGGGCAGCTGGTTACCAGGGGCAACGTGTGCACCCACTGATGTTTAGGCGCGAGGGCAAAAACGAACCCGCCGGAAATTCGAGAAGTGCAGAGTATGGAAGGCGGCTTTTTAAACTGAAAGAGGTTTATCACTCGGGCTGCATCTTTAACCTGCAACCGTCGATTGTACCTGGGCTTCGCGTCTGGTTCGATAATGAAGGGGTGCTTCATGGCGAATTTCAATGCAGTGCAAACCATCAGGGCTTTGATCAGATGGTGCATGGAGGGGTCATTGCAGCAATCATTGATGCCTCCATGGCACAGTGCCTGATGGGGCATGACATTGTAGCATACACAACGTCTCTTGAAATCAAGTACCGCAAACCGGTTCGTATTAATGAAGTTGCCACTGTCAAAACTGAAATAACATCTATCAAAAAGGGGCTGCTTCATTCAGTGGAGTGTAAAATCGAGCAGAAACAACTGATGGCGGTTACTGCAGAAGGAAATTTTTACAAAATCAAACAATAACAAGGGGGGTTTAGAATGCCGGGAGGAGATGGAACTGGACCAATGGGGTGGGGTTCGATATCTGGCAGAGGAGGCGCCGGTTTCAGGTGCCGGGATGACATTAGCAGAGGTTTTGCAAGGCGTGGCAGGGTAGATTGCATACCAAATAAAACAGGTCGTAGAAGTTATACTATAGCAAATGATACCGATACGATAATGATGGGCGGAAGAGGACTGGGGCCCGGAGGAAACTGTGTATGTCCTGATTGCGGGTACAAAGAGCCGCATCAGCAAGGATTGCCATGTGTTCAAAAGCGATGTCCTCAATGTGGACAGATGATGACCCGTGAGTGAATCATTATTGTATTTGGCTGTCAAATGTTGAAAAGGAGCATGTATGCCGCTTGGAGACGGAACGGGCCCTCTTGGCCTGGGGCCGCAAACTGGACGAAAGAGAGGCTGGTGTAGCGGGCGGAGTTACCGGATCAAGACTCGCAGGAAGAGCAGTCTTATATTGTGGCTGATTCTTCCAGTCGTTGCTATGGGTGTTTTTCTTCTCAACCTGAGAAGCCGGCTCCACCTTATGTTCCAAAAACGAAACAAGACAGCACTAATGAAGGATAGATATGAAAATAGCCATTGCGAGCGGTAAAGGGGGCACAGGCAAAACCACTGTGGCAACCAATCTCGCTCTTCTCATAAGTGAAAGTAAAGGCAATGTGGTATATCTCGACTGCGATGTTGAGGAGCCGAACGGCCATCTTTTTCTTGACCCTCAAATCGAAAATAACATTCCCTCTTCGATTCCCGTGCCTCTTTTCGATGAAACCAAATGCGTAGCCTGTGGAGTATGTGTAGAGTTCTGCCAGTACAAATCCCTGGTCAGATTGGGCCAAACAGTTATGCTCTTTGCGGAACTTTGCCATGGGTGCGGAGGTTGCATGCGGTTTTGTCCACAAGGTGCAATCAGCGAGGTTTCACGAGAAATTGGAACCATAGAGTGCGGATCATCGGGGTCTTTAGGGTTTGTCCATGGACGTTTGAACATTGGGGAAGCAATGAGCCCGCCTCTTATTCGCAATGTGCTGCGTCAGACAAGAGAAGAGGGAATGAATATCATCGATGCTCCGCCGGGGACATCCTGCCCGGTTATTGCATCCCTAAGGGATGCCGATTATGTCGTACTTGTCACTGAACCCACTCCTTTTGGTTTGAATGATCTGGGGCTTGCGCTCGATATGGTTCGAGAGCTTGACATACCTCATGGAGTGGTGATAAACCGGGCAGAGGAGGACAACAACGATGGGGAAGACTTCTGCCTCAAACAAAATGTGACTGTCTTGACACGCATACAAGATGATCGCCGTATTGCCGAAGCCTACTCCAAAGGAGAATTGATCCTTACAGCGGTTCCGGAGGTGAGGCGTTGTTTCGAAGAGCTCTGGAGCGCTATACGAAAGCAGGTAAACTCATGAAGGAGATCGTGGTTATCAGCGGGAAGGGTGGTACGGGCAAGACAAGCATTGCCGCTGCGCTTGCTTGCTTTTCAAGAGGTAAAGGAGTATTTGCCGATTGCGATGTGGATGCGGCAGATCTGCATCTTCTCCTCAGGCCTCAAGTTCAGCAGCAAAACTTTTTTCGCAGCGGTCATTGTGCACATATTCGTTCTGAAGAGTGCACCGGGTGTGGGATTTGCATCGAGGCATGTCGATTCGATGCTGTCAAGCGAAAGTCGCATGCCCCGGAAGGCCTTTTTTATATTGACCCCGTAGCCTGTGAGGGGTGCGGGGTTTGTGTCAGAGCCTGCCCCAGTCAGGCGATCAGTTTCGATGAAGAGATCTGCGGGGAATGGTTTATATCTGACTCTCGTTTTGGACCTGTGGTACATGCAAAATTGGGTATTGCAGCAGAGAATTCAGGAAAACTGGTTACACTCATAAGAAACGAGGCGAAACGGATTGCCCAGGATTTACATGCAGAGTATGTGCTCATCGATGGATCTCCCGGGATCGGCTGCCCGGTAATCGCTTCTTTGACTTCCGCAGACCTGGCTCTGATCGTAACGGAACCTACAGTAAGTGGCATTCATGACTTGAAGCGTATTGTCAGGCTGACAGGCCGGTTGGGAACAGCTGCCATGGTTTGCATAAACAAGTGGGATATCAACCCGACAGCATCAGAATCCATCCGTGATTTTTCCATGTCGCAGGGTCTGCAGTTCGCGGGAGTTTTACGTTATGATAAGAAGGTCACTGCCGCACAACGAAAGTCAATGACACTACCCGAGTTTACAACTGAAGGGATAACTGATGACCTGCAGAAGATCTGGAATAGTGTGTTGATAGCATTGAAACGGAGGGAGACGGCCCCCATCGGCTCATGTTGAGCGTAGGTCTTCCGGAGTCGAAGCATAGTCCCCTTCCGCTCATGATTCCTGACCTACCGCAGCAACTATCACCTGTTCCCGTCCATAATTTCTGCTGCATCATGCTTGCTTCTGATAAGAGACGCCATTCTCTTCATGGGTTCTTTAGTATGAGAAAAGAAGTTTTTTAAACCATCACACAGCCAGTTTAATTTCCCGCTTCCATCTGATGCATCCACGATTCGATTTTTGGGACACTCCCCGTAACAGGTAAAGAGAAACTCGCACGCTTTACACTTTGAGGGCAGACCCAGACTTTTTGCCTTTCCGAAGCTGTGTTGCTGTTCTGAATGGACCAGCTTTTCAATGGGTGACTGCATAATATTGCCCAGCAGATAATCGGGTTCAACGTAGTGATCGCAGGAATACAGATCGCCATTGTGTTCAAGTGCCACACATTGACCGCACGTAGGCTGAAGAACGCAGAGAGATGAATACCCGTACACATAGGATGCCAGCACCCCTTCAAAAAACTGAATGAACATTTTTCCCACATCCCGCTTCACCCATTCATCAAAAATCGCTATTAGGAAATTCCCATACTCTAAAGCAGGCACCGTCCTCTCACTAAGACAGTCTGACTTCTGAAAATCTGTTTCATTTGCCCGCTCTACAATGGGTATGAATTGAAGATACTGCACATCCAGTTCATCACGGAAAAACCGGTACAGTTCCAATGGCTTTGAGCAGTTTGCAGAATTAATTGTGCAGAGAATGTTAAAGTTTACTTGGAATTTTTTCATCATTTTAACGGCCTGTACAACTTTCTCAAATACAGAATTTCCCTTTTTATCTCTGCGGAAAGCATCATGACATGCTTTGGGGCCATCGAGGCTCAACCCTACCAGAAACTTGTTCTCGCTTAGAAAGCTGCCCCACTCTTCATCGATAAGAATTCCGTTTGTCTGAAGAGAGTTTTCAACCGTTGAAGACGGAGTGGCATATTTTTTCTGGAGCTTAACCATATTTTTGAAAAAGTCTACTCCCATGAGAGTAGGTTCCCCGCCCTGCCAAGCAATGGAGGCTACCGTATTCTGGTGAACACGCAACATCTGTTTTATATACTTTTCCATTACTGCAGGACTCATGTGCAGGGGGCTATGAGGGTAGAGTGCTTTTTTCCTGAGAAAAAAACAGTAATCGCAGTGCAGATTGCAACGGGCACCGGCGGGCTTGACCATCACATGGAAAGGAGTCGATTGGGTTTGACTATTCTGCACAGCAAATCCTTTTTAGGGTTACGAAAGGGAATGTGCCTCATCAGCAGGTGCTTACCATGGGCAATCATGAACACAGTTAAAAATTGCACTGAGAAATCGGAAGATATAAGGGCGAATCTGTCATTTGAAAGCAAGCTTCATACCTTAAAGATTCCAATGCAGTCCTCATCACCACCAAGAATTATGTGATTCTACTCATTTGGAGTAAAGTAACTTCAGTTTATGTTAATTATCCTGTGCTTTTCTGATAGGTATCTGTAACATGTCTGCACACTTTGTATCAGCCCGCAGCTCAAGTACAGCACCGCCATCAACCCATAAGCGAATGAGGTGATCTTGCCTTTCGCCACCTTCTGCCGGTTCACCTGAAAAGCGGGAAATTCCCAACGGGACGGTTCTGAACAAGGCCGTTCCATGGGTGATCAATAGTACGTCATGGAGCACACGGATGTACAATCTTCGCCATTTACTCCTGATACCAGGAATGTTTCCATTTAAAGTTCTGATCTTCACTGTGCAGACACCTGGCTGTTTTTTGAAATGGTGTGGACTAAGCAATACAGACAACAGCGCCCCCAGGATAAACCACAAGGGGATCCCAAGAAGACCCAGCGCAACCCATAGCATGTGCATTCACCTCGCAAAGAAGGATACAAACCGGATCGCCTAAGGAATCTACTCCCTCATGAGCATTCCCCGCAGTTCCTGCTCAAGATCCCGGAATGGCTCTCCGCTTACGTCGACTATCACCTGTTTGATAATTCCACCCTTAAAAGCAAACGGTGTCTGGTAATCACTGGCCACCGGCTGCCCCACATCACGACCGATAGTCAGACCTTCACCCAGGCCGAACTTTCCGGGCTGGGTTATGATAGTGGCTTCAGCCGCCTTGTTATTGTTGATGTACAGGGCGGCAACACCCTTTGGACTGGGCCCTTCGCGCCCCTCCAGCCTGAAACGAATACCAAGCGTGCATTCGCCTTGAGGAATAGCCATTTCCGCAACAAGCTTCTGCTCCTTTTCCCCCAGCCAGTTATACACGTAGCAGAGCTTCTGGTTGTTATTGATGAAAAGAGAGTGCCCCCCGAATCGCCCCCCGTGGGCGAAGAGCACTCCGCGAGCCTCCGGAGACTGTATATCCACCCTGGCAGCAATACTATAGGAACGCCCCCGTAGGTTCACTGCCACTGCTTCAGGTATCGCCGATGTATCGGGGTAATAGGTGTAACGGTCACGAGGTTCAGAAGGCAATGGACGGGGAGCATTGAGCAGCTCAAGTGCAGCGCGATCGTCAAGAGGCAACCCCTTGAATCGCCCGGCCTGGGCAAACCACAGGTTCTTCATGAACTCCAGCTTGTCGGGGTATTTCTGTGCAACATTGCGCATCTGATTGCGGTCTTCTTCAAGGTAGTAAAGCTCCCATTCATCCTTCTCGAACTTTCCCCAGCCGGAAAGCGCCGGGTGCCGGGTGTTGGCGTGCCACCCCTTGTACCATACCCCCCTGGTTCCCAGCATGGAATAGAACTGAACATGTTTTCCGGTATCTGCATTGCTGTTTTCCAGAGCGGTTTTGAAACTGATACCCTCGATCGGGCTCTGAGTGTACCCCTTTACTTCGGAGGGAGGCTCAATTCCCAGATACTCGTAAAGTGTAGGGACGACATCTATCGCGTGAATATACTGATTCCTTGTCTCACCGCGAGCCTTGATCCCTTTAGGCCAGGCAACGACACACGCATCTGCGATGCCGCCTTCGTAGCTGCTGTACCGTTTCCACATTTTAAATGGGGTATTGAAAGCCATGGCCCATCCGGTACAATAATGATTGTAGGTTCGCTCACTGCCCAATTCATCTATATATTTGATATTCTGCTGCATATTGTCGGGAATACCATTGAAAAACCGGTTTTCGTTCACCAATCCGTTGGGCCCACCTTCAGCGCTCGCCCCGTTATCGGAAAGGGCCACGATAATAGTATTGTCCAATTGTCCGGAATCTTCTAGATAGTCAAGTATGCGACCAATATGGTAGTCTGTGTAGCTCAGAAAACCGGCATACACCTCGGCCATTCTGCTGAAAAGTCTCTTTTCCTCTGTACTCAGAGATTCCCAGGGGCGCACTGTGTCAAGCTGGGGCCAGGGCTGCCCGTCGGGACCTTTAACATCGCTGTTGGGATTGATTGAGGGAAGCTCCATGTTTTGAGGTAACAAATCCATCTTTTTCTGATTGGCCAGAATCACCTCTCTCAGTTTTTCGTATCCCATGTCAAACTTACCTTTGTATTTGTCGGCCCACTCTTTGGGCACCTGATGCGGAGCGTGACCTGCCCCCGGGCAGTAATAGAGCAACCAGGGTTTATCTGGTGCAATAGATTTGGTATCCCGGATACACCTGATAGCCTGATCTGCCAGATCTTTACTCAGGTGATACCCCTCGCTGGGGGAATAGGGCGGTTCCACGAACTGATTGTCTGAAACCAGGTCGGGGTAATATTGATCACTTTCCCCACCCAGAAAACCGTAGTAACGGTCAAACCCCCGGCCAACCGGCCAATTGCGCCTGGTACTGGCGGTGTTGCACTCCTCTTCAGGAGCGAGGTGCCACTTGCCAATGGCAAACGTGCTCCATCCCCGTTCGGAAAGCACCTCCGAAATAAGAGCATTTTCGAAAGGTATACGCGCACTTATCCCCGGAAAACCTGCGCTTGCCTCGACAATACAGGCCATGCCGTTACTGGTGGCGTTGCGGCCGGTTAGAAGGCAGGATCGGGTGGGAGAACAGAGGGCAGTGGTATGAAACTGGGTTAATTTCACCCCCATGTCGGCAATCCGTTTCATATTGGGAGTTTCAATTACTCCCCCGTAAATGTCAAAAGCCCCGAACCCCACATCATCCCATACAATATATAAGACATTGGGAGACCCGGCCGGGGCTCTGGGAGCTTCATAGGGAGTCCAGTCTGGCTTGGAATCACGGATGTCTAGACCGATAGTGCCTTTAAACTGATTGTTCATCTCATACTCCTTACCTATTGATATGCCAAGAACAGCTATGGAGAAACGATGAAAGGAGTGCTCCTGTTAGAGGTGGTAGTTAGACATTGAAGAGCAATACTTGTACCTTTTGTAAAAATCAGAGCAGTCAGCCAGCTTGCGAAAGACCTGGCAGAAAGTCTTTTCCTTGTTAACGGCGAAGACGCCTTGCAGGTCACCGGCGGCATCTCCCGCTTAAAGCAGTATCCATGCTTCTGGACAAAGAGACCCATGAATTCCCTTGTTTTGCCGTAGGTTTCTGCTGCACGGGAACTTTCACCCTGTTTGTCTCCTTCCAATCGAAGGCTCATGGAAATTCCCGGGATTTCCGGACGGATTAACGGTAAAGTTTGCAATCGATCACTATGGAAAGGTAATTTTTTCAAGCTGCATATCATCCACCTTGAATGACAGATTGATGATAGAGGCGGTTGTAAAGCAGGTAAAGAGCTGGAAATTTGCTCCCGTACTAAAAATTGGAGATGTGACCGAGGTAGTCTACCCTTTTGTATTCTATCAATAGGGTGGAAAGAGAAGGAATCAGTTTGCTGTACCGGTATAGTATTGCTTACAGGTGAAGCAATACAAGGGTGGGCCTTTGTGCGATCGGAAGAAATAGCTTACAATTTGAAGGTGGAGGATTGATTTAGAAATAAATAAAGATTTAAATCCCAAAATTTCTGAAGCTTTTTTGCCCTGAATAAAATCAAATTCTGAATCGGTTCAGGAAATTATATTGGTGCTAAGAAAAAACTGTTCTCAAACTACTCCACAATTAATCAAGCCAAGTAGTTTTGGAGAATAACAACATCTGCCCGATCTCTCTCCAACGGCCAATCGGAGAAATAAATCAGTTCCCGTTCAAGGAAGGATTAGTCCAGTGAAAGAGCCCCGATCTGCACCAATTTACTCCCCATTATGGAAAAAACTGTATTCTCTGATACATGAATTTGTCAAAACCAAGCCATGGGAACTGTTTGAAAACGAAGATGTGTTCTATGTTCAAAGTCCCCATGGTCCCCAGTTGTATCTGTGCAGTGTGATGGGAAATGCTGGTGAGGAATTTGGATTGAGTGCTTTCCGCGGAGACCAGGGGATACGCAATTATTATAGTATGATAACACGGGAAGAATACGAGACACCTCGAAATCTCATATACGAACTGGATATGCTCTCCTTTACATTGGGTGCTCGTGATTTTATGGAAAAAAAGGACCTGCAGATAACAAAAAAGCTGCTCCTCTCGTTTCAGGGTGGAAATTGGCCGCTTATACGCAGTTACAGGCCCCACTACGCTCCCTGGTTCCTGACCGAATCTGAGATTGAGGTGCTCTGCGATTGCATTGAGCAGACACTTGCTCTCTATGATGAAGGCGAGGATGTCCTGGAACAGATTCGGAACAACGAAAACGGCGATATGCTTCTAAGGAGTTTTCAGAACTCTTCCTGGGTTTCCACAAGAAGACCTGTTTTGTATCCCGCAAAGGAAGAGGCTCCAGCGATTCACCTGGATGACTTTACAGCCCAGCGCCTGCGCAATCTGCCTGATAACGGGCTCAAAGAGGAAATCGATCTTGTCCACCTGCCCGGTATCATAACAGATCATGAGCCATTCTATTTCGGGCTTCTGTTGGTTGGCATAAACGAGCAGAAGGTTAACCAATATAGCCTTGTCAAGCCTTTCGAAGACTATTTCGAGCAGGCATGCAAAATACTGGCACAGTCGTTTTTGAAACGGGGATCAAAGCCCTGTATGGTTCTATTAAATGCAAAATCACTCTTCTCAAAAGTATTTGAAAGGATTGCAGCTCAGGCTGATATCAGATGTGAAATGGCGGATGAGCTTCCGTACATCACCGATTTCGAGAATTCAATGCTAGATAAATTAAATGGTAATGAGTTTGATTTAAGATGATCTATGAAGTTTCTGTTTGTTGTAGCAGAAAATAATGTTGCGCGTTTCTTTTTTGATGCTCTTTTTTGTGCCTTAAATCCTGGAGTTTCTGCGTTTATCCGCAAGTCGCCCTGGCCCCAAGCTTCTCCAGAAACCCCGGGACCGCCTTCTTCGATTTCTTCATCACCGCTTGTAAAATATTCAGATCCGCATACCCTATTGGGCACAGGCGGTTTACCTGTTCCTGAAGATATCTCCATACTTCCGCGGTTATCTCCACGTCGTGCATCGCCCGGTGGGCGTTTGTCCGATAGCGGCTTTCTATACCCAGATGTGCTGCAATGGTGCCCAGCTTGTAGTCGGAAAGGCCGGGGATGAGGCGCCTTGCCAAACGCAGGGTACAGAGAAACTGCGGTTTCAGGTCTATTCCCGCAAAGTCCATCTCCGCTTTAAGGAAACGGGAATCAAAGGATGCATTGTGGGCTACAAGTGCTCTGTTGCCGATAAATTCCGCCAGCTCGGGCATAACCTTTTCAGGCCGGGGCATTCCCCTGACCATGCTGTTGGTGATACCGGTGAGCTCACTTATGAAGGATGGGATAAGGGTGCCGGGGTTCATGAGCTGGCTGTATCTATCGACGATACCTGTTTGGTTCACCACTGCTGCCCCGACTTCTATGATCCGGCAGTATGCAGGTGATACGCCTGTCGTTTCAAAATCTATGATGACCACTTCTTCGTTCAAGCCGCTTGCCTCCACAGGGTTGTGTTGTGAAACATGAAAAGTACATCCGGGGGAGGTGGGTTGGCCATGGGTGAGGGATGAATGGGGTTGAGTGGTCCGCTCACTGAGCCCGTCCGCGGGTGTCGAAGTGTGAGCTCTGGTATTCTGACTTCCACCATGGCAAGGACTTCTCAACAGGTACTCTTTATCTTCTATTTCATCCTGATCTTTTTTATTCTGTTAAGCGGTTTTTTCATCCCTATAGAGAACTTGCCCTCCTGGGTGCAGGTTATTGGGAAACCCGGTACGTTATTTCATGGCAGTTCTAAGGGAGATTTTCTCTTAAGGGTTCAGGATTTGCAGACCTTTGGCGGGAGGCGCTATCTATGACGGTGATCGGAGTAGTGGTCTTCGGGATGTCACTGGTTTTCTTTAGCGGAAAGCTGTGTAAAGTTCCCCGGCAGGGGACAATCCCCTGCTGACTCTTCTTAACAGATGTAGGTGATCAGAAAATAGAACAGCAGCACCGCTCCGATGGTGAGCAGGCCTAAAAAGAACGGGTATTTGTACCAGTTCTGAATATAGCTCATCGCCACATCTTTAAAAGTCTCCTTCTTGGTGGCGGCAAATATCTTCTCTGTTACCGAAGGAGAAACGTCCTCATCCTCGAGATTTCCGAAGGCATCTTTGACGCTCTTCATCTCCTCAATGAATTCAGAGCAGTTGGAGCAGCTTGCAAGGTGTTCAAGAATCTCCTCCCGCTGAACTCCATCAACAGCGTACTCGATAAGTTCCTCTTCAGTGGGGTGATCTATTATTGTGTAACCCATGCGGCCTTCTTTGTTAGCTTTTCCTTAAGCTGCTTGAGCGCCCTGAATGCCTTGACTCTCACATTGTTTTCGGTGAGTTCAAGCATATCGCCTATCTCTTTATAAGTATACCCATCCCTGAGGTGAAAGTAAAGAATGCTTCTTTCTGTTTCAGGCAGGTCGTCGACTACTTTCCAGTCGAAATTGCCATCAGAATGTTCGTTAGGATCGTAGTTTTCTTCCCCGTATACCTGACGAAGCCTTGAAAATCGGCTGCATTTCCTGAAGTGATCGAGGCAGGCATTGCGGGCTACTCTATAAAGCCACCGCAATTGTTCCTCAGGAGGTGTGGGGATGCTGTCAAGCTTCCATATCTTAATGAACACTTCCTGCAGAATATCATCGGCAGCAGACCGGTTCTGAGACAGCCATAGAATGAATGTATAAACTTTTCTTGAGTGTTCCTGGTAAATTCGTCTGAATTCTAGGTTCTGCAATTGAAGTGCTCCTTAATAGCTCTCTTCCATAGAGGAAAGATATATCCCCTTACTGCTGCAGGCAAGTTTCATTATTAGAACGTTCTGTAAAAGGCGGATGTTACACTAATTAGCGGTACTTGATAGGAATGCAATATTAAACTGATTGTATTCTCTTTCTCCGTTCCCTTTCTTACTTTTTACTACCATTGTCCATCCAGCATCTCTATTTCCCAGCCGGTTATCTTTCCAACCAATTGGCTCAACCCTTTAGAGATTCTCCGGTGATCCTCAAGACTGGGGTGCTGATCAAGTGCGGTGTTTTCCGGTTCGTACTCAAAATACCAGATGTCCTCCTTACCGCTAGCCCTTTCAGCATTTACTATTGAAGTGATCCGTTTAATGAGACGATTTCTGTCCGGGGTTACAGTGGATCCTACACAGATAATCTTCACCCCGGGATAGCGGTTTCTGATCTGGTTGAGGAAACTGCGGTAAGTCTGATCAAACAGGTCCGGGTCTGCGTGAGGGGGGTCTTTTTGAAAATCGTTGATTCCAATATTTACAACTGTGACGTGAGGAATCCAGGAGCTGAAATCCCAATCGGGGCTGCTTCCGGTTCGATTCATTTGGGAAATCAGGGTTTTACCATAAAAATAAAGAAACTCTTTGCCCCTCATTTCCCAGTTATAGTTACGAAGAAGACCTCTTCCGGAATAGGCGTTTATCTGATACTGGGCATTCAAAACTTTTGCGGTGAGAGGGCCAAATGCCATGCGGGTATTGGTGGATGACATGTAAATTCGATCGTGTTCTTCTGCCGGGCAGTTGATTGCAGGATACTCGTTTCCGTAGCCCACGGTGTGAGAATCGCCTATGAATTCAATGCGTCTGTCGGGTAATGGTTCAGGCGCAAGTGGTGTCCCTTCAATAATGAATCCATAGAAACGGGATAGGTGACTGTTTGATTCACTTCGCTTATGCAGTACTACTTTGTGTGGTTTGTCTTCAAGACCATCAGCCAGGAGAATCGTCTGTTTGTCGTGAGTAGCTTCGACTATAGTGGGAGGAAAATCATCAATCAGTACATCAAAGAAGTTATAGCCTTCCAGAATAGCGCTGATGCTGGTGCCGGAAAAGTTTAGGAATATCTGTATACCGGGCCAGTCGAAACTGACAGTTGCATCTTTATGAAATACCCGGCCCGAATAGGTGATATGGGAATCCCGCGGTGTTATATACATAGCACTCCCGGCAGTTTAAAATGAGTAGTGTTCTACGTGGTATCAAAATAATCGATGCCTTAAGAGGGTACGAAAAGAGATCCAATCTCTACTGACTGCATTTGTCTTTGGCGCAGCGGGGTATTATTAGTTCATGTACTTGAATTCTTTGAGGTGGTGAAATGCTATTCACCATTTTGATATGGAAAAGGTGAGTATAATGGGATTTTTGGATTTCAGCTGTTTATATTGAAAGAGTAAATTGATGATGATGGGTGGCCGGGGTGAGTAGTCGTAATGACGTTCACCCCGGTATTTTTTTTGGGCATGCTACAGTTATCTTCTTATTTTCTGCATTACTGATCTTTATTACTTCCCCTCTACAAGTCATTATTCCCTAACATCGCACAGAGTTATTTTTGGGCTTTGGATATACCCGGCATTATTTTGGGCTTGTTGGATGAATCGCAAACAGGAACAAAAGAATTCAGATCAGGGCGGAGCATGCACGGCAGGAAAACAGGTTGTTTCCATAAGTATCATAACCTTCTAAGTTCGTACGAGTTCTGGAGAAAACCGATGTACAGAATTGTAAAAATGATCTTCGTAAATTGTTTTCTGATGGTTGCAGTTGTTGGGTGTGGAAGGGATCATATTATTACGTTTGACATTGAAAACAGTTCGGGAAAAGATGTAAGCACCTTGTCCCTGACAATCACCAACAGTATCAATTCTCAGAAATTGAGTGTCGGTCAGTTAGCCAGGAACGAGAGTCGTTCCGTAAAGTGGGATGTTGACGGGCTCATCGAAACTGATGGCGGGTTTGAGGTGGAAGTTTATTTTACGGAAGAAGATTCCCTTAAAAGGGGATTCGGATATTTCTCAAACGGGTATCATTACACCAGACATTATGCAATTACCATCATGGATACGATCATCATATGGGATGAAATCAGAACTGAGTAATCATGGAATTCATTTCAGCTCATTGATGCTGATGATATTGAATGACTAATTCCCCCTTTGCCTGTTTTTTGACTTTTTGTCATTTGTAATTTGCTAAAATAATGCACTAAATTTAAATCGACAAGGCTTCAGTTCAACTGCCATATCCTGAAATTCAAGACAGATGCAAAGGCAACCCAGAAGAGATAGGGGAGAAGCAGAATCGCCCCAGTCCGGCTGATGCGCCAGAAGAGAATAACTATGATAAGGATGGCTGCAAAAAGGAAAATGATTTCTACAAAGGCCCCAAAGGGTTTTTTCCAGCCGAAGAAGATTACCGACCATAGGGAATTTAAAAAAAGCTGCAATCCGAAGGCTATATAAGCACCACGTTTTCTTCCTGCCGGTTTGTTCCAAATCAGGTAAAGCGCCACCCCCATTAGCGTATAGAGAATAGTCCAAACGGGACCAAAAACAGTTGCCGGCGGATTGAAGGATGGTTTCTGAAGCTGTTTATACCAATCATCTATTGCGGACCCTGTTGTTGTCGATCCCAGAGCCCCTGCACTCAATGATAAAAGAATACTGGCTGGAAGCTTGTAGATGTTTTTCATATATGCTCCGTCACTCGGATTATTGAAACCATGTTCATTCTACGTATTCTGCATTCAAATATCATTCCCCGTAAACCAAGAAATAAGCCCCCTCATTCGCCAATCTATTTGGAGCCGATGCAACCGCGAGATCCACAATATTGCGATTCTGTACAACGAATCCTTCTTAGAACATTGTATATGTAGAATTTCTCCTGGGTGGGCACTATGGAGGTTGTTACAATTTCATCGAAACTCCAGGTAGTGATTCCTAAAAAACTTTGTAAGGCGTTTAATCTTTATCCCGGGCAGAAAGTGCAGGTAATTGCTACAAACGGGAGAGTGGAACTGGTGCCGATTCATTCAGTCAAGGAACTCAGAGGATTCATAAAAGACATAGATACAGATGTCAGACGGGAACCAGACAGCACATGAATCTGATTGATTCTTTTGGAGGGTAAATCGGGCGAGGGTAAACTGTTCTTATCAGAATCAGAATGCCCCCACCAGAAAAATTTCCGATTACTGTGTTATTGAGAGACACTTCTTTAGGATCGTATTTCCGTTTTCGTCACGCAGAAGAACCAGAAAGGTGCCGGACGGTACATGCGATGTCTTGAAGATGTGTACTCCTGCTGCAATTTTGCCGCTGAAAAATGTATTTACCGCTCGTCCTCTCACATCATAGAGTACCACATCGACTGTTTGATTTCGCGGAGCCCGGATATCCAGATTTCCCAGTCTCTGAGTGATTTCCCAAGTTCTAACACCGGCTGTCAATTCAGCCGAGGCTGCAGTACTCGGTGTTACATTTCCCCAAACTTCCGTTTCGAAGATGGAGAACCAGTTGTTGCTGCCGGAATTTGAGGCGGTCATGGTGAGCTTGACATAGCGGCCGTTTGCCGGAGTGACTATTATGGTCTGCAACCCGACATTCAGTTCGGTTGTACCGCTCCAGACCTCGGTCATTGAACCATCGCCCACTTCGATTTTAAGTTGATAGGTGCGCGTGGCTGCGTTGTTGAGCATGAGTCTGATTGCTTTGACTGTGTGGGCTTTTTCAAGATCATAGATGATCCATGCGTTACTCAGGGTATTGTCGTTTGCCCATCTGGTGGTGATGTTGTCATCGTAAGAATTGACTGCCGGGTTGCCTTCCTGCTCCGCTGCCGCCTGATCAGAAACGATGGGGATTTTCTCAGATCCTGCAGGCGTCTGTTTTGTGAAGAACGCACTTACAACCAGATTTGCATTGAGTGTCACAGTGGCCGGATTGGCTTGACCGTTGAGCTCACCGCTCCAGCCGCTGAAAACATAGCCTGCCGCAGGGGTTGCGGTAAGGGTGACCACAGTGCCGGAAGCGTAGCCAGTCCCATTGGGAGAGCGGGTGACGCTACCCTGACCGATAATGCTGGTGGTCAGAGTGAAAGAGACGACAGTGGTACGCTTCTTAAGCTGGTCCAGATAAAGTGATTGAGGTTCCAGTGTCTGCGCCAGTCCGATTCCCTCCACATGGTCCGCTGGATCGGTTTTCGGTGCCGATGTTGTTGTTGAAGACGTATTTACAGATGTTCTGGTTCCCCACGTTCCTATGACGTATCCGTAGCGGGCCTGCTGGGAGTGAATCACCCATGATGTGGGGCCGCTGCCCAGTCCCTGAGTATTCCAGTACACACTGTGTGCTGCAGTAAGATTGTGTTTGGGTGTACTACCATAAGGACGGTAGGCTGCCTGGAAGTTGCTGTTGTCGGAAGTGCATTGGTCAAAGAGGTTGGACGGGCTGAAATGCATGTGGTGATCACTGCCCTTGCCTGAAGTGGTCATGGAACCGGTAGCTCCGGTCTGCACACCGCTGTTTTTATCAATACATCTGAAAAAGACATTCCCGCTGCCATACATGTGAGAAAGAACAAAACCATGGCGGCTGAACGAGGATTTACAGTTTTTCAGAAGATTCTCGTTCCCCTGAATTCTGTACATATACCCGTTCCCTCCTCCGCCACCGTACTGATCGTATTGAAAATGGCAGGAGTCAACTGTAATGCCCCTTGTGTAACTGAGAGCCAGTCCGTTGGAGAGCATGTGTGCTCCGGAACTGTTTGCGCTATGGCCGTAGCTTTCCACTTTACGAACCCATCCATTGCGCACCCGGCTAATGGAAACAAGGAAAGAAGCATGACAGTCATAGGAAGCGTTACCTGCAGTGTTGTAGTCCTCTTCGCCCCAGCCAGTTGTTCCGGGGTGTTGCACATTACCTATGGAAAAGTTTTCAAGCCCCACCTCTTCAATCATGGCTGGTGAGAGGTGAACGCGAGCATTGTCCCGAGTTTTCATGGCGTAGCGGATTGGCGCGTCGATGGTGATTGTCTTTGCAGATGTATTTACGGATTCAACTTGGCGATAATATATAAATCCGGGGAATGAAGCTCCGGACCACTCGTTTTCCTTGTGTTCCGTAATCCAACCTTCGGTAATGTCGGATCGGAGCAGCACCCAATCACCTGCTTTAAACAGGGATGGATTATCAACTGGTATGATGGTAACCGGGCCCATGAGGTCGGATGTGATTTTTGCGTTAGTGGAGGGCGGGCTGGTCCAGGTGCTTCCTGTAAAGGGATTAACAGAGATGACCGATTTGTTGCGCATCTGATAGCTTGTATTGAGAATGAAGGTTTTCCCGACCCCTTCTCCGCGGAGCACCACGTTTGATCCAGTGATACGCAGGCTATAGTTGTTGTTTCCCGGGTTGACGCGATACGTTCCTGCGGGAAGATAGACCACGCCACTCCCTGAGGATACCACTTGATTTATGGCGCTCTGAATTGCACTGGTTGCATCGGTGCTGCCTGTTTTATCAGCATTGTAAGGTGCTTTAGTGACATCAATCACATTGGTGGAAACTGTCGGTAGTGCCTTCTCGCCACGGTGGTAGCCTGCATAGGAAAAATCCTGAATGAGCATATCGGTGTAGAAGGAGCTGTCGACTGGAGGTCTCCAGTTTGTCGGATAAAGTGGGCTATTCCAGGCAAAAAGGCTCTGAGCTGTCAAAAAGATGACTGCCCATGTTCTGGTACCTTGCAGTATCCTGTGGCTATCCGTCATTTGTTCCCCCCTGATATCGTATTTTTTCGTGTAAAGTTCGTATTAATTCATTAACGTACAATACTTTTATATTCATTCAAATACTGCCAAACTCTTCCTGTATAACTCTTTTCCGTTTCTGGTGCGGACAGATAGCAAATAGAACCCGGGAGCTGTTTTCACGGCAGCAGAAGTAAAAGTCTGCGCCCCTGAAGATACGAAACCTTTGTAAATTACTGAAGTGGCTTTCCCCTTTATATCGTAAAGTAGAATCTCTACATTTTTTCTTTGAGGTGCTTTTATGATCAGACCGCTGCGGTTTAGCTGTGCCGACCAATTCGAAGTTCCATTTAAGGTTGTATGCGGCTCTGAAACAGTCACGAGTGAAGAGGTATCTGAAAGTTCAAATGAAGTTACCGAATAGCTTTTAAAGGTATAGTCAATAGTATTCCCCGCCACCGATACAGAAGTGCCCGGAATGTCTGGAAGAGTGCAGTTCTGGTCTGCCTGGATATTGTCAATGCTGGCTCCGGTTGTTGATGATATCGAAGGGGCACTGAGCACCCGCACCAGGGCTTTATGGTAGTTCAATCCGCTGATGTCAAGAGTTGCGGATTGATCACTCTGGTTCTTGTTTATCACCAGTAAATAAAGCTTATCCGGTTCAGTTTCTTTCCTTGATGCCCATATTGATAGTTTACTTTCATCATTGAATATGGTTTCAACCATGGAATCACCAAAATATCTTTTGTACATAACATAGGTATACCAGACCGGTCTGATGTTGAAATCCGAATCAATTATGGCATAACTTTGACGTCCTTGAAGTAAAAACTGGGTGATAAAATCAGCACCATAATAAGAAAGTCGTCCTATCACATCGGCAGCCCAGATTGCGTGAGCAAAAGTTGTATCAACCAGTGACCCGCCCCCGGCAGTAGGGCTTAATTCTGTAACTCCGATGGGGGCACCCGGAGAATACTGATCCCGCAGATGATTCAACCCGTAAGAAAACTCTTCCATGAAGCGGTTGACCATTCGTATACAGCCGTTCTGATGCCACAAGCTTGCATTTGTAGGATACTCGAATGACAGGAGGTTTGAGATTGATGGATACTGCCCATGACTTGTATTGGTCTGAGTTGCCAATAAAGGATAATAATGAATGGTGATGGCATCTGTTGTGGTTCCGGATGTCTGCAGAAAGGGCTTGAGCCAGTTTTCTATTAGAGGCGGCTGATGTATTGCAGGACCAGTAATCATGATAGAGGGATCAACTGCTTTCATGGCATCTGAATAACGTTTTACTCTTTGGGCATAACTTTCCGGGGTTACTGCATAGGCATCTTTGTAGAGTGTCGGTTCGTTTCCTACTTCAAAGTATTTGATGTTGAAAGAATTGTCCACATTGCAGTATTTGACAATATCGGCAGCCATAGCAGGGTCGTCAATTTTTCCATTTACTATTAATAGAAGCTGTGCCCCGATCTCATCAGAAAAATCCTTGATACTGTTCAGAAAATCTGCCCTGAGAGTACGTGTGTACAAGCCGGAACCGCTGCTCCATCCTGTGGTGTTATTTCTGTCAAACCATGAATCGTCCGCCTCGTTTCCGGCAGGAAATCGAATGACTTTTATTCCTGCTTCTTTCGCGACGGAAACAAGCCGGGGATCTCGACTGGAAGCAGGGTGATATGAACGGTAGGTCCATATCCCAACATTAGTACCTAATCCTACTTGGAAAAACGGCCTCTTGGTCGTTGATGCATTTACCTGAAGATTTACTTGAGCTGAAATGCTTTGAACAAAAAAACAAACACATAATGGAAATGATAGTACACATATTCTCTTCCACATAAAATCCCCCCTTTTAAGCTCACAATTGGAGTTGGAGCATTTTGTCATTCCAAAATGGAACTACATTCAATGATTGCAATACTTTTCCGGCAAGCCCTACCGTGCTCCTATTGCCCATTGTGCGCAATTCTCAAGGAGTACCCAACCCTCTTCGGTCAGTTTGGCTACATCGGCGTTAAGGAGCAGAAAGGTGATTCGCCTTGCTGGTGCGTTAGTTCCTACCATAGCTGCCCCTTTTTCATAACTGAAGATCACAGCTTTGTTTGTATCGCCAGGTAGGTGGGCAATTATGGTGGCTTCAGATGAGGGAATTCCCCATTCAATCTGTCCTGCACTGGTCAAAAGTGCCACTTCACCTGAATAAGGAGAAGCTGCCGGATGATCAGGTGATGTAATCTGCACAGAACTAATCTCCTGATCATAGCCAAAGTGAGTGTCCCGGATTGTATCGGTCATTCCCAAATTATCTAGTAAATATATTTCCATATCCAGTACTGGTATGGAGACATCTCTAAGTTTATTAGCCATAGTGTCTGCATCTGCAGAAGCACTTATGACAAGGAGCGCTCTTCCTGAGGTCAGATCGGGTGTAAAGGTCCTGTCGGAAACAATATCCACTCTGTAGCCAAGCTGGGAGAACCTTTCTTTAACAAGTAAATCTGAACTGTGAACGGTTCCGTCTGGCAGAAGTCTTGTCAGGAAGAGAACTGAGGCGGCTATGGCAGTGTCCCCCGGGAGTAATGTGGTGGAGTCAGAGATAATGCCACTGCTGCTTTCTGCGCTGTAAAGGATTGCCGGCAGATCTCCGGACGGAAGGCTGCTGATCCAAACCCCTTCGGCCCCCGGTTCAATTCGGGCGCTGTAAGGGGTCCCACGAATATAGACGTGCACTGTCTGTCCGGCAAGACTGCCGGGAACGGGGATGTAGATAGAACCGGGAGTATTAAGCTGTAAAGGTGTAATGTGTGTGGTATCACTTTCCAACGGTACTATTCTTATACTTCTTGAGAATGCATTAGTTCCGTCTTCAGATCTCAAGGAGATAATGTTGTAAAGACCGGTATCGGCATAGAGGACAAATCTTCCGTGTTCATCACTAATGCTGCTCAGAGAATCTGAAAGTGACCCGTCACTAAGGGGATTATAACCGACTGGAAAAGCCTGCACAGATACTCCACTAACTGGATTCAACTCTGAATCGAGCACATAGCCAACCATGATTCCGTTTCCGGCTTCCGAGCCGCCGCCGCTCACTGAATTGACGCACTTAAGCAGGGTCAGCAGAAGCGGCAGCAGGAGAAAAAGCTTGGAGTTCATGATGCGGATGCTCCTTCTTTGGAATCCGTAAGTTTGGGCAGGTCCTTACTCCGGGGAAGAAGCTGAAAACCGCAGAAGCAAACAACCTGCGGCGTGGGGTCATTCTCTGCCATCGCGATCAGGCGTTTTCTGAAGTCCTGAATCTCCTTTTTCATAAGCTTGTATGTCTCCTTGGAGACACTTAATGTTAATGAAGAGATGTCGCGCTCTTTTTTGTCTATGGTATCGAGGGCCAGAGCGCATTGCTGAATGGTCTTACGGTGATACTTGCGGATGAAAATAGAATCGACTTCCGGGCCCGAAGATACCACCTGCTGAAGCTGGCGGTAGGAACCGTCGGGGTTTTTAGCAATAAACCCGTTTTTGACGAGAAACTTCACGGCCCCCTGCGCCTGCACTGCACTGATCGGCGGGACACAGGCGCGGCCAAGCAGCCGGAAGTCCTCCTTGAAATCAAGGACGGTCACCAGTTCCCGTAATACGGGGTAGTACCATTTTTCAAAGAAATTGAGACGTTTATCCTGCAAGCTATGGTCGCTTTTAGCATGACGAAGCGACAGAACAATCCGCAGATATTCTTCCTTGCGCTGCGCTTTTTTTTCATCGGTGAAGCCCACAATCGCTTCAAAATAGCGGCTTTCCGAAGCTGAAAGCTTGAGGGCCTTACAGAAATGGGGAATGTACTGTTCCGATAGCCGCCGCTGGCCGCTCATGACCCGATGAAGATGGTTGGGACTGCTCAGGCCGGCCTCGCGGCAGAAGAGCCGGTGGGAAAATCCATAGCGGCTCTGCTTGAGGTGACTGTAAACTGCCCGCAGATAATCCCGGTAATCAAAATAATCGTAGATGGATATCGGCAGAGTCGTCTTGTGCTCCATAGTGATATTATAAGGGATCTATGGCTGAAAATCCAGTGATCTTTGAGCACATTTGGTAACGATTTGGAATTGTTGACCCTTTGGAGATGCCATAAAGCCCGATTCATTCATAAAAATGGTGCTAAATAGCTGGTAACAGAAATTCAGGAGCTTGGGGGATAGCCCCTCCCCCCCCCGCTGAAGTTACCAAAGGATTTCAGGGATGGGAGAAGTCTCCGGACAGCTTCTTAGGGCAAACCGGAGACGGTGATCCTCAATTAGAAATAATCAGACTTCGGGTAATAATGTTTGCTTTGTTGATGTCTCTCATAACTGCTTTGTAAACACCGGCAGAAAGTTTCGGGAGAGAAGCAGAGCATTGATCGCCATCTACTCTTCCCCTGTACAGTTCTAATATGAAGCGTCCCCCTCATATCATAGATACAGACCGATACCGGCACCGATGAAGATGATATGATGGTGAGAAATGACATGTCAACTGCAAAGAGCGCTGAGGAAATCCAATAGTTAGTATACTAGAATAAACGTGACACTGCCATTTCAGGAGTCATTTTAAATTTTTCGTGACCGCAAACCCTTGGGTTAGGCCGGTTCGGCTCCACTCTCGGCTATGCCATCGCTACACAGGGAACTTTACATAAAAAGTGGTTCCCGCGCCCTCCTCGCTCTCCAGCCATATATCTCCGCCGTGCTGCATTGTAATCTCTTTCACTATCTTCAGCCCTAGCCCCGTAGATTCTTCATCTTCTGTTCCTCTGCGCCTGAAATTGCCGTCTGGTTCAAAGAGCATCTCCTGCATCTCCATTGGAATGCCGATTCCAGTGTCCTTGACTGCTGCTACAACCGAATTTT
Organism: Fibrobacterota bacterium; assembly: GCA_023436205.1. Classification (GTDB taxonomy): domain Bacteria; phylum Fibrobacterota; class Chitinivibrionia; order Chitinivibrionales; family Chitinispirillaceae; genus JAEZKC01. Next base: position 87,240 of record JAEZKC010000072.1, read on the forward strand.
GTTCTGAAGAGAGATTAAGAGTAATGTAACCTCCGCGGTGGGTGAATTTAATGGAATTTGTGATTAGGTTTTCGAACAGCCGGGATACTCGGGATTTGTTGATTCTGCAATACAGTGATTGATTCACCTTGCTTAATTCCAGGATTATGTTTTTCTTGAGTGCATTAGGGTAGTGGCATGCAACAATCGAGCTGATGAATTGGCCCATCTCAACGGACTCCATAATGTCCTCATCCTTTTCGTGTCTGATTCCTGAATAGGTAACGAGCTCCTGAACTGTCTGTGCCGCTTTTAAACCTGCGTGAATGGAGGATTCTATATTCCTGAGCTTTGTATCGTCAGGAAATACCTTCCACCCAATTGTCAGATATTCAAGCGTACCAACGATTCCGCTGAGGCTGTTGTTCAGGTCATGAGCAACAAATCTCATTATTCTGTCTTTCTCTTCATTAGATTGCTTTAGTTCTGCGGTGCGCTCCTTGATCGTTTTTTCCAGGTCCTGGTTAACCTCTTTAACTTCCGCAAGGCGTTGAGAGCTTTCTATTACCAATGTTTTCAGATGCAGGTTTAGTTTTGAGGTTAGTGATACAACGAAGCCTGTAATGATTCCGAATCCGCAAATCATAAGAATCCACGAATGAGGTGAGTTCAGATATGACAAGGGGTCAACTACTATTATAGCCCGGCCGGTGAGGTGTAAAAACATGCACATGTGAATAGCTGCTATACATGCAGACAGAGTATAAAATGATTTTCTCCTGTTTGTGAAAGTGGACGCAAGAATACAGGACAGGCTCAAAAGGAAAATTGCCGGGCTTATCGTGCCGAAAGCCATCAGACCGGAAACCCCCGTAAGGAACGATGCTGAAATCAGGGTGGTGAGAAGTTCGCTATAGCCGAATTTTTTCCTGAATATCACTACCATAAGAATGGCGAACATAATTACAAGCTGTACAAGGTAGATTAGCTTAAATCCGGTATAGTAAGTTCGTGAAATCGAAATTAGAGTGGCAATTACAGCCAGATACCAGGTGGCCTTCACTGTGTTAGTAAGCTGTTGGCTTTGAAATTCCCTTATTCGCTCTGAAACCTCTGAAGAATGAGCTTCGCTGGTGTTCTGAGGTGTAACCATTTAGTAACCTTGATTATTGATGAACTCTTGCTATTCAAAAAGTATAAAGTTTCTAAATAGAATGAACGGAAACCTTCAGTAAAGAGTCTAGCTATGAAAGTTTATCATTTGTGACGCTAGGATTACAATTAAAAAATAGCCAATTAGGGAAAAATAAGGGTAAAATTAGGTAAGCCGATAATCCTAAGTTCCCTTCCTCGTTTTTATACTTTTACTTAACATTTTATTGTAAATGATATGCGGTAATTACTGAAACATTCAGGAAAAGTTAAATTTTACCGTATGCTAATGTTTCATTATTGCTCTTCGACCGTTCCTACCACTACGCCAGCAGGATTGGGAAACAGTTGAAAGAATGGAAAATATGCTGATGCGCATTTGTTGAGATATGTATAACGAAAATATAATAGGACAAATGTAACCGAATAATGTATAGCAATCATTTTGTAAAAAAGAGGTAATTACAATGCTGTTTACTGATTGCCAAATTCAACCCGCTATTTACCTCCTGAGAGCCCGTCCCTTGCGGGTAGGGCTACTGCAGGAGTCCACCTCCCGCGACTGCCGAGATGCCGAGGAGGGGAGTTCTGGCTGTATCTCGGCTGTTAAGGATGGTGAGAAGTAGAATCGCTACCGTGTGTTAATCACCTTGGAAGTCTATCCCTTAGGGCTACTGTATTAGGCGTAATTGCCCTGCCCTGACAAAACCGTCATGCTCTGTTCTAATCATATATACTCCACTATGCAGGTCAGAAAGTGGTATCTCAATTGAGACGGATTTCTGTAGGCTGTAGCTGTATTCTTTTGAAAATACGGCTTTGCCGTTTAGAGAAAATATGCTGACTTTTGTTCTCGCCGCAGCAGTATGGACACAGAGTGTGCTTCCGTTTATTTTGTAAAGGTGATCAGGTGAAACACTGTTCGCCACAGTTGATCCAAGAGCAGTTGTACCTGTAACGATTTCGATTTTATCGATATTGGGGCCGTCCTGGCCGCCTATGGTGGCCAATACGATAGTACTTACTCCCTGAGGCAATGAAAGGGTAATCTGTTTGGGCTGCCAGGTGGCCCAGTCAGCGGTAGCTTCAAACGGGACAGTTGAGATCTGCTGTGTGCCGTTGACGGAAACGGAAAATGATCTTGCAGCCCCGGAGCCATTGGCATACGTTACCGTGATGGCCTTCTGGCCCGCTTCATCAACATACACCGGTAATTCAATACAGGAGCCCGCTACTGCGGAAATGTTGACGTAGGCATCTCCGGTGAAGCCTGCATTCTTGGTTTCAAGCACCGCATCTTTCAGAACGCCGTATTCCGCCTGGTAAACAAACTTGTCGATCGGCATGAAGGATGCACTAACAGATACGTTGCTGCTCAGGGAGGAAATGGTGTAGGTGGCATTCGTCCCTGTATGGTCACCGGACCAACCGGTGAAAATCCAGCCGCCATTGGGAACTGCAGTAAGAGTAACAGGTGTTTTCTCAAGTATTTTTGATCCATCTGGACTTTGTGTGATGGAACCACCCGGTGCTGCGTGCTTCGTTATGGTATAGAATGTCCCGGTTTGGTTTTTGTAAACGACAGGGTCGCCCGCAAGTTCATTGAGGTACATCTCCACGTTGGTGTAGCCGTCAGCAGAAAGGTCGGTCAGATTGCGGTCGCTTGCCAGGTTTGGATTTAAACCGTGTGAGATTTCCCAGGAGTCGGGCATTCCATCTTTGTCTGTATCCACTGGAGGAGTGCCGTTAGCCACTGTGCCCACATTATTGGGGATTCCGTTATCATCCTCTGTAGTAATGATTTTCCCCTTTTTCCCGTATGACACCAGTTCATCGATGAGGAACTTGTCGACTGCATCGCGAACTTTTGAGGCTCCCACATTATCGATGACGTTCTTCAATGCATCTTGCGCTGAAAGAACCTTGCTGACACCGGGATGACTAAAAGGGGAATTGACAACAGTTGCTGTTTTATAATCGGTAATCAATGTGCCGTCGAGAGCACCATTTTTGTTGTTGTCCACCCAGTTGTCCTTGCCGTAAACCTGAAAAGCTGAAGTGGTGTTGGTAATGTGGGAATTGGAACTGCTTGATGGTCCGTAAATAAAGTAGTTGCCGATAAGATTGCATTCTGATGGGCCATCAGTATCTCCCATGATATAACCATCAGAAGCCCAGTTATAAAACACGCTGTTTATACATTCATGAGTCCCGCGTGCTTTGGGATTCCTGGTTTTATTGTCGATGTAAAGTGAACGGATGATCGACCATTTTCCGCTCTGCATCAAGCCGCCGGTTGAATGATTGATGATGTTGATTCCCTGTCCGACGATGCTGTTCTGAACGGAGAGATTATCGATGCCGGTACCATTCACATCTAGTGTACCATCAATTCCCCAGGAAATGGAAACATGGTCAAGCATATAGTTTTGGCCTGCGGAAATGGCCAACGCGTCCTTTTTACTTTCCCCGTTTTTCCCCATTCTTATTCGTATATATCGGATGATATTATTGCCGGAATCACCATTGAGAGCAACACCATTTCCATAAATGGTTATCCCGCCACCGGGAGCGGTTTGCCCGGCAATGTAGATATTCTTCTTTATCACTATCCGTTCGCCAATGTTGATTACACCTCCTACATCAAAGACCACTATTCGATTCGAAACACTCACGGCATCCCGGAAAGAACCGGCACCTGAATCCTTCAGGTTGGTAACGTGGTAGACCTCTCCGCCCCGGCCTCCAGATGCGAAACGTCCGAAGCCTTCCGCCAGGGGGAATGCCGGCAGGTCGGCGGCGTAGCTGCTGATGGCAAGCAGATGAAGAAGGAGAATAACTGGTAAATTGTATTTCATGGGCCCTCCACATTAGGGGAGTTTGGGGTTTCAAGGCTATTATTAGATATATAATACTGGAATTTTCTGGAAAATGCACGAAAAAAAATCATTTTTAGCGATTTTTACGAACATGATGATGTGTAAGTTGTTGAAATGTCTAGGACTGTCTGATTTGCCTTGCTGCCTGTGCAAAACATGCCGAACATGTCTTTCTTGTGGTGCATGACACTAATTATTGGCCAGGACCGTTTTTTAAGAACCGGTTCAAGCTGCTTATCCCACTATCTCAAGCCCCTTCTCTGCCACTGTCGTCACCCCCAATCCCTCTTTCTCTATTATCTCTGCCAGGCTGGTGGCGGCTTTCTTCTCGCCGTGGTTTACAAGCCATTGTATCTCTTTTCCAGGTACTGCCCGGGCCCACGATAAAAGCCCCTCTCTGTCTGCGTGGGCGGAGAAACCACCGAGTGTTTCAACCGCTGCCTTAACCTTCACCTCCTCACCGTTAATGCGCACCGCTGACGCTCCATCTACCAGCGACCTCCCTAATGTCCCTGTACTCTGGTAGCCTACAATCATGACCGTTGTGTAGGGACTGGGAAGAAAAGCCTTCAGCTGCCTGAGAATACGTCCTCCTGAGCACATTCCTGATCCTGCAATCACAATGAAAGGAGGTCGGATCCCCGCAATGGCTTCGGACTGCCCCCTTTTTCAACGGTCAGAACATAATTGTCAAATGATCAGGAATGCAATCGATTTTTGAATATCAAAGGTGAAAAAACCTTTGCCTTGCGAAAAGAATACTTTGACAAAATGCTTATACAAAAAATGAGGGGGCTAAAAGCCCCCTCGTCTGAATTGAAAAGAGTTTTAGACTTTTTTATGCCTTTTCCTCACCCTCATTCTTCGAATTGCCCTTCTTCTTTGCAGGAGGGTTGACCATGAACTGGGATGCAGTCGCTTTGTCGTGGCGGTAGATGAAACGGGCCTGCTTTATTGCCTCATCGATGGTCTTCTTGAGGATAGTGAAGCACTTGTCCCGGTTGATCCGCATTTCCGGTGAACTGCTTTTGTCCAGTGTTGCCATAGCCAGCAGTTCGGAAAGCTTCTGCGAAAGCTTCGATGCCCGTTCAATGTTTTCCACTTCATAACGGGCAGCCTCAAGCAGTGCACGGTTTTCGCGGCTGAGAACGTAGGCATCAGTGAGATCCTGGATGAAATCGGCATTGCTTGATCCTTCTCTGATGACGCTTACCCGTTTGAGCAGCTCGGGGTGATTACGGAAAGCATAATCCATCGAAACTTTCAGATCATACAGGAGAAGGTCTGCTTCCTCTTTTGCAATCTCCCACTCTTTTTTTGAACCTGGTGTGGGAAAATTGATCATGGAACACTGGGAGAAAATTTCCCTGCAGGCGTTGATTATGGTGGGGATCCTTTCAATTACAGAAAAATCCATACCGTTTTGCTCAAGAAATGCTCTATGCCTGATAATACGCTGGTATTCAAGCATCGTTTCCTGCAGGTAATGTTTGAATGGCATATTGACAGAGACACAATCGGATTCCTGCAGTGTGCTCAGTTCCGGTGCCAGTGCATTGAAGTCTTCGAGTGTCGTGGCCATGCAATTACTCCTTTGTTAATGTGAGCGTGAAAAGGATATACCTTCTGGTATAAGAGTATATACCTTACAAGTTATTTCAGGAATTCATTCTTTTCAGTTCTGTTAACCAGCAACGGTTGATGCAGAACGCTGTTATCATTTATGAAAATATGTATATTGCCGTATGTAGTCAATAAATTTGAAAATTTTTTTATGCAGAAGAGATAGCCATGGGTAAACATGAATTATTGCCGAAAGAAAAATTCCCCAAATTGAGTATATCATCTCTTGTCCAGAGAGGAAATGACCTCACAGTTGCTTGTCGACAAGATAGGCTGGAACTGGAAGCAGCCGGGCTTAGATGGGAGGATGTGGAGAGGCTCGGGGCCTTGCTACAGGAATGCTCTGTGACAGATGCGCTCTTCAAGCTTGAACAGGAAGATTCCGTAACCAGATCGGCAGCGCTGAAGAAATATGTCGCCCGATGCCGCAGGTTGCGCAACAAAGTAGTGCGGGAACTTCGCGAAGCAGCAAACAGTATCTCTTTACCCTTGCGCATACCGAATTATTCAAGAAGCTTTAGCAGAAGTGAACTGGTGCAGGATCTTAACGATCTGTCGGTACTGTGCCGCACCAGCCAAAAAGAACTTGAAGAGGCCGGATTTGACATGAGTCTTGCAGAGAGTGCCTATGAAGAATCACAGAAACTTTCGCTTGCAATCGCCCGCACTATTCTCGACAGGGAGACTGCAGATACGCTGCTTCGCAAGCGCAATGCTCTCTGTCAGCATATTTTCGCCTTTGTAAGTGATATCTGTAGTATTGCCCGTTTGGTTTTCAGTAAGCATCCCCGCATACAGAACTACTACAGCAGCAGAAAATGCTTTTGAGCTAACCCCTTGTTCTTTTGAGTCTATGAAGAACGCGTAGTGACGATATTTTTGTGTAATGTGAAGGGAAGGGAGCGGGGGGCACAAGTGAAATCTGTTAGATTCTAGTGTGCCCCTCGGGAGGCACACAAGGTTTTACCATGAATAATTGTTGCCCCTCGGGAGGCATACGTGTACTTGCTCCGGTTCATATCTGCCTTACGGGATGCAGGACCGGTTTGGCTGTCCGGCAGGGGTATGGCGCTTTTCTGAGTTGCAGGGGGTAAGGTTCGGTCGTCTTGAGTGGTTAGGTGGACGACCGAAGTGTGTTCTCAATGGGGATGGGATACAGGATAGCCTCACGTAAAAATGCAAAGTGCGGCAAGGGAGAAAAAGTGTGAGGAAATTATCGGTCATTTTTCCTGGCTTTGCGTTTTTTGCACTTAGGCGTGAGTATCGCCTGTGCTAGTTCCTTGTTTCTTCTTCTTTACAAGAATCGTTCGTTTATTGTAAATTGATATACTGGTAATATCAAGATTACTTAAAATAAGGCTCACGGTGATTTACTTTTTATTCTCGTCTTCCGATCGTTCGTATCACAGTGCCATCAGGATGAGGGACATTCGTAAAGGGGAAGGTTGGATTATGTGTATTTGTTATGACAAGTAAAATGATAGATGTGCCATTCTGCGAAAAAAGCTCAATACACCCAGGAAACCTTATACCAGAATTGATTCACTGCGGTATTGAGACACTCATACAAATTGATGATGGAGTGGCGAACAAATTTGATTAGCAGAGTATTACTTGAGAGTGGATGGAAAGCAGAATAGTCGTATACAAATGTCAAAACTCGCAAGGAAGATAGAATAAAGGGGATCTTATGTCAGTCAATACCGAAAGCCCAGTCGTATTCATTTCTTACGCATGGTCTAGTGTAGTGCATGAAAACTGGGTAATTGAATTTTCTAAAAGATTATTTCATGCTGGAATTATTGTAAAACTTGATAAATGGGATTTGGTGCCCGGCCAAGATAAAAATGCATTTATGGAGCAAATGGTTCATGATGACAAAATTAAATATGTTCTGGTGATCTGTGACTGTGTCTATCAGGAAAAAGCAAACGGCAGAAAAGGCGGGGTTGGAACTGAGACACTTATTATTTCAAATGAGGTCTATAATAGTGTAGAACAACAAAAGTTCATTCCAATTCTCAGGGAATATAATGAGAGTGGGGATCCATGCTTGCCAACTTATTTTTCATCCCGGATATACATAGATTTTTCTAAAAACGAAATGTATGAAGAAAGCTTTGAAAAGTTGTTGAGGATCATTTTTGATCGGCCATCGATAAAAAAACCCGAACTCGGCGTACCACCGGCGTTTTTGTTTGAATCTGACTTAAGAACTGACAAATCCAGTTCAATACAGAGACAAGTTGTACACGCATTGAAGGCCGAGAAACCATATTGCGACGGGTTAATCGATCAGTACTTTGAACAAGTATTGGATTCACTTGACGATTTTTCCATTACGTACTCTGATGGTGAACCCCCTTATGATGAGCTTGTTGTTGAATCAATTCGCATAATGTCAGGAATCAAAGATGGGTTTTTAGAATTAATTGATGTTATAACAGTATATTACCCGTCATTTGATTTCGAAAAAGTCGTCGATTTTTTTGGAAATATCAATGTGTATTTTGATTCAAGAAGAACAAACATAAGTTATAGGGAAATTGAATTCGATAACTTTCGTTTTTTCGGGATGGACTTGTTCCTTTGTACGATTGCTATCCTACTTAAAAGAGGGAAATATCAGGCGATCGAAAGTTTGATATTTGGGCCGTATTTTCCTAAGGATGGATTAAAAAAATCACGGCAGGAGGCGGACTCGTGTTTGTTTTTGAACCATTACCTTGAAACATTTGAAAGTATAAGGAAACAAAGACTAAATTCTAATTTAATTTCATTAACTGCGGAGATAATGAAGGAAAATTCTTCAAAGAAAGTAAAATTCAAAGATGTAATAGTTGCTGAATCGGTAGTATTCAATGCTACACTACTCAACACTGCGAAGCCACAATACGGCCGTGATTGGTGGTATCCAAGGACTCATCCCTACATTGATCATGAAACAGATTTTTCATTTTTTCAAAAACTTGCTTCGATAAAGCATTTCGAGAAAGTAAAAGGAATTTTCAGGGTGGCCACAAAATCAGAACTAGTTGAGAAGATAAACAAGGCGTTGGAGTACTTAAAGGATAGCAGAATTACCTTCGGATATTACAGCAATCCGCCATTCATAACATACTATGTTGATCTTAATAAGGTGGCGTCGATTTAAAGCAGTAAGTAGAAAATCCCCAAAGATTATTGGTGTGTGTGAGCGTACCCCCGTGTCGCTGCTCCATAACTTAATTATATTCATTAAGGGAATGTAAACCGGTAACAAGCCAAACCGGTGCCTTATTTTAATTTTGAATTGCATTCAACGTTTTTCAGTACCCAAAAACCCAAAAACCTACCGTCCCCCGCCACCCAATAATGATCACCACAAACACATGATTCCGGTTTCCAAGGTTAGCTGAAAAGATATAATTTAGCAGTACTCCTGATATCCAGAATACAACAAATAGAAGGGCCGCCCACACGTGATTTTAAAAGCTCCACAAGACTGGAAAAAAGAGTTTGGCCTGGAAAGCCTTAAACCACCTCGTTTTTTTTCAACCGTGGAACAACTCAACATTGAACCCGGAAACGTATCTCAACCGCATGCTCTTCGACGCGCTTTTGAGGACCTGAAAATTGATGGCATTCTCTGCCTTGATCGTAACCCTGTCATCTATTTTAGGCAGGTAAGCAGTTTAAATCCAGATAAAATCTATAGACTTCACCGCTCATTCTGGAACCAGGGGATAGCACCTGTTCTGGTCCTTATTGCACCACATGAGGTACACATCTATTCGGGGCTTACACCACCGGAAGATATCGTTTCAGAAATGAAGCAATTGCCAGAGCCAATTGAAACACTCAGGCGGGTTGAAAGTCAGCTTAAGGCATTTCTCCTGGCTGTTGAAACAGGCGAGTACTTCCATAAACACAAATCTTCATTCAATCCCGACACACGTGTTGATCGCAAGCTTCTTGATAATCTTAGTGCCACACGGCGGCAGCTTGCCGAAATTGAACCATCAGCAATTACCACGACAGAAGCTCTTGATGCCCTGCTTTGCAGAATGGTCTTTACCTGTTATCTATTTGATCGAGGAATTATTGGAAAGTCTTACTTAGAGGACCTGGGGATAGATGATGCCCGGCATTTGACCGATATACTCTCCAGACGGTCACGAAAGAGTGCCAAAACTGAGGTGTATACCCTCTTTAATAAACTGGGAACAGATTTTAACGGTGATCTTTTTTCTGCAGACCTTGTATCTGAAAGCCGCCAAATAAACAGCAAACATCTGGATATACTGCAGCAGTTTTTCAGTGGAGCAGAAATCAAAACCGGACAACAGTCGCTTTGGCCCTATGATTTCAGCTTTATTCCCATAGAAACCATCAGCGCCATTTACGAACACTTTCTGAAAGCTGCCGGTTTGGAAAAAAAGAAGGAGGCAGGGGCTTTTTACACGCCGCGATTTCTTGCCGAGTTTGTGATTGATATGGCACTGGAGGGTGAAATGACACTGCTGGATAAGCGTTTTTTGGATCCGGCTTGTGGGTCAGGAATTTTTCTTGTCGGAATATTTAATCGCCTTGCTCAGGAGTGGAATTCGAAAAACCCAGGAGCACGTTATGACCGTCGTGCTCAAGGACTCATGGATATACTTGGGACCAATATTTTTGGTGTTGATAGTAACCCCAGCGCATGTCAGATCACAGCATTCAGTCTTTATCTGGCTTTTCTGGACCAACTATCTCCACCTGATATTAAACGTTTACTTGGTAAGTGGCAGAAACTTCCTCATCTGGTATCCACTCCAGATAACAGTAACAGCTGTAAATACCATTCAATACATTGTGCAGACTTTTTTTCGGAGGCTGCGCAACTTCCCGGGAAAGTAGATATTATCATCGGTAATCCCCCATGGGGGCCGGTTAAGAGCAGCAATAAGATAGAAGCAGAAATATGGTGCAAAGAGCGTAGCCTGCTGCATCCAAACCGTGAGATGTCTGTCCCGTTTATCTGGAAAGCACCGAAACATCTTGAAAAGGGCGGGAAGATCTGTTTTATTCTGCCACACGGGATATTGTTCAACCATAATGATGCGGCAGTGCGCTTTCAGAAAGCCTTGTTGAGAGCACATCAGCTTGATCGTGTGGTGAATATGGCGGATCAACGATTTTTCTTGTTTGAGGAATCACTTGCGCCGGCACTTGTGATCAGGTATCGAGCTGAGAAACCTGAAAGCGGGTCGCAATGTATCGATTACTGGACACCTAAAACAGATTGGTCTGTGAGGCAGGCTGAAATCGTAAGCATTTTACCTGAAGACAGAAATATGATTAAGCTTCGGGATGTTTTGACCGATCTTGAAGGTGACGATGCACCTCAGATCTGGAAAAGAAGATTCTGGGCGACACCACGTGATTGGCGGTTGCTGGAGCGGCTTTCATTGATGCCACGTTTGCGTGATATCACCGGGCAAGCAGGGAAAGCTCAAAAAAGGTGGCTTGTTGCTGAGGGCTTTCAACCGTTTGGAAAAAACGATCCTCATTTTTCCAAAAAAACTCTCGAATTGCCTACTCGCAATTTTATTGAAGCTTCAAGCTCTGCTTTGAACCTTTTTTCGCTTCTGGAAGATTGTAAACAACTATCGAGTGAACAAATTGCAACTCGACGGATGATAAAAGATATTTCAATTTTTCAGGCCCCTCATGTTCTTGTAACCAAGGGTTTTCGTATCGCTTTTGCAGATTTTGATGTTTCCTTTCGTCATGCGCTGCGTGGTATACACGGTCCGCAATCAGACCGCAAACTCCTGGTTTTTCTTGCGGCTTATTTGCGGTCAGATCTTGCCAAATACTTTCTCTTTCATACATCAACTAATTGGGGGATTTACAGACCTGAAGTACATGTTGAAGAATTATTGCGGATTCCGTTTCCTCTCCCGGATGGCATGCCTGATCCCGCACGTTGCAATGAGATTGCTAATGAGATTGCAATGAAAGTTACAAGTGCCACTAAGGAAGCTTCGGATCTTTTCTCAAACAGGGAAGAGATAATTGATCGTACTCAAGAAGACGCTAATAAACTCATTGAGGAATACTTTGACATCGATGATTATGAGCGGATGATTATCGCCGATACGATCAAAATAGTCATTCCCAGCGTACAACCAAACCGGGGCACACCCGAAATTCCTAGTATAAAACAGAGCTCTGTTCAGATGAGAGCAACCTACACGGATCTTTTATGTAAAATGCTCAATAATTGGAGCAGAAGCGAATATTCTGTTCATGGCAGTGCCATAGCCGACTCGAAAACGGGTATTGGTGTTGTAATAATAGAAAAGATAAAGCGTGGTGATTCACCAGCACCCCTCCCTTCAGATGAAAAAGAACTGGTGCCCTTGTTGTACAAGCTCAGGAGGATTGCTGCACAACAACATGGAACGTATGAACTGGTGCGAGGGCTTAAACTATTTCATAAAAACCTTCTGTATATCACTAAACCTCTGGGTCAACGTTTCTGGAGCACTACCGCCGCTTTAAATGATGCTGATGAAATTGCAGCTTCTCTACTCACCCGTTCACCAGGCTACGCGATACCATGATTTTCGGAGATAGAACTGACTGGGAAGATTATTTTGATCAGCAATTGGTACCCGTTGTACTGGGCTACGTTCTCACGACATGGGAACAGATGCCAAAACCAGGTTTTTCGGAACATGAGGATGCAATCTCGAATAAGTTGTATAAGGCATTGCTAAACGGTAAGGAAAGAAACGGACATCCTTTCAGTATTCATAGAGAATATATGGAATTTGATCTGGAACTGGGAAAGGGAATCGGGCGAATAGATATTGTGTTCTTACCCGGGACTAAAGAGGATATCTATTTAGCTATTGAGGCCAAACGGCTGAACGCGACCATCTCCGGCAAAAAACATTCACTTGCGGGTGAATATGTCAATGATGGCATGCAGCGTTATATAGATGGGAAATATGCCCGTTCTGTTAAGCACGGGGTGATGCTTGCTTACGTCCTTGATGGTAAAATTGAGCAGGCAATGAGTGCTATTGAAAACAGTATTAAAAAATATCATGAAAAGTTAAGCGTGAGAAGTGATGTATTCATTGCCTCAGCAATCAGGCCGCAAGATTCTCGAACTAAAGAAACACACCATCAGAGAAAGCACGAAAAGACGATCTTCAGACTTCATCACCTGTTTGTAGCCTAATGGACTACTCTGCAATCAACCCCAACCAAAATCGACTATCCATATTCAATCACACTTTGCAAGAAAAACTGGCCTAGCATTCGGTAAGCACTGAGCTCTTTTCACTTTTCATAGTCCTCCAGAGGGTTATACCGAGGACGGGCTTACCCTGGGCTGGTATGAGACTGCGCCCATCCTTACGGATTGGGCTACTGCCAGAATTGAGTCCATCCTTTATGGCTACTGCATCAGGCGTAATTGCCCTACCCTGACGGTGCCGTCATGCTCTGTTCTAATCATATACACTCCTCTGTGTAGGTCCGAAAGCGGTATTGCTATCGAGCCGGAATGCTGTACACCACTGCTGAATTCTTTTGAAAACATCATCTTGCCGTTCAAGGAGAAAATGCTCACTTTTGTTTTTGCTGCACTGGTATGGATTATGAGAGTGTTTACTGTTAATTTGTATAGGGAGCCCGGCGGATTACCTTTCGCTGAGACTGATCCAAGAGTTGTTGTGGCCTCAACGATTTCGATTTTATCCAGATTGGGGCCGTCCTGGTTGTTGATAGTTGCAAGAGTAATGGTGCTGGCCCCCCTGGGTAGAGTGAGAGTTATCTGTTTAGTCAGCCAGGTTGCCCAGTCGGTAGTGGCTTCGAAATTCACGGATGCATTCTGCTGGATTCCGTTCACCGAAACAGATAATGCTCTTGTGGCACCTGAGCCGTTGGCAAATGTAATGTTGACTGATTTCTCGCCTGCTTCGTCAACATAGACAGGAATCGCAACGGAAGCGGCTGCAGCATTAAAATTGATATACGCTTCACCGGAAAAACCTCCGTTTTTGGTTTCAGAAACTGCTTCTTTTAGAGCACCGTATTCAGCCTGGTAAACGAATTTGTCGATTGGAACAAAAGAAGCTGCAATGGAAATGTCGTTTTCCAAAGAAGCGATGGAATAAGCTGCATCTGTTCCTGAATGATCCCCGGACCACCCGCTGAAAGTCCATCCGCTGCCAGGGACAGCGGTGAAAGATACCCTTGTGCCTTCATTCAGAAGGGTACCTTCAGGAGTCTGGGTAATGGTGCCGCCGGGAGATGTCTGTGTAGTAACGGTGTATGATTTTCTGGTATCCTGCACAAAAAAAGCTGAGATGCTCCTGTTTGCCGACATGGTGACCGTTGCGGGATTGGTGCTTCCAGTAAGATCTCCGCTCCAATGATAAAACAGCCATCCTTGTGCCGGAGTTGCCGTGACTGTAATGCTCTGGTTTTTTATATAGCTGCCGCTTGCGGGTGTTACCGAGCCCTGTCCTTGGGCAATGGAAACGGAAAGGCTACATTTCTCTACAGGATTCTGGTATAAACTGGACAGCGGTACCCGGGTATACTCGACATCTTCCTTGTTCACTGAATAAGCTATGTAAAGATGGTCTTTCCATATCATCGATTTGGGATAGTTGTATCCAAGGGTTTTGGCCTTTCCTGTGTATCTCTGCGGTTGGAGATCACTGCCGCCCTTGCGCAGTACAAATGCTTTGTCGAAAATCTGACCATCTTTACTTAATGATACCACAAGTGGGATTCTTGTTTTGTTTTCAACCGGGTTACTCACCTGAAAAGCTGTTCCGTCAGGTAAATTGCCCGCACTCTGCTTTGATCGGGAATCGGGCATGTCGGTAAGAACCGGCTTAGACCAGCTGCTGCCGTTATTGAGGCTCACTGACGCCAGTTTTTTGAATGAACTGTTCTGGTCACGAAATACCATCACCACCGCATTGTCTGCCCTGTAAAACAAGCTGGGCTCCATTTCCTGCGAATTGGTGCTGCTGACAGACAGATTTGTGTAGGTTGCCTTTGTCCAGCCTCTGATACCTGATGGATCATCGGTATAGATCGGACAAACGATCAATCCGGGTTGGAAATGGGCAGCCCCGACAATCCTGCCGGACGGCAGCTGATGAGGGTCTTGTTCAAAGATACCTTTCAGTGAATTCCCGTCTTTCATGGGCAGGTTTTTAGGTGTCGACCAGGTGAGACCATCGGTGCTTGTCATGTACTGAGTATAGCCGCCTTTTACTGCCAGACTGGACGGCCACATATTGATGTATGCAATCAGCGTGTCACCGTTGACCCACCATCCCCCTGTAGTGTGATATCCGGTATCCCCCGGGGCGACCAGAGTCATTGGAGAAGCCCATGTCGTTCCATCGGTACTGCGGCTGTAAACCACTCTGGTTTCTGGAGCGTCCTCATCGGTTTTTGAACTTTGCCACTGGCAGTACAGGCTTCCCTTGAAACCGATCAATACTACCCCATTGCTGAAATGGTCGGTCTGACTGGATGGGCTGAAGACTTTGAATGTTTCGGTTCCGCTGGCGGTTGAAAGGCCCAGATTATCTGGCTTGGTTTGATCAAAGAGAATGCTCTTGGTTGTAAAGGGTGTGCTGCCACTTTGTGCTGCACAGGGTAAGCATGATAGCAGGATGCAGCAGACAGCAATTTTTTTAACGGTTGTTGTGAGCATGAAGGTAAATCCCTTTCAGGGGTGGGGAAGGGGTGCAGTTCAATCTGCCCCCCTGAACCATAACCGTTCTCTGCCCACCGGTATTTGGCAATTAGTCACTATTTACAGTTCTGAATCATTGAGGAATGCGTTTAACATCTTAGTCGAATGCACTCCGTTCCCTGTGAATGTAGCAATTCTTACTTTAGCCGCACCCGCCGGGATAGTGCACCATCTGTTGGCCTCGATCTTTATGGTACTGTTCACTCTCCCAGACAAATCGTATAAAGTGAGCGTACCGGCCACCGGTGAACGGAAATTCATTTTGCGAGCCTGAATCTGCCACTCTGGTGCAACCTTCTTCAGCGCAGGGGATAAGGTCGCAGTACTCAATGATCCCTCCACGAAAAGCCCCACTGAGCGGGTCATGCTGGAGCCGTCACCATCGGTAACGGTAAAATTGACGTAGGTGATTCCGCATTTGCTGGTGGGAGTGATGCTCAAAATCGAATCCTTGACCGATAGCGTCGCGCAGGTTGAGCTTCCAGCTTTCCAGCTTGGTGACTTGGTGTAGCCTCGAGTCAGTTCAGCCATGTTCACGGTGACTGTCTGGCCTTCAGCAGCGGTTACATGGGGAGTAGCCATCCAGTTGAGGTAATCCTCCAGGTTGGTATAGCCATCACCGTCCGGATCGCCGTTGCTTTCTGAAAAGTCACCGGATGATCCGTTTTTGTTGAAACCCAGTGCAGTTTCCCACCAGTCAGGCATTCCGTCGCCGTCACTGTCAAAACCTGATGGTCGAGTTGTTGTAGGGTAGCTTTCATATCCGCCTACATCGCTTTCCCGGTCAGGCAAGCCGGGTTTACCACTTTTACTTCCCTTGTAAGTGTAGGTGCCGCTCAGAGTCTCTTTGATGATTCTCTTATCATGGTTATCAAACACTGGCATGGTCATACCAACATCTGACAAGACACTCTTGTAGGCATCCTTTGCCGTCTGGATAGTGGCATAGGAAGGGAAAAATGGCTTGCTGACCCAGACATCCCAATTGAGCACTTGGCCACCAGACAATGTGTACTTTCGTCCGCAGTTGTTGTCAGTACCATTGCAAGTAACGCTGCCGGAGTTGGCCTGCAGAATATTACCGGAATAGTAATAGCTCTGCGAGCCCAACCCAGTTCCTTCCAACTGGGCGTTAAGCATTGTATGTTGACTGGTTGCGGCGCCCTCTTTATAATAATTGTTCACAAAATTAACTTGGTGCGCTCCTCCGTCGGTGGCACGGCCGCCCCAGTTGTAGACAACGTTGTTGAAAATGTCCAGTTTCCCGGCATAGTAGTTGTTACCGTCAAGTCCCCCTCCCAGACTCCAGTTGCGTCCTTCACAGTGAGCCAGCAGGTTATGGTGAAAACTGCCCACATCGCCGCCGATGGTGGCAGCGAAGCCATGCGCTTTACCCGATGGATAGTTACTGTGATCTGCGATATTCAGCGCCTCTGAGATAAGGGTACGCTGCAGAGTAATATTTTTGGCTCCGCGGGAGCTGAATGCCTCATCGATGGTCCAACTTATCGAACAGTGGTCCAGAATGCTGACATTGGCGCCTGTCATCCCCATGCCGTCGTAGGTGGTGCCGTATCCCAGTCTTACTTTCATGTGTCGTACAATCAGATCGTTACCGGTGAATCCGACGGGGGCTTTGCGAATGCAAATTCCTTTGCCGGGTGCAGTCTGTCCTGCGACAGTCACAAAGGGATCGCTGAGCACCAGGCGTGAGTTGAGAGAGATTATGCCGCCCACATCGAACACAATTGTTCTGGGGCCGGTCTGGTTTTCCACTGCATCCCGAAAGCTCCCGGCCCCTGCATCGTTGAGATTGGTCACATGAACAACGTTACCCCCGCGACCACCGCGGGCGTAACGTCCGTACCCTTCTGCTCCGGGGAATGCCAGCTGCCGGGGAGAGAAAGACCAGGTCTTGCCGGCAGTGACGACTCCTCCGGCACCTGTCTCATCGATTCGCCACCAGTAGATATTGTGGTTTGTAAGTCCTGCGGCAGTGTAGGTGGTGCCGCTCTGGGTTCCCTTGAATTCGGAAGATGATTTGGTAGCCTTGGCGACTTTGGCGGAATCGGTTCCAAGGTAGACGTCATGGGAAGAAGCTCCTGAGGCAGCCTTCCAGGAAAGAGTAAGGGAACCGTTATCGGCATCGGCATGCAAGTCGCGGTTGGTGGGATTAGGCTCGGAGGCCTGCATTGCAGGATTCTCCACATCCAGAGATAAATTATTGATAAATACATTTTTATAACTGCCACTGCCAAGTGAGGTGTAATCGATGGTGACAGCCTGACCTGTAGTGACATTGAATGAAACAAAAGAGGATGCGGCTTCAGGGATAAGCAGCTTTCTGTTAGTCTGAGGTTGATTGCTGACAACGGTTGTTCCATTAACCACTACTTTGATATTTCCGTGCTGGTTTCCATCGATACCGTTATGGTAAGCCTGCATGGTATGTGTGCCGGCCGAAAGGCCCTCAATTGTTACGCGGATGCTGGCACCGGCGTCCCCATTTGCCACAAACAGTGCGTCGCAGATGAGGCGGGCATAGTTGGGGGCCTGCACACCAGCTTTATAATAAGCCGACTTGATCCCTGTTCCCGCACCGCCATTGCGGGCGAGAGTGAATTTGACACCTGAAACTGTCATCGAAACACTGCCGGAGGTTTCGCCAACTGCCCATTGGGTATATCCGGGTTCATTTCCTTCGGCCAAAGATCGGCCAGTCATGTCGAAATCGATAAGGATAGGAGCGGCATTTAACCCTGCAGAAAAGGAAAAGAACGCTGCAGCTATCATCAGTATCCAGGGGGTTTGTCGATTTTTTAACATGAGTAATTCCTTTCCTTGTGTCCGAAGGGCGTTTTGAAGAAAAGCTTAATGCATATTATACGAAAAAAAATCAAGGAATGCACGATGTTTTTATGTTGTCACGTACTGTTTCCGAACTGAATATTCTGTAATATATTGGAATTGAAGGAGATGTGATTGTCTAAATAAAATTGTCTTTGACAAATTCCGAACAGATTTAGCGTGTTGGAAGGATCAGTCATTGCAAAGATTGTATTTGCTGAGGCTTAAGTATCCTGAGTAGCGCAAGCAGGTTGGTTGGAAAAACGTATCTATGATTAGCGCTTCAAATGGTAAGGGGAGAGCTATTGGTTCTCCCCTGATTATACCGTGTGTCGAAAGGGATGATCTAGTCCGGCTAGATCATGAGTTACAGTTTTGAATTATTATTAAAAGCGTTCAGTTTTTTTACCGAGTGTACTCCGTTTCCCGTGAATTCGGCGATTCTGATTCTACGAATGTCCTCTAAAGTAACTTAATGTATTCTGTTTTCACCAAACCATCACATTCAAGTCTGATCAAGTACACTCCGCTGTTGACATCAGTAAGTGGAATTTCCAATCTGCCGGTTCCAATGTCAGTGGTGACTCTAGTGCAAAACACCTTCTTGCCATTCAGTGTGAAAATGTTAACTTTAAGATTCTTTAATTCAGCATTCAGGATGAAGAGTGCTCTTTTTGCCGGATTGAACGACAGAACGGATTCAGCATTTTTCGCTTGGTGCGCTTGTGTTACAGTAGCTTGATCAAAGGATATTTTATCGATATTCGGGCCATCCTGGCTGTTTATGGTTGCCAAAATTATAGTGCTTGCTCCCTGCGGTAAAGACAAGACGACCTGCTTAGATTCCCAGGTAGTCCAATCTGCAGTGGCATCAAAGGTGACTGAAGCAATCTGTGGGGTGTTGTTTACGGATATAGACAATGCTCTTGCCGTTCCTGAACCGTTGGAAAAAGTAATTAGTATCGCCTTCGTACCAGCTTCATCAGCGCAAACGGGAATTTCCACTGATGCTGCTGCAGCATTGAAATTGACATAGGACTCACCTGTAAAACCGGTGTTTTTAGTTTCAGTTACTGCTTCCTTTAATATGCCGTTTTCCGCCTGGTACACAAATTTGTCAGTAGGCAAAAAAGAAGCTGAAACAGAGATGTTACTGTTAAGAGAGGAAATGGTCCAGGCGGCGACAGTGCCGGTATGACCTCCCGACCACCCGTTGAATGTCCACCCTTTTTCAGGAACTGCTGTCAGGGTTACCGTTGTGCCTTCAACAAGTGAAGATCCTTCAGGTTGCTGGGAGATGGATCCCCCGGGTGCGGCCAGCTTTGTAATGGTGTAGAATTTCCGGGTATCCTGAATGAAATGGGCGATTATGCTTTTGTTTGCGTTCATGTTGACGGTTGCCGGATTGGTGGTACCGGAAAGATCTCCGCTCCAGCGGTCAAACAGATATCCGTTGGCGGGTGTAGCAGTGATAGTCACGTTTGTGCCGCTGTTGAAACTGCCGCTTGCGGGAGAGACGGTGCCTTGTCCCTGTACTGAGGTTGTAAGACTGTGCTTGACAACTGGAGTGCCGATCTTGCCTGTTCCCGCATACTGAGGAACGATGGTCTTGACATCCTCTGTATTGCTGGTCAGCACCTGGGAGTAGGTGTAGGGGATATTGGCGGTGCAGTTGCCGGGGTAGGCGCGTGATGTACGGCTGACTTCGATATTGCTGATTCTCTCTGCTTTTCCCGGAGCATCTGTTGGTGTGTAGATGGAATAATGCAGCGCCTCGTAGTAGTTTCTTTCAACTCTGACGCATGTGCCGGCTCTTATCTCTGTGGCGTCTGTTGCTCCTGAAATGTAATTATTGAAAAAGTGTCCGGTGGCGCCTCGATACATGGGCACACGCAGAAGTACCTTTTTATAGTGATTGTGATGAATGGTGACTAAACGGTCGTTGTACAGGTCATTGTCCGCGGCACCCACAAGACTGCCCTTATGGTGGTCATGAAAGTAGTTCCATGAAAGGGTAATAAAACCTGTCTGGCCTTTTATGTCAAGTAAACCGTCATACAGATCTTTATTTTTCTGTACCGACGGATCTTCTGAATAAACCTCGCAATGATCAACCCAGATGTTTTTGCTGGTGCCGCTGATGGAGATGCAGTCTCCTCCGTTTACCCCTCCAGGATTGGAGGTGCCCACCAGGGTGATCTTCAGGTTCTGGATGATCACGTTGTTTTGACTGGAGATGTCGATGCCCACGCCCTGCAGAAAGCCTTTGGTACCTACCCCAATGATCGACTTGTTGGATTTAACCCGGATCTGACCTCCTGCGCTTCCATTAGTAATAGTACCATCCACCATGATGATGTAGGGGGTGGAACTCTCAGCATAAGATTTCAATTGTGAGTACGATGAAGCAGTTACGGTTTGGCCAGCTTTGCCGCCTGTTGTGCCGCCATTGAGGGTGGCAAAGCCGACCAGGTCAAAGTTGGGTTGGGCGGCAGAAAGAGTACAGATGAAAACCATAAAGAGCAGTGTAGCGGGAAAAAGGCAGAGTAGGTACCCTGTTATGGCTGAGTATTTGGACTGTGTGTGCATAGTGTCTCCCCAAAGAATAGAAGAAATTTGGCTGGCTGATAGAATGCCCGGATCAGTGCTTTACTGCTGCTTTAATGATTGAACATTACTTTGTACCCGACAATAGGTGACAGCTATACAAACCATCACCCGCAAATTTGAAATAATTACAAGAGATTGAATAATCCGCTCTCTACAACTCCGTTTGAAAACTTCAGGTCGGATGTGCGCGTCTTCTTAAACCAGGCTATGGCTCCTTTGGCCGCGTTCTGCACAGCGGTTGTCTGGTTGGGCCAAGCCATCAGAAAGTAAACGATCGAAACAGATTCCGATCCGGACTTGGAGGCCAGTTCGTAGGCTCGTGCCGCCTTGGGAACATAGGTAAGCGGATCGTGCTGGGCGCACCAGACCGTAAGTTTCCCGTTATTTATGATCTGCGCCTTGAGTGCAAAGTCGACTGTCTTGTCGAGTGCAGTCTGGAGTTTGGATAGATCAGCCGATGAAGCGATGTCGGAATCGAAGGGAGATTTCTTGTCGATGATATCCTTGACCAGAACCATCACCCGTACCATCGCGTTGTCATTGTAGGTGGCAAGGTCTGAATAATTGTTCCGCTTGGGATAGACCTGAGGCCAACCACCATTGGGGAGTTGGGAGGTCAACACAAAGCCCAGAGCTTTGTTGAATGAGCTCTTGAATTGATTTTTATAGGTGCTGTTTGTAGTCGCCTTGTAGCGTACAGCCAGAAGCCGCATCTCCTGAATGGTGGCGTTGTTGTCGAATGTGCCGAGAACACCACTGGGACCGGTCAAGGAGGAAGGGGCCGTGCTGCCGTTATGGGGATTGACGTAATACGATGCATAGGCTTTGCAGAATCCCCCGTGGCTCATCTGCCAGGTGGCGAGATTGGAGGTGTAGGTGTCGATGTTCATGGAACCGGCCGCAGAGGTCAGTTCACTGTATCCGCGCAGCTTATCCAGCGCAGAAAGGACCGATGATGGGGGAGTGTAGGCTGCGGAGGATTGGGGTGCAATAAGTGCTGTCAACCCGATAAGTAGCATGAAACTGTGATAGAGAGTAAGGCGTTTCATGGCGATCTCCTGCTGATTTTTTTTCAAACCTGATCCTGAGTTAACAACCAGTCATTAGCATATTATACTGAAAATTAACTCCGCGCGCCATAAAAAAACTATCGGTATGGTATATGTTCCGAATAATTATTTTCATAAGCTATTGAAAAAAATGAAGATGTGTAATATTATGCATTGTTGATTAAAGATTTTTCACGAACAAAAAAGTGCGAGGTCGGCTCCTGGTTGGTCTTCGCTGAGCAGAAACTTATTTTCGGCCTGGACAATATCGGATCATGTTGAGGAGGTACTCCCATCAATGCAAACTGTGCCCTTGGAGGGGAGTCTGTAGTGAGGGGGGCACTTTTCGCTGCTTATTGAATGGTAACAAAACTTGTTCTGCAGAGTATTGATTGCAGGTCGAAGCAGGGTAAGGTTGAGCTCATTGTCAGACAGATTGTCCTGCTTGAGGGATTACTCAGGCAGGACAAATGCCCTATGCTATGTTATTCGGCTAACTATCTGTTTTCATCGAACAATCGTTATCTTTTCAACCTGGTCACCATTTTCACCCTTGATTTTCAGAAAGCAGACCCCATGTGCCCATGTCTTTTTGGATGGGATTCTGAGAGTATGGTGGGTTGGTATGCCTTTATATACTGTTTCAATTTTCCTGCCGGCTACGTCGAATAGTTCGACTTCAAGAAATGTTTTTGAAGCAAGTCTCAGGGAAATGAATTTGGCAGTGACATGTGCCTCCACAATGTTGGATTGACTTGCTGGCCTATGTAGATTGAGAGGAGTGGTGACTTTGAATCGGACAGGGTCACCAGCCAGTTCATTAAGATACATCTCAAGATTGGTGTAGTCTTCATCGGACAAATTGAGGTTGTTCCGATCGGAGGCGTCGTTAGGATTTAATCCATGCTTTACCTCCCAGGAATCCGGCATGCCGTCGCGATCGGAGTCGATTGGAGGGGTGCCGCCGTTGTACTTAGGATAACCACCTACATCGTTCTGGCTGTCGATGATTCCCTTCATGCCGCTTTTACTACCCTTATAAGTGTATGTTCTATCTTTTACCTCTTTCAGTATACGCGTGTCGTGGGAATCTAGTTTTGGCTTGATTGCACCTACATTTGAGAGCACATCTTGGTATGTCTCTTCTGCAGTTTTCGGCATGATACTTAGTGGAAAAAGAAGCGTATCACTTCTGACATCAGCTATTGAGCCGGTCCCTGAATTACAAATTTTCCAATTGTCTTCACTTGGTTTCAGCACAATGCCACCTGAAGCATTGTCCATTTTATTTCCAACTACGTACCCCCTCTGCTCGCCACCATCAATTTTTACCAATCTCCAGTGTGTAGTCGAGGGCCCTCCTCTGTAATAATTGTTTATAAAATTAAGTTGCCTGACCCCGCCATCTGTTGTTCGGTGTACCCAGTTATAAATTACATTATTAATGATTTCGCAATAACCGGCAGCAGTTTTTCCATCCGGCTCCAATCCACCAGCCAGTGACCAGTTTCGTCCAGCACAATGGGCGTGAAGATTATTAATGAAACTACCATACTTACCGCTGATCGAGGCTGCAAAAGAGTGGTTACCATTAAAGTGAACTGACATATTCAATGCTTCGGTAACCAGATTTCTCTGATAAGTAATATTTTTGGCATTACGGGAGCTGTATGCTTCGTCAATGGACCAGCTTATTGAGCAATGGTCAATGATACAGTGGTCAGCACTTGCCATTCCCATGCCGTCCATTGCTTGTCCCGCGTGATCACCAACTCTAAGACGGATATTCCTTATTATAACATCTTTGGAACCAAGTGGGCCCATCGACCAACGTGTAACACAGATTCCATCTCCGGGTGCGGTTTGGCCAGCGATATATACATCGCCGCCATCACTTGGTATATTAATTTTGCTGTTGAGCGGAATTACCCCGCCAACTTTGAAAACAATTGTACGTGGACCTTTTTCATTAACTAATGCGTTACGCAAACTTCCCGCACCTGCATCATTGAGATTGGTGACCTCTATAACCCTGCCACCTCTTCCGCCACGCGCGAAGCGCCCGTAGCCCATTGCGGTGGGGAATGCCAGTCGCCGTATGCGGAAAGGCAGTACATCCCCCTTGACAACACTCCCACTGAACCGTTCATCGATGCGCCACCAGTAGGTTTTAAAGGTGGTCAGGTCTTTCAGTTGGAATTTGGTAGTTGTCTGGTTGCCTTTGAATTCTGAAGAGCTGGTCGTAGCATTGTCCACACTGACGGAGTCTTCACCAAAATAAACATCGTGCGACTGGGCGCTTGCTGCCGCTTTCCAGTTCAAGCCGGCATCCATATCGTAATGGTCATCACCATCAATTGGTGAAAGGTCGGATGCTTTGAGAACTGGGTCTGTTCCATCAATTTCAAAAGCATTTATGACCACATTGTCATAAGATCCGTTTCCCTCAGCACGGAATTTAATAACTACGTCCTTTCCCGCTTGAGCCTCAAAATCTACGTGTACTCGTCTGGCATCGAAATCGTTGGTTACGCGAGTGGGAACACTCAGGTTCCTGTGCTTGACATTTCCGTCAACAGACACTTCCATTGTGCTGCCGGCAACGTTGTCCCAGAAACTGTGCCAGGTAACAAGAGAGTGTTTGCCAGAGGAAAGCCCCTTGATCACCATTTCCATGGCGCCGCCTGATGTGGTTCCATCTACAGTCAACCCATCACAGGTTAGTGTCGTATTATTAATAAGCAGTGCTTTGGACCATGCGCTTTTAATTCCTGTTCCAGAGGAACCGGCTTTGCGGAAAGTAACATCCAGATTGCCAACCTTGGTGTTTACTGTTGTACCGCTTGCGGTTACCCAGTTCTGCCAGCGGGCAGTGAACATGTCTGTGCGACCCAACGATGGGGCAATGTCTACACGTAGCCCGTTCGCCTGAATGGACCACACCGAAAGTGTGATTGCCACTATGGCAATTTGAAGTTTGGATACCTGCATGAGAACCTCCTATTGGTAACTGATATGTGAGGTGCCGTATGGCTACATGGTTTCGACTGTTTTGAAATTGATCACCGATATGGTTTTATCAACAATATAAGGGAATGTGAAATAGACAGTGAGCTTTGTTTGAATTTTAGAATTTTTTCTGTACTGTTTTGAGTACAGCGTCTGCTGGTTTGTGTAAAGAGGTTTATTGAATGGTTATTGTACTTCAAAGACCAATAAGAAAATAATCTCTAATTTTACCAGGTACAGACATTCATATGTGTTTAAAGATGACGCTGTTTGGTCAATCGGGCCCATTCGTATTCTTCAATAGAGGATTTGAAGGGTAGGGTGGGAGCTGAGCTATCTGGGAAATTTAAAAACTCGCTTAAAAATTGAGTACACCTCTTTTTCGTGGAAAATGGGTCCCCACATTGTGGATTACAGGTTGCAGGGTACAAGTACATCCTGACTATTTCAACACTGGAGAGCACGAACTCACTAATAATTATCAAACAGAACCAGCTGGTCATTTTTTCGCTGGTTCATATATGTCAGTTTGATCCAGCTTGCGTTTCTGGCTTTGGTGCAGATGCGTACTTCATCAATAACTCCCGAAAAGTATAGCCCGTCACTACTATCAGGGAGTAACCGTCTTCCGATCTCTACATCGAATGATTCATTACGTGGGTCCGGGTTGAGATCATGGCTTATGGTACTGTCAACACATACACCGTTCACATAAAGGTATTGGGCAGCCCCGTCGCGTACCCCGTACAGGTGAATCCAGTTTCCAAATGAATACGGGTATTCGGTAAAATCCCATCCCGCAGGACTGTCAAGGTAATTTGAAAAACGCCAGTTGTTGTTTTGTACTTTCAGGTAATACTGAAGATCACCTTTACATACTACTATGCGGTTGGATGTAACGCTGTCGGAATTAACCCATGCAGAAACGGAAAATCTCCCATCTGCAGGAAAATTGAGTTTCCCGCTGGCTGTATTGTCCATTGTGATAAAACTGCTGTTATCGGAAAATAATGCGGCACGGCCGATTATTCCTTCTCCACTTTTAACATTGTTCATTATTCCCTCAAATCCATTCTGAGTGGCGTCTTTTGCCTGAAGGCTGCTCTGCTCAGAGAGGTGCCAGACTCCACCGAAACCATTGGCGGTGTCAAATACAGGAGTTTTCTGCGGAACATTCTCGACCTCTGCGTTTCCCCACATTAACTGAAAGGCCAATCTTGTGCTGTTGGCGTAGATTGTGTCCATCCTGACCCAGATCTCAGCCTGCCCGGCTGTGGAATCCCACCGCTCTATCTCAAATGGTAACGGAGTAGAATCTTTATCGGGTTTTATAATCAGCAAATCTTCACCATTAGCTTTAGCTTCACTGAAATTAAAATTGCTGCTGTTTAATCTGACAAGCACCGGGAAATTATTAACATTTTCATAAACTGCTGCGCCCGATGAAGTCGTATTGAGGTAAACCGGTTTGGAATACATCCATCCCTGAAAAGCAGTCTGAGTGATTTGGCCGGGGATAGCAACAATATTCTCATGAATGATAGGGCTGATTTCCGGGTCGATACTGATGATATTGATTGTATAAGTACCGGCTGGCAAATCGGTAAACTGATAAAAACCATCAACATCGACTTCGACAAGTCTCTCCAGCCCAACGACCTGTGCAAATCGTCTGTCGCTTACGGCATCATAATTGACCTTGCCTTTGATGGTGGCGAATGGTTGCATGGTGTCAGGCTCAAGAGTAATTAGTCCGGTATCAGCTTCAGTGATCGCGAGATGAATCAGCACTGCCTCACTTATTCTATCTGTAACCTCGATAACATAAAAACCGGTATCCAGGGAGTCTATAATGAATTTTCCGTCCTGATCTGTAAGAAGATTGTCGTAATTTGTTATTGTCTGCTTGGCCAAAACGGCATCTTTTGTGTAATCTGCACGGCGCAACCTGACTGTCGCTCCCGATGCGGGCTCTTTTGCAGAAGTGTAAACAGTTACTGCCACACGTGCATTACCTTGTTCGCTGGTACCTGTGAGATCTGTGGTAGAGCATCTGCAGAAGACCAAAAGTACAACAATTAAAATATTTATAGCATTGTTCATTTTCCCACCTTCTGCTGATTGGCTGGTTGACCAACCGGGAACAGTTCCACCACAAGAGAGTAAAAATTATCCCCCTTTTCAGCCTCACTGTCAACTAAACCAATTATTCTTTTTCTAAAATCAGCGATTTCCCGCTTCAATTCTGGAAGTTTATTGTGTGGTACGGCCATGATGACACTCGAAATGTCACGCTCTGAAGGCGGAAATCGATCTATCGCCTCCATGCCAAGTCTTGCATATTCACGGTTCATACCCCTTACGGCAATCGAACTGACTTCCGAACCGGTTGTAATATCGGTGTCAGTCTGGACATATCTGCCGTTTCCGTCTTTTCGCAGAAGCCCTAATCGTAGCAGGAGGCTAACACTCTCACGTGCCTCGGAGATTTTGATCTGCGGGTTAACCGATCTGGCTAATAGTGAAAAATCATCATTCCACTCCACCGCGACGGCCAGCTCACGGACAACAGGATTGTACCATTTTTGATAGTACTCGTATAAATGAACGGGGAGTAGCTTCTGTGGTTTGCGGTAATGCAAACCCCTTAGAATGGCCAGGAATTTTTTCTTGTTATCTTCGTTTTTTGCCTGGTTGAATAAAACAAGGTTTTCAAAAAATCTGCCATCTCTTTCAGAAAGCCCGAGACCTTTTATGAAGGCATATATAGTGGTCTGAGTTAAGTTGCGTTTCCCTGAAACAACTTCCCGGTAAATCGAGGGTGATTTAAGACCTGCTTTGATGCAGAATGAACGGTAAGAAAAGGTCTTGGATGTGTTCCTCTTATGGTCATAATAGTCAGAAAGGTATTGCCGGTAATCAGTATAAAATTCAAGAGGCTGCATAGATATCCAATATATAGGGAAAAAGTGGAATGGGCAAGCCATTCTTTGTCTGTAAACTGAGACGACAGAATTCCTGAACTGAAAAGAGAGATGATAGTTTCATTAGTAACTGTTCACCTCTTTTTTTGAATCATAGAAGGTAAATATACTCAGTTTTCAATTTCCCGTTGTATTCAAATTTAATCAGGTACATCCCATGATTCAGACCAATCAGAGGAATTCTAACTTTTTTTGTACCTGCGTTTATTAATAATGTTTTTGAAAGTATCTTTTTACCACTCAAGGAAAAAACGCTCAGCTTAAGATTTTTTGAAACTGGTAACTGTACTAAAAGGCTTTTCAGGGAAGAGTCATAGAATGTAAATGAGCAGCCCTCTTTTCCCTGAGGTGTTACAGCTGTTACGGCCTGGTCAATGGTTAATTTGTCAATATTTGGGCCGTCCTGGCCGTTTATGGTTGCCAGAGTAATAATACTGGCTCCCTGGGGAAGAGTGAGGCTGATCGGCTTCGATTCCCAGGTTGTCCAGTTGGCGGTTGGTTCAAAATTTACAGAGGCTATCTGCTGGATACCGTTTATCGAAACAGAGAATTGCCTCGCCGCACCTGAGCCATTGGCAAATGTGATTAATACCGGCCTTAGTCCAGCCTCGTCGACATACACCGGGATTTGGATGAAGGAGCCGTTAACTGCAGAAATATTAACATACGATTCTCCGGTGAAACCCGCATTCTTTGTTTCCAGAACGGCATCCTGCATAACGCCGTTTTCCGCCTGATAAGTAAATTTATCCACCGGCAGAAAAGCTGCAGAAACCGATACGTTGCCGCTCAGAGAGGGGATGGAGAAAGTGACATTTGTTCCAGTATGATCACCTGTCCACCTGCTGAAGGACCACCCCTTTACGGGGGCAGCTGTAATGGTCACATTGGTGCCTTCAACCAGCGAAGAACCTTCCGGGGTCTGAGTGATGGAGCCACCGGGAGCAGCAAGTGTGGTGATCGTATAGCGATTTCGTGTATCCTGAACAAAGTAGGATGAAATTGTTTTGTTTCCGGTCATCGTGACTGTCGCAGGATTGGTGTTACCGGAAAGGTCGCCGCCCCAACGGTCGAAGAGCCATCCTGGAGCCGGAGTCGCAGTCACAGTTACACTCTCCCCCTCATTATAATTTCCGCTTTGAGGTGTTACATTTCCCTCTCCCTGCGCAACAGAGATGGAAAGGGTTTTTTTATCCGTGCTGGTATTACATGGATCAAGCGGATATAAATCAACCACCAGCTGAGGGTTCCAGTTGTCAACTGTGGGAGATGCTGCGTACGTTTTTTTCATGACATTCAGCAACGTATATTTTGATGCTTCGGAAGAAGACAGTACTTTAGACCATGATACACGATTCTGTGTACTGGCACTTGAACCGGTATTGTTATACTCTGCATAGCGCGCGGTCGCCCGGTTTTTTGAATCCCCAAAATCACTCCAGCCTTCCGGCTTGATTATATCTCCCATCGAGCAGTTCAAAAAAGCTGTTGCGGCATAAGGCCCCCACGTACGGCCCAGTAATGCATTCTTTGTTTTGGTCCCAGTAATGGTACATTTGTTGAAAACCATTCCGAACTCTGCGAAAGGTTCTGTGTTAGCGGCTGTTATGCAGCTTCCTTTAGCATGGAGCTGACAACTCTCAAACCACATGGTTGACTCGCCATAGATGAAATCAACAGTCCCTTCGATATAACAATTATACAGGTACATTCGTACAAAATGCCCATAGAAAGTATCCTGATTACCGATAAACCGGCATTTGACAAACACCGCCTTGTCTGCTCGTATGTAGATTGCCAGTGCCTGTCCGGCTGTTGGTCCTGCCGTGTTTTCAAAGGTGATATTGTTAGCATAAAATTCGGAGCCATATACATACGCAGTAGCTGAATTTTTAACAGTATAAACTTTCCCCGTTGACGGATCAATATCGTTGATTGCCCTGTCAAAAGTTACCTTGACATTGCAATCTCCAATCAGTGTTATCTTGTTTTTACCCGATGCGACGTTGATCATCTCTTTATAGGTACCACTCTTAATGAAAATTACCCAGCGCTTGCTGCTGTTTGATGGTGCAGCATCCAGTGCGGCCTGTATTGTTTTGTACTTTCCTGAACCATCGCTGGCGACAATAGCATCGTAAGTGACTCCGTAGATGTTCAGGCTAAAAACCAGGCATAAGAACGTGGTTAAAGCTACACTGGAAATACGCATATTCAGTTCTTTCTCAAGTATGTTTAAAAAGCTGTTCATTATCTCAGGGCATAGGCTCAGCAACTAACTGACTTAGAATACCCGGTTCAAGTATCTTTTCCGCATTAGCTTAAGAACACCGTAAAGCAGTAATGCGGATAAATTTTAGTGGAGCATTGGATGTTGCGTGCGCTTTTCACACACGTGCACCCAATGCTCCGCTGAGGTCACTCTAGAACATTCATGTGCATTGTATGTGTCGCTCCATCAACTTCAATTTTAACAAGGTAGATACCATTTTTAAGCTCGGTGAGCGGCATCTTGACTTGCCCTGATTTGTAACCCTGATTGAATTTCCTTGAAAGTACTGTTTTGCCGTTTAAAGAAAAAATGTGCACATTCAGGTTATTTGTGCCATCTGCATGTATATAGAGAACCTTCTGCACAGGATTATAGCTTGAAAGAGTTGTTCTACCATGTCTGTTCGCGGCGCCGGTCGATACCGCATCCAGAAAAAGTTCAATTTTATCAATATTCGGTCCGTCCTGGCCATTAATCGTCGCCAGAGTAACTGTGCTTGCTCCCTGTGGCAATGTCAGCTTAATCTGCTTGGCTTTCCAGGTGGTCCAGTCTGTGGTAGCTTCAAAGTCAAGAGATGCGATCTGTTGAGTGCCGTTTACAGAAATAGAGAATTGCCTTGCTGCCCCTGAGCCATTGGCAAAAGTTATTGCAACCGATTTCTGCCCGGCTTCGTCCACATATACAGGGATTTCAATGTAAGAGCCTGCTACTGCTGAAATGTTTACATAAGCATCACCCGAAAAACCCGCATTCTTGGTTTCCAGAACGGCATCTTTCAGGACGCCATTTTCCGCTTGATAGATATATTTGTCCAGAGGCATGAAAGAAGCGGAAACCGATACGTTATTGCTTAGGGATGCAATAGTGTAGGTGGCATTTGTTCCGGTATTGTCTCCAGACCATCCACCGAATGTCCAACCTCCATTAGGTACAGCTGTTAAGGTTACACTTGTGCCTTCAAGCAGTGAAGACCCTTCAGGTGACTGGGTAATGGAACCACCGGGAGCTGCCTGCTTTGTGATGGTATAACGGTTTCTTGTGTCCTGGACGAAATAGGCTGAGATGGTTTTGTTCGCGTTCATTGTGACTGTTGCGGGATTGGTGCTTCCAGAGAGTGCACCGCTCCAATGGTCAAAGAGCCAGCCGTTGGCGGGAGTGGCAGTTACGATTACACTCTGGTTCTCGCTATAGCTGCCGTTTCCCGGTGTGATCGTTCCCTGCCCCTGCGCAACAGATGTAGTAAGACTGTATTTGTTTGTACCAAGGGTCATTGTGGCACCAGCGCCGTTTTTTACCATGGTTTCCACTTCGGAAGCCGAAACTATCTTTGAAAGTTTATAAGGGGGGGTGAAAACTGATCCTTTGCTGGTTTGTATGTTTTTCGCTGAGCCTGTGTTTCCAACCGTTTTCCATGCACCACCACCAGCATCTGAAATTCCATTTCCGTTACACTTGAATACGTTGTTTTCAATAAGCATCTGCATTTTAAAACCGGGTCCACATGCATAACTGGTGTTCTGTGATGTATAAAGATTGTTAACCACATGAATTTTTCCGAAACGTCCACGTGGCTGCCGTTGATTGACATTATCCGCCCACCAGCAATACTGGAATGTAGTATTCAGTTTGCCTTCAGATTGCGTTTCATCGTCTGAACCGGCAATGAGGTTGGAAAATGCATGTTCCTTTTTGTAGGTGTACCAGAATTTGCACCAGGTGACTGTGATGAAATCAGCTGCCTTTGTAAAATCACAGTTGCCATCCTGACCATCAGCGATATCTAAATGGTCAAGCCAGATATTTTTGGATCCATTACCTACGTAAACTGCATCACTCCCGGCTCTGCATTCATCGTAGCTGTTGCAACGGTTACCTCTGACGGCAATATTCCGGATAATTATGTTGTTTTGTCCACTAATATTTACGTTGCCCGTAATGACCACGCCTGGTTCGATACCCACAATGGTTTTGTCGGATTTTGGCGACAATGTCCCGCTGTATTGTCCCTTTTTAACCAGAATTATTTTTTTTCCCGAAGAAGATGCTTCATTTTTGAGTTCGCTCATGCTGGAGACGGTGACTTGTGGGCCGCCCTTACCTCCGGTGGTACCGCCATTCATCGAAGCCCAGCCTTCAGGAACATCATCCAGCGTAAAACCAGAAACAATTGATGCGGTAATGAGTACTGCGTTTAAAAGTATGATAAATCGATTCATAATTACTCCCGTTTGGTTCCGGAACAGGCATTAGTACCTGATGAATAGTTGACAGAGATGTCGGTAAAAAAGGGTATAGACACGATCACCCCTTTTTACCTGCTACCTACTTCTTCAAAACTGTTTCAGCACTGCTCTGTAGTGACGCTGTATCTTCATCAGAGTAAATTCATGTATTCTGTTTTTACCAAACCATTAGATTCAAGTCTGATCAGGTAAAAGCCGCTGTTGATGTCGGCAAGAGGAATTTCCACAATGCCGCTTCTGGATCCAGTATTGATTTTCAAGGAAAACACCTTTTTTCCACTCAGTGAGAAAATGTTCAGCTGGATATTTTGGGACTCCATATTCTCCAAGGAAAGTGTTTTCTTTAAATGATTGTATGACAGAACAGATTCTGTTCTTTTGACCTGATGCGCTACTGCCGCAGTTGTCTGATCGAATACGATTTTATCAATATTCGGCCCGTCCTGGCCATTTATCGTCGCCAGCGTAACTGTGCTTGCCCCCTGCGGAAAGGTCAGTTTGATCTGCTTTGGCTGCCAGGTGGTCCAGTCTGTCGTAGCTTCGAAATCAAGTGATGCAATCTGCTGTGTGCCGTTTACAGAAACAGAGAATTGCCTTGATGCACCGGAGCCATTGGCATAGGTGATAAGGACCGTTTTTTCTCCGGCCTCGTCAACAAACACCGGGATTTCTATGCAAGAACCCGAAACTGCCGAAATGTTGACATAAGCATCCCCAGAAAAACCCGCATTCTTGGTTTCCAGAACGGCATCTTTCAGGACGCCGTTTTCCGCTTGATAGGTATATTTGTCCAGAGGCATGAAAGAAGCGGAAACCGACACATTATTGCTCAGTGATGCGATAGTGTAGGTAGTATTTGCTCCGGTATGGCCTCCAGACCACCCGCTAAATGTCCATCCTCCATTAGGTACAGCTGTCAAGGTTACACTTGTACCTTCAAGCAGTGAAGATCCTTCAGGTGACTGGGTAATGGAACCACCGGGAGCTGCCTGCTTTGTGATGGTATAACGGTTTCTTGTGTCCTGGACGAAGTAGGCGGAGATGGTTTTGTTAGCGGTCATTGTGACTGTTGCGGGATTGGTGCTTCCGGAAAGGTCTCCTCCCCAGCGGTCAAAGAGCCAGCCACTGGCTGGGGTTGCGGATACTGTAACACTCTGTCCGTTTGTATAACTTCCGCTTGTTGGAGATACACTACCTTGTCCCTGCGCGACATTAGAGGTAAGAGTATACTTTTGAGTAGTTGAAGAAAAATCCCCCGCAAGCTCATTAAGATACATCTCAAGATTTGTGTAACCTTCTGTTGACAGGTCCTTATTATTCCTGTCGGATGCGTTTGACGGATTAAGACCATGTGCTGTTTCCCAGGCATCGGGCATACCGTCCTTGTCGCTATCAGCAGGTACATTGCTGGTTTTGTATGTCGGCCATCCGCCCGCATCTTCTGGCTTATCAATAATTCCACTGACAGAATTGTTGTTGAATGTACCATGTTTTGATGCTGTGCCGTTTTTCGCTTCAGTCACAGCGCGGGTGTCAATTGCATCGCGGGGAAATGCCCCTGCTTTGTTTAGCACGCTTGTGAACGCATTGGCTGCTGTTTCAGTAATAATGGATTCCGGCATAGTGTGTCGGGAGGATTTTAAATTGTTGATCGTCACGCCGGATAGCTGATCGGTATATTCTTCAAAATGTAGGCCGCTATAGTTATCAGAATTTAACTTGTTATTGGCAGAATTTGAACTCTGGATATAATTCCCATTCAGGTGCCATTTACTGTAGGCTGTGCCTTGTGCGCCGATTTCATACGATGCTCTTACAAAATAGGCGCTTCCTGAATATGCTGGTCCCTGTTTGTAATAGTTATTGACCATGTTTATTTTGACCGAGCCGGCCGAACCCATTTCGTTTTCACCGCCGTAGCAGGCTGTGGCCCTGCCGAAATTATAGAGCACGTTGTTTACATAATCGACAAGCGAGTTCACATCAACCTTGGTAGAAACTCCGAATCGCGGTGTCCTGGAAACACAATGGGCAATTAGATTATGGTGATAGCTGGCACCAGAGCCACCCAGTACAGGTCCGTAACTTCGTGCTCCTTTAGAATTTACAGAATTGTATAACGCTTCACTGAAAATGCACCACTGTACGGTGATGTTGGGCCCGTCGCAAAAATCGGCAAGCTCTTCGGCAGACCAAGCTACTGAACAGTGGTCGAAAATGTAATTGCCTCCATTCTCAAGCCGGACTGATGCAACGTTTATCTCCTTACCAGTAGAGGTGTAAGCGCCTGTCCTGAAACGGAGGTGTCTTACGATTACATTTGAAGATCCTCCCATATTAAATTCCCCACCCCTGATGCATATACCGTCACCGGGTGCTGTTTGCCCTGCGATGGTAAGATCGTTGCGCTTTATTCTCAGGTCTACACCTTTCAAGTCGATAACGCCCGAAACTTTGAATACAATGGTAAGTGGCTTGCCGGAGTGTTGCTTTGCGGCCCATCGAAGACTCCCGGCGAGATTACCCACTCCGTCATCCGATACGGTTGTAACTTCAACGACTTCGCCTCCACGGCCGCCTGTTGCCCATTTCCCACAGCCTTCGGCAGTGGGGAATGCAGGCGTTTTAGCTTGAGCTCTGACTGTGAGCAGGAGTAAAACACCTAATAGTATCAGATATGGCAACGCAATGTCACCAATTCTCTGTTTATTCTGCGGATTGTTCCCGTTCATTTCACCCTCCTTGTATTGAGCTGCTTTAGAAATGATATGCTGAGTTAAAGTACATTCACTTGCATTGTTTTAATTATACCGCTTTTTTCAATTTTTACTATATATATGCCATTTCTTAGTTTGGTGAGTGATACCTCAATTCTGCAGTATTTGGCACCCGTTTTGTACCTCTTGGAATGTACAGTTTTCCCATTTAAAGAATAGATGTTTACTTTCAGTTCTTTAGAAGCATTTTCCAGTATGAAAAGTGTTTTCTTTGCCGGGTTATAGAATGAAAGTGAATTTCCATTTACCGTCG
Source organism: Fibrobacterota bacterium (assembly GCA_023436205.1). Taxonomy (GTDB): domain Bacteria; phylum Fibrobacterota; class Chitinivibrionia; order Chitinivibrionales; family Chitinispirillaceae; genus JAEZKC01. The sequence continues at coordinate 122,680 of JAEZKC010000072.1, forward strand.
AATGCATTAGAGATGTAGTGCCATGATCAATAGTAACCTTGTCAATGTTGGGCCCATCCTGGCCATCTATGGTTGCCAAAGTGATCGTACTGGCTCCCTGGGGGAGGGTAAGGCTGACCTGTTTTGCTTCCCAGGTTGTCCAGTTCGCGGTCGGTTCGAAATTCACTGCAGGAATCTGTTGTGTGCCATTAACAGAAATGGAAAACTGCCTTGCCGTACCTGAGCCATTGGCAAAAGTGATAAAAACTACTTTCTGACCTGCTTCATCGGCGAATACCGGAATTTCTATGCACGAGCCAGTGACCGCTGATATGTTAACGTACGCTTCCCCCGTGAAACCGGCGTTTTTTGTTTCCTTCAGTGCATCTTTCAGAATGCCGTACTCTGCCTCGTAGACAAACTTGTCAAGAGGCGCAAAAGAAGCGAGAACGGAGATGTCGCTGCTTAATGAGGGTATTGTAAGGGAGTTTTCGGTACCGCTGTAATCACCGGACCATCCGCTGAAGCTCCATCCTTTATTGGGAACCGCAGTAAATTTTATCAGGGTACTTTCCTTCAGTGAGGTTCCTTCCGGTGTCTGGGTGATGGTACCACCGGGGGTGGCCTGCTTCGTGACAGTGTATCGCGGAGCAATCGATCCCCTCAGCAGCAGCACCCAATCGGTGCTGGAGCTGGGCGGAGAAAAGGCACGATTCTGCTGATTTGGCACCTCGATTGTGCCATAGGAAATCATGGTTCCAGTTTTTGTATCTATCCACTTGTTTTCAGTATAGCTGCCGCTTTGTAAATTAAGGGAAAAGGATTTCCCCCCGGTAGAAAATACAAGGTACTGGTTCCCTGGTTCCGCCAAACACCAGACTTTCTGCTTGTCATGCGATGAGAGCAGTGCATCATTGGGAGTCATTCGGTGAAAAATGACCTCTTCAGTCATGACTTTGCTCAAAACATCGAGCTGTCGGGCGGATGGACGATAAGCGTTACTGTTATCTGTAAAAGGTAACCCTTTTGGCCCTGTGGCTACTAAAGGTGGCTCCCAGTGGCCGCTCCATATAAATGATGCACCTGCTGTGATACATCCCCAGGCGGCCTGGCGAAGATTATCAGGAGTTGCTCCAATATCATTTACCGTTTTCCAGTAACGAACCCAGAGCGCATTTCCCTCGACCATTATAACCGGTTTGCCTGCAGTATTGACAAGGCAGGCATCGTGATGGGTCCAGCCTTCCTTCCATTGATCTCTGTCCTTTTTTGCTTCATCAAGATGGTTTTCAACAGAGGCGTACGTGTACTCCGGACGCTTAAACTCATTGTTAACCGGCATTTCATCCTGGTAGGTGCGCAAATGATTGAATACATCATATTTCTGAATAAGACGCATTAAGGCAAGTTCACCTTTTTCATCATTACCATCAACTTCCCATACATAATTCCAGCATGCTATATTGGCGAAAGGAGCCAATCTGGCAATTACATAACGCACAAAAAAATCCTTTTCTTTATCGCTCAGTACGGCCCAGTCCAAACCACCGTTTTTTCCACCGCTAAACCCCATGAACGGGTGAATGGCAACATTTCTTTCATTCAGCCAATCGACATGGGTTTCGAGTAATTTCCAGACGTTCAATTTCATCGTGCTGGAGGCTTTTCCCGATTCATAAAGTTCAAGATCGGTAACAGATTGTGCCGGTCCATCTGTATACACGACGGAAGAACGACATAATGGAAGAAGCCAATTTACCTGAAGGTAATTATATCCATTATCAATAAGAACCTGATAAACATTATTCACTACCCAGTCGAATGGCTGGGATAAAGAACCGGTACCGGACTCGTAATAAGCCTTGATAAAAACCGGCTCGGTTCCGTTATATGCAAGCCAGCGGGGGTTTTGGGCATAGGCACGAAGAATTCCTTTTCCAGCTCCATCTGACACACAAGAGAACTCACCTTGGCCACCGGTCGATCCATCGCTCCAGGTCCATTGGTATCTCCACAACCCTGGTTCGTCAGGCATGAATCGCAATTTCCAGACGTTCCCCGAGCTTTTGTTACCGCCGCCTTTTCCATCTCCATCAAAGAAACCGAAAAAATTCCACTTTTTTCCTGAAGGCGCAGTATAGCTGCATCGGAGTTCGATATCGGTGAATTTGTTGGGGTAATTCTTTGAATTGTCTATCGATTTTTCAAATATTCGATAGATGCTGACTTCAGGTGTCTGCGCATATAACCCATGGTGCCCCGAAATTGCGGAAATAAGCAGCAACGGCAAAACCATAAAGGCATATTTATTGAACGTATTGATCATGAATCCGCACTTGTTGTGATTCCCCATATCTACTCCTTTTAATTCAACGATGGGGCTTGATTGATATAGGTTTTCGGAAATGGCTGCCCTGCCTTTATAACAGATTGATATAGCCACTCTTTATCTCTCCGCGATATTCATATTTGATCAGGTACATTCCACTATTAAGGTCGCGAAGTGGGATTTCAGCACTTCTGGTATTTATTCCAGAGGTGATTTTCTTTGAAAGCACTAGTTTTCCATCCAGTGAAAAAATGCTTACTTTCAAATTTTCTCTGGCAGGAAACTGAACCCGGAGTGATTTTTGTGAAGAGACATGATATGAGAATGAATTGTCCGTAATACCTAAATGTGTCAGTGTAATGACTGCCGGGTCGATGGTAATTTTATCAATATTGGGGCCGTCCTGTCCGTTTATGGTTGCCAGTCTGACCGTACTTACACCCTGGGGCAGAGTGAGGCTGGTTGGCTTCGATTCCCATGTTGTCCAATTGGATGTCGGTTCAAAATTCAAAGATGCTATCTGTTGAGTACCGTTTATTGAAACTGAGAATTGCCTTGCTGCCCCTGATCCGTTGGAAAAGGTGATCGTGACAGTTTTCAGTCCCTCGTAGTCAACGTACACTGGTATCTCGATGAAAGAGCCGCTCACTGCCGAAATGTTGACGTATGCTTCACCGGTAAAGCCCGCATTTTTTGTTTCCAGAACTGCATCTTTCAGAACGCCGTTTTCAGCTTGGTAAACATATTTTTCGATGGGCATAAATGATGCGGAAATTGCGATGTTAGAGTTCAAGGAGGAGATGCCGTAAATCGCATTTGTGCCGGTATGATCTCCATCCCACCCGTTGAATGTCCAGCCACCATTAGGAACAGCTGTGAAGGTTACACTGGTGCCTTCAAGAAGAGAGGATCCTTCCGGAGTCTGGGTAATGGAACCGCCGGGAGAAGCCTGTTTAGTAATGGTATAACGATTTCTTGTGTCCTGGGCAAAGTAGGCAGAGATGGTCCTGTTGGCAGTCATGTTGACAGTGGCTGGATTGCTGCTACCGGTTAGATCCCCGGCCCAGCGTTCAAAAAGCCAGCCTTCGGCAGGAGTAGCTGTGATCTGTACGTTTGCACCATTTTCATAGCTGCCGCTCTGAGGATTGATTGTGCCCTGACCCTGTGCAACAGTGGTTGTAAGGGTGTAATTGACAGGTGATGCGCCGAAATAGGGGCCTGCATATTTGCTGACAATTGCAGGGATGTCTTCAACTTTATCCATTGAGTACTCGTAGGGAGGTTTGTCGAAAGCTTTTACATCAAAGCTTTCCTGACCAGCCACATCCCGACTTCCTCCGGCACCATTGTCCTTTTTACCGGTGCAGTTGTCATAAGTGTTACCCCTGGCAGTCATGTGGCAGTAGACATCATACATGAAGATGTGGGGATCCTTTACACTCTTGAAGTAGTTGTTTTCAACAAGAATCGCTCCGTAAGAACCTACTCCCACACAGTAACTATTGCCGGTGCAGGTATAGTAGTTGTTGAAAACGTGGGCTTGACCATACATTAATCTCGGCATTCTCTGGTCAACCAGCTTGTCAAACCAGTTGTGATGATAAGTGACCTTGTTTTTGCCCCAGTCCTCAGGGTGATCACCGCCGCCGGAGCCGATCAGGGCACAAAGTCTGTGGCCATGATTTTTATCGGTATACCAGAATTTACACCAGGATACTGTGACATAGCTGGATGCATTGGTGATGTCCAAATTGCCGTCTCCTGAGTCCCAGATATTGAGGTGATCGATCCATACGTGGTGGGAGCCGCGCACCGAGATCGCATCATCAGGACCGGAGTTGGGGTAAATGCCCTGCATGTTGAAGTTGCGCAGAATGACATTGCTGACGTTTTTAATTGCCAAACCACCATAAATAGTCGAGTTTTTATCCTTTCCCATTATCGTTTTGTTGCTGGCTATTTCCATACCAGACCCCCCACCATCTGTAGTCTTGATTGTGCCGGAGATGATAATCACCCGGGGGTTTTTGTCCTGAGCAGCAGCTTTCAGCTGGGCAAACGTTGTAACCGTTGTGGGAGCTGCATTGCCGCCTCCGGTTGTGCTGCCACTCACCATGGCAAATCCGATTGGTGTTGTTGCGGTTGGGGAAATCTGAGCCAAAGAGGTGTTTTGGAAGAGAACACACAGGAACAGGGTTGCCACAATTAACCGGAAAACTGAATGACTGGTGTAGCTTAACATTGAACCCCTCCCGGGTAAATGGTTTGAGTTTTCTTTAATGGATAATCATATACTACACAATATACTGCAAAATAGAAAAATGAGATCGTTATCTTTCTGTATTGATGAATTATCTGTACTGATTTGAGTACAGTTACAAGATGCTGATGATAGAGTTGTTTTGCTGTGTTTTCAGGGGAAATTATTCAAAACAAAATAATAGCTCTTTGTACAAAATGCATAATTTGTAACAAACATGTATAATGATTGAGTACAGAACTGAAGACTATGTCGCCCTGGAAGTGCAGATGAACTACTTGTCAGAGTAAATTCACGTATTCTTTTTTCACAGATCCATTGAATTCCAGTTGTATCAAGTATACTCCGCTTGTCAAACCGGTAAGTGGTATATGCCCCATGCCAGTGCTGGTTGCGGTATTGAGTTTGGTCGAGAATACCTTTTTGCCGCTAAGGGAGAAAACTATTACTTTCAGATTCATTGATTGAATGTTTCGTGTGTATAGGATTTTCTTTGCCGGATTGTAAGATAGGATCGGGCCTGCTTTTTTGGTATGGTGTATTATCGCATTAGTAGAATGACCGATGGCGATTTTGTCGATGTTGGGGCCATCCTGACCGTCGATGGTTGCCAGAGTGACAATGCTTGCTCCTTGAGGCAATGTCAGTTCGACCTGCTTAGGTTGCCAGGTGGTCCAGTCTGTGGTTGGTTCGAAATCGAGTGATGCAATCTGCTGGGTGCCGTTTACAGAAACAGACAAGGCTCTTGTCGTACCCGAACCGTTGGCAAAAGTAACGACGATGGCCTTTTGGCCTGCATCATCGGCATAAACCGGAATTTCGACAGAAGCTGCTGCGGCATTGAAATTGATGTATGCATCACCGGTAAACCCAGCGTTTTTGGTTTCCACCACAGCTTCCTTCAGTGCTCCGTTTTCTGCTTGGTAAACCGATTCGTCGACTGGTAGAAAGGTGGCCGCAACGGAGATGTTATTGCTCAGAGAGGGTATGGTCCAGGTGGCGCCTGTGCCGGTATGGTCACCGGACCAAGCGCTAAAAGTCCAGCCTTTGGAAGGTACAGCAGTCAAGGTTACATTTGACCCTTCAACCAGCAGAGAGCCTTCCGGTGACTGGATTATGGTTCCGCCGGGAGTCGGTTGTTTTGTGATTGTATAAAAGGTCCGTGTATCTTCAATAAAGTATGCTGAAATTGACTTATCGGAAGTCATGTTCATGGTTATGGGATTGGTGGTTCCTGAGAAATCTCCGCTCCAGCGTTCGAAAAGGTAGCCGCTGGCAGGAGTGGCTGTCAGAGCTACATTCTGTCCGCTTTCAAAGCTCCCTGTTGATGGTGTTACCGCACCATTTCCTTGAGCAATTGAAACAGTCAGGTTGAATTTCGATGTGGAGTTTCCGGTATATTGTTCGCCAATGTGCGTCCGCGGCCCAGCCTCAGAGGTCACGATTCTTTTTACTTCAGATGTAGGGTCAAGATGGTAGCTGTAAATGTTATCGGGATTGAAGGGCATATTGGAGGTATTACCTGCACTTGTCCCGCTGCAGCCGGAGAACTGAAGGCCTGAAATATACCCCTTCGCAGAGGCATCCACCTGAACCGGATTCTTTGAGTTTTCGAAAACACAATTTTCAATGACAAGACGTGCCTGGCCGCGTGCATAGTGACCGTAGCTTGATACCTCGCTGACATAATTATTATAAAGATGGCCCATGCCCATATCAAAACTGGGATTTCTTTGGTTTGTCCTGTCAAACCAGCAGTGATGAATAGTCGTTCTGAAATCAGTTTCCGTTGTCCAGCCGATTCCAAACGCTTTGTTGTGATTGCTTAAATGCACATAAGATACGGTCACATAGTCGCAGGACTTTCTGAGATCAATCAGGCCATCGCCGCAGTTGGAAAAACGGCAATGATCAATCCAGATATGATGGCTGGAGTCTACCTGTATCGCATCGAAATCGTTTGTTTTCCCGTCATAATCGCCTTCAACAAACGAATCTTCAATTATCAAGTTGCGGATGATTACATTGCTTACGTTGATTAGACTGAGTTCTGCCTGATACAGAGTTGCATCACTGCCCAGTCCTACAATCGTTTTATTTGACTTTACCCTGATGGAAGCACCCTTGGAAGATGCTGGGACGTTTCCTTTTACAAGGATAATGTAAGGCTCTGATGCTTCAGCATACTTTTTCAAATCAGAAAATGTGGATACCGTTACGGTCTTTCCGCTGGCCCCTCCAGTGGTAGTGGTGAGACCTTTACCGCTGACTGAAGCAAATCCTGTCGGATTATCTGGTGCTGCAAGGGAAATCGTAATAAATGAAAATGTAAGAACGATTGACAACACAGTTAATCGGTTGATTTCAATTTTTTTCAAAGTATTCTCCCGGTTACGTATTTCTCTTTCAGTGATGGCTGGCCTGATGCCCTTTCTCTTGAGTTATTGTCGCATTGCAGCGTATCAGTGCATTCTGCCATCAAAGTATGTTCATGCATTCTGTTTTTACTGATCCATCATACTCTAGCCTGATCAGGTATGCGCCACTGTTTAAGTTGATAAGTGATATTTGGGCACTGCTCGCTTCTGCAGATGTATCGATTTCTCGTTCCAAAACTTTTTTGCCACTCAACGAAAAAATGCTTACTTTCACATTCTTTGAGCTGATGTTTTGTATGGAAAGGGTCTTCTTTATCGGGTTGTAAGATAAAACAGATTCTGCTTTTCTTGTCTGGAGTGTTATTGTTGCTGTAGTCTGGACGAAAGCTATTTTGTCAACATTGGGGCCATCCTGACCGTTTATGGTGGCCAGAGTTATAATGCTTGTCCCTTGCGGTAATGTCAGTTTGACCTGTTTTGATTGCCAGGTTATCCAGTCTGTAGTAGCTTCAAAATCAAGTGAAGCAACCTGCTGGGTGCCGTTAACAGATAGTGATAATGCTCTTGTCGCACCTGAGCCATTGGCAAAGGTAATGACAATATCCTTTTCGCCTGCCTCATCTGTATAAACCGGTAGTTCGATGGATGCATCGGCAGCATTATAATTGACGTATGCTTCACCTGTAAATCCGGCGTTTTTAGTCTCCAGCACCGCTTCCTTTAGGGCTCCGTTTTCCACCTGGTAAACCAACTTGTCGACCGGTAGAAATGAAGCTGCAACAGAGATGCTGCTGCTCAGTGAAGAAACGGTCCAAGTTGCACCTGTGCCGGTATGGTCACCGGACCATTCCTTGAAAGTCCAGCTCTTGGAGGGAACAGCAGTCAAGGTTACACTTGACCCTTCAACCAGCGAAGAGCCTTCAGGAGACTGGGTTATGGTTCCACCGGGTGCTGCCTGCTTGGTGATGGTGTAGTATTTCCGAGTGTCCTGAACAAAGTAGGCAGAGATGGTTTTGTTTGCATTCATGGTGATGGTTGCCGGATTGGTGCTACCGGTAAGGTCGCCGCCCCAGTGGTCGAAGAGGTAACCATTTTCAGGAATTGCCGTAATAATAGTAGTTGAGGCACTGTCATAGCTGGCATTTACCGGTGTCACTGAACCCTTTCCTTCTGAAACAGATAAGGATAGTGTGTATACAGGTAGGCTATTTGTACCCGCTAAAACGGTATTGGAACTCTCTCCCAATCCCCCCATCTCATTGGCTGCGCGTACGGTGATTTTATCACCTGCTTTTATCGATGTCGGAAGTTCGAAAGAGTTAATGGTAACATTGGCGAGGTATGTTCCATTCACAAATAGTACCCAGCAAAGGGCATTCTGATCATCATTCCATTTGACACTTTTGCCTTCAATAAAGGCCTTCGGCGCTACGATTTGTTTAGTGGATTTTTGAGGGTCCCAGTTTCCCAGCACATTGCTGATGGTATACTTTGCAGCCTCTTGCTCCGATAGTACCGGATTGAGCTTAACCGTTGTTGTACCAGATGTATAGGTAGTGCGGCGCTTGCTCAGATCAACCTTGCTGCCATCTGCTTTTTTACTGTTGTATTCAGCAAAGACTACAGGAACAGAATTCATTGGGTTACCCCAGCCACCTTCGCTGGGTAGTTTCTTCATAGTGGTGTTTAGAAAAACTACTCTGGCATTATTCCAGGAACGAGCCAGGTCATAGCCTTCAGCAATTCCATCAATGGTGCAGTTGCTGAAGACATACCCCCAGGATGTTGAGGTGGAAGGAGCGGCAAGCGCACTCCTTTTTAGTACCCAGAGCAAAACTCCGTTAAAAAAAACATCTCCATCTCCACATATAAAATCGGTAGTTCCCTGAATCTCTCCACCTTCCCAATATGTTTTTTTTCCCTTTGTATAATAGGTATCCTGCCCGCTCATCAATCGGACATTTTTGTAAATAGTATTGTTGCACTGCTCCTTGATTACAACATGTCGACCGGTGCCTACAGTCGCCTTGTTCTGGATTGTTAAATCTTGGAAGTAGGCATTGTCGCCTCTTAAAAACAGTGTAGATGAAATACTGATACCTTCATCTTTTGACGTATTATAAACTGTGGTTTTTTTTGTCTCCTGACCGATAAAGGAAACATTTGGGTAAGAGAACTCAGTCATCTGGTTTGAGTTGCCGGTAAGCGGGCCTATATTATATTCTCCCGCAGGGAAAAACATGACGAAGCGTTTTCCTCCTGCTTTGGATGCTGCGTTCATGGCGGCCTTGAAATCACCATCTTTTCCTACGATAAAGTCGTACTTTTTCTTCGTTACAGCATTGATAGAACCCGCAAAAACAAAAAATGCAGCAAGCAGTCCAAGGTATACCATCCTTCTCATAGAATTCCTTTTGTTACTTATTGCGAGCACCGGATTTGTGACCGATTCACTGTCCGGGCGCTCCAATAATGAGGTTTGGTTTAGTGGTGTCATACATTGTAGTGGGAAGTCTCTGGGTGAGAATCATTAGAAAAACCAAGTGAAAAGGTTTATCTGCCACTGTCAAGCCAGGTTTATTCCATCTGGCTGTTCGGTTCCAAACAGCCAGATGGTACCCGCACTTCAGACCTGCTGGACTATACTTCACATTACCATACTTTCAGATGATCTGTTTTTTCAAATCCGTCAAATTCAGATCTGATGATGTACATTCCACACCTGATTCCAGTAAGAGGGATTTCCATTCTGTCAACACCAGCCATGTTGTTGAATTTCCTGGAGAACACTTTCCTGCCGTTTAAGGAGAATATGGTTATTGTAAGATGGTTTGCTCCAGGTGCAGTAATGTTAAGAACCCGTTTGGCGGAATTGTAGGTGCACGTTGATCTTCCTTTATCAGTCCTGAGTGATTGGGCTGGCGTCAGTATGTCGAGAGTGATTTTATCAACATTCGGGCCATCCTGACCGTTTATGGTTGCCAGAGTGATAATGCTTGCTCCTTGCGGCAGTGTCAGTTTGACCTGTTTCGGTTGCCAGGTTGTCCAATCTGTGGTAGCTTCAAAATCGAGTGCTGCTATCTGCTGGGTGCCGTTTACCGAAACAGACAAAGCCCTTGCGGTACCCGAACCGTTGGAAAAGGTAACGATGATAGTTTTTTCGCCTGCCTCATCGGCATAAACCGGTAGTTCGACCGATGCTGCTGCGGCATTGAAATTGACGTATGCATCACCTGTAAATCCGGTGTTTTTAGTCTCCAGCACTGCTTCCTTCAGCGTGCCGTTTTCCGCCTGGTAAACCAATTTGTCTATTGGCAGAAAAGAAGCAGAAGCTGAGATGTTGTTGCTCAGGGAGGAAATGGCCCAGGAAGCACCCGTGCCGGCATGGTCACCGGACCATTCCTTGAAAGTCCAGCCCTTGGAGGGAACAGCAGTCAAGGTTACATTTGAACCTTCAACAAGCGAAGAGCCTTCAGGAGACTGGGTTATGGTTCCACCGGGTGCTGGCAGTTTGGTGATGGTGTAGTATTTCCGTGTGTCCTGAACGAAGTATGCAGAGATGGTTTTGTTTGCATTCATGGTGACGGTTGCCGGGTTAGTGCTTCCGGAGAGGTCGCCGCCCCAGCGGTCAAAAAGGTATCCATTGGCTGCAGTTGCCGTTACAGTTATTGCTTGATTTTCTTGAAAAGTGCCACTGGCAGGGGTAATGCTCCCCTGTCCCTGTGCAACAGATGTTGCAAGAGTAAAAGATTTGCCACTGCTGCTGACATACATGTTGGGCTTAGGCGCCTTGTCGGCTCCGTTACCGAGGAAAAAGCCCAGATGCGGGGGCTGGTTGTAGGAGGACTGCTGAGAGGCTATGCCGGCTCTATACATCGGATCATGCATGAGCGTGTAGAGCCGGTGAGTGGTGGTGGCGGTCGTAGTGTACAGGTACAGCTTTGCAGCTCCGTCATGAAGGATAACCTCTTCGCGCCAGTCACCCAGAAGGTCAGCTGATATGTTGGGAGTTTTCTTTGTGCCGTTGCATGAATTACCGTTTAGAGTAACCAGTGTGGATGTGCCATTTCCATTCCACTTGGAAATGACATTGCCATCCAGAAGCTCATCCTGCAGATCTCCATCCCAGTAAACGCGGAAGTTAACAGATCCCTTATTTGAGCTGATTTTTACATTTTTACAGTTGTATGTTCCATCGGTGGCACTTGACCACATCTCATAGCCTACATGGGTGGCATCAATATCTGCAGCGATACCGCGTCCTACATCGGAAGCGGCGGAAACCGGACGTCCCCATATCGTCTTTCCTGTAGCGGCTTCGGCGAGATAGGAACCGTTTGAATTCGCTGCGGCACCCTCCCTTACCAACCACAGTTCGATTCCAGCCCGGGAAGGATCCATGTCTCCGATGTGATTGGCATCACCATGACCCATTTTATTGACCCATAAGAGCTTCCCGTCATCATCGATTGCCGAAGCTCCAAAGATTATTTCATCTTTCCCGTCATTGTCGACATCCCCAGCCATAATAGAATGGTTTCCCTGTCCGGCAGCAGCTGAATTACCGCTTGCATTTGAATCAAAGAACCAGCGTTGAGTCAGCTTGCCTTCTCGCCAGTCCCATGCCGCGCAGGTAAGGCGGGTGTAGTAGCCACGCTGAAAAACCATGCTCGGACGTTTGCCATCCAGCCACGCAGTAGTGGCGTTGAAACGGTCAACCCGGTTTCCATAACTGTCACCCCAACTGCTTACAGTACCTCTAGCTGGTGTATAGTTTACGGTGGCCATCTCTTTTCCGGTTTTTCCATTAAAAACAGTGAGGTATTCAGGTCCTGTGAGGACGTAACCGCTTGAATTGCGATAATCTGCATTGTCATCATCATTTGCCGCAGGGCCGAGTTTAAGAAATGCCCCGGTACCATCTTTAGTCCCGGGGGCCGTTTTGCAGGCGACTTCAGCAAAACCGTCGCCATCGTAGTCGTATACCTGGTGCTGGGTATAGTGGGCACCACCCCTGATGTTCACCCCAAGATCGATCTTCCATAGGCAGGTGCCATTGAGTTTGTATGCGTGAAGGTAAACTTTGTCGACAACTCCGGATTGCGAATTGTCTTTTGTGTTGTTCGGTTCATATTTCACGACAAGCTCATATTCTCCATCACCGTCAAGATCTCCCACGTTAATATCATTTGGAGCATAGATACTTGATGGGCGCTGAAGGTTGATGGTCAGGCAGTTTGATGCCCATACGGTAACTTCTTTAGAGGCGGCCTGTTCAACACCGCCAATGACCGGGCGAACCGAGTACTTGGCACTTGTGCTTCCGGAGTTGTCCACAAGGTTGGTTGCACCAGTAATAGGGCTGGAATTCACCTTGGTAGTGCCACGATAGACGTTGAAGGCGATTCCGGCAGGATCGTTACCCATCAAACGCCAGCTTAAATAAACGTTGCTTCCTCCGGTGCTGACCGCAACCAACCCACGATCCAGTGATTCCAATTGCCGCTGAGCAAAGGAGTGTGAAAACAGTGCTGTCAGTATGATTAAGCAAACGGTTACTTTTAAGCGCATTATCCTTGCCTCCCTATTGATGTTGTCGCCTGAAACTTGCTTTGATAATTATAATCAAAAAAAGTCTCAGACGCACTAAAAAAGATAATTGTTGAAAATTTTTACGAACGCAGACTCGCATAAGTCTTTGATAATTCGATAAATTCTGATGTGAGATAAATTTGTAATTTATGTTTTCCGAACTAACTGTGGCCAATAAGGATTGTGTTGAAAGAAAACAGTTCTGCTAACTGAAGGTTTTTAATGATGAGGCATTACTGAGAGCAAATCTGAGCTCTGGGTGTTAACTGACATAGAAGGGGGGGGCGCCCCCCTTCTATTATGAATACACCACAGTTTCAAACGGGTGCCTTGTCTCTGATGTTTCACCCTGCATCTTATGGTGTTACTACAACTGTCCTCAAAGCAAATTGATGTACTCAGTTTTGACTGAACCATCGCACTCCAGTTTGATCAGATATACACCACTGTTTGCATTTGTAAGAGGAATCGCTGCAAGTCCGTCTCCCGATCCGGTGTTTAATTTTCTGGAAAACACCTTTTTACCATTCAGGGAAAAAATGTTCACTTTTAGATTTTTCGATCCGGAATTATGAATGAAAAGTGTTCTTTGGGCCGGATTGTAAGATAGAACCGATTCTGCTTTTCTAGTTTGGTGTATTATTGCTGCAGTGGTTTGATCGAAGGCGATCTTATCAATGTTCGGACCATCCTGACCGTTTACGGTTGCAAGGGTGATAATGCTTGCCCCCTGCGGCAGGAACAGTTTGACCTGCTTAGACTGCCAGGTTGCCCAGTCTGTGGTAGCCTCAAAATCAAGTGAAGCGATCTGCGGAGTGCCGTTTACCAAGACAGACAGTGCCCTTGCAGCACCCGAGCCGTTCGTAAAAGTAATTACCATCGTCTTTTCGCCTTCTGCATCGGCATATACCGGGATATCAATGGAGGCGGCAGCAGCATTATAATTGACATAAGCCTCACCTGTATAGCCGGCGTTTTTGGTCTCCAGTACAGCTTCTTTCAGTACACCATTTTCGGCCTGATACACCACTTTATCAATCGGTAGAAAAGAAGCCGCGACAGAGACGTTGCTGCTCAGGGAGGAAATGGACCAGGTGGCATTTGTGCCGGTGTGGTCCCCTGACCATCCGCTGAAAGTCCACCCTTTGGAGGGAACTGCTGTTAAAGTCACATTTGAGCCTTCAACCACTGAAGAGCCTTCAGGAGACTGGGTTATGCTGCCACCGGGTGCGGCCTGTTTCGTGATGGTATAGTATTTCCGTGTGTCCTGGACAAAGTAGGCAGATATGGTTTTGTTTGCGCTCATGGTGATGGTGGCAGGGTTGGTGCTTCCGGACAAATCGCCGCCCCAGCGGTCAAAGAGCCAGCCACTGGCGGGGGTTGCGGTTACCGTAACACTTTGTCCGCTTGTATAGCTTCCGCTTGCCGGAGCCACACTGCCTTGTCCCTGAGCAACAGAAGAGGTAAGATTGTATTTCTGTGTAGTTGTAGTAAAGTCACCGGCAAGCTCATTGAGGTACATCTCTAAATTAGTGTAACCTTCAGTTGAAAGATTGGTTTTGTTCCCATCTGATGCGTTCGATGGATTGAGGCCTCGTGCAGTTTCCCAAGTATTGGGCATGCCGTCACCATCAGTGTCCCAATCGGCAGGTCTCTTAATTACAGGGTAATTTTCCAGTCCTCCGCAGTCCTTTTCGTTGTCGATAAGTCCCGGATAGCCGGTTCTGCTGCCTTTATAGGTGTACGTGCCGTTTTTCACTTCCTGGATAATTCGTTTGTCATGGTCATCAAGCATGGGCCTGTTACAGCCTACATCCAATAGAACACTCTCGTAAGCAGCGCCAGCGGTCTGAGTGGTAACGTAGGGTTCAAAAAACTGTTTGTTGACGAATACAGTCCAGTTGACACTGCTCTCAGTTCTGTTTATGTAGGTTATTTTTCTGCCCTTGTCCTGGCTCGACTCATCAAAAACTCCCGGCATGACATTCCCTGTGAAATAGTAGCTTTGAGTACCGGGGAAGTTTTCAATTTGCGCATTCAGGGCAACCTTGATCTGAACGGCCGGTCCGGGTTTGTAGTAATTATTGACAAAGTTTACCTGATGCGCGCCGCCGTCGGTGGTCCGGCCTCTCCAGTTGTATACAACGTTGTTACGAATATCCAGTCTCCCTGCGAATTCCATGGGACTCTTGCTGAGCCCGCCTGCCAGACTCCAGTTTCTTCCTGCACAGTGCGCCAGGAGGTTGTGGTGGAAACTGCCCTTGTCACCACTGATGCTGGCAGCAAAACCATGTTGTTTGCCTGCAGGATACTTATTGTGACCGGCTTCATTGAGTGCTTCCGAGATAAGGGTTCTCTGCAGGGTGATGTTCTTGGCTCCGCGGGAGCTGAATGCTTCATCGATTGTCCAGCTGATCGAGCAGTGATCGAAAATCGCACTGTCACCTGATGCCATCCCCATACCATCCATCGTCTCTCCTGAACTGGTACCAATGCGTGTGCGGATATGGCGTACAATCACATTGGAGCCACCGATCATTCCGAATGTCCACCCGTGGAGACAGATTCCCTTTCCTGGTGCAGTTTGACCGGCAATAGTGACGAATCCATTATTTTTGGTCCCGGTGATGGATAGTTTTGACTTGAGATTAATAACTCCGGAAACGTCAAATATGATGGTCCTTGGGCCGGTCTGATCCAGTGCATCGCGAAAACTTCCGGGGCCGGCATCGTTGAGGTTGGTTACCTTTATCACCCGTCCCCCGCGGCCACCTTTTGCGACACGTCCATACCCCTCTGCTGTGGGGAATGCCTTCAGTTGAGAAAATGCTTCCGAACTTATAAAGAGAATACTGATAAAAAGAAAAAACAGACGTTTTGGCTTTGCTGTAAACATTTTAAGTCCCTCCCCTTCGGATGTGAATGAATTATCGATTTTCATGTTAGTATAATGCAAAAAGGACAAAAATGCACCACATATTTGGTTTTTCCGAACAAGCTTCCACATAACACATTGAATTTATTGTGATTGAATTAGATGTTTTTTTACAAGTTTTCTGTATTTACGTACAATTTGATTGCGGCTGCTGCTTGGGAAGATTCGCTTTGGAATACAGTTGATTCTTTTTGTTGATACCTGTTATCTGACATTGGCAATAATAGGCTGTAAATTCATAACAGCTCAAAGTTCAAGAATTATGAAGACATGATTACGAGAGTGTGGGTAGGATAAAGAGGGGCACAGTTCCTGCACCCCTCCGGTAAAAACTCTATGACAAGGGCAATTAGAGTACATTCATATACTTTGTTGTAACCGATCCCTCATACTCAAGTCTGATCAGGTAAATGCCGCTATTGAAACCGGAAAGGGGAATCTCCATGGTGCCGATTCTGGAGCTGGCACTGATTTCTCTGGAAAACACCTTTTTTCCATTCAGGGAAAAGATGTTTACTTTCAGATTTTTTGTTTTCATGTTCTGTATGGAGATTGTCTTATTTAGCTGATTGTATGATAAAACAGATTCTGTTCTTTTAACTCCATGCGTTGTTGTCCCGGTAGTTTGGTCAAAGGCAATCTTGTCAATGTTCGGCCCATCCTGACCATTTATGGTTGCCAGAGTGATAACGCTTGCACCTTGGGGCAGGGTCAGTTTGACCTGCTTTGGTTGCCAGGTGGTCCAGTCTGTGGTAGCTTCAAAATCAAGTGAAGCTGTTTGCTGGGTGCCGTTTACCGAGACAGACAATGCCCTTGCCGTACCCGAGCCGTTGGCGAAGGTAATCACTACGGTTTTTTCACCAGCGGCATCAGCAAAAACAGGGATCTCAACCGATGATGCTGTGGCGTTGAAATTGATGTATGCTTCACCTGTAAACCCGATGTTTTTGGTTTCCACCACCGCTTCCGTTAGTATGCCGTTTTCCGCTTGGTAAACCAGCTTGTCGACCGGCAGAAAGGAAGCTGAAACAGAGATGTTGCTGCTCAGGGAGGGTATGGCCCAGGTGGCATTTGTGCCGGTATGATCACCTGACCATCCGCTGAAAGTCCATCCCTTGGAAGGGACAGCAGTTAAGGTTACATTCGATGCTTCAACCAGCGAAGAGCCTTCAGGAGACTGGGTTATGGTGCCGCCGGGTGCTGCCTGTTTGGTGATGGAATAGAATTTCCGTGTGTCCTGGATGAAATGCGCAGAGATGGTTTTGTTTGCATTCATGGTGACGGTGGCAGGGTTGGTGCTTCCGGAAAGAGCGCCGCCCCAGTGGTCAAAAAGCCACCCTTGAGCTGGAGTTGCCGTTATTGTTACATTCTGACCCTCGCTATAGGTTCCGCTTGTCGGGGTCACTGTGCCTTGTCCCTGTGCGACGGAAGCGGAAAGAGTAAAGATGGCTGTTGACGATAACGGATTTTCCAAGGTGGCTCCTGCACCGGTTTTGGAATTCGTCACCATGCTCTTTACCTCGGAATAGGCATATTTCTTATACTGATAAGGCGGGGTGAAAACCGTGTTGTAGCCATCGGTTTTGGTTCCATTAACATTGCAGTCTATTGTAAAAACACCTGCTTTGCCACCCGTGCTGATAAGCCCGGTGGGACTACCCACGTTGCTCTCGAAATAACACCCTTCCACCCGGACATTGGACATGAAACCTGCATAAGCTCCGCTTCCAACTTTGTTATAGTAGCTGTTCAGAACATGGATTTTTCCATATCGGGTACGGGGGCAGCGGGAATTGACATTGTCCCACCAGCAGTATGCGTAGGTAACATTCAGTTTGCCGTGGCTGATCGATTCGTTGTCACTGGATCCTATAAGGTTGGAAAGATTGTGGCTTCCACCAGTCACATAGGTGAACTTGCACCAGGAAGCGGTTACGTTGTCGGATCCCTTTACCACGTCAAAGTTCCCGTCTTCTCCTTCCATCACCGTACAGTGGTCAAACCAGATCCTTTTTGATCCCTGAATGCAGACAGCGTCCCAGTTCTGGTTTGAATTGGAATTTCCGGGCCCTCTGATAATAATGTTTCTGATTATCAGATTACTGACACCTGATATCTGAAATGAACATTTCACGGTAATGCCGGCCTTTACACCGATTATTGTCTTGTTGGATTTAAAATTCAGAACGTCGCCACTGGTTCCCTTGTAGCCATTACCTACGTCGTTCATGACGTGGATCACTTTGGCGTCCGAGGATTCGACTGCAGCTTTCAGTTGTGCGAACGTTGTCACTTTCACAGGGGTGGCGTTTCCGCCGCCGGTGACTGGTCCTTTACTAGTCTGGCCGTCAAAGTTGGCCCAGCCAAAAGAGGTGTTTCCGTCCTGAGCCTGTAGCTGCAAAGTCCACACTAACACTGAAAACGTGCAAATGACTACTCGGGTTGTCATGTTCCAGGAGGCTCTTCCATTCTTCATTCTGCATCTCTCCTTCAGTGGGGTATGTGGTTGCTCATGTAAATGCTTGTCCGGATCTCAATGTTTTGTAAAGGTATATTGCTCCTTCTCGTCTATTAGCTAGTATAAGGTAAAATGGATTGAAATGCACTGAATTGTTTTGAATTCCCGAACGGAATTCAATTTAAGTTGTTGATTCATTTGGATTTAAATGTGTCAAAAATATTATAGTTGATTGTTTTTACGAACAAGTCGTGTTCCGCAGTGCCAAGTGTCTGTGTTAGGCGGCCGGGTTATCGAGTTATTTTGTCTGCTGGCATCTTTCCGGACCGCCATACCTTGACCCTTCCCCGTAGTCGCCATGATGTGCCTGGTTCGGAAAATTAGTGGTAAAAAATGGTGATTGATTTGGATTCGAAGAGAATTCACAGAGGTCCGGAACGGTATGTTTGTACCAAGATGAAAACGGGGTACTCGTTATGCGGGGATTCTATTTTTTTTAGGCGCGGCTGAATCTTCCGGATTAAAAATGAGAACAGAATATTTCAAGTGTTCTCATTTTCGTGATCAAGTCTTAAGAGGATATTTTCAGGGGCCGAACCTCACAAAAGGAATTTCACCCTTCTGATTCAGATACGAAAGCCTGATCCATTCCGGTCTGCGCGGGATATCGGACATTTCTATCTGGTCCATCATACCCTGAAAAAACCAGCCCTTTCTTCCATCCACTTCGCTTCTGCGGCCGATTTCCACATCGAAGCTGATGTTTCGGGGCAGGGTGTCATAATTGATGCTTATTGTACTGTCAACGCAAATACCATTTACATACAAATACATCGCCGTATCGTTTCTGATGCCAGTCAGATGAGTCCAGGTCTGTTTGGTGAAGGGGTGTTTTGTATGGTGCCAGCCTGCTGAGGGAAGGTCACTGTAATCGTTAAATGCCCAGTTGAAATCCTGCAGTTTCAGATGATATTGATAGTTGCCTTTTCCGATAATTTGGCGGTTGCTTTCCACGCTGTCGGCTGAAATCCATAGAGAAATGGTGAATTGCCCCTTAAACGGGAAATCAAGCTTACTTTTTGCGGTTCCGTCAAGGAGTATGAAAGACGATGTTCCGTTGAAACGTCGTCCTCTGCCGGCAATACCCTGTGCAGTGGTCATATCTGCCGATGTGCCGTTGTATCCGTTTGCAGTCGCATCGGCAGTGATTTCATCCCCTGTTTCGGCTAAATGGTAAACCCCCTGAAATCCCTCTGAAGTCTCAAACACGGCAGAACTGTTGGAGGCATCGGAACAGTTTTTATTGCCCCAGTTAATCAGTACATACTGAGTGCTGTCCTGTGGTTTTAATTCATCTACCCTTACCCAGATGACTGCCTGTTGATTCAGCGCATCCCAGCTTTCTATTTCATAAGGAAGCGCGGATCCGTCGGGTTTGGTGAATCGTATGTCCTCACCCTGAGGTCTGGCAGTGGAGAAGTTGAAATTGACTGAATTCAATTGAATCAGTATTGGAAATTTCGTCAATAATTCCTTTGTATCAGCGCCGGATGCTGCTGTGTTCAGGAAAACTTTACGGGACTGTGTCCAACCATCTGAAGGGGCAGTAACACTTTCACCCGGCCCAACGAACAGATCTTTAACTATGATGTCGGAAGGTTTTGAATTGTCGCTTTTTGTAAATAACAAGGTAACCGAGCCATGGGGGACGGTGATGGAAATCTGGGAAACAGCCTGACTCAGAGGTACGATAATGTCGGTGCCTTCGATATACAGAAAGCCATTTTGAATGTTGCCTAAGTAATCAAGGCTGACAGTGATTTCGCCGGGGACTTCAAGCTCAGCCTCAGGCAGAGGTGTCGTGTCTTTGTTTAAGTTGATGTTTTTAATCAGGACACTGGTGTTGTTTTTGAAATCGACGGCATACAGCGAGTAGTTCCCGGTATCTGGAAGCTGCAGTTGATAGTTGCCGTTATCGTCGGTCGTGTCGATAGTGGATTTGGGAAGTGCTCCGTCGGTAACAGGGTTGTAGTTCTGTGGAAATAGCCTCACCAGCACTTTTTCAGCGCCATTGCCGTCTGCATCGGTGACCTTGCCGTATACAACAGGATTTCCCCCTCTGGTGCCTCCACCTGCCACCGGACTGGAACAGCGCAGCGCGGCTAGCAGGGTGACAGTTACAAGCAGTACGACAAAGCGGAGGTCTTTTTGCTGCAAATTGAAATTCATGACTTCACCTCGTTTTTATCATCGGAGAAGGGAAAGAGCTGCAGGTTGAGCTGAAATACCTTCTCTGCAGGGGTATTCTCGTCGGCCACCATGTTGAGAACCTCTTCAGTGAAAGAGCGCATGCGCAGTTTAATCTTTTCGTAGAGATCCGCGCTGCAGGAAAGAGTAAGACCCTGAATTTCTCTCTTGTCGCTTGGAAACCGCTCTATGGACTGGAGCCCATGCTCGATCATCTCTTTATGATAATTTTTCAGAGATAGTGATTGGACCTGGCTTTCGGAGGAGATAACCTTGTCCCTTGAACGCCAGGTGCCAGACTCATCCTGGTAGATGAGATCAAGCTCTTTAAGAAGATCTATAGATTTGCGGACCTTGTGAGGAGTGATTTGTGGAGTTATCGCTTCGGCAATAGCCTCCGGGTTTTCACCCATTCCCATCTCCGTTACCATCTCGCGTACCACCGCGTGATACCAGTTGGAGAAGTATTCGTACTGCTTGGCCGACAGCATCTTGACCTGTGATTTGCCGCGCAGTCGCACCAGTTCTCCAAGCAGCAGATTTTTACTGCTGTCTTCTTTACTGTTGTTGAACTGCACCAGCATGGAGAAGTAGGCGGTTTCCTTCTGGGTCAGACTCATGGCATCCGCGTACTTCTGCATGGTGGCAAGCGTGAGGTTCTGGCGCCCGGAGAGAATATCCTTCAGAAGGCTTGGGGCAACGGACGCCCGCTGGGCAAAGGAGCGGTAAGTGAAATCTCTGGTGCTGCTCTTCTTATGGTTATAATAATCCAGGAGAAAGAGCCGGTAATCCAGGTATTCAAAGATATTTATGGTTTTTTTTCGTCTCACGCGCTCATGCCTTAGTAAACCAGTTTGGAGGTAATCTCATTCTGGAGATCCAGAATATGGAAAAATACGAACAATACCTCTCTCAATACAAAGATTTTAATAAGTTATAGCTTAATTCACATTTACCTGCATTCAAATTTTCCGAACACCATCTACACATTTCACCCTATTTATTTGTTTGGATCAGTGCCGCGCCTCTTTGGCTGGACTGATCCGTTTCAAATTTTTTAGTGATTTTGATCATCTGCAGCTGTCGGTAGTCGTCACCAGCTTCAAACCGAAGCGGATAGGTGCCGCTGGCAAGACCTCTGGTTCCGGTGTTGAACCGCTGCTCCCCATCACTTTTCCTGCTCTCTTCGATAGTACTGAAGACATTTCCCTTCAAATCGAACAATCGAATTTGAACGGTGCTGCTGGTTTGGAGAAAATACCTGATCGCGATAGCGGATTGCATGGAAACGGCGGAAAACGTGTTGCAAATTGCTCCGAAATCGGAATGGCTGCAGTCGAAAGTCCATCCTTGATGACCACCAGATCAGGTGTGAAGCGCTGGATGATATTTTCTGCATACGCGATCCAAACATTGCCCTGTGCATCGACTGTGATTTCGCCCGGCAAAGAGAGACTGCGTGTAAGTGCAAAAATGAGATTTCCGGTCACAAACTGTCAGTATTCAGACCGAAAAAGTTACAGACGTCAGTTCCTTACAAGTTTAAGGACTTTTTTGATTGTAACTACTAAGGCGGCCACCCTTCCTTCTGATCTTCAAAAGATTACCTCTCCAAATCTGAAAGATGACTGGAAATGGTATTGATATACAGGGGACTTTGATCAATTAACCGTTAGGTTGGCTTCGGTTAACTCTCTAATATTTACTATCTTGTGGGCTTTTGCTAACGAATTGCTTTATATTATAAATGATACTACAAAAAGGAGAAAATTAGCCGATTTACGAAGCTTTTCTCTAATGTCTTAGTTAGTTATAGACAGATAGAAGTTTTGTTCTTATAATATATAGACTGCGAAATTCCTTATGTAAAATGTTGATTTCCGGAGTGAATCGAAATGACATTTAAAACTCATAATTTGCATGCAGAGGTATCCTACAGTACTCCTGCCTTGTGTTTTCAATGTCAAAAACCGGGACTTGTGATATTTAAGCGAAACTTAGTTTTGCTATCTATCCTCTACATTCTGATTTTGCCTCTATTTAACTCGTTAGCAAACGCCGCTACTTACGGAACGAGACAGAACGGTAACTGGAACGATCCCAACACCTGGTCAACTGCCGGTTGCTGGGGTGGAGCTGCCGCTTCCTTTCCTGGAGCTTCGGACAGTGTTCGTCTCTGCCATAGTGTTACCCTGACAGCTGATGCTGCCTGTGCGGGCCTGTCCCATAACAGCATGGAAACGATAGCGTTAGGCAATTATAATCTGACAATCAACGGAAATGTTTCAATTACCTGCACTCAGCCAACTGTTACCTCAACTGGTGGTTATATAATCCTGGCTGGAGCAAATAAGGTGTTTACTTATGGCTGTGATGGGAATAACTTGACTATTCCGAGGCTAAGGCTTGGTTCCAGCACCATGACTATGAAAAACACTGCTGCCACGGGTAGAATCATTGTTTCTGTAGATTTTGATATGAATAATCATACCGGCTTTACCCACGATGGTGGAAATGTCGAGGTCACCGGGACGATTTCAAATGTATCAAACATGAACATGGCTTATACAGGAACACCTATTTTCCGTTATTCCGGTGGAGGTACGATCGCGGGTGGTACTTATTATAACCTGACTACTCAAACTGCAGCGGTTACCATTCCATGTGGAGTTACAGTTACCACTGCCGGCACTTTTACCAACAGCACTACTCTGACCGGGGCGACAGGTGCAGGAAAGTGGGCAAGGATAGTAAACAGTTCGGCTGTTTCCAATTCCGGTACGATCGGATCAGGCACAACCTATCTTGCCTTGTCAGGTACCATCTCCGGGGGCACTGTTTTAGGTAGCGGTGTGAATGTGCTCCAGAATAGTGCACAGGCAGCAACGTGTCTGGTTTCTACAGACTATTTCTGGGATGCCGATGGCGCAACGGCTGGAATTCAGGGCGGCTCAGGCACTTGGGGAACGGACAACTGGTGGACTAATGATAATGGCGTCAGCAGAGTAGCCTGGCCGGGAGCGGGAAAAAGTGCCACCTTCACTACTTCAAGCGGAACCTATACTGTTATTGTCAACGGCACCCAGAATGTGGATAGCATTTCCGCATTGAGCAATGGATACACCCTGAGCGGGGGAACTATAAATTTCGGTTCAAAGAATGGAATCTATGTAGCCAGTGGTAAGAAAATCACAATCAGCTCGGTTATCAATGGTACTGCCGGTCTGGGGGTGTATGGACCCGGTGAAGTGGTTCTGGAGGGCAATAACACCTTCACGGGAGCTTCGACTATATACGATGGCAAACCTAAACTGGTTCACGCCAATGCTCTGGGAGCAACCAGCGGGGCAACAACAGTGAATAACAGTGCCTGTGTTCAATTATCAGGTACTAGCACAACCTTTGCCGCAGAACAGCTGTACATAAATGGTGTTGGCTCCGGTTCAGGAGTTGTAAGAACTCCCATTGATGGAGTAAATGATAATGTGGTCTGGCAGGGTAAACTGACCATGCAGAGCGCAAGTACTATTGGTGCTACGGAAGCTGCAGACGTTCTGACTGTTTCAGGGATTATTGAAGGTGCTTATCCGTTGAACACAATAGGGTCTGGAACTGTCATTCTCTCGGGTGCCAACACATTTACCGGTCTCACTACTGTCCAGGGGGGCGTCCTCAGGTTAACCAATGCAAGTGCTCTCGGAACTACCGCATCCGGGGTGACTGTTACCGAAGGGGCTAGAATCGAACTTGCAAACAATATTACTATTACCGGTGAAACTGCCACTCTTCCTTATGGTGATGGAGGAAATTTCCGGGGTACTCTGCAATCGGAGAGCGGAAATAATACCTGGGCCGGACCAGTTACACTGGGAGCCAATCTGGTGCGGGTGGGAGCCCAGTCGGGAACTTTGACCATCAGTGGAGTTATAGATGACGGGGCAAATTCCTATGATATTGTTATTTCCAATACATCAGGTACCACTGTCTTTAGTGGGGTGAATACTTATAATGGCAGTACCAGAATTTACAGGGGTACTCTAAAAATTGCCGGGGGTGATAATCGTCTTCCCACTGGTACAGAGTTGGTTTTAGGTAACACCACCAATTCTGATGGTATTTTGGACCTTAATGGTTACAATCAGACTATTGCAGCTCTAAAGATAGATGACCCCTCCAGAATTAACAGTCAGGTTCTGAATAACGGTGCTTCAGCTTCTACGCTTACTGTAAATAGTAGTAGTGATCATTCATATAACGGTATAATCGGGGGTGGAACTGGTTCTCTGGCTTTTACAAAATCAGGAACAGGAACTCTGACTCTTGGCGGAGTCAATTCCTTTACCGGTATCACTACGGTAAATGCCGGTACCCTGGTTTTCTCCAGCAGCGGATCGGTTTATTCTGGAGGAACTTCTTCTGGAAGTATCGTCATAAATAACGGAGGAACGGTTCGTCTTGACCGGCAGGATTTCATGGGAGCCCATACTGCCGTTCCTGCTGCAGCGTTTACAATTAATTCCGGAGGTACCCTTGCTTCCAACGGCTACTTCAATACTCTTAATAACCTGACCCTCTCCGGCGGAACACTCTACTGTAACGGCGGTGCTGCTTTTTGGGGCACGTTCGCTCTCAAGGGTACAGTATCAGCAAATGGAACCGCAGCTTCCAACATCAGCACCGGTGGAGGAAGTGATAATTTTGTCATGATCGGTACCAATGTCGCAGGGGGAGCCACCATCTTTAATGTGGCAGACAATGTGGCGGGCAATGACCTGGTGGTGTCAACTGTACTTACCGATAACAAAGAGGTCTCCAACCCCTATGCCAGTGTCGCCAGTAATTTGACCAAGAGCGGTGCCGGAACCATGGTGCTCAGTGCCGTAAATATCTATACTGGTACTACCACCGTTTCTGGCGGTACACTCACTGTTAGTGGCTCCCTCTCCTCCTCCAGTGTAGTGACCGTTCAGTCCGGGGCCACGCTGGCGGGAAGCGGGACAGCCGCAGGGGCGGTATCAGTTGTCAGTGGCGGCGTTGTAGCACCAGGAAACAGCAGCACAGCAACATTGTCAACCGGTGTCCTCACCCTCAATTCCGGTTCCATATTGAATTTCGAGCTGGGTACCTCCAGTGACAAGATCGCGGTTACCGGTAATCTTGATCTGAATTCCACCATAAACATCACTGCCGCTGCAGGATTCGGCGTGGGGGCTTATCAGCTGTTCACCTATAGTGGTTCCTATTCCGGAACAGGTTTAACCGTGGGGACATTGCCCGCAGGGTATGAGGTGGCTTCCATTACTTATACCGGGAATCAGGTGGTTGTCAACATCACATACAATACGCCTCAGGTGGTAACGCTTTCGCCGGCTGATGATGTTACCTCTGCATCTATCAAGAGCCCGCTGGTAATTACATTCGATAGAGATGTAGTGATAGGAAGCGGAAATGTAACTATCAAGCGTACATCTGATAATTCAGTTTTTGAGCAGTTCGCGGTAACCAGTTCCCGCGTGGCAGTTGACAGTGTCATAAACGATTTTGAAACCGGCAATGAAAACATGATCACTGGAACTGCAGCGCAATGGACTACTCAAACAGCTTTTCAAAACAGCGGTTCTGTTGTCCTCAGTCTTGCAGCCGACAATCATTCCAGAATCGTGGTCCCGAGCCTGGATTGGTCAGCTTATGATTCACTGATAATGTGGGTATATACAACTCAATCCGGCTTGGATGCAAAACCGTTTATTGTATCGGGGCCAAGCAGCACCTGGGCCGATCCGGCAATTAAGAGCCTCACCCAGAATGGCTGGACCCGTTTAATGATGAGTTTAACTGCCGCGGGTATAACCAGAAGTGATATCAGGGGATACGGGGTAAGGATTGGAACAACAGGTGGCCAGTTCTTTGTTGATAGAATCAGCTTGAAGCGCAGTGCAAGTCGTACAGTCACCATCATTCCCTCGAATTCATTTGCCGCCAGTACAGGCTATTATGTGCAGATTGACAATACCGCTTTTAAAACGCCATCCAATGCTTACTACGCTGGAATAAGTTCCACCACGGGCTGGAATTTCACCACCGGCTCCCGTCATTTTACCTGGGATGACAATACTGCTGCAGGATACACATCACCTGCCAGCGGTACCTGGGGTACCGACAATTTCTGGTCACCCACCGGAACTCAGCTCTTTGCCTGGCCCGGTAGCGGACACACTGCCACCTTTGCCGGAACCAATGGCACCTATACGGTAAGTGTAAACAGCATTCAGGGGGTGGACAGTATAGCGTTTCTGAATACCGGTTACACGGTGACTGGGGGAACTCTAGAGTTGAGTGGAGAAAAGTCCATCAACGCGGCTGTGGATGCAACTATTAATTCAGTGATAAGCGGAACTGCAGTCAACAAATACGGAAGCGGGGTACTGACTTTGGGAGGTGGCAACACCCATACTGGTCTTGCCACTGTAAATGCAGGTGCTCTGAATATCAGGCATGCTGATGCTTTAGGTTCTGGCAGTTCAGGGACAGTAGTGGCTTCAGGAGCAGCTTTGGAACTGCAGGGAGGAGTCACCTACACAGCAGAACCCCTCACTCTTAATGGAACCGGAATTTCCAATGGCGGAGCTTTACGTAATATTAGCGGCACCAATACCTGGCAGGGTACTATTAATCTTAACAGCGCCTCCAGTATACATACTGACATCAATGATATTTATCTTTCTGGAATCATCAGTGGCAGCGGTTCTTTGACCAAAACGGGAATCGGACGGATGAAGCTGTTTGGTACAAATACCTATACTGGTCTGACAACGATCTCCGGCAGGGATATAATACTATGTAATGTAAGCGGACTGGGAGCGACATCGTCGGGAACTGTAGTGAACAGCGGAGCTGCACTGACTCTTGCTGGTTCAACCATCGAAGTTCCGGATAACTCAACCTACGCCGCCGAACCGCTTACACTCAATGGCACCGGATACAGTACCGATGGTGCTATGCGCATGGGAACAGGGGATATTATCACATCCACTTGGGCCGGCCCCATTACTCTTGGCAGTGCAGCTTCCATAGGGGTGACCGATGCTGGGGATGTTTTGACAATTAGTTCTGTGATAAGCGGCGGGTTTTCGTTGACAAAATACGGCTCTGGAACGCTTCTGCTTACCAATGCCAATACCTATACAGGGCCCACCACCATCAGCGCAGGTACCCTGCAGATTGGAAACGGGGCAACCGGTTCCATCGTGGGAAATATTGTAAATAACTCCGCCCTGGTGTTAAACAGAACGGGTTCAATCACCATAGCCGGCGACATATCCGGTACCGGTATTCTTGTCAAGAACAACAATGGTACTCTCACTTTGTCGGGTACAAATACATACAGCGGGACTACAACAGTCAATGGCGGTGCTTTGATTGTAAACGGTTCCATCGCTTCCAGTGTCACAACTACAAAGAGCGGTGCCACACTTGGTGGGAACGGAACCACCGGTGCGGTTACTGTCGAAAATGGTGGTATTCTCTCTCCGGGAGATAATGGAACCGGTACTCTTTCCACCGGGGACCTGGTCCTTAACAACACTTCAATTCTGCAGTTTACCCTTGGAACTTCTTCCGATCTGGTGGCGGTTACCGGTAATCTTACTCTTGATGGACTGCTGAACGTGACCGCAGGTGTGGGATTTGGTGTAGGTAATTATACCCTGTTTACTTATTCAACATCTATTATTAACGGTGCAATCGATCTGGGTACCATGCCTGCAGGTTACTCTTATACTATTAGCGCTGCAGCGGGTATTGTCACTCTGGAAGTAGCTCCTGCTCAAGGAGATTACATCTGGGATATTGCAACTGATAATGGTATCCAGACAGGAAACGGTACCTGGGGAACTAACGATTACTGGACTCGTTCCGGTGGCAATGGCTCAACCCTGATTTCCTGGCCCGGGGCAGGAAATAATGCAGTATTTGCACCCGATGAAGGAACTCCGGCAGGAGGAGGGTTTACCGATGAACATGATGACAACCAGCTTACCGGATGGACATCTGTGGGCACAAGGACCTGGAGCGAATCAGGAGGGTATGCTGTTCCTCAGGATGGCACTACCAATTCAGGTTTATTGATAAATGATTATGCCTGCAACGATAACGGTACCTTCACCGTGCGTTATGAGAGGATTTCAGAATATCAGCTTCAGCATGGTGGTATTGTGTTTAGATTCACAAATGCCTCCAATTATTACTTTGTGGCTATCAAAGAGGGATGGACTGACGGTGTTCATGTAGATAATTCCATGCGTCTATTCAAAAACACAACTACCTGGGTTGATGGCGGAGGGACTCTCATAAAAGGGGGATTGGATTTTTCCGGAAAGAACGGGATATACACTATCAAGGTGAAAATGGATGGCTCAACCTTCACATTCTGGCTTGATAGCGACAGCCTGGGGCAAGTGATTGACAGTGATTATTCAACTGGAAAAGTCGGCTACGGCTATTCCACTCAGAATAGCCAGTATTTAAGATATGATCGGGCCGTTTGGGAAAACGGAGCAGTTGCTGCTTCAACTATACCGGTAACTGTAACCGTTTCAGGCACTCAAAGCGTTGATTCTATCAAGTTCACCGGCGCAGGATTTACTCTTACCGGAGGAACTGTCAATTTGACAGGCTCAGCACCTGCCATTTCAACGTCTAAAAAGGGGATTATCTCCTCTGTTCTGGCTGGTTCCAACGGTTTGCTGAAAATCGGTTCCGATACACTGGTTCTTTCCGGTGCCAACACCTGGTCCGGTGCCACCACCATTTCCGCAGGAGCTCTGCAAATCGGAAACGGGTCCACTTCCGGAGTGCTCCCGGTTAATGTAACCAATAATTCAGTGCTCATTTTCAACCGCTCCGATTCCTATACGTATGCAAATGCAGTTTTCGGCAGCGGTTCTCTTTTCAAGAACGGCAGCGGCA
>JAEZKC010000062.1 GCA_023436205.1 Fibrobacterota bacterium
TTTTATATATAGTCATATCTCTGATAATAATGTCAACAAAAAAAACCGTGTCAAAAACACGGCTTTTTTTCTGACATTATTATCAACCTAAACCAGCAGCTATCGATTGAATCAAACCAATAATGAAAAATGCACCAAAGAATATGATTCCACCACCAAAAATTGAGACTAAATGGCTCTTATTTTCTTGTTTCTTTTGTGCATTCTTATGGGTATAAAAAGAAATACCAGTAATCATCAAACAAATTATCATTCCAACAAAACCGACAGCCATCATTAACTGATAGCCAGAAGCGCCTGTTTCTTTAACTGTTTTAGTTAATGAACTAAAAGTGTCATTTCCTTTTCCTTTTATCCAGGAGAAATCTTCTCCTGCTGGAGCTGATGTTGGATTAGCAAATACCATTTTTGATTGAGTCATAGCAATAGATAATGCAAATGTAAATAAAATAGCTGATGATTTAGCAATAACGCCTTTGATATTTAATGAACGCATATCTGTACCCTCCTTTCTGATATATTCCTATATTTTCATATGTCAATATATAATGTCAACATAGGAAACAAAAAAAATACCGAAATTACTTCCGGTATTTTTTTAAGATAATAATTAGTTATCTCTTAAACTTTTATTCTTCTTGGGTTGTTAAGCTAACAGGAAGTGTAAATGCGCTGCATTCTGTTTGCTTTTCACTTACTACATGTACAAAGGTATTATCCCCTTTTCCATATATCGTTACAGTCTCAGAAGAGATTCCATTGTGTAGAATATCTCTAAGCTGTTTGCAGGATAAAGCGACTTTAACATTACCTTCGGAAGATAAAGTTTTAAGCACTGTTTTGTTTGCAGTTTGCGCCGCAGATACTACTACTTCCTTTAAATCTATATCTAATACCATAACCTTCTTTGCGTCTATTACAGAAGTATTTACCATAGCAATACCAAGTGCTATTTTGACATCTGCAACTTTAGCTGTGAATTTATAAGTATAATCAACCTCATCGATACCCTTAATAACCGACAATGGGTACGAATAGTTTTTTGGAATTATGGCATAAACATCGTTACCATCTTTCACAATCATCTGAGTATCGAAAAGAAATACGGAGATTTTACTATCTGAGAGAACACTTGAAATTTTTTCAATTGTACTAGGTGGTAAACAGATACCAGATTGAGCATTTGCCATTTGTAAAAAGGAAGCATCACCTTCTACAGCGGCTATACTGGATGTCCCGAAATAACCATCGGTAGAGATGATCCGTATACCAACTCCTTCACCTATGTTTACAGGGAGAAGAAAAACGGTTGTGATGGCTGCATAAGTTCCACCTGCAGATACATCATAGTTTCCACTTGCATAAGAACCTTGCTTAATTACTCTCTTAAGCTCCTTTGCATCTATTTCAAATCTACTGTGTGCATCCACTTTAGGAGATTTAAAATTGAAGGTTAAAGCATCTGATTTAACTCCTAATGGAATTACAGCATTACCGCAAAGAACATTAATGTTGTTCTCTAAAATTTCTAGTACGATTGCATCACCAAGTGAGCTAGGACTAAGAGCTTTCACTGCATCATAAAATTCAGTTCCTACGATAACTTTAACTGATTGATCAGTATCGGCTGCTGCCATGAAAGTGATACAACTTAAACTATTAGAGTCACCAGCCGAAATAGTGGAATATCTGTATCCACTTTCGTCTTTACGGGTGGTAAAACTAATTGTGTATGTATCCTTAACGGATACACATTTTTCGATAGCTTCTAAAAGTTCTTTCTTATTAATTGTAAATTTCATACTATATTGGACTACTGCGATTACGTCTTATGTAGCCCTACACCTCCTCTAATTTTTTATGCAAATAATGATATTTGACCTTCCGGTTTTCGCTTATTTTTAATTTTACTGTCATTATGAATCGGCTTTTCATCTAGCTTGTTTCCGATAATAACACTACTTTCACTAGATATATTATTTCTCTCGTTGAAATCAGCAAGGAATAGGTCAAAGATATCAAAGATCGTATCTGCATCTTGCATCTCTTCAGGCAATAATTCAACGACAGCATCTTCACCAAGAAGTTCTTTCAATGTGAGCATTGGCCGATATTTACTATATACCGAATCGTCAAAGTCGTTATCGTTAAGAGCATCAAACATTTCTTGAAGATTACTACCAGAATCATTATCCATCGATGATAGAGCCTGTGCTAGCTTTAGCTTAACATCAACACCTTGTGCCATGCTAGATAAGCCCTCTACACTAAATTTTCCTTGAATTGCACTCGTTGCGGCCATTTTTTGAGCAATCAACGAAATTACTGCTTCTTGTACTGTACCCTTTACAGCCATGTAATAAGTTCTACACTCTTCTCTTTGATTCAGTCGATAATGTCGCCTTGAGGCCTGCCATATCGTGAATAATGAGTAACCAAGCTGCATGAAGATAAGTGTCGGGTAGTTATATGTCACATTTTCCACCTTAAAACAAAAATCCAAACCAGTTTCAACATTTCTTGGATTAGTAATGAAAACTTTTATCCCTTTCTTGGCTTTCTTATGCATCCATGCTTCTCGTTCTGAAGCACTTGGGGATGCTGATTCCAGGACTTCTACCTTACCTTTCAGATTACATTCTCGTTCTATAATGTCTTGCAAACGATAAGTAATGCAGGTTTCAGGTGAACCAGTGTATTCTGCAAATACAAAGCAATTACGTCCTTCCTTAATTTCTTTATTAATAATTTCAACTAGACGTCTTTCTTTTGATAACAGTACATGATGCTCTGAATATGCAGGAAAACTAGGTGGTTTAACTAACACCTCCCCTGTTGAAGGAGATTTAATTGGTGCCACACCATAAGGCTTGTCAATATAAGATAAGCTGTATTGTAGTAAAGTAGATAATATACCTTTTCCTCCACCTGCTGCTTTATCCTTTACTAATCTCTTCAGTTTGTCTATAACACTATTATAACTAGCTAACATATTAAGTTCAGGATTTGTTATTACATTCTCATTTACTGTAATAGTTTGAGGAATCTCTACACATTCAACATACTCTTTTAATGGTGGAAGATACTTACTCATATCCGACAAATCAAGAAAAACTGTAGAATCCAATAAAAAGTCCATAAATATTAGTGGGGAAATACCAGGTTTTTCTTTTGGCGATCCTTTTTGACGACCTCTTGATGAAACATTTCTAATACTATTTGAATCATCAACATTTGCTTCGAACGTTTTCTCAAGTTGGCCATACTTTTCAACAAACTTCATTACATCATCCCATGAATACCCTCGTTGTTTCATACGTACAGGATCTAAGCGATATAAAAGGTAAAAAAGATGAGATGCATAACCACCAGCGATTGTCCCGGTTAAAGCAAGTTGCTTTTTGCTGGCCTTTATTATTGAATGCATGGTATTACCTTGGGCACTAGCACCTGCTTTATATAAATGTGCTTCATCAAAGATAGCAAAGTCAAAAAAACCTTTGAGCTGTTTTTTAATATACCATCCAGGAGCAATTTTTCTTACACCACAGTTAATATCAGAATCAATTTCATTTAGTGGTGTTTCTTGTATGCTATCAAAGTAAGTTTCAGCATATTTACGATGCACCCATACAGTGACTTTGTTTTTATGCGCCTTGTTTGCATAATGTGTTGCACGATACCATTCATTATGTTTATTAACGCCAATGTTTGGAACATGCGGTACCCACAATTCTTCATTACAGTAATAACATCTACTATTATAAGTTGTGTTATTTTTAAAATCAGAATAGTCAAGTGGGGGTGTTACCTCATCCTCATCCAAGTAAGGAGTTAATTTAACGGTTTTGTAAGGGATGAGAATATTCTTACAGTGTGGACACGTCATACCTACTCCATAATACCCTGACTTTTCTAGTGCTATGTTAGTCGAACCACATTTACACTTATTTGCTACTGTCATTACATCCGTGTCACAATCCTTACAAACCTTTTTCATTATGTTACCACTTCTGCGCTTAATAGGCGTTGGCTTTAATTGGTACGAAAGTTTAGCAAAGTCTTTTGAGATAATAAAAAATTCTTTACCGTTTCTTTTTATGCCATTTGCCTTTATAGCTAGTAACTGACTAAATTCAGTTAGTATTGTTACTTTTGCATAAGGTATTTCATTTCTGATTTCTTCTGCCCATTTTGCTGTTAAATGACCAGGGCACATTATAATATGTCTATAATGAATATTTGCCTGATCTATATAAGCGTCTTTTAAACTTTTTGATGAATTTTCCCTTAGCCATTTAGCCACAAAATTTGCCTCGCAAATGGAAGCTCCTTCAATGGTTTTACCTGTACCCATACCGTTATTAATAATAGTGTATTTAGCTTTTCTTAGCCTTGCTATTACTCCATTCAATTGAGCTGCTTGTTGAGGATAAAGACGCTTATGTTTTAAACACATATTATCAATGTTACCATTAAGTTCAGTAAGCGGCTTAATACAATTTTCAAGGTTTGTTACGAGTGATGGTCCATACATTTTAAAATAAGTATCCATATTCGTAAACTCTAGCTTGTTTTGCCTTTGGTTGGAAATGCAAATTTTTTTCGTTTTAAGAAGATTAGATACTCCTTCCGATAACATGTTTTCATTGCAACGTAGGCGAATACATCTAAGTGAATCAAGACTAACTTTCTTATTACCAAGCGGTATTGATGTAGACAAACTATGTTTTCCACTAATTAGAGGTTCCGGCTCACCAACTATTAGATTATTTGAAATAAAATAATCATATAACTCATCAGACCATTCTCTAAGAAGTGGTAAATTAAAATTCTTCATTAATAGGTCAAAGAAGCTGCTTGATATATTGTCTTCTGTAAATACCAAGATATTATTGTTAACTTCTTTTGATATTGCAATCGCATGATAGAACTTCTCCTTCCCGGATATTACTGGTGTAATAAAAGTATCAAAACTGTCACCAGAAACAAGGGTTTTAATTTTGCGATTATCTTTGTATACGTTAATAGTACATGCAATTTCACTAAGTGATGCACCAATACTGCGAACAAGCTGTTGCGAACGATCATAAAAACTTATAATAGCAGGAGAATAACTATTGGCCGCTATTATAAAGTCTAGAGAACAAGACATTCCGTTTACTTCTACCATATTATTCGGGCTAAACTAATGCCCAACACCTCCTTTAAATTAGTTACTCTAATGTGGTAATTAAACCATCATTTTCAATAACGTTTAGACAAATCTTTGTAAACGATTTTTCTACAATTTCAGGTTGACCATTCACTTCCCGTTCCTCGATTTCTTTTACAACTTTAGCAACACCTCGTTGTAAATGTAGATCTCTATTTTCCTCACTCCCTACGAGTCCTTGTCCACCTCCACTAATAGCACAAAGATAAAGTAGATCTTTCTTTAATGGAATTGGTGGCTGGCCTAATTCTGTTGCACAATATGAAGGAACAAAGATACGTTCTGTCATTAGCGGATATAACGCACTATATTTCAGTTTACTGGCAGCAGCTTTTTTGTCAAATAAAAGGGTAGTAAAATATTCAATACTTGATTCTTTTGACGGAGGTACGATAAGTTTTTGATCTGGATCCTGGAATGGTAAATAAGGTAGCTTATCAATAGAATTAACCTTTTCTAAGTATATATCGTAAGTTTGCTTAAGGTATCCAATGGATGGGCGCTTTATAGCAATTACAACAATTTGTTTAAATTCTGAATAAACATTATCATCAAATTTAAACTCAGCGATTGGCTGGTACCGGGAAAAGAAACCTTTAAGAAATGATTCATCTACCAACACATAATAAGGAATAACTAAAGCTAAAAGTCCGTTATTAGAAATGTAATGATACATTTTATCAATAAATAGACTTTCAAGACGCTTTCCACTATCTTTATCATTTCCATAGGGTGGATTTGCAAAGCAGAAAGAAAAGCTAGAATGAGAAATTTTAACGCCATTAAGGAAATCGGCATTAATTAGGTAGTCAAATTTCCCTGATTCTTTTATAGAATCGTAAGTACCAGGATTTAATTCAACACCAAAAATCTTAATATTATTTCTATTACACTTGTTTAATACACTTAATACTGCTGAACCATCACCAATTGATGGCTCCAAGACACACACCTCTTGATCATCAGGAAAAGAAAAAAGATTACCTATTCTTCTGCAGTGATCGAGGTCGGTATAATAAGCTCCCATTTTTCTTTCGTTCGCTAAAGAGCGAGAAAATGAGTTTTGCTTGAATACATCATTACTCAAGCGACACACCCCCTAAAATAAAATATTACTCTTTGGAATAATA
Source organism: Fibrobacterota bacterium (assembly GCA_023436205.1). GTDB lineage: Bacteria > Fibrobacterota > Chitinivibrionia > Chitinivibrionales > Chitinispirillaceae > JAEZKC01. The sequence goes on from JAEZKC010000062.1 coordinate 6,346, forward strand.
AACGTAATTTAGAATTCCATTGATAATCATTGATGATGGAATTAATCACATCATCTGCACTAGGATAGTTCTCTTTTGAGAGATATCCACCAGAATAGTAAAGACTATTTGGAGTACGGATATCAAAGTACCATTTGTCTTCGATATCGTCTAAAATGATAGTTAAACCATTCAACAGTTTTTTTCGTTTCATTAATGACACACCTCCTTTAAATTTGGAACAAAAAGCATAAAAAAAGAGCTCTAATCCACAAATGGATCAGAACTTCTTGCTTTCTGTCAACACACAAGTCTGCTATACCAGACTATAATTAGATAATAATTAATACATATTAATATTACCATAAATGTGTAATGATTGCAACATGTATTATTAACGTACAAAAGAGAGTACCGCTACTCTCTTTTGTATCATACAATATGAAAACCAGTAAAAGTTTATGTGATGATATCAACTAGTGAAATCATCCAACCTCCTCTAAACAAGATAACATTTATGAATCTAATTATCATAAATAATAAGGTTCTATAATTTGTTATCAAAACACGTTCTACACTT
>JAEZKC010000116.1 GCA_023436205.1 Fibrobacterota bacterium
CAGCGTTCGTTCTGAGCCAGGATCAAACTCTCCGTAAAGAGTCTATCTTAGCTTACTTTTTTTACTTAGCTTCTCAAATAAATAATGTTCAGAGAACCCGTATCACACATCGAAGCTTTCAAAGAGCGTTTTTTTCAGCCCCCTTTTTCAGAGGCGTATCAAAAATAGCAGAAATAAAAATCGAAGTCAATAAAAATGTTTTCTTTTTTTAAGAAAAAGTAGAACCCCTTAATGAATAAGCAAACGCTATACCCTGAAAAGAAAACCTAAAAGACTCATATCATTTTACAGTCTTTTTTCGAGCGCAGAAAGAACTACGGGACAGCATTTCTTTTATTGTGGCTCCCACTTAGTGGCATATCGCGATTTTTACAAAGAACCACTAAAAACAAACATTCCTGAACATGTTTTTTCCCTAGAAACAGAAAAGTCTTTCAGTCCACAAACATGATGTAACCCCTCTAGGGTAATATTTACTTCCACAAGCTATTCCACTTCTCATCTGGTCAGAGAATGCAAAGAAGGAATTTTCGGCCTTCATGAGCCAGGACACATGAGCACTGTCAGATAGTTCATCATTTTTCATACCAAAAACCTGCTCCGAGATACTTTGATTTAAAAAAATCTTACTGAGCCATGAATTTTCACTTGTAGATGAAAGTTTCCATCCCCCATCCTCAAAAAGACATAATCCTTTTTTCAAAACTGCAGCAAAATGCTCCTTCAGTGCAGAAACAAATTCGGCGAAGAGGGGATCGGAAAGCATTTTATCCATATGACCGGTTTGATATAGAAAAGCAAGCCCTTCCACAACAGAGAGCGAGACCGACTCATATCCTTCCACAAGAAGAGCCGGGATTGTGCTGTCGTTCTTACGATATCTCAGAACTGTTGCAGCAGTAAGCCGAGCCTGAGAACAGGAAACAGATGCCAGGTCTTCTTCACCAATGCATTTTAACATGTCATGCAACAAAATGTAAGCGGCCCAGCATTTTACAGCCAGATACACACTTCGGCGAGCTCTGCCCAGGGCCTCGTCGACATTATCGTAGGTGGTAATTTCCCATCCTCCGGCAGCTCTGAATGAGTCCAAATCCATAACTCCGTCGCGCATTCCAACTTCCGGACTGTCACGATTAAGCATACTCTGAATACAGGCAGTAATCACTTCCCTTTTACTTTGAAGCCAGGACTCATCAGCAGTTTTTTTCCAGTAAACAGCCGCACACAAAATCCAGTTTACAAGCTGCTCATGAGTCATATAAGAAAAGCAGCCTTTCAAACCGCCCAATTCATAAGCAGAAAAAGAATCACGGGAGAAAACATTCCCCACACCCATATCATGTGTAAAACTTATTCCTCCGGGATAATCCTTTTCACTATCCGGGAAACGGACAGTATCAAAATAGCTGTACCTTTCGACAAACAGATCAAGCACATTACGCACAGCCCAAGGATTCATAGAAGTTTCAAAAAAGAGGTGATCCACAAGAAGATCAAAAGTATTGATCATCCTGTATTCTCCTTCATTAACAATCCATAAAGGGGAGCCGTTTGCTCTCTGCATCAGTTGCGTTGACCCGTAGTAGCTCCTTACAGATTGACTCAACAGAAACTTTCGATCATCAGAAAGCTGAGATTCAGCAAGTCTGGATTCTACTTCAAAACATGCCTGCTTTATTTCAGAAAAAGTCTCCAGCGCATATCTGGCCACATCTTCAATATTCCTGAAAAATCGGGTGTAGTAATACTCGGTTTCAATTCCGCTTGTTACAAACCCGCTTCTATAAAAACAGAGTGCGAAACGCCATGTCCTTTTCTCTCCGGGCTGAGCCGTCATGAGTATGGCACCAGTCATTCCCAAGCCGAAGTCGAGCTTATGATTATTTGACCGATCCAAAAGTTCTTCAATAGAAAACGCCAATCCAAAATCAACCCCGGGATCATCTGTACATATGGCAGTCAACCTCCCTTGCCCTATGCCAAAGATACGGTTTGGGTGGAATGGGGTTTTTTCACCGGATTCACCGATTCTACGCATTGCGCAATAGGGATCGTTACCCTGGTAGCCGAAAAAAGCCAGCCTGGGGACAGATCCTCTACTGTTGTCCAAAGTGAGATCAACAAAAACTGCCGGCACAATCACACTCTTGAGTTGAGCATCATCACCTTTATCAGGATCAGGAATGGATCGCACCTGGGAATAAACGGTAAATTCAAGATCATCTGCACTCCAGGTATCGATTGTTAACGAAAACTGCCTACGGATCTCTTCATCAGGAAAGAAGGATAGCAATGCAGATTCTTTAACACCACTTGCCTGCTCAAACCGCTCTCTCATGCTCTGAGTTTCACTAAAGAAAGGAAACGCCAGGAATTTACCAGGCTGACGAGATTCCGTGCCAATGTAGACATTCTGACAGGCTGGTCCCGGCAATTCCATACCAAAACCACCACTGGCACCCTTGTATCCCAGAGTAAAAGAGGCAAATGCACCAATTGGAGCATGATGAGCATTGAAAAAAGGTGTTTCCATAGCACCCCTCACAAGTAAGCAGGATAAAAAAAGCCCCGGCCTGCCAATGAGACCAGGGCTTAATTAATACCCCCAACAAGAATCGAACTTGTGACACCAGGTTTAGGAAACCTGTGCTCTATCCTACTGAGCTATGGGGGCAGTATTTTTCGAAGAGCATAACAACAATTGATAAAATAAGGGATTACCATATACTTTGGCAACTAACAATTAATCAATGGCGAATACGGAATTCCCCAGAATCTGACGACAATACAACTTCAGTAATATTCAGATCTGCAACATAAGAAAGAGAGGGCCCTTCATTGATTTCTTGAAGGAATTGATCTATGAGTTCCTGATTGCCCTGAACCTCTATTTCCACTCTGCCATCGGAAGTATTGCGTACCCATCCGCTCAACCTGAGCGAATTTGCAATATCCTGAGTAAAATATCTGAAACCTACCCCCTGAACTCTGCCTCTTACGAAGATATGAAATCTTTTAACTTCCATTACTACTCCGCTTATTTACGGGCAAAAAAATTCAGAATAACGGTGAGCACGATGCTAAGGAAAATGGAAGTCGCCAGAGGAATGTACACTTTGAATTTTCCTGAGCCGAATTGCAAATCACCGGGGAGTCTCCCCAGGGGTAATTTATCAGCTAACACGAATATAAATCCCAGCACCAAGATAATGGTTCCGGCAATAATCAAAAATCTACCAGTATCAATCCAGTTCACCGAAGATCCTTTCTACTGCAAACGAGTCACGCCGGAGGGTCGAACAAATCGGGCATACGACTCTGTTGTGCAGGCGGAATGAGATTAAAATACCTGTAAGTTTTTGCAGTAACTTCACGGCCTCTTGGAGTACGCTTGAGAAAGCCGGATTGAATAAGAAATGGCTCATAAACTTCTTCAATGGTATCAGGCTCTTCGCCAACAACGACGGCCACAGTACTTAACCCAACTGGCCCGCCATTGTAATGTTCGATTATGGAAAGCAGTATGTTTCTGTCCATTTCATCAAGACCGCTGTGATCAACACCCAGCAGAGAAAGCGTTTTGTTTACGACTTCAATTGTAATCCAACCGTTTCCTTTTACTTCTGCAACATCTCTGCACCGTCTCAACAATCGGTTCGCCACCCGCGGAGTCCCTCTTGCTCTTTTCCCAAGTTCAAGTGCTGCATTTTCATCACAGCCGATATTCAAAATAGCGGCTGAACGCAAAATCACTTTTTTCAGTTCATCAGGCGTATAATAGGCAAGTCGACAAACATATCCAAAGCGAGCATGCATGGGAGAAGTCAGCATTCCAGCTCTAGTTGTAGCACCTACTAAAGTAAACGGTTTTAGATTCAGCTGAATGGATCTTGCAGCAGGACCATCACCGATCGTTATATCAAAAACGAAATCCTCCATTGCAGGATAAAGAGATTCTTCCACAACTCTGTTCAATCTGTGGATTTCATCTATAAAGAATATTTCCCGCTCCCCGAGATTGGTCAAATTACCTGCGAGATCACCTTTTTTTTCAAGCACCGGTCCAGATGTAGTCAAAATGCCGACCCCAAGCTCATGAGCAAGTATACGGGAGAGCGTCGTCTTCCCCAAACCCGGTGGCCCGCAGAACAGAACATGATCCAGTGCCTGCCCCCTCTTTCGCGCAGCCTCAACGAAAATTCCCAGATTCTCCTTTATTGCCTCTTGACCGATAAAATCGGAAAAACGCTCGGGTCTGAGGGCATTGTCGAACTGTTCTTCCTCATCACCGGCATTTTTTCCTGATATTACTCTATCTTCGTCCTGATTCATTGATTACCCTTATATTACCTGCAAAGCCATTCTGATCCATTCTTCAACCGGTGCAGAATTTTCAATCACCTGCTCAACCCGGTCCAAAGCCTTGAGCACCTGTTTATCGTTGTAGCCAAGAGAAATCATGGCAGCAAACACCTCATCCCGTTCGAAGGAACTTTTTCGAGAACTTTTAACCGGTGCAGGAACGGTAATACTTGAAGCATACATGCCCAGCTTACCTTTGAGTTCCACAACCAGCCTCTGCGCAGTTTTGACACCCACACCGGGAATTTTTTCGAGGCGGGATGAATCTGCGGAATTAACACTGGCAACCAGATTATCAATTGAAACACCAGACAGAATACTCAAAGCGACCTTGGGACCAATCTTGCTGATTGCAATAAGCTGACGGAAAACTTCCCTTTCGGTTCTGGTGAAAAATCCGTACAACTTAACTGCATCCTCCCGAACATAATAATGTATATACAGCTTAACTTCCTGTCCGAGGTCTGGAAGCTTCTCAAAAGTAGAGAGAGGAATACTAATCGAATACCCTACCCCGCTTGTTTCGACTGCAGCATGTGTAATTTCTTTTTCTGCCAGTGCACCCCGAATAAACTCGATCATTTTCTCACCTTTGAAAATGCCAGATTTGCACTGAATCTAGCATGATTGAACTCGCATAGTGCAATAGCCAAGGCATCGTAAGCATCAGACCGGGTATGCTTTTCCGGTGGGGAAAGAAGCATTTTAATCATATATTCAACCTGCTCCTTTGCGGCATTCCCGTTACCGGTAACCGATTTTTTAATTACACGTGGTGAATACTCACTTATCTGTGCACCATGTTTTACAGCTGCAAGCATGGCCACACCGCGCGCGTGTCCCAATACAAGAGTGGTGTGGATATTTTTACCGTAAAAAGCTTCCTCTATGCAAACTCGCTGAGGGCAATGCTGTTCGAGTTTTTCACATAGCCCATCAAAAATGGTCTTCAAACGATTAGAAAGAGGTTGGGCGGGATCAGGAGTGAGGACACCGGAATCGACCCAGGAAACAGAATTGTTAACCGCTCGGATCACCCCATAACCCGTTGCAACTGTTCCCGGATCAATACCGAATATTACCACAATCAGCTCTCAAGCAGATAAGGAGCAAAACCCCCTTAATCTACAGTTACTTCAGTTTATCCAGTTCCTCATCACTTACATCAAAACCGGCGTACACATTCTGAGTGTCATCCAGATCGTCCAGAGCGTCAACCAGTTTAAGAATCTTTGCTGCCGTTTCACCCTCTACCTTGACTGGATTCTCTGCCACTTTTGTGACTTCCGCAGATGTGGGCTCAATTTTAGCATTTACCAATGCATCCCGTACTGCTTCGAAAGCATCCGGTGAAGTGCTGATCTCGAATTCATCACCCTGAAGAATCATATCGTCTGCACCAGCCTCAAGCACCAGTTCCATCAGTGCATCCTCAGCCATAGCATCCTTGGGAACATTTATGATTCCCTTGGACTTGAACATCCAGTTTACAGAGTTAGACTGACCCAGGTTGCCGCCGTATTTTGTAAGCACGTGACGTACTTCTGCAACGGTACGATTCCGGTTATCAGTCATGGCATCAATCATAACGGCGACACCACCCGGTCCATATCCTTCGAAAGTGATTTCTTCATAGCTTACACCTTCAAGTTGGCCAGTACCCTTGAGAATAGCTGATTCAACATTCTTATTTGGCATATTTGCTGCCCTGGCAGAAGATACAGCAGAGCGCAGACGGGGATTTGAGTTCGGATCCCCACCGCCCATTCTGGCCGCAATGGTGATTTCCCGAATCAGTCTGTTAAAAAGCTTACCTCTGGCGGCATCAGCTTTTCCTTTGGCCCTTTTAATGGTGGCCCACTTGGAATGTCCCGACATACAATTTCTCCCTCAAGGCATATTGCTGGTTTTTTTAAACCAAGTTTCAATTTTTCCAATCAGATCTATAATATAGTTAAAAGTTCAGAGCCAAACAGTCCGAATTACTTATGGGCAAGCTCCTCCAGAGTAACTTTTTCGATGAGAGGCAGCTTTTTGCCGAGAAATGTCTCAGCCAGGGTTTCAAAATGCGGTGTGAGATCTGAAACCAGGAAGCGACTGGCAGCTATTCCATCAGCATTCCTGGGGGCTAAAGCATCCAGAGCAGTGAGAATATCCTGCGCTTCCTTTGCAGTCCAGAGTGCACTGTCCAGAAGCTGCATACGATTGCCAACAGTTCCCTGTATTACCTCCATGAGGAGAGGATAATGAGTACAACCGAGAATAAGACAATCCACACCCAAATCAATCATTTCATAGAGATAATGTTGAGCAACAAGACGAGTAATATCACTATCTAAAAGTCCCTCTTCCACAAGCGGAACAAATAGAGGGCAGGCCTTACCAAAAACCTTTATTGCAGGATCGATATTCTGAATGGCTTTAGCGTAGGAACCAGAGCGAATGGTGGCAGCGGTTCCAATAACGCCGACCTTCTTTTCAGCGGTCCTGAGAACCGCGGCTCTGGCACCGGGCAGCACCACTCCAATTACAGGTATTTCCTTTACATGCTGCTCCAGATAATCAAGAGCCACAGAGGAAACGGTATTACAGGCTACTACCAGAAGTTTGATATTCATATCAACAAGCACTTTGGCATCTTGCAACCCGAATTGTCTGATTGTATCCTCGCTCCTTCCACCATAAGGGACACGAGCTGTATCTCCAAGGTAAATAATGCGCTCCGATGGCATCAGCCGCAGTATTTCCTTAACAACTGTCAAACCGCCCAAACCTGAGTCAAAAACACCAATAGGCCTTGTATCGCTCATAATCCAGTCTCAAACTGCTGCTTGAATTTCGTGATTGCTTCGTATAGTGCTGAAGCCATCTGGCTCTGATTTTTTTTATCATTCAAAATCTTTTCTTCCGCGGAATTGGATATAAAACCAAGTTCGACAAGAACGGAGGGCATATAAGCACCGTTCAGAACCCAGAAATTGGCTTGACCCACCCCCAAATGTAGTTTTCGCACTTTGGAAAGTTTTGTACCGAACACCTGATCCATAGTAATGCAAAGCTCCTGACTTTGCTTCAGATATTCATTTCCGGCGATGTCAATCAGAACATTTTGAAGAGCGCTGTAATTCTGTGGTTTGTCTTCCAGTTCAATTACCGCATTTTCCCGCATGGCGACAAGCTTATCATCATCATTTTTAGCTTGAGAGAGAAAGTAGATTTTGTATCCCTTGGTCTGATCCTTACGCTTCTGAGACCCCGGAACAGCATTTATATGAAGGCTCACAAACAGGTCAGCCTTTTTATCATTTGCAAATTTAGTGCGTTCGGATAAAGGTATGAACACGTCCTTTTCTCTTGTCATGAACACTTTCAGGCCTGCTTTTTCGAGCTGTTTTTTAAGATCTATTCCTACAGCAAGTACAATATCCTTTTCCTTTATGCCCCCGGGGCCAATAGCCCCCGGATCCTTCCCACCGTGTCCAGGATCAATGACCACCGTATTAATGAGCGGAACATCCACCTGAATCTCTTTTGCTGCAGGTTTTTTCTGCTCCACTTTGGGCTTTAGAGAAATCATAAGCGTACGGGAGGAGCGGTTAAAGTCGAGATGGGGTTTCTCAATTTCGCGATTGAGCATGAAAGATAACTGGGCAGAATTCTCATACTGCATTGAAAAAAGCGAATCCACTATTCCTACCTTCTGCCGGTTATGTAATTCTTTTGTGTCGACCTTTCCACCGAAGAAGTTGACAAGCAGATTCGGGTGAAAATAGGTACACTCAAAGGGGATCGAATCAGCGAGAACAATGCTGATCAGGGTTCCATTCTGCTTCTGCTCATAGCGTGCGGAAATTATAGAGTTGGAGAGAGTAAAGATGGAAAGTGTTTGTGATTTGGGTTCCCATTGCAACTGCCCGGAAAAGTGATTTTTAAACGTTTCAATTACGGAAGTGACAGGCAGGTACAAAGTTGCACCTTTTCGAACCGGTGGCCTGGGAAGGGAATAAACAAGAGTATCAACAGAATAAAACGAATTTCCCTGCACAAAGGAAAGTTTAACTTGATCATCAAAAAAGGTGAGTTTTCTTGAAAAAATATTCCATTTCCATCTATAGCCAGCCTGAAGAGCAAAATCAGTCATGGAGATGTAGGTCAAACTGTCAATTTCCAGGGAACGCCCCGAAACCCTTTTTCCTTCAGGGACAGTGTGAATCACGAAATCAGAAAAGGAGTTTCCCACAAAAAACAGTAGAATCGCAAAAAAAATTTTAGCTGAAGAGAGTCTCATCACTGCCTCTGAAATTCCTTACAAAATTGCACGGCTCAAACCGGAGTTGTCAAATTTATTCTAGAGCCTTTTTTTAGTTAACTGAGCAATTCGTCTTTTTGATTCCTGTTCGGCGATTTTCTGCCTCTTATCGAATTTCTTCCTACCCCTGCACAATCCAAGCTCAATTTTGATCCATTGATCTTTGAAGTAAACTGAAAGCGGAACAAGGGTCAATTGCTTGCGTTCCACTTCATTACAGAAATAATTGATCTGCTTCTGATGGAGTAGGAGCTTTCGGCGGCGATAAGGATCCGGGCTGTACATTCCGCCCCGATCGTAAGGGCTGATGTGCAGATGGTTTATAAACATTTCACCATGGGAACAAAAAGCATAACTGTCCAACAGATTGACTCGACCGGATCGGATAGATTTCACCTCAGCTCCAGTCAGGGCAATTCCAGCTTCAACCTTATCAAGCACCTCATAATCATGAAATGCCTTGTTATTTCGAGCTACTATTTTCATTCATCAAAAATAGTTACGGCTGAGCTTATAAGGCAATCTGTAAGACTAAAAGCTTTTTGACCCCACTAAATGCATTCCTTATATTAATAGGGCCCTTCTGTATTATAGGTCTCAAAAAATAAAGTCCGGTGCCTCAAAGAAGCACCGGACAGCCTGAGGAAGGGCTTTATTATGGATCAGTATTCCTGGTCCATAACGTTGCCATTCACCAAAAAGAGAAGGATTGCATCATGAATTCTTGTCTGTTCTGCAAAATGTCTTCCGGAGAGATCCCTGTCGAAAAAGTATACGAAGACGAATATGCATTCATTATACGTGATATAAACCCACAGGCGCCCTACCATCTTCTGGCCATACCGAGAAAGCATTATGCATCGATTCAAGAAATCCCTGCTGAGGAACTTTCAGAATACATGGGACACCTTATGAATGCCGTTACCAAGGGCCTTAGAAAAACAGGCCTGGATAATAAAGGATACAGATTGATCATAAACAGCGGTGAAATAGCCGGTCAAAGTATACCCCACATCCATATACATATTCTGGGTGGCCGTTCAATGGCCTGGCCCCCGGGATGATTCTGCAATTTTTTCAATCATAACATGAGTGCTGTGATCTTTTGTATTAAACCAGAAGAACAGCTGGTTACCCTGCACAGTAAAGCAGTCTGTCAAATATTCCTTTTGAGCACAAGGATAAATACTTTCATGCAGACTGCGGGCTTTTGCGATCAATGTCTTTTCTAGTTCATCCATACCTGGCTCGGTCAGCTAAACAGAGGGGGTTCAAAGCCCCCTCTGCCAATTACTTATTGCATTTGCTTTCTTAGGAATGTGGGCACATCCATATCATCTTCGAAATGATCTATGACCGTTCCACGATCGACATAGAAACGGCTTTCCTTCTGGATTGGATCCTTTTTGGGAGGCGCGATCTGAGTTGGAACGGTTCTGGGCAGTACAAACTCAGGTGCAGGAGTGCTGACTGGAGCTGCGGCCTGTGTCTCAACCACCTCAGGTTTCTTCTCCTCCCCTTCTCTGGGGATTAAAGGAAGAACCACCTGTTCCACCTTCTTCTCCGGTTCACGATTTTGCACAGGCAGCTTGACAGTAAGCTTTGCCGCTGGTTTTTCCTCCTTTTTACGATCCAGAATTTCATCATTGAAGCCTGTTGCAATTACTGTGACCCTGATTTTTCCATTCATGGAAGGATCGGTAACGGCTCCAAAAATAATATTCGTTTCTGATTCCTCTCCCACTGCATCATACACAGTCTGAGTGGCATCACTTACATCATAGAGGGTCATATCTTCACCACCGGTAATATTGATGAGAATACCGCGTGCACCATTTATGGATATGTCGTCCAGAAGAGGACTGTGAATAGCGCTTTCTGCGGCAAGGATCGCCCGATTTTCCCCCTCAGCGAACCCAGTCCCCATGAGAGCATCACCCATACCCTTCATGATAGTCTTCACATCTGCAAAGTCCAGATTGACGAGACCATGCACCGAAATGAGATCAGAGATACCTTTTGTTCCCTGATAAAGCACGTCATCAGCGGTTTTGAAGGCATCTATAAGTGAGGTTGTCCTATCTACAATTGTAAGCAACTTCTGGTTCGGAATAACGATAATAGTATCAACACACTTCCTGAGATCATCTATTCCCTTGCGGGCATTTCTATCTCTGATTCGTCCTTCAAAAAGAAATGGTCTAGTGACAATTGCCACGGTAAGGATACCCATTTCCTGAGCGATTTCGGCTACGACCGGAGCCCCTCCTGTACCAGTGCCACCACCCATACCGGCAGTGATGAAGACCATGTCAGCTCCATCAAGTACTGCGGCGATCTTCTCCCGATCCTCTTCCATAGCCAGACGTCCAATTTCGGGGTTGGCACCTGCTCCCAATCCCTTTGTGAGTTTTTCACCAATTTGAAGTCTTTTTGCCGCGCGATTATTATCAAGCGCCATGGCATCAGTATTAACAGAAATGAATTCCACTCCTGTCAGACCTGCCGTGACCATGCGGTTAACCGCATTACCGCCCGCACCGCCGACACCGATAACCTTCATTTTTGCCACGGCATCGAAGTTTTCTTCCATAGTGAACACCATACGTCCCTCCCTCAAGGTATTTTGGTGAATGATTTATTGATGCACTTATTTTTTTCCACAATTTTCAGTTTCAGAATTAAAAGAATTCCTTTACCCATGATTTCATTCTGTCAAAAGCCTTGGTCAATCCATCTTCGCCAGTGCTTTTCTTATTCTTTTTACCATCAGTTTGCCCCTCGGCGGCATACATGCACAGTCCCACTCCGGTTGCGTGAACTGGTGATTTGGCAGCTTCGGTAAGCCCTCCGAATCGACTGGGGACACCAAGTTTAACAGGCATCTCGAAAATTTTTTCTGCCAGATCCCTGACACCCTCCATTAACGACCCGCCACCGGTCAAGACTACACCTGCGCCCAACATGTCGGCATATTCCGTCCTCTTGATTTCCCTGAAAGCAAGGGAAAGAATCTCTTCCATTCTGGGTTCAATGATAGACGAAAGTACACTTCGGGAAACTTCACGATTTTCATGCCCCCCGACTCCCGGTACGCTGAGATGTTCATCGCCTCTGAGCAGAGGTGAATAGGAACAACCATGCTTCTTTTTGATGTCCTCAGCTTTTTCAATCGGTGTCCGCAGGCCTATTGCAATATCGCTTGTCACATTCTTACCACCCAGACCGACAACTGCGGAATGCCTGATACTCTCGTCAAAGTAAATGGCAATATCGGTAGTTCCCCCACCCATGTCAATGAGTGCGACACCTAGCTCTTTCTCATCCTTCTCAAGAACTGCATAGCTGGAAGCCAAAGGCTCAAGAACCAGATCGATAACCTTCAGGCCAGCTTTTTCAACACTCTTAAGAATGTTTTGAGCACTGGTGATTGCACCAGTAATTATGTGCACCTGAGTTTCAAGCCTCACGCCGCACATACCTCTGGGATCCTTAATTCCTTTTTGATCATCTACCATGTACTCCTGAGGAATAACATGCAGAATTTCCCGATCCTTTGGAATAGACACGGCTTTTGCAGCGTCAATAGCTCTGTCCACATCGAGTTGAGTGATTTCGTTGTCATCTCTGGAGATTGCCACGACACCTCTGCTGTTCATTGCACGAATGTGGTCACCAGCTATTCCAACCCATACAGCATTGACATCTACACCAGCCATAAGCTCCGCTTCTTCTACAGCCTTTTTGATAGAGCTTACGGTTTTGTCTATGTTAACAACCACGCCCTTTCTCAATCCGTCAGACGGACTCACTCCCACACCAACAATTTTGAGCTCGTTGTTTTCTGCAAGCTCAGCAATGATGCAGGCGATTTTCGTAGTCCCTATGTCCAATCCCACGAACACATTGTCTTCCATAACCACCCCTTTTTGTATTACTTTAATGACTCGTTTTCAGCTAATCAAGTTCGTCAACCGTTGCAAATGCCAGTCCGTTATACCTTAAATCGACCTTAACTGGATCACAGTTGGCTTTTTTGAGTTCTTTCCTCAACGCATTCATGTGCACCAGAGGGATTGAATAATTTTTATTTGGCAAGCAAAACTGTCCCGCTTCACCACGGAAAGAAAGGGTAACCCTATCCTGCCGACTTACATTTATCTGTGAGATCTGACCAAAGAGGCCATCCCCGACTCTATTTGCATCATTCTTAATTGCCATAAATGTTGGCATTTTCTCTTTGCACAGCCCGATCACCAAAGGGAGTTCATAGGAAACACCCTTAACCACCGGGAATTTGACTCCATTCTTATCCATTAGCCAGAAGCCGGAATCACTCACAATCGCAACAGGTTTTCTTTCAAAAACTCTGATTCTTGTTTTTCCATTAACACCCTTTCTTATATCGATCTTTTCAATAATCGATAGTTTGGATGCAATTGATTCAATATCTTCTCTCATCAAAGCAAGTGAATCTGCATAAGCAGAATCAAGAACTGATCTGAGCCTTGTCGCAGTCATATTACTGCAGCCCTGGATCTCAAACTCGGCTTTAAGTGCTCTTCGTGATTCGAGTTTTTCAGTAACCAGAGACCAGTATTGCGGACCTTTGAAATAGGCTGCAACCATAACACAAAGAGCGATGACGGAAAAAGCAACTACAGAAAGCGTCTTTTTCCAGTTTCTGGCCTGCTTCTTTTCCTTCATGCTCTTCAGGCGATTAGCCCCGACTCTTTTAGCCATTCACCTTTTCCTTTGAATACTGGTAGGCAGTTTCCCAAATATCTCCAGCCCCCATGAAAACAACTGCATCGCCAGAGTGAACGAGATTGTCCAAAGCGAAAACAATCTCATTTTTATCACCGATGAAATGCACATCAGAGAAACCGGAGTTTTTCATTGCATTGACAATATTCTCAGCATTTACACCAGGTATTGGTTGTTCACGCGATTTATATATTTCCGTGATGAAAACCTGATCTGCAAGTGAAAGAGCTTCAGCAAATTCGTTCAAGAAATCACGTGTTCTTGAATAGAGATGAGGTTGAAAAACTGCAGTGATCTTGCCATAACCACATCTTCTAGCTGCTTCCAGAGTAGCTTTTATTTCTCCTGGATGATGAGCATAGTCATCAATCACAGTCACGCCATTTACTTCACCCACAATCTCAAATCTTCTTTTAACTCCTGAAAATCCGGAAATGCTTCTTGCAGCAGTTTGGAAATCGATACCAGTTTCCAATGCAGACACTATTGCTGCCAAAGAATTTCTCACATTGTGGATTCCTGGAATACTTAAAGAGACGCCTCCCAGGAGTTTTCCCCTATTATAAACATCAAAAGTAGCTCTTCCATTAGTGAAAACCATGTTTCTGGCCTGATAATCTGCGGATTCTGAAATGCCGTACGTTATCACAGTTCTTCGAATTTTGGGCAGCACATCCAGAATACCTTCATCATCCAAACAGACAATCACAGCACCATCAAAAGGTACCCTTTCAGTAAAGCGAATGAAAGTCTCTTTAATATCTGCAAGGTCCTTGTAACAATCCAAGTGATCAGCTTCAATATTCGTAATTACTGCAATGGACGGGTACATTGCCAAAAATGATCTGTCATATTCATCTGCTTCAGCAATCAACACTCTTCCATTTCCGACAACAGCATGTGATCCCGCACTTCTTAGCATTCCGCCCACAAGAACGGTCGGCGAAGATAAAGCATCCATGAAAATTGTGCCCACAAGCGAAGTTGTAGTCGTCTTCCCATGAGTACCAGAAATACAAATCGTAAAATTGGTACGCATTATGTCACCAAGGACCTCGGCTCGCCGCAAACAGGGAATTCCATGCTCCACAGCATACAAGCGTTCAGGATTATCTTCCTTGACGGCACTTGAATACACGAGTAAATCTGCATCCTTTACCAACCCTGGTTCATGACCGTACTGAATCCTGATTCCAAGCTTTTCGAGACGCTCAGTAGAAGAGGAACGTTCTCTGTCGCTGCCGGTAATTATATGTCCACGGGAATGGAGCACTTCCGCAAGAGGACTCATCCCGGCTCCCCCCACACCCACAAAATGCATCTTTTTTGTAAACTGTCTCATTTATATCCAAGTTCCTCAACAATTTTTCCGGTGATAATCGATGAAGCACTGAATGGAGAATAATCCAGTGCTTTTCTACTCATGCTTTCAAAAACACTCTGATCGTTTATAATTGACTGAACAGACTTGATAATCATGTTTTCTGAACTGTTTTCCTGAGTAAACCTGAAAGCCCACCCCTGATTCTGTACCAGTCCGGCATTCACCCATTGTATATGGCTTTCGATAGATGGAATTAGGACACATGGTAATCCGAAGAAAGCGGCTTCGGATAGAAGAAGCGGGGTGCTACGACCGATTACCAACCTTGAAACGGCATAAAAGGGATAAGGGTCCTTAAGCGTTGGAAAGAGCAGAACATTTCGGCATGATCTTAGCCGGTTTCTGATAAGTCCATACTCCCCTTTTCCGGTTTTCCACACAATCTGAATTCCATTATCAGCCCAGATCTTCACCATATTGATCAGAAATGATCCCAAGTTGTCAGCTTCTTCTGAACCGATGATAAGTATAGTCTTCTTTGCTCTATCCAGTTTTCTTGGATATTGATAGTGTTCATATTTTTTAGCCAGAGGCAGAACGGGAACCCCGGTGATTTCGGGACTGTTTCCAGAAACACGAGACTTTACAGGTGTAAGCCCGAAAAAGATTTTTTTTGCCCCACCTGCGAAGAAGCGATTTACAGGATCTGGGACAGCATTAGGTTCAAGCAGGAAATAGGGAATGGACCGCAAACGCGCAGCGGCGAGCAAAGGCATTGATTCGTAGCCCCCAAACGAAAGCACCGCAGACGGCCTTTCCTTTCGGAAAAATGAATTAAACCGGAAGAATTCCCGAATAATTCCAAAAAAAGAGCTTAACTTTCTTCTTCCATCCAAATTTACCTGGAAGAGGGTGATGTGATATTTCCTGCAAAGATGTTTTTCTCTGCCTCTGCCACTTCCAACCCAAGTAAGATCAACACTGTGAAAACGCTTACGTAATTCAAGCGCAACGGACAGTGCGGGTACATGTCTGTTTCTGGAACCGGGTGCAAGCAGCACTTTCAAATTTCCTTCGCTCATACCCTGCTGCTCCTAATTTTTCTCCCAGGAACTTCCGTCGCCATTCCGTTGCGGGTTTGACTGGAAATGTTCAACAAAATACCCATACTGCACATGGTAAAAATAAGACTCATTCCGCCGTAACTTAAAAACGGCATCGGAATACCTGTAGGCGGCACCAGACCAGTAGCCACTCCTGAGTGTACCAGTGCATAAATCGCTATAATAAATGTAAATCCAAATGCCATGAACTGCCCCATCTTGTCCGGTGCACTCAATGCGATTCTGATACCCCTGTATACCACAAATGAAAACAACCCGAATACGAGCATTATTCCGATAAAGCCAAACTCTTCTCCAAGTACAGAAAGGATGAAATCGGTATAAGGTTCAGGCAAATAGAAGTATTTTTGTTCACCTCTGCCCAAACCAGTCCCGAACAAACCACCATTGCCGAAACCTATCAGTGACTGGAAAACTTGATATCCTATGCTGTCTTTCTTCTCAGCCATGTTCAGATATCCCATTATTCTGGCCAAACGATAAGGTGTTTTCAGCACCAGTCCTATAGCGACAGGAATTAGAAGTGAGCCCAAGCCAAGAAGATGATGAAGCTTTGCACCTGCAACGAACAGTATGGTAACAGCTGCTAAGGCAATTATGCTTGAAGTGGAAAAGTCGGGTTCTAAAACTATCAGCCCACAAATGATTCCGATACGAGCCAAATGCGGGAGGAGTGCCTTGAATGTTTTAGGATCACCATTCTCTTCACTGCATTTTTTGGAAAGCGTCAGAACCAGTGCCATTCTGGCAAAATCAGAAACCTGAAATCTTATGGAACCAAGTGTAATCCAGCGTTTTGCTCCCTTCAAAGCATGTGAATCAGGAAGCATAAGAACATAAACAAGTAAACAAATCGCTGCTATGTAAATGATTCCGCTGTATTTTCCCCAGACATGATAATCGATGTTGATGAAGAACATGAAACAAACCAGTGCAAGCAGTGCCCTGACAGTTTGACGGGACAAAAAGAAATCTGCTCCGCCGAAATCCTTCTGAGCGACAGCAAAAGAGGAGCTATAAACCAGAACGATACCAAACCCAAGCAGTATCAAAGTGGCAACAAAAAGCCCCATATCCATTCTACCGTATCTGCCAATCACTTCAAGCATCTCTGTGAAATAAGTTTACCGATAATAGACCTGAAACAATCGCCTCTGTGTTCAAAGTTCTTGAACATATCGAAACTGGAGCAGCCGGGAGAAAAAATCACTTTTTCACTGTCAACTGCGTTTTTGAAAGCAACCTCAACTGCCTGCTCCAGACTTTCTGCAGTCTGAATCGGAGCAAGACCCTTCCACTGGGACATCATACGTTCCTTAGCTTCACCAATTAGAGTGATGCTTTTAACGCTCTGCTTGACAGCCTCATTTATAACACTGAAATCGCAACCCTTATCTTTACCGCCGGCGATGAGATGTATTTTACTGTCGAAGGCTCTAAGAGCACACTCTATACTCTCGGCGGTTGTAGATTTACTATCGTTGTAAAAAGCCACATTGCCAATCTCGCCAACATATTCGAGTCTATGAGGTAATCCCCCGAAAGAGCAGATCCCCTTTGCAATACCTTCAGCCTGAGCCCCTGCAGCAAGAGCCACAGCTGCAGCCGCGCAGGCATTTTCATAATTGTGCCGTCCGCCAAGTTTCATTTCTGAAACGTTTTCCAGTATGATACCCGATTTACCATTGAAATTGTATCTTATGCTCCCGTTTTTAAAAAAGACAGAGTCTCCGGAAGTTTCTTCATGACCAAAAAAGATAATCTGCGTTTTTTTAGACATCTGCTCAGCCCAGGCGAGCAGGCGACTGTCGTGCATATTAAGAACCAGGAAATCGTTTGTTCCCAAATTCATGGCAATGCGTTTTTTTGCTTCGTAGTACTCTTCCTCTCCAGAATATCTGTCAAGGTGGTTTTTCATAAAATTCAGTACAGCTGCCACTCGGGGTCTAAACTTATCAACCGTTTCCAACTGAAAGCTTGATACTTCAGCAACGACGAATGAATCCTCTTCAAGCTCGGGGGTGACACTTACTACAGGAAGCCCTATATTACCCGCCACAACGGCATTGAACCCAGCTGACGTCATGGCAGCCCCCAGTAAGGACACGGTTGTACTTTTGCCGGATGATCCAGTGACCGCCAGAAACGGAGCCTTTGAAATTCTGAATCCAAGTTCCATCTCAGACCAGACTGGTATTCCCGCCTCCTTTGCTTTTATCAATATATCAAGATCCGAACGTACGCCTGGAGACAAAATTATAAGATCACTGTTCAATACGGTATCGCTATGTCCGGATGCTTCGTATTCAAGGTGAGAAAGCCCTTCAGTCTGGAGGATTTGAGACAGACGCTCACTTCCGCAGCATTCACTGATGAAAACGGAGACTCCACGAGCAACAAAATACTTAACCGCTGCGATTCCACTCTTGGCGGCTCCAATAACTGAAACTTTTTTAAAATTCATGTTTTCCAAGTTTGATCCCGATCTCATCAAAAACCCTCAAACACCCTTTCCAGACGCACACCTCTAGACCCCTTGAGCAGTACCGTTTCACCGGCTTTAAGCCAGGAGCGGGACACATCTAAAGCCCTGTCTGCATCATCCACTTGCATAATTTTTCTGGAAGGCAACCCAGACTTCATCGCTCCCTGAGCAATGAATGATGCATATTTTCCGACTGCCATAATCTTTTGCACATCAGATTTCACCAGTTCTTCACCCAGCTTTATATGCAGCTTAGCGGAGTACTGCTCAAGTTCAAACATATCGCCCACAATGGCCACTCTGGATTTCTTATCTGGAGTTATATCCGCAAGATATCTTACCGCATGGCTCATTGATGAGGGATTGGCATTATAACAGTCTACAATGAAATTCACACCTTTTTTCTGTTCGAGCATACCCCGAAGCGAAACCGGCTTAAGAGCGGAAATTGCCTCCTGAATCAGATCCAGAGGAACTCTGCATCTTCTTGCGATGTAAATGGCAGGCAATACGCCATAAAGAAAATGACGCCCGGGCATCCTTAACTCGAATGGAACGCCATCCACAGAGAATGTTACACTCTTCTCCGATACTAGAATATCTCTGGCACGTATATCACATTTTGATCCGGTACCGAACAGAACCGTTTTCAGATTCCGGTCTTTCGCTCCCTTAACAAGGCGGGAGTCGTCTCCGTTAAGCAACATGAAACCATCTTTGCTTAAGCCATCAGCAATTTCAAATTTAGCCTCTGTTGTTTTCTCAAGCGAACCGAACAAACCGACATGCGCATACCCGATATTTGTGATTACCGCAATATCCGGAGCTGCAATAAGTGAAAGCGGATGAATTTCACCGACATGATTTGCACCCATTTCAATGACGCCAGCCCATTCATCACCATCAAATTTCAATAAACTCAGTGGTACGCCAATGTGGTTATTCCAATTTGTATACGTTTCCCCAACTTTAATGACCTGCTTGAGAACTGAAGAGATAAAACTTCTGGTAGTGGTCTTTCCATTAGAACCGGTGATCCCCACAACCAGTAATCCCATCTCTTTTCTATATCGGGCAGCCATTTTCTGTACTGCCTTAAGCGTGTCTGAAACGACAATGCATTTCTTGTGGAATTTTTCAGGAATCAGTTTGAGCCCCTTGCGATCCACAATTGCAGTTACAGCACCTTTTTCAAAAGCAGATTGCACATATTTGTGGCCGTCATCATTCTCTGAACGCAGTGCCACAAAGGCATCGCCTGTCGCCACTTTTCTTGAATCATTCCAGACCGTCTTTACTTTTTTCTTTTTAGCCGATTCAGAAAGAAGAGAGTTTCCCTTACCCCATTCTACAAGTGAACCGACAGTAAGAGGTGTTGATGATTTATGAGCCATGTTTTCCATTCTCCATCTCTGCAAAAGCCTGCATTACAACTTCTTTATCATTAAAATGGTGACGGACACCACTTATCTCCTGATAAGTCTCGTGCCCTTTTCCGGCAATCACAATACAATCTCCTGGACGAGCAATTCTGATTGCACAAAGAATTGCCTCTTTTCGATCGGCAATTACTGTATGAGGGAAATCAAGCGGCATCCCTTTAAGAATCTCATTTAGTATAGTTTCAGGTTTTTCGGAACGAGGATTATCACTTGTAACCACAGCCTCATCGCAGTTTTCAGCCACGGCCTGAGCCATAAGGGGACGTTTGCCCCTATCTCGATCTCCACCGCATCCAAAAACACATATTAGGCGTCCATTGGTCAAAGGACGAGAGGTCTGAAGCACGTTGACCAATGCATCCGGCGTATGTGCATAATCAACCAGCACAGTAAATTCGGCATCAATCAGAACTCGATCCATTCTCCCCGGAACAGTTTCCACTAAACTAAATGCTTTCTGAATCGTTTCAGCATCCACTTTCAAAGCAACAGCTCCGGCAACCATAGCTGTCATGTTGTAAACATTAAAAAAACCCTTTAAAATGCTGCTGAAACTGTATACGCGGCCTCTAATTTCCAGATCCACCCGACAGCCATCCCAATCGCAATTCCAGTTTACAATTTTAACCTGGGCATCCTGATTTCTTCCATAGCTGACGATTTCCTCATCATCAGCAAGTTCCCGGTACAGCCTACTACCGTATGGATCATCAATGTTTACTACCCCAGCACCGCCCTGCTTTATGTAATCCCTGAAGAGGAGCTTTTTGGCGGAGTAATAGTCCTCCATAGTTTTATGAAAATCCAGATGGTCCTGTGTGAGATTTGTCCAGACAGCCAGATCATAATGAAGGCCAGTTACACGCTGAAGAGAAAGCGAATGAGAAGAAACTTCCATCACCAGACTTTTAGGTTTCGAAACAGCCCTACCCACCATTCGGAAGACGTCAAGCGCTTCGGGGGTTGTGTGTGTCGCATCAACTTTTTCACTCCCCATAGCGAATTCGACTGTTCCGAACATCCATGAGAAAGCATTTCCATGTAGAACATCGAATAATTTCTTATACAGGTGGGCGGTAGTAGTCTTACCATTAGTACCAGTAATCCCCACTAAAGCCATGCTCGAAAGATCGATCTTCCAAAAAGTCCGGCCCAAAACACCAAGCGCGGCCCTGATCTGAGATACCTGGGCCCAAGGCACGTTAAGTGCATCATGCCTGTTTTCAGAAATTATTGCAGCCGCACCAGTCTTTATAGCCTGCTCAATGAAAGCATCTCCATTAGTTTTCAATCCAGGAACAGCAACATATAAAGCTCCCGGAGTCACTTTTCTGGAATCATACACGATATCAGAGATGCCGGGGTCACCATTTCCACCTTTATTTACCAGATTCAATCTGGAAGCGGCAAGCAGTTCACTAAATCTCATGACGGTCCCTTTTTGAAGAGGATTTCTGAGTTCGCTCCGGCGGTAAACATTATTTCAAAGCCCCCTCATACGAACAGAAAAGGGTGCAGACCTGAGCAGGTTTCCACTCTCTTCCCGGAGCAGGACTTTGCCGACGAACCGTGCCACTTCCCACCGCAAAAACTTCGAATCCCTTAAGATTAAGATTATTAAAGGCATCTCTCATATCTTTTCCGATACAATCTGGAATAAAAGGGTGAGCACTATCCGGCACTAAAACTGAGTCTTTCGAAAAAACGCTAACACTACTCCTTACTTCGGATGAGTCCTTCGAAACCACATAAGCTGGTTTGTCAAGAATCTTTTCAGCAAATTCAAGCTGAGGATGGCTCAATACCTGACTCATAATTTTTTGGAAGGCAGGAGCAGCAACAGTTCCGCCCCCGGTCTCTCCGACAGGTTCATCGATGACAATACCACAGAGAAGAACCGGATCATCTGCAGGCAGAAAACCAATAAAAGAAGACCAGTGCTTGTTTCTGGAATAACCACCCGCATCCGGCTTCCTACTGGTACCGGTTTTACCTGCAACAGCCACACCGGAGATGATGGCATGCTTTCCAGTTCCATTATCTACTACTTCCTTGAGCATGCGGCGGAGCTTTACAACCACATCTCCAGAGATTACTTTGCGCACTGGTTTTGAAGCAGATTTCTGAATCACAACTCCGTTTTTATTCACCACTTTTTCGTAGATTGTAGGAGTAACGAGAACTCCACCGTTAGCAACACATGCAAACGGCAACATCATCTGCAGAAACGTTGAGGAGACCTCATGACCCATGGCCATAGTAACTCTGGTTCTGCCGGACCAGGCACTCACCGGATGAAGAATACCTTCTTCTTCTCCGGGAAGTTCAATCCCCGTTTTGGACCCGAAGCCGAAATCTCTTGCATACCTGTAAAAAAGCTGATTTGAAAAAGTGTTGGCTATCTGAGCGAAACAGACGTTACTCGAAACAGCCATAGCCTGCGTAAAGGTTATGATTTTCTGAGGAGAGACATCTCTTATAACCTGATTGTATATCTCAAAAATACCATTATTTCCATCGATTAAATCCTGCTCTTTAAAGAGCTTTTCCTGGAGTGCGACAGATGCTGTCACAACCTTAAAAGTTGACCCCGGCTCATAGACTGTGCTGATGCACCTGTTCCTTCTTTCGTCAAGAGAATACATATATGAGACATTTGGATTGAAGGAGGGCTCGTTAGCCATGGCAAGAATCTTACCGTTGTACGGATCCATGACAATGCACATAGCTCCTCGCGCCTGCAGAGAAACAACCGTTTGCTTAAGTACAGTCTGCACGATTTTTTGAAGATCCGAATCGATTGTCAAATACACATCAGATCCATCAAGTGGTTCTTTCTGAGGGAGCCCAATCTTCTTATATGTTCTTCTTCTTCCATCTTTCTGAATCATCTCCCAGCCATCTTCGCCCCGCAAGTAGGAATCAAATGCGAATTCAGCTCCTCCCAATCCGTATCCGTCGCTACCGATATACCCTAGAACAGGGCCGCAAACATCTCCTGCGGGATAAATACGTTGAAGGATAGCTTTTTTCCCCTTTTCACCCTCAATCCCCAGAACCTGAGTACTCATTGCCAGTTTACCGGGAATACTTGAGGCCAGAATGACCCCTTTGCGGTCACGAATGCAACCTCTTTTAGCATTTATAATTCGTCGCTGCTGAGCCTGGCTTTTACTTCTAAGAGCATACTTTTTACCATCGATGATCTGAACAACAAACAGTCTGGTCACTACGGCAGTTCCAAACAGACCAAGGACAACGCACACAAAAATCACACGTATCCGAAACTGATTCATACTACCCTTTTTCCCCTACAAGCGCTCGTTTAACAAACGCAAACAGATTACTAAAGCTGCTTCCATTGCCGGATTGAACCTGTCCGCAATGAACAATGACAATCTGGTCTGAAACCGGATAACTCAGCCCCAGAGTGGTCTGGGCAATGTTCTGAATTCTTTCGGTAGTGGAGAGCTGCTCACACTGCAACTTAAGAGAGGCGATTTCCCGATCAAGCACGGAGAGAGAATCAGACATACTCTCAAGACTTATGGAGAGCTGGTTTATATACGACTGTTTCCAAACCAGTACCAATGGACCAGCCATAATTACTGCCAGAAGCGCCAGGCCGATAAGCATAAAGCGGAAACGAATTACCGGAGCACTGTTTTTTTCTCTTTTTTCTCTCATTTCAATGGTACCTCCGTACGCTCAGCCACTCTCAAACGGGCACTGCGGGCTCTGGGGTTTGCCTTGATTTCCTCATCGGCAGCTCTGACAGCCTTGCGGGTTACGCGTTTAAGCAGCACAGGTTTATGACATGTGCACATGGGAAAATCAGGTGGACAGATGCAAGGTTCCTCGGCTGATCGCATGAACTCCTTGACAATTCTGTCTTCAAGGGAGTGATAACTGATCACAGCCACACGCCCCCCGGGGCTTAAAAATTTCAGTGCCTTTGAAAGAAATATGGTGAGCTGCTCCAGTTCCCCGTTAACCGCGATGCGTAAAGCCTGGAAAAGCTTTGCATATACCTGAATTTTCACATGGCTGCCATATTCGCCTTCGATACAGGCTTTCAAATCCGCTGAAGTGTTCAAATCGTTAGTCTTGAGATACTTTTTAATAGTATGAGCCATCCGGTCAGAGTTTCGTATCTCACCGTAATCAGCCAGAATTTCTGACAATTGCTCTTCGTCTGAATTGTAAATTAGATCCCTCGCTGTCAGAGGCTGGCTCTGATCCATTCTCATATCCAGGGCGGCATCCTGCATATAGGAGAACCCCCGCTCTGCAGCATCGATCTGTTTTGAAGAAACCCCAAGATCCAGAAGAATACCATCAACCTTCCCGATTGCATATTTATCTAGAATACTGTCGAAATCGGAAAATCTGGACTGTTCAAGAATTATTGAAACCAGATTGCGGTGATAACCGTTTTTCTGAAAATTTTCAATAGCCTGCCGATCTCTGTCGAGACCGATAATTTTACCGCCATCGAAAAGCCGATCGGCAATTGCTCTGAAATGTCCGCCTCCACCCAAAGTGCCATCAATATAGACCCCATGGGGCTTTATCGACAAAAGATCAAGCACCTCACGAAGCAAAACCGGAACATGATAGGTTTGCTGCATCACTTCTGCGCCATTCCCACTTCGACGGATTGGAAAAAAACCTCATCGAAATCATCGGCTGTTCCCAGATATTCCTCATAGCGGGCAGTATCCCACAATTCCAGATAGGTAGCCTGCCCCACCAAGGTTACATCCTTGGTTATGCCTGCAACGTTCATTTGAGCTGAGCTAAGAGTTATTCTTCCCTGGCCATCGAGTGTGGAGTCGCTGAGGATGCTGAACAGTAGACGCTTATGGCGGAGAGTCTGAGGTGTTTCCGGGCGGCTGGCCAGTTCGGATTCATAGGTATCCCAAAGATCTTTGGGGTAGGCTCTGAGGCAGTTGGATGGACCGCGCACAATAACAAACGTCTCCTCAGCTTCAGGACACAGTGCCTTCCGGAACTTGGCCGGAATATTCACCCTTCCCTTGGCATCGATGGAGTAGTCGTATCTGCCGCGAAACCGACTCATCACAATCTCCCACCATTACCCACAATTACACACATTTTCCCCTTAGAATACTATTTAGAGTGGATAGAGTCAAGTTTTTTTTATTTTCAATCCGATTCGATCTCAGCTATACCCTGACAGCATCAAAATCCGTTAGATTTAAGTGAATTCAGCTTTGGCAAGGCGGAGATGAAATGTGGAATAGCAGCTTTGTGGGGCCGTAATTAAAGGGGAATGGAACTTAACCGTTACCGATATCCATAGAATGCATTGAAAGCGGATGTTTTTTCGTGGCGATAGGGCATAAATAGAAAAGGGAGCAATGGCCCCCTAGTAAACCTTGATCAACCAGATCAACCCATTTTGGAGATGTCTATTTCTGCAGTATCATCAAAGTTGGAGGGGTTGAGAAAGCGAGTATCCTCGAAGAGCCGCAAACTCTTTTTACCCTGAGATTCCTTTTTCTGATCATTTTCTTCACTGAGCAGTTTTCTAAGTCGAGACCTCAGAGAATAGTTCTCACTCAAAATAACATCATATTCTCTATGGAGTTCAGCCAAATTACGTTTCAACTCAGCTGCATCTTCAGATCTGGCATGTCCGTTATCCACAAAGCGATCGATTGATTTCTGTTGATGACTAATGGATTGTGTTATATATGTAATGGAGTTCTCCAGCTCTGAAAGCCGCTTTTCAAGCTCTTTTACTGGTTTTTCTGGAGTGGAGCTGAAATGATGTGCACCACTGTTGAACTGCTTAACTTGGCGGCTCAGATCAGAACCATTACTGTCCAGAGGCCGTTTCTGAAGCAGATAAACCACCAGAAATATAAAAACCCCAAGCGCCACAACCGGAAGAAGCCACAATAATTCTATACCCATATACCACTCCGATTCAACTGGATACTCTTTCTATATTATATTACCTTATATGATGAGTATTTCAATATAATTCTGGATTGAGGCAGATCACAATCCAAGTTCTGCCAAGAAAAATATCACCTGCACACACCAGGAGCTTAAAATGAGTGGTTTACCTATAATGTCAGTGTCGGGAATAAGAGGGAAAGTTGGAGAAACACTGAACGAGATGTTTGTTTCGCGCATAGCCTTTCTTCAAACCAGGCTCTCAGGCAAGGGGACAGTCATAATTGGACGAGACACTCGTCCTTCGGGAAAAGCGATGATGCAGGCTGCCTGCCGTGGAATTAGAGCGGCCGGAGGAAAACCGGTGGATATAGGCATAGCCCCTACTCCCACCACCTGCATAGCAGTTGAAGAATTAAAAGCGTGCTGCGGGATAATTATCACCGCAAGCCATAACCCGCTTCCCTATAATGGTTACAAAATGGTGCATGGTTCAGGGAGACTTTTCAGGGGTGAAGAGTGTGAAAAGGTGTATGAGGAGTATCGAAAGGGAGATTACCCAAGCGATACCAAACTTCTCAGTTATAGCGATCAGCCTGAGGAGGTAGTTGATGCCTCAGCCATTCACATCAACCGCATTCTCGCGAAAATTGACACAGATCTAGTAAAGTCCAGGAAATTAAATGTGGCAGTTGATTCGATTAACGGAGCAGCCGGAGCTGTTTTCCCCAAGCTTCTTGAAAAAATGGGAGTGGTCTGGACTGGTGTTCACAACAAGCTCGATGGAGATTTTGTTCACAATCCGGAGCCTCGCCCGGAGCATTTGGGAGATCTTTCCTCCCTTCTTAAGAGCAGGAGTGACTTCTGGGGCGGACTTGTTTTCGACCCTGATGCAGACCGCCTTGCCACCATGGGTGAAAATGGTGAAGACATATCAGAAGAGATGACACTCGTCTTTGCGCTCGAAAACATTCTCTCCAAAGTAAAATCCGATGTGGCAACCAATCTTTCCACATCCATGCTGATAGATGATGTAGCGCAAAAATTCGATATGAAAGTGTTCCGCACTAAGATCGGGGAAGCCAACGTAGTGGAGGGAATGCAGAAAAACAGCTGCAGAATAGGTGGAGAAGGCAATGGTGGATTAATCTACCCGGAAATATCCACAGTGCGGGATGGTTTGGCAGCAATGGCGGTCATTATAGAACTGATGGCCAAAAGAGAAAAGAAACTGTCACAACTTGCTTCTGAATGGCCCACCTATTTCATTGTAAAGGAAAAAATTTCCTGTGATGGCATTAATCCTTCCGAACTGATCCAAAAACTGACCAGTTCATTTAAGAGCGAAAAAACAGACCTCACCGATGGCCTGAAAATCATTAGAGATTACGGATGGGTCCACCTTAGAGCTTCCAATACCGAGCCGATTATCCGTTGCTATGCTGAAGCGCGTTCAGAAGATCTTGCAAAACAACTGGCCGAGATGGTGATGACAGAGGCCTGCAAATAGAACGGAGAAACCAAATGCGATTACATTTTATCAGCAGCTTTATTTTTTCATTTGCATTATATGCTAATACAGCCACAGTGGTAGGCTCAGCAAACATACCGCTCAGTGGGCCAGTTACGAAGGAAATTACAGAGAGTGCCAAATCGACAGCAGCTGCCACTTTACGTCGCGAACTGTATATTTGGCTGAAAGAGAACAGTTACAGTGAACTTGACACGAACAACACCTTTAAGAACCATGTTCTCACTCTTTTTATGCAACGCTGCCTGTCCACAGCTGGAGAGGAATCAGCGTTCAAGGGAAGAATCTGGAACTTTTCCTATGTTTTGACAGATGAAAAGCTCGCTGCAGCAGTGCAAGCCCATGATTCTTATTATGATTCCCTGTCACGTTCTCAATGGGGAAAACATCAGGAAGCTCTATCTCAGAGCAGTTTCACTTTAGCTCTTTCCAGTGGAGTCAAAGCACTTGGCTGCGCCATGGCAACTCTGAGTAAATCAGGTGATAAAGCACAGGTTGAAGAGATCCAGAACGGGGTTCAACGATTCTTTGACCGCATGCACGTTTTAAACAGCGAAATGATGATCGAGGGCAAGCCAGGCTCTCTTCCGGTTAAGTATCCGAACGTCACTATATTACTTGACAGTATGCCATTGATGGGCGTGGGCTACACTGCATTTGTACAGAACAACAGAAGAGTTTTTCAGTCGCTTACGGATGACAGGGGCAGTTTTTCAATAGGTAAAAGCAACGTGCCTTTTGTACACAACGGCAGTTTTCTTACCCTTACACCTGATGCCAGCTTTTATCTGGATTCACCACATTTAATCAGGTTCAAAGATATGGGAATAAAAATGAACAAAGGTCAAGACCTTTCGTTTATCTACAAAGTACCCACACTTACTTACAGTTTAATTTTCAAGGCATTCTCCCCCAAGGGGGATGTGGAAGTCCCGAAGGATTTCGCCGCTGACGGTCACATTCGCAAATATTTGAAGGATTCCTGCAATTTGCAACCAGCTAAGGCAGGAACGCCCTCTGACCTGTCCGTAAAAATCAATACTGAAATATCGCGGCAGACAGATAATGAAACAGGTGAAGCTTCCCTTTTGGTTCTTTCCAGAGTGGCTATCCAAGTGCAAAACGAATCTGAAAGTGGAGACCTGGTATACGAAAAGCGGCATGAAGTCGGAACCGATATTCAGATGGGTCCATTTTTCTGGGAAGCCGCAGGCAGAATCAGGAGTACGATCAGAGAGGTATTGGACAAGTTCTGATTATGATTCCTGAGGGGAAACCCCCGGCGGCATGGCAACATTAACTCCGGGAGGAGTAGAGAGGTAAAGCCTTTTGAAAATTTTTCTGAGGTAAAGTCTGGCCTGTCTAGCCTCCTCCAGAGTATCTTGCGGGTTATCGTGCCGAGTACCGCTCAATTCAAGAATGAATCCCCCCTGAAAACCCGTTTCACTCAGTTCGTAGAGAAGTTTGTACCAGTCGACAATGCCCTTTCCCGGAGGTAGATGATCATCGAAATGACCGTTATTGTCGTTAGCATGAATCATCTGTAAATGACCGGACAGTTTGAACATAACATTGTAGATATCGCGTGATAAAACAGCGTGTCCGGTATCTAGACAGGTGGCGATATTTAAATGATGCATGGCGCCCATGATCCACATCATATCGCTTGTACTGCCGAAAGGGAGATGCGGAAGCATATTTTCCAGCACTAGCCCCACCCCCATATCCCGGCATCGTTTTGCAGCAGTGTCGAGCACTTGGGCGGCATTGGTAAGGCGCTGCATTCTTTCTTCAATGGAGAAATCCAGTTGACGGTCGGGTCCGGGGTGAATGACAAAGTGACGAACCTCCAGAATGGCTGCAGCTTCGGCAGCCCGCAGGATTTCATGAATGGACCTGCTACGTTCCTTTTCATCAGGTGAAGATATATCGACATCGATGAAAGGGGCATGAAAGGAGTACGATTCCATGCCTAAGCGGTGAAGCATTTCTGATACTTTACGAACAGCATCAAGATCGTGGAAATTGAGATGAGAGGGAGAAGAACACACCTCAACCATACAGAACCCGGCATCTCTGATCATTTCGAGACAATCAAAGATACTCATCCGGTAAAAACAGCCTGTTGAAAGGCCCACTGGCCAGTCGCTCATTTTTAACCCTTTCTAAAAGAGAGGTCTTATAATCGTCCAAATTGCATTCGTTACCCTGTTCACTGTTGCAATCTTTTACAGGTGTACAATCGAAAAACTGCAACTGGTCTCTTCCGGTCTGTATAAGCCCTGAAAAAAGCCTTGTGTAGAAATCGGCTCTGGTCCCCGCATCATAAAAATACCACTCACTTCCCCACCCATAGTCCCGTTCAAATTTCGAACGAATCAGACCGGCAATATCGCGGGGATGCCAGCCCAGGGAAAGAAAAATTCTCACCACCTGCTGCATACCGGAAGGTTTGAGGAGCAAATCGTTAGGATTTTCAAGGATTTGCCTGGTACAGGCTGGCAGCAGCTGCAGTGGCGCCTTGTCGTATGTAACAGGCCATTGTTCTGGTGACTGCTGCTCGCGTGAATAGTACCAGTTGTGGAAAGCGGCAGTATCACTGGATTCATAATCGGCGATAAGATCGAGAGTCTGAACGGATTGATCAGGTATTTGCACCGAAGCTCTTCTGGCAAGCAACGCCACCTTTTCACAATCCCGCATGGTTTCTATCCCCTCCTCAAGACTCATTTCAAAAAGGGGAATTGAGACCATGATGGGGACCCTGCTGCGAATTTCATCAGTAAGAATCCCCCCCCTCTGCCAGGGTTTAAGGTAAACACTATAAGGAATACGGATAACGCGTGTATGAAGCTGATCCCCGTATTCGGTGATATCTATAGAGACCATTTCCCGTCCTCTCTGTTGAGGCGGGATTTCCACTGCGGTAATTTCCACAGGTATTTCGGTTAAGCGCCTGGCAGCATCACGCACCCGCCAGGCCACAAACTCCATGACTAGAGCAAGCCCGGCATAGGCTGCCCCCAGATCATGATCGATGGGAAACGGAGCCGGTGTATGTACATCTTTATAGCGATTCTCCAGATGTTTAGGAAGTCTGCCGATGAGAGACAGTTTACCGAAAGCGGCAGAGTTGCGTTTAATCCGCCAGACAAAATGGTGCCCCCGGCCGCTTAGCACATGTAAAGGAGATATTCCATAACTTAGCAGAAGTTCTTGAATGGCCCTTTGAGAGGGCAACTGCAGTTTAAAAGCCCGATAGGGATCAAGGTAGGGTTCAGCCTGAAAATCAAAATTGACGTACTCAACATCGAGGTGCATTATGAGGGACTGGCGATCCCAGAGAGAGCGGCTGACATCTAGACCCTGAGAGAGAAGAAACTGAAGTTCCTCCGGCGGCCTGAAATGGCTCCCCAGTTCGGGGGCAGGAGCATCGCATTGGGTCACATAAAGAGCGGAAATATCATTAAATGTCTTTCCACCCATGAATTCCATCATGCGCCTCTGCACATCAGGGTTTTGATAGTACTCAATAATCTCCATTGGCAGCTCCCGGCAAAGGCGCAATTCAACAAAGGAAACGAGGCGCTCTTATAATGATTTTTCAAAGAATATGCCAAAGGCAGAGCTCGTGAATGGCAGACTAGTTGCTACCCTACAGTTTTGCCAACCAGAAGAGGACTGTTATGGAAAAAACCACTGACTTCATTAATGCCAAAGCTGTTCAACTGGGGAAACTGGTTTTAAGGATGACAACCCGGGCGGAATCAGGTCATCCCTCTTCAGCTTTGTCTCTTGTTCATATTGTTACCACTTTAATGTACAAGGTGATGCGTTACGATCCAGCTGATCCCTGGAACCCTGCAAATGACAAATTAGTAATTAGTGAAGGGCACGCTGTTCCCATCATCTATGCGGCCTACGCAGATCTGAAAGGCGCATACGGCTATTCTCCACAGCAAAAAAAGCTGCTTACAATCGATGATCTGGACACGTTGCGACAAATCACATCCCCACTTGACGGACACCCAAATCCCTCAACCGGGTTTCCCTTTTTCCGGTGTGCCACCGGCTCCCTTGGTCAGGGTCTCTCCTGTGCTTGCGGAGATGCGCTGGGTGCCAGAATGGATGGCATCAGCAAAAAAATTTATGCCATTATTGGCGATGGAGAATCAAGAGAAGGACAGATTTGGGAGGCCCTTGATTTCCTCATCGACAACTCGCTCTTTAATGTTATACCGATTTTCAACTGTAACGGATTGGGGCAAAGCGGGCCGGTTTCGAAGCAGCAGAACCCTGAGCGACTCAAGTCGAAGCTCGAAGCATTCGGCTTTTCAGTTCAGGATATCGATGGCCACAATGCGGCTCAGGTTCTACAATCTTTACAGAATGCGTCCGCTGCCGATGCTCCTCAATCGATTGTAGCTCATACAGTTAAGGGGTGGGGAATTGATGAACTGAAGGCTACCAACACCCATGGAAAACCACTTAAGGAAGATAAACTTTTCAACGCATATTTGGAACTTGACAAAAAAGCTGAAGGTACTCAATCGGGATTGGACGGAAAGCTGGAATCTCCCCCGAAACCTCCCGTTTCAGAAATTCCCCGCATGCTTCCCGGTAGAATCCAAGATCCTGATTTCGAGCAACTGCTTAAAGGAGATTCAGCTTTATCAAAACTGCAGAAAGGTCTTTTAAGCACCAGACGAGCTTTCGGCCTCGCATTGAAATCTCTCGCCCAAGTTGACGAAAGGATTGTTGCTCTTGATGCGGATGTCAAAAATTCCACTTTTTCTGAATACGTGGCCAGAGAATTTCCCGAGCGTTTCATCGAGTGCAAAATTGCCGAACAGAACATGATGAGCGTGGCTGCAGGCATAGCATCTTCCGGCAGAATTCCTTTTGTATCCAGTTTTGCAAAATTTCTTGTACGAGGGTATGATCAACTGGAGCTGGCGATTATCGCCGGAGCGAATTTGAAACTTGTAGGATCGCATGCAGGAATCAACATAGGAGCTGACGGCCCCAGTCAAATGGGTATGTCGGACATCGCATTCATGAGAGCTTACGCAAGTGCAAAAGACAAACTTACCGGAAAACCTCTCGTTACCGTTTTTAATCCATCATGCGCTGTAGCCGCCTACAAATGTGTACAGCTCATGGCCGATTTACCAAACGTTTGCTACCTAAGAACTATGAGAGGCGATCTTCCGCTGCTCTATCAACCATCAGAACATTTCGAGCCGGGGGGGTTTAAACTGCTCCGTGAAGGAACTGATCTGGCCATTGTAACAAGCGGCTATATGGTTCATGTGTGTCTGAAACTTGCATCAAGGCTGGCAGAAAAAGGAATAAAGGCTTCAGTAATCGACTGTTACACTCTTCCCGTAAATCCGCAGCCATTCAGAGAAACAGTTGCCAACTGCAGAAGCATCATTACCGTTGAAGACAATCTGGGGAATGGTCTGGGTTCTGAAATTGCCACCATACTCCTTTCTGACGGGGCAATGGGAATTCCTCTAAGACAATACTTTGTCAAAAGGCTCCCGAAATCGGGGCTTACTGCAGAAGATGTGCTTACCTATAGCGGGCTCGACCTTAGCGACGAATGGAATCTATCCCCCCGATGATTCGGGGGGATAACCATAATTACCTGTTAGGATAACTAATTCCTGAAACATCTCTGAGCACTTCACCCGAAAGTTCGTTTGTTGTGCTCATCGCCAGATCTCCAAGAGAAAGAATACCGACGACTTCCCTGTTTTCGTTCTCCACAAGGAGACGACGGATTTTCTTGTACTCCATTATGTGGGCAGCTTCATCAACATCCATGTTTTCTTTGCAAAAGATCACCTCACGGGACATTACATCCTCAACCTTTGCATCAGAGGGATTACATCCCTGGGATACACAGCGAACAGTAATATCCCTGTCGGTAATCATGCCTACAGGTTGTTTATTATCGAAAACAGGACAGGCTCCGACATTTCTGTCACGCATCTTTTCAGCTGCTGACTTTACAGAATCTGACGGTTGAATGAAGTCCACACCGTACGTCATTATATCTTTGACTTGCATACCACCCTCCTTTTCACAAAGCCCTCTTTAGAAATACGGGTAAAGTGCAAGAAATGTTACAAATGTGGTCTCCATCTGTCCGGCAAAGAAAAGTAACCCCATAAGGGGTTACACGAAATGATTATTCAGCTGGTTCAAGTACACATATTGATTGGGGGATGTTGATCCTGAGCGCCAGGCTTTCGGACACCACAAATATGTAATCCCTCCCGGAGGGACCTTCAAAGCCAGTCACAAGATCCTGCCCCAGAACTATGGAAGCGAACTGCACTCCATAATTGACCAGCACCCCACCATTGTTCAGTGACGGAGCTTTAAAAATTCCTTTGGTCACAAGGGATTTCAGATGCTCTATTTCCAGAACTTCCTCCTGAGGATATCTTCTGAAGAGGCTGTTGTATAGAGCCGGTGAAAGGGCAAGACTATACGGGCCATGAAAACCGGCCTTGTCGAGCTGATCGACAGCAGTAATAACCGATTCGGCAGCATCTCCAATTCGAGTCCAGGGTTTCAGTTTTGACTTTAAAACACCTGGTGCATTGATAATGCCATTCACTCCCAGGGATTTGGAACCATTAAAGAGGAGTTTGTCTTCTTTATCAGAAATTGCCAGAACGCTGGAGACTAGATCTTTCATATCGAACAGGATTCCGGAACTGGAAAACTGATCCAGATCCCTGCTGTTAAGAGTGAACTTATTGACCAAAAAGGCAAGCGGTGCACCGGCAGCGACACTGACGGAGAGTTCGTCAGCCCCTTCATCCTTGATCTTTTTATCTGGACCCGGTACAAATTTAAGTTCCAGACCGTAAGGGCCCTCAATGTGAAGCAGTTTTCTAGCACTGAGCGTTTGTGAGGCTACAGATTTGACCGTATTGTCGATGAGGTCCCATATGTTCTGATTAAACGGAGAATCACCCCTATTTAGTAGACCACTATTCATGATGCCACCTCCTCGGGATTTTCACCTCTTAAGTCTCCAACACTAGGAACTGCAGATGAGCCTTTTGCAGCCACCTCTTCACGGATCTCATTCACTTCCTGTGCTCCTTGTGCCATGAGTTCGGTTTCATCTGGTAGAAGGATTTCGATTAGTCTCTGAAATTCACCTTTATGAACCCGCTCCTCATTTGCAATATCTCTCAAAACAGCTTTCGCCAGTTCATTATCAGTAGCATCAGCAAGAGCTTCATACAGATGAGTGGCCTCCTCCTCGGCCGAAAGAGAGAGCCGGAGAGCGCGTGTTAGTTCATGAACTGTCATTTTGCGACCGGGCACCATTCCCACGAATGGATTTACAAATTCAGGCATGCAGGCCTCCTGTGTAGATGAAAGTGAAAGTTAATAATCTATAGTGAACGACAACGCCATTCCTGCCGCACCAATTCCGGCAAAAGTGAATGAAAAGATCATGGAAGAGAGATGTCGGTCTCTGTCTTTTTTAGCCTTTTCCCATTTACTAATAATATCGGGGTCTTGGATATGCTCTTCTACATTATTCAGTTCATCAAGCTGTCGATCTGCTTGACGGAATTTACGGGCTTCAATGACGCCCACCATTACCCCAGCCACAAACAGAACAGCACCCCCGTATCGGCCGATATTTCTGAGAAGTTTGGCATCACTCACATCTGTTCCATATGCAATGAGCGTTTTTCCATCTTTCTGGTATGTCAGATAGCTGAATGGCTTTGTACCAGCCATATATTTCACTCCCTTAACAGTCATGTCGGCTCTGCCGTTTTTCTGAAACATACAATTATCAACAACAATAAATTCTGTTAACGAATTAATTCCGAAAAGTGAATACCTTATATGGCAGTTCCTGAACAAACTTCCAGCCCCACCCTCCTCTATGGTGATTCCGTTCCAGTCGTAGGGAGCAGGTACTTCATTATCGGTACCATCGTGTACAGATGTAAAGACAACGGGATCATCACTTGACCCTTCGGCAATAAGGGTTCCCCGAATAATAAGACCCGTAAAGTTGTTGAAATGAATTGTAACCCCTTTCTCTATTACCACGGTTTCACCTGCAGGGATTACGATATCAGCCTCAACAATATACGGAGAGGCACCCCTGGACAATTTCCCGCCGAGCGGTCCAGCCAGGGGAGTCTGTTTTTCTGTATTGCCCAAAACCAGCAAAAAACTTGTCAAGATGATTAAAATTGTCTTCATGATCTTCCGTCCATTTTTACATTAGACAATCTGCGTATTTCCTCTTCTGCCCGATTGAAATTCCTGTCTTTTCTATCTGACCTATAAAGGTATTTGACATCAAACCAGCTATCGAGAGCAGTTCTCCTGTTTTCCTCGTTGGGATCCTGTTCGAAAAATTTGGTGTAGCACAGGGCAAGATAAAATGCCGCTCTTTTATCGAGTTCATAAGAATCGGAGTAATTAGCATTAGCAGTCCGGCACCGTTTCATAAGCTCCATGGCGTCTTTATATCTACCCCGTTCGTAATAAAAAAAACCCTTGGCAAAAAAGTATTCCTTATCGTTTATTTCACTTTCACTGAAGAAGCGATTCAAGTCACCTGTCCGTCTCAGAACCACCAGCGCTCTCATTCTAAGCAACTGCACTTCTGCATTCTGCTTCTGCTGAGGGCTAAGGTGATCATAGATTTTTAAACCCTGATCGTAATTGCCGCCACCCATTTCAGTTTTGTATAACTCAAGAATATCTTCATTGAAACGGCGGAGCTGGTCGATAAAGATATTAGGCCTCATCTCAACGAGTGAATTGTCAATAGTATCCTGCAGAGTACCTGTTGTCTGAGAATCTGCTTGAGCAACAATGATTGTATCCACAATTGAATCTGGATTCTGCACAGATGAATCATTTTCTGGACTGTTTACCGGAAGAGTATCTGACAAAGTACTCTGAGAGTCGGATAAAGCAGTTATGGTTTCATCTTGGGAACTGTCATAATGCGGGATGTCGGAGTGAGGGTCTTTCGAGTTGCCAGAGGTAGTTTCGGGAGAGTCTGTGAGATCTCCTGCTGAAGAATTCGCCACACTTACAAACTGTTCAAAAGAAAACAGGTCTGGATTAATCCTGTAAAAACTGAACATATAAACAGAAACAAGAATAAGAACAGTTACTACAATCGATGAAAAAACAGGAAACCTCTTTTTTAAATCTATTCGCCCCACAGTTGCATTGAGCAGATAATCGACAACATCCTGAGGCGCATGCCTGCTGAAGTGATTGTGGACCCGCTCGAGCCTTTCAAGAACTGATTGCACACTATCGGGTCGCCGGTGAGGGTTACTTTTCATGCAATCTTGAACCAATCGCTTCAAATCTGAAGGAATTCTGATTTTGTAACGCCCCAACGGAACAAAGCTATTCCGCTTTCTGGCCCGTGAAAGGCTTTTGAGATTTTTCTGAGGGAAAGCATTAGCACCGCATATCATTTCATAAAGTATACAGCCCAGAGAATAGACATCAGAGGCTGTGGTGCAAATATCGCTTCCCAGCATTTCGGGAGAGCAATATCTAAGTAACTCAGGGACTTCGCTATCAGAACAGTGGTTCTGAGCTGTCCCTAACAGTTTTACTCCCCCCTCATCACAGAGCATCACCTTTGAGGGTTTCAGATTCAGATGCAGCAAAGGTTGTGAAGTTGATGACTTTTGCTGGTGAAGATAGGATAATGCCCGGCAGATAAGAATTGCAATCGCAGTACAGGACTCCAGGGGCAGGGCCCCCCGATTTTTAAGCACATCACTGAGCGGTTGCCCCCTTATCATCTCCATTTCCAGATATGGCATTCCTCTATACATCCCTGCGGAGAAAAGGCGTGCAAGACTTGGATGAGAAAGTTTGATGAGAATGGATTTGTCCACCTGTAAAAGATCAGTCTTTGGCTTTAGAAGGAAAAGCTTGAGTAAACGATCGGATCCGGCCAGAAAGAGAGCTGCGGAATCATCCTGAGACAAAAAAGA
Source organism: Fibrobacterota bacterium (assembly GCA_023436205.1). Lineage (GTDB taxonomy): Bacteria > Fibrobacterota > Chitinivibrionia > Chitinivibrionales > Chitinispirillaceae > JAEZKC01. The sequence continues at coordinate 37,310 of JAEZKC010000116.1, forward strand.
GTGGACTGTGCAGGAGCCAATCCTTGCGGGAAGTCCCTCGGGAAAAAGAGAATTCAAAAGGGGGCTGTTCACGCCTGACCTTTCCTTTCAGATTACAGCTGCTTGTAGAATTGGAAAGTACTTGCAAACTCTGTACCGTTTTTCTTTAAATAGAAAGAATATTTCCCAATTTAAGAAAAGAACACAGAAGAGGTCGGCAATGTCGTAAAATCTCTTGTAAATAACACCGAATCTCAAAGAAAGGGGCAGGCACGTCTTTTGCTAATTACTTCACCACGGACCCTGAAATTCAAGTTTCAGCATTTCTCAGATTTTCGTAAATTTCGGAAAGGAACCAGTTATGCTCTCCTATGGTTTGACTCGTGAGTTCCCCTTCTCTTTCGATACTGTAATAGCTGAGCTCCCCAAGGAGCTCAAAAAGAAGGGATTCGAAATTTTATCCATCAGCCATATCGACCAGACTTTCAATGATCTTATGGATATCAATTTCAGACGTTACAGCATCTTCAGTGTCACAATCCTGCCGCTTGCATATAAAGCACTCATCCGAGAAGAGGATTTCGGAGTGGCTCTTCCCTGCAATATTGCGGTGTACGACAAAAATGGAGAAACCGTAATTACAGCCATCAAGCCCACGGCGTTCATGCATGTGATAGGAAATGAAAACCTGACTACTGGGGCAGCGGTTATCGAGAGAAAGCTGGAAGATGTACTCAAGGTATTCGAGCGCAAAAGGGCAAAGATTCAACGAAGCAGGGTACCGCAGAAAAACAGTTTCGAAAAAGCCGTAGCCTAAAGATCAATCACATCGAGAAATCAGGTCCAGCGATGGAAGAACAACGCCACGGGGGGCACAATCAACAGCCCTCCCGTAAAAACGGTTCCCCTCATCGGAATTGCCACTGCAAAAGCTATTTTCCGATAACAGTAACAAAACTGTATAGCGCCTGAACATTTCCGGAGAGTTGTCAAGATCTGAAATTGCAGCTTCCAAGTAGTATCGAGCGGCTGACAAATCTTTTCCTTCCTTGCTTACTTGAGCTTTCAGAAGGTGAATTTGAGAAAGTGAGGCATAGTCCTTTTTTTTGGTATAATAGGATGCTGCCGCATCCAGTTTTTCGGGATTTTCCAGGGTGCCATTGAGAATGAAACCTACTTTGCAGGCTGCAGCATTATAAAAGTGAACACAATCTTTGCCACGTAGTGTTTCTGCCTTGGCAAGCCAGGTATTAGCTTCCCCTGCCCGTGCAGACTTTGCAAAGCATAGTGAAAGGAAGACCGCAGCCCTGGCGGCAGAAACAGAATCTTTGTAATACAGCATTTCTTCATGTGCTTTGCCAAACCAGTTTGCTGCGCTATCAAGCTGTCCCAGTTCAAAAAAGACTCTTGCAGTATTGAATAAATATTGAGATGTTTTATGAATTTCATCTGATCTTCGGGCTGCCACATACCCTGTTCGGTACAGGTTCAAAGCTTTTAAAAAGTCGCCTTCCAGAAAACACCTGTAACCTCTCACGCCGTAAGTATCCCAATTCTGCGGCCCCCTTTTACGGGCATTCGGAGCACAACCGGCCAAAACAAGCATTGCCAAACAAAAAACAAGGAGTGATCTCATCTGTGCTAATCCCCTTAAGGCGTCTGATCGAGGAGCGGATCAGGTTGCTTTCCCATGGTTTGCCGCAGAAGCCAGTTTTTCTGAAGGGATCTCATCATAAGCTCCGCTTCACCAATATTGTCCTGCAGCCTGTCCATCAGTTCGGGAGCATCATCGGAAACGGTCTTAAGATTGGCAACTATGGCTTGTGTTTCCTCCAAGGATACTCTCAAAGTAGCGATTACTGTCATCAACGTATCAATCATTGTTTTCCCGCCATCACCTACGTTTTTCAAAGTCATTAACAAGGAATCTGTTTTGCGCACTGTACCACGAACCGCATAGGTTAACTGCTTTGCATTTTCAGTCAAGCCTGCTGTATTTGCCCCGATCTGTTTTGCATAAGTGTAAAGGGAATCATCAGTAAAAAGTTGACCGACGGTACCACGTCCCTCTTTAATGTCATTAATGAGACCGTCCACTTTTTTTAACGTGGCAGTTGCATTTTCAATAGTTTTAGACAGACTGGCTGCATTTACCGCGATTAAAGTGTCTCCATTTTTGATTCCGGGAGTACCTTCTTTAGCCAGACTGTCACCCTTCAACTCTATTTCCCAATCACCAACAAATCCCTTCTGTTTCAATTCAGCCCTTGTCTTTTTATTTATAAGCTCATAGTAAGGCTCTCTTATCTGAAAAGATACACAGACCACGCGTTCTCTTACAAGCTCCACCTCTTTCACATGGCCGACACTGGTGCCGGAAATCGTAACCTGATTACCTTTTTTCAAACCTTGGCTGTTGTCATAGAAAACATAGAGTGTATACCATTTCCGAAATCCATCACTCTTAAGAACAGTATACACCAGAAGAACAGGAATTGTAAGAAGGGGGATAAGAATAAAAATTCCCACAAAGAAATTGCGATGCTTTCGAACAAACGGCTCAGCCGATACTACTGTACGTTTTTTGTGTTCCATAAACCTGTTTCTTTTCTGGGCTTTACCAGTTCCTTTGCGACTCTGAAATGATCGGCTGCCGTTTCGAGTAAACCATTGTTTAGCATAAGCCGCTTTGCATTCCATTCCGGCCAGGCATTTAGTGCGTGGCTTATCATCACGATGCTCATATTTTCCCTTTTCCACCGGTTGTGAAGAACATCAATGATGCTCTGGGCGGTAAAAGGGTCAACCCCGCTTAAAGGCTCATCCAGAAGAAGCAACCGCGGTCTCTTCACAAGTGCACGAGCAAGCGCAACCGCTTTGAGTTGAGCGGCAGAAAGCACCTCCGGCAGGGCTTTATCAATCCCTGAAATATTGAGCTCCTCCATCTGCTCAAATACCCTATTCCTGATATCTGAATCGCTCTGGTCTGTACTGCTGCGAAGTGGAAGAGCAATGTTATCAAAAACCGTATGGTTTGAAATGAGTGCATGAACCTGAAACACATACCCTACGGATCGACGCCTATGATATAAATCATACTTTGAGACCTGGGAGATATCCATATCATCCCACAAAACAGACCCACTCTGCGGAGTGAGAAGGGCGGCACAAATCTCAAGAAATGTACTTTTTCCACATCCGCTGCGGCCACCCACTATTGCCACATCTCCCGGGGCCACGGCTAGATTTACATTCTTCAAAACAGGAAAACTCCCGAAACGGAAGCTCACATCTCTCAATTCCAGTTTAGAGCACATAATATCCAAGGCTCACTACCAGATTGATGATAATTGTGAGGAACATGGAAGTTACCACAGCCTGAATGGCAGAGTGAGGAACACCACGTATATTACGCACGCCCAAACCATAATGGCAACTAACCAGTGCCACCACCAGCCCGAATGCAATGCTCTTTACAAGAGATACCAGCACATCTTTAAAGGACATTGCAGCAAGCACTTTACTCATAAATATACCGAATGGAACATCAACGGTGATCTTTGACACCATCAGTCCACCGATGATAGCTATCATATTGAAATAGACATTGAGACAGATGATCGAACCCACAATTCCCACAAACGCCGGCAGAACCAGAAAATGAATAGGATCAACCCCCATTACCTCAAGCGCAGCCACTTCCTTGGACACACGCATGGTACCAATATAAGTTGCCAGAGCAGCTCCGGAGCGCCCGATAACCACAAGCGATGTTATAAATGGTCCCAGTTCCCCCACTACCACTATCACCAGAATTCGACCAAAATACTCACTCACCCCCAGACGGGGCATATTGGTCATGGCCTGCAACACAATGGCACTTCCGCAAAGAAAAGCTATCACCCCAACAAGCCAAAACGCTTCCACTCCGGTATAAAGAATTTGTCGTGACATCTGGCTCATAAAGGAGGTGTAGGGAGCCCGACCGGGACGAAATGCGGCATACAGAGTATCGTAGAGCAGGCCCGCCATACTGCCAAAGACCCTACCCGCTCCGATTGCTTTCACCCCCATACCCTCAATAAGCCTGGAAAAGCGAACTAGCACTTGCCCTCCATGCCATGTCGATTGCGCCAGTCATCAAAACGAGCCCAGAACTTCTCCCGCGATGAATGCTCCAGTGTGGAATAAACCAATGGTTCTTCTTCAAAACCGAACAGCTTTCTGTAATCAGCTACGCTCTTCTGCTGCATGTTTCGGGACAGTTTATCCCCCTTGGTTAATACAGGGAGAATGGATATATTCAAACTCTGAAGCCACTGGGCTGCCTCCAAATCGGCACCGATACCCGGATGTCTGATATCCAAAAGCCAGATTATTCCAACCAGATTACTTCTTTTTGAACAATAATCTGCAATCAGCTTACTCCAGCGTTCCTTTTCCTCGATGGATGCCCTGGCATAGCCGTAACCGGGCAGATCAACCCAGTATAGCCCCTCCTCTAAGCGATACAGGTTCGCAAGAGTTGTCTTACCTGGTTTTTTAGATGTGCGGGCAAGAGCACCGGAAGAGAGAACATGGTTAATAAAGGAAGACTTCCCTACATTTGATCGCCCCACAATCGCGTACTCTTCTCCTGAAGGTTTTGGAAGATCTCTGAAATGAGCCGCGGAAGCAACAAATGAGGCCGAAATTGATTTCTTGGCAATTTGTTTCTGATTCATAAGGAGAAAATATTATAATATGTAGTCATATAAAACTGCAATCCATTCCGTTTTTATCTTTTGGGGAGCCGAATGACCATTCAGGAAGCAATAAGAACCGTAGTGGCAGGTAACAGTCTCAGTCTCACCGAAGCATCGGATGCATTCACCGCCATTATGGAAGGGCTTGCCACCGATTCTCAGATTGCCGCTTTTATTGTAGCTTTGCGCATGAAGGGCGAAACGGTCGAGGAGATAACGGGTGCAGCTTCGGTCATGAGAGAGAAAGCAGTCCCCATCCACTCCGCAATGCATGATAACCTGATCGACACCTGTGGAACAGGTGGTGACGGTTCAAATACATTCAACATCTCCACGGCAACCGCAATTGTGGCTGCAGCTGCAGGCGCCAGGGTCGCCAAACACGGCAACCGCTCCGTCTCAAGCAGAAGCGGAAGTGCAGACGTACTTGAAGCCCTGGGGGTTAATGTCAACCTCACCCCGGAGCAGATCACAGAATGCATAGATAAGGTGGGAATCGGGTTTCTCTTTGCCCCCATACTCCATAAAGCGATGAAACACGCCATGACCGCCCGAAAAGAGATCGGAGTACGCACAGTGTTCAATGTTCTTGGTCCATTGACCAACCCTGCATCCGCTCCCAATCAGCTTTTAGGTGTTTTTGCTCCCCACTTGACCGATGTAATGGCCAGGGTGCTCAAGAACCTGGGGACCCGCAGGGCGTTCGTGGTCCATGGCCATGATCCCATTGACGAGATTTCGCTCTGCAGCACAACACGGGTTTCGGAAATACACGATGGAGAGATAAAAACCTATGTTATTGAACCTGAACAATATGGTTTCAGCAAAGCTGATTCTCAAAGTATTGCCGGTGCCGACCCGACGTTCAATGCATCTCTGATACGGTCAATTTTTTCCGGCAAAAAAGGACCGGCACGGGATATCGTCACTTTAAATACGGCTTTCGCTTTGTGCGCTGCCTCCATAGTCAGAAATCCCGAGGAGGGAATAAAACTGGCCAATGAAGTAATTGACACCGGTGCAGCAAAAAGAAAGCTTGAAGAGCTGGTTGAGTTTACTACTAAGATAAGCTGAGCTTTAACAACTTGCCAATATCATGTAAAACGCAGGTTGCACGAATGCCATTCAAATGTTCCATCAATGTTATCAAGGTTTTCAACAGGGATATGGTAAGTATCAGTTATACTGGTATTTGCCAGGAATTAACACCTGAAAGACTTTGGAGGCCGGCTTTGGTCCCAAAATTCCAGAAAACTGACAATCTGCCCAATCCCAAAGGATGGGCAGATCATTAAGGAAAAACTAAAACTGAACGAAGGAAAGCTAGAGACAGTAACCAGATTGCGGTGACCTTCCGTAAACCAAAGTCAGTTCTGCCAATCTCTGCATCTTTTCTTCAACCGGCATTTTGTCGGTAAAACGCCACTGCCAGTTACCCCACATTCTGCCGGGAGTGTTCATGCGATGGTAAGAGTCAAGTTCGAGCACATCTTGAAGAGGGATGATGCATAACCAGGAGGAACTGCCCAGCGCACAACGCAGGAAGTGGTCCATGAAATTTTCTTCTGTACAACCTAGATAATCACAAACCCGCTTTTTACTTGAATCCGAAAGGGAGCTGAACCATCCTGCAGAGGTGTCATTATCGTGAGTTCCGGTATAAGTGACGCTGTCTGGAGTAATGTTGTAAGGAAGATAAGGATTTGCCGGATTAGCATCGAAAGCGAATTGAAGAATTTTCATCCCGGGGGCCCCGATGAGCTCTCTCAAACGAGTAACATCGGGAGTAATATCACCAAGGTCTTCGGCAATAAACGGCAATTCACCGAGTTTAGCCTTAATGGTGTCAAAGAAATGAACGCCAGGTCCCTTCATCCATTCACCGTTTACGGCAGTTGGACTGGAAGCGGGAATTGCCCAGTATGAATCAAATGCTCTAAAATGATCAAGTCTTATGTAATCAACCAGTTCCAGCGTTTTCTGAATTCGCTTAGTCCACCAGGCATAATCATCTTTTTGCATCACATCCCAGCGATAAAGCGGATTTCCCCAAAGCTGCCCGGTTTCACTGAAGTAATCGGGTGGAACACCTGCGACGCCGATCGGCTTGGCATCCACGTCAAATTCAAACTGTAGTGGCTCAGCCCAGGTATCGGAACTGTCGTAAGCTGTATAATAAGGAATATCACCAATCAACTTGACATTCTTTTCTGATGCGAAACCGCGCACTCTTTTCCACTGAGAATAGAATACAAACTGAAGATACTTCTGATAGCGAATATCTTCCTCCGATGTTTCAAGAACAGAATCAAGAGCATCGGACTGACGCAGCTTGAATGCCGGTTCCCATTCCCACCAGGGAAGCCCGCCCTGAAGGTCTTTAATGACTCTGAACAAAGCATAATCATTAAGCCACCAGTTCTCTCTGAAGCAGAAATCAAGGAAATCCTGATTTTCTTTGAAGTTCAAGTAGGATTTGCGAAGGAGCTTTTCCTTTTCGAGAATGACAGGACCGTAATCAACTCTCTCCTCGGCAAACAACGGGTAATGCTCCAGATCTTTTTTTGAAAGCAGGCCAGCTTTAAAAAGCTCATCAGGAGAAATAAGCAGGGTATTACCTGCAAAGGAGCATAAGGTCTGGTATGGAGAGTCACCGTAGCCAGTGGGTCCAAGTGGACAGAATTGCCAGAAACTCTGATGGTGCGTTGCAAGAAGATCAATCCAATGAAAAGCGGATTCGCTCAGATCACCGATACCGTAGCGTGACGGTAAAGATGTAGGGTGCAGAAAAATGCCTGAAGCTCTCATTTGTAATCCTAATGTTTATGCATTAAAGTTGTCGTTTTCTGATTACATCAAAATGGTAGAAGGTTTCCCTCTTCAGAAAAAAGTGTCTCATTTCTCTTGAGGATTTCCACCTTCCCAGCCTTCTTCTCATATTCATTCAGTGCGTTAAGTGACAGATATGCATCCTGCAGATGCAAAGTGTCACGTATACGCATTACTTTCAAATCACTAACCGACTTTCCCCCGCAGCTGCGTACCGCATACTTCAGAGCTTCGCGATCATTCGGAGCCACAAGAGGAACCTTTACCCGTTCCAGAAATGTACTTGTAAATGCATTTTCGTACATGTCAGCAAAGCTGATTTTTTCATAAAGCCGCCGGGTGATCACATCGGCAAGCCCAATCCCCAGAGCATTGCCGTGACTGGCATCGGAAAGGTCGGTAACCACAATGCTTTTAAGAACTGGTGAAACAGGTTCCTCCTCACCTCGGATGCGAATCCTGCCGATTATGTTTGGATCCATTCCAGTACCGCTGATATCCTTGCCTAGAGCATCCACAATGAGTACATCAGCCTCTTCAAGAGGCAGACTGGGCATCAAAAGACGGGCACGTTCCAACAATACAGGTTCTTTCGACAGTATTTCATGAGTTTGCATTGCAACCACATCTGCAAGCCCCCCCACAGCATTCTCAAGCAGAGCCACTCCGCCAATAATTTTACCTGAAGCAAGCACGATTCCAGCCATCTGAGGCAGCAGTTGTTTTAAGCCGAAAACGCCGAACCGATGGATCTCCAGTGCTGCGGCGTGTTTTCCCAGCCCCACAACACTCATCTTGACCAGCCCACTCTCGTACATGCCATGAAAATCGGTATGAGGCTTTATCCGGTTAACAAGGATTACGCCATCGGATTCATAAGCCAGCTTATCCATGTACACAGCGAATTCTTTATCTCTCCCGTCCAGACGAACCACTTCCATGCTCGACCGGACAGGCGCCCCAACCTGTTCCTCTGAAATGCCATAGCCACGCAGAATCTCTGTCTGCCCCTCGGCAGTTGCCCCTCCATGACTGCCCATGGCAGGAACAATAAAAGGCCTGTGGCCATTGTCAACGAGGTACTTAACAAGAACGTTTACTACCCGTGCTATTTGGGGAATTCCCCTGCTGCCTACCGCCAGTGCAATTGAAGAGCAGGGTTTTAAACAACTTATAAGAGGGGAAATCTGGTGTAAGATCCGACATTCCAAGTCATCGACTGCCTGGCTGGGCAACTCTTGCCTGATCTTTACCATAGGCAAATCCATAACGACTTTCAGATGGAAAAGGTGCAGGGTTCCAGACGCTTTCTCTTTTCAACCAGATCGTAAATAGTTTGATTACCCAGAATTGTCTCCCAGGCTTGAGAAAGCTCAATCCATACCGAACGGGTAACGCAACTAAAAGATTTACCACACTGGCCCGGCTCCGATACACAATCCACAAGAGATAAAGGCCCCTCCAGGGCGGTGACCACTTCCAGTAGTGTTATACTGCGAGCATCCCGGCCCAACACATAGCCGCCGTTTACTCCTCGAGTGGTGGAAATAATTCCGCAACTTTTAAGCATAATCAATATGTTTTCAAGATAGGAGTCAGACAAGTTCTGCTCGGAAGCGATATCCTTCCGTTTACAGGAAGCCGGCGCCATCTCGGCAATCTGCAGAACCGCCCGTAAACCATAGCGACATTTTGTGGAAAGTTTCATAAAAAATCCTGGATGATGGGTGTATCTGTTCCCTGGCGGACCTATAAACATTATATGTAGCGTTTAAAAATAGCTTCAGGAACAGTTTTTTCCAAGTACGTGAAAATATGCTTGCCTGCGAAAATTTTTTCGTGTATTTTATTACGCGAATCGTATTTGAGGCATTGAGATGCTCCCATAGCCTGTTTCGGAGAAAAAAATGAACTCAAAGTGGACATTTCTAACCAATCATGCCCATGTGATGCTCTGTCTGGCTCGTGGCAGAGGAATGCGCATGCGGGATATTGCGCTGGAAGTAGGTATAACCGAGCGTGCAGTACAGTTGATTATTGCCGATCTGGAAGAAGCCGGCTATATTGAGCGAACTAAAGATGGCCGCTGCAACAGCTACACTGTACATGGCGAACTGAAGTTGCGCCATACTATTGAGCAGCATAAAACCATTAGTGATGTGATCAAACTGATTTACGGAGAGGATAAAGATTCATAAAGTGACATATTGTAGCAACGAAAGGACCGACTGATGAAAAAGTGGGTAGTTTTGCTGGCGGGAGTTATCAGTCAGACATCATTAGGCGGCATATACGCCTGGAGCACCTTTGTTCCCTTTTTGATGGAAAGCTATGGATTCAGTGCAGCCAAGTGCGGGATTATTTTCGGAGCTACAATAGCCGTCTTTTCAGTAGCGACCATTCCCGCCGGCAGATTTTTACTTAAACATGGTCCCCGACTCACCGCGACTATTGGTGCATTACTTTTCATATCCGGATACATTGTGGCATCCTTCTCACAGGGCAGTTTTCCAATAATACTGATCGGTTTGGGGCTGATTTCCGGAATTGGAATCGGATTCGGTTATGTTTGCCCGCTTAGTGTTGGTATCCGCTGGTTTCCCAGAAACAAGGGGCTGGTAACGGGTGCGGCTGTTGCAGGATTTGGTATGGGCGCGATTCTTTTGTCATCTGCAGCACAGCTGCTTTTACAGACAATGGATGTCCTTGCAGTATTTAGAATCGTTGGATCAGTCTTTGGATCAACGGCACTCATCGCGGCGCTTTTTTTATCTCTTCCCCCCAACACACGATTGGAAAGCTCAGCGTCAGAATCATCATTACAATCTTTTGTACTCTCTGCACAATTCCTTCTTTTATGTCTGGCGATGTTCGCCAGTACCTTTGCCGGTCTCCTCATCTCAGGCAACCTTAAACCGCTGAAACTCAGTCTTGGCCTGAGTGAAACTCATGCAACTATGACCATCTCTCTTTTTGCGGTTGGCAATGCGGCAGGTCGCCTGTTCTGGGGTATTATTCACGACCGGTATAAATCGAGGATTACTATACTTTTAGGTTTAGGTTCACTGTTCCTTTCAATACTTCCGCTTTTAATATTCACGGGTGCAATTCAGCTTCTGGTTGTTTCAATTTGGATAGGATTTGGGTTCGGGGCCTGTTTTGTGGTGTATGCCTCCTCCATAGTGGAATTTTTCGGAGAAAGAAACCTTCCGCGCCTCTATCCTATTTGCTTCATGGCCTATGGATTGGCGGCATTGACAGGGCCTTTTGCGGGCGGATGGATGGCAGATTTGTCAGGTTCCTATTCCAATGCTTTGATAATGAGTGCTGGTGTTGTATTTTTGGCATTCGCCGCTGTTTTATTAGGGCTTCCAGGACCTGATCAAAAAGTTCCCAAGCCTACAGCCGACAAGCGAAGAAATCTTGGTACCATTCCGGGCGTGTCTATTAAAAGAAACGTTGTGCTGGAATGAACTAATCAGATTGGGTAACAGAGGAGGATAAATGCAGCCACTTGTTGGATTGATCATGGGGTCAGCTTCTGACTGGGAAACACTTCACCATGCGGCAGACATGATGGATGAGCTGAAGATTCCTTATGAAGTGCAGGTGGTATCCGCCCACAGGACTCCGGATAAGCTTTTCCAGTACGCTGAATCAGCAGAAGCAAGAGGCATTGAAGTGATTATCGCGGGAGCGGGTGGCGCAGCGCACTTGCCCGGTATGACCGCATCCAAAACAGCACTTCCGGTGCTTGGTGTTCCTGTGCAGTCAAAAGCGCTTAACGGTATGGATTCCCTGTTATCTATTGTCCAAATGCCAGCGGGAATTCCCGTGGGGACAATGGCAATCGGAAGAGCAGGAGCGGTAAATGCAGCTCTGCTGGCTGCTTCTATTTTGGGAAACAAGTATCCGCAGTTCCGCAGTAATCTCAACGAGTTTCGAAAAAATCAGACAGAAAAAGTATTGTCCAATCCAGATCCGAGGGTTGCATAATGAAAGTGGGAATCTTAGGCGGGGGACAGCTGGCACGTATGCTTGCACTTGCAGGTCATCCTCTGGGGCTGGAATTTGTGGTGCTTGACCCCGCATTAGACGCCTGCGCGGGAGTGGTTTCAGAGCAGGTCGTTGGAGCTTATGATGATAAGGAAAAACTGCTGGAATTTTCAGAAAAAGCAGATGTAGTCACCTATGAATTTGAAAATGTCCCAGCAGAAAGTGTAAAGCTTCTCATTGATAAGCATCCAGTATACCCCTCCCCTGAAGCACTGGCGATATCTCGGGACCGTTTAAAAGAGAAGACCATGTTTCGTGATCTTGGAATTTCCACGCCTGAATTTGCGCCGATAAATTCGCTTGAAGATCTTAGGGGGGCTGTTGAGCAGATTGGACTTCCATCAGTGCTCAAAAGCCGCACTCTGGGTTATGATGGCAAGGGCCAGAAGCTTCTTCACAGTAAAGATGAACTCGAAAGTGCATGGAGTGCTCTTGGAGGAGTGCCCTGCATCCTTGAATCTTTTGTTTCATTTACAAGAGAAATATCGATCATTGCAGCAAGAAATCGCAGTGGTGAAACGGTGTTCTATCCGGTAGCCGAAAACACTCACAGAAGCGGAATACTGCATCTCTCGGTTTGCAGAACTGTTGATCCCATGCAGAAAACAGCCGAAGAGTATATTGGCCGGATTCTTGAAAAACTGAACTATGTTGGTGTACTCGCTCTAGAACTCTTTGATGCAGATGGTATACTTAAGGCAAACGAGATTGCCCCGCGGGTGCACAACACCGGTCACTGGACCATTGAGGGCGCATTCACAAGCCAGTTTGAAAACCATATACGTGCAGTAATGGGACTTCCGCTCGGCGATACTTCAGCAAGAGGTTTCTGTGCAATGGTTAACTTTATTGGAACCATTCCGGATGCAGACACCGTTCTTGCTATCCCCCATACTCATTATCATAACTACGGGAAGAAGGCGCGCGCCGGCAGAAAGCTTGGACATGCCACAGTACTTGCAAGTGAAGAACAACTGATGGTGGAGAGTCTAAACCGGGTACTTGCGCTGGTTTAGTATCTGATCTTATGTCCGGCCAGGAGCGGAATACCAAACCGGCTGATCTTGTCCATTCAACTTGACAGAATATATCCCCTGTATTTGCTGGTAAGCGGCCTGAGTGTCCTCATTGCGAGTACATTTCCTGACTCCACTCCGTTGACGTGCTCAATCCAATCGATTATTATTGATAGTAGATCGCTGGTAAAGTAACCGCTTGCGAGAACCTAAACCCAAGGAGGATGGTATGGAATCTGCCATTAAACGACTTACGCTTCTAATTACGCTTCTTTATGTGTCCATGTCACATGCTGTAACCTGGACCGTTTCCAAGGTCGACCATGAAGCCAACTTTTCTTCCATACAGGCGGCGGTGAATGCTGCACAGCCCAATGATGTCATCATTGTACTGGATAATGAAGTATACGAAGAGCAGGTAACTTTTGACAGCACGAAATCCGGCATCACACTAAAATCCCAGAACCCGCTAAACCGGAATAAGCCGATCATACAGTGGCAGGATAGAGAAAATGTGGGCCCTACCACCTGTTCGGAAGCTCAGGATTATGCTAACATCAATTTCGACCGGAATGGTGCACTACGAATGATTAAAGCGCGAAACATTACCATAGATGGTATCTGTATTGATGGTGGTGGCCCGCTTCCCATTGCTTACCCAGGAATTTGGAATTGCAAAGATGAGCTGTTCTTTGGTAACGCCGCAGTATGTGTTTTCTCATCGGGAAATGTTCAAATAAGAAATTGCGAAGTGAGAAATGCCTATTTCGGTTTTAACATGAAGGATCAAAATTTAGGAGGTGTATTTACCTATTTCTATCCTGAAGATACTGAATTCAAAGCGGCACCATTAACTGCTTTCGGCAAAACCGGAAACCACCAGATCGAATACAACCGCATTCATTCCAACTCGTGGGGATTTCTGTTCGAATCAACCTGGGATCTGGGATCTACGATTCGTTTCAACCTAGTCTATAATAACTATCATACGCAGGCAACCATGGCAATTTTATCCACTCTTCCGGGGAAAGATCATCAACCAGGTGGAGCTTTTCAGTTTAAAGATGGCTACCTTTCTCCTTTAGCAATTTACAATAACACCTTCTGGAGTAATTACACCATTTTCACCGGTCACTGGAAACCGGGTGGTCAGCATTTAATTTTTAATAACATCTATGGAAAACCCAAATACTACTGGGGTACAGGATATCCGGGAACTACAAAGTTTACTGATCCCTGGCATGTAATGGATGGCAAGTCTTTTATAAATCGAAGTAAATATTGTCTCTATGCAGCACAAAAGGGAGCACCAATTGTCCGCAGCCAATCATATATGACGCCCTGTTCAACATCTGTATCAGTTAGTGGTGTTGCTCAGGTTACCATAATGAATACTATTCCAGATGGAAACGTGACGCCTGAAGGAATGGCAATGTTAGGACAATGTGAAGATGGGACTACTTATACTCTGAATATTCCCTGGATAAAAAGGCCGGGGGCCCTTATCTCCAGTGCAATTGGACCTTTTCCTGAAGACGCAAACATGCGCTGGCTTGAAACCGATGAGCTGTTTCAGTCACTCGACACTCTTGACCCCAATTTTCTGGTGCCTAAATGGGATGATACTTTAGTAATAAAGTACATCAAGAATAAGGGATGGCCAGAGGCTGGCATCCGCAATTCTGATGGTAGTATGGCAGATATTGGTGCCATAAGTTCCAGTGGAGAAAGAGTACCCTACCTTTGGCGCATCAGTCCCCTTACTCCAGTTTTCATCAGTGGCACCACTGCCAGAGTGCAGTTTTACTTGGATGGGAATAGTTCTGATAATCCCAGAATCAAGTACCTGCGCTGGATCGAAAAACTGCCTGTTCAAACCAACAGTGCATTTGGTGGTACCATGGTTCCCATACAGGCGGGTAATATCAGAACGGTAGACATTAGCGGAAAGAGTGTAAGAATGGGGATGAACTTTCTTGAATTTACCATTCCCCAGCGAGGAACCGATAGTACATGGGAATTCGGTTTCTTTGAAATGAGCATTGAAGGAGATGGGCCTGATGGAACGGTCTGCTCTGATATTGGTTTTCTCCCCTACCGCAATCTGGAATACCAGCTTAGAGTTGAGATACGCAATAATGCAGGACAGAAACTGACACAGGTACAAGCAGGTCAACCTGTGAAGCTTTCCATACGACCGATGATGATCGGCACATCTGTGCAACTTTTCCCGTTCAAAATATCACCTGCAGATGTTTCTCTTATTATTCAGAACACTGTCCTTTACGATGCATTTACCAACCAACAATTTGAGATATCAGAATTTAATCCAGATTCGCTGTATTCAGTTTACTTTACCAGCGCAGGATCAACCAGAATCAGAGCCACTGGTGAATTCAAGGCAGATTATAGAATCTGTCCCTTTCTAGGCCTTTCTGATTCTGTAACGGTTCTTCCGAGTCAACCGGAAAAGTTACTGTTTCAGAATCCTGCTCCAAAAGCAATAGGTACGAGCCCTTCAATTATAGTACCTGGCAGCGAATACGTCACCAGAGTACAAGTTATTGATAAGTACAACAACCCTGTCAAACAGCCTACAGAAGTAACTCTAGCCAGCTTCAATCCTGAAATTGGAAACATTGTGGGATCCCCAACTGCCCAAACAAATGAATCCGGAGTAGCCCTCTTTACAGTACAAGTAACTAACGGCAAGCTTGGAGACGTTTTCGACCTTCAAGCCACATTGAGTACAAATGAAGCCGTGGCCATAGGTTCACTTAAAATTGGGCAAACAACCGACAAGCTTGTCATATTTTATAGCGACAGCGTGAGCAATACGCCCAATATGGAAGTAACTCTTAGCGGAACATCCGGCACCAGAATTCCTGTAGTAATCAAAGCTATAAGAGGTGACACCCTTTTATCTGAACGGTCTACAGAATTTTCCTTAAGCACCTCCGCCGGATTACAGGCATTCTCTTCACAGGACGCATCAAGTCCACAAACCACCTTTTCTCTCGTGAACGGAAAAGCGACTGTATGGATCACCTCCACAATCGGCATCGAAAATGGATTCCTTACTATCACAGCGACTGATGATAATTCGATACTGTCCGGTTTCAGAGAATCCATTTACTTTGATCCTCTCTCACCTATAAACCCAAGACTAAACGGCAAAAACGCTCAAAAGTATAACCTCGTCGTTTACGATCTGAAAGGCAGACTGGTGGCCCGGTTAAACAATGTATCCAGAGGCCAGGATTTGACTTTACTCCGCAAACGCTACCCGGCCGGTTCATACATTATAAAAACTCAGCTCAATGGCAAAACCATCTCCACGCAGAGGAGACTTATCGGTAGGTAGGACCAAAGCAGTCCGAATGCTGGCAAGGACGGCACTCCGCAATGCCGTCCTTTTTTATTTACTGTTCTCATCATGAGTACATTTGTAATAATCCTAAATTGACATCAGCATTCCGTTTTCTTATACTATATACTAGTGCTATCACCCAGTTTTTTTTTGCAATCAAAGGAGGGCAATTATGACACGATATGCAGGGATACTACTTTCACTGCTGTGGGTTTTTACCGGATTAAGCTATTCAGCCACCTGGACTGTCTCCAAATCAGATCAGCAAACACATTTTTCCTCAATTCAAGCAGCAATCAATGCCGCTCAGCCCGGCGATATTATCGAAATTACAGACTTCGAAACCTACGAGGAACAAATTACTTTCGACAGCACATCCAACATCACTCTGAAATCCACAAATCCCCTTAACCGTAACAAGCCGGTAATCAAGTGGCAGGACAGGCAGAATGTGGGTCCAACGACTTGTACTGAAGCTCAAGTTTCATCAAAAATCACCTTTGACCGAAACGGCGCCCTGAGAGTTATCAGTTCTAAAAACATCATTATAGATGGTATCTGTGTTGATGGTGCAGGGGCATATCCGTTCGCCTATCCCGGAATATGGAACTGTAAAGACGAACTCTTTCATGGTAATGCTGGTATTGTGGTTTTTACATCGGGTAAAGTGATGATCAGAAATTGCGAAGTACGAAATGCGTATTTTGGAATTTACATGAAAGATCGGAATATAGGTGGTATATTTGCCCAGAAAAACCCCTCAGACTACGATCCAACTCCTGCTTATTCCGGTTTTGGGAAAACTGGCCTTCACATAATCGAATACAACAGAATTCACTCCAACTCCTGGGGGCTTTTCTTCGAGTCCACCTGGGACCAGGCTTCAACGGTTCGCTACAACCTGATCTACAGCAACTATCACAACACCGAAACTCTAGCGGCCATTACCAATCTTGCGGGAAGAGAGTTCCAGCCCGGTGGAGCCATTCAATTCAAAGATGGATACTTATCACCGCTTGCCATTTACAACAACACTTTCTGGAACAATTACACCATCATGTCCGGTCACTGGAAACCGGGCGGCCAACATATAATATTCAACAACATTTATGGAAAACCAAAGTATTACTGGGGAACAGGGTATCCAAGTTCTCCAACTTTCAGAGATCCCTGGCAAGTGATGGATGGACAATGCTTTATCTATCGCAGTAAACATTGTCTTTACTCTGCCCAAAAGCAACCGCCTGTAGTAGAAACCCGTCTGCATGCGGTACCCTGTGCCGATTCTCAGGCTGTTAGTGCAGTAGGGCAAGTTAATATAATGAACGGTATTCACAATGAGAATATAACCTCCGGAGGTAAAACGGTGGAATTCACCTGCCCGGATAACACAATTTATAACATTGACGTTTTCTGGGCGAAACAGCCAGGTGCTCTTATCTCAAGCGGTACCGGACCATTTCCAGCTGATGCG
Source organism: Fibrobacterota bacterium (assembly GCA_023436205.1). Taxonomy (GTDB): domain Bacteria; phylum Fibrobacterota; class Chitinivibrionia; order Chitinivibrionales; family Chitinispirillaceae; genus JAEZKC01. Next base: position 54,779 of record JAEZKC010000116.1, read on the forward strand.
GAGATGCGCTGGCTTGAAACTGATGAACTGTTCCAGTCCACAGATCCCCAGAACGCGGGATTTCTCGTACCCAAGTGGGACGATTCTCTTGTAGTCAGATTTATCAAAAACAAGGGGTGGCCTGAGGCGGGAATCCGCAATTCGGATGGCAAAATTGCCGATATCGGAGCAATTAGCTCCAGCAGTTATAGATCCCCCGTACTTGCCAGAATAGAACCTCTGCGTCCGGTGCTGATTCAGGACACGGATGCCAAAGTGGAGTTCAACATCGAGGTTCTCAACGGTCAAATGAGTAATCCCAGAATTAAATACCTGCGCTGGATCGAAAAACTTCCGAGCCAAAGCAATGCCGCTTTCGGAGCAACTCTCACCCCCTTGCAAGCTTCGGCGATACGCACAATTAATATATCCGGAAAAACGCTTACTATGGGTGTTAATACCCTTGAATTCACTATTCCACCAAGAGGAGCAGACACTACCTGGAATTACGGTTTTTTTGAAATGGTTATAGAGGGTGATGGTCCAAACGGCACCACTGTGAACTCTGATGTCGGGTTTCTCCCTTATCGCAAAATGCCCTTTGAACTGAAGGTACAGATTCAGAATGCATCAGGAGAAGTTTTATCTTCTGTTCAGGCTGGAAAACCGGTGAAACTTTCAATAAAACCCTATGTGCCGGGTTGGGAGGAGTTACCGGTTAATTATGACATTACTGACATGTACGTGGGCCCATCGATGGTAGGTGCCGAACTCTACGATGTCAACACCAACAACCCGCTATATATTTCTGATTACGATCAAAACAAACTGTATGATGTTTACTTCAGCAAAAACGGGCTCGAAACGATTTTAGCTTCTGGAATATGTAAGACTACCGAGTATATGTATATACCATTTTTGGGTCTATCAGATCCAATCAAAGTACTGCCCGGAGATCCAGAAAAACTGATTTTCAGAAGTCCCACCCCCAAAATAACCGGGGTTAATCCCTCAATTATAGTGCCCGGACATGAATACCCCTGCAGTGTACTAGTTATGGACAGATTTGAAAACCCGACCCGAATACCTGCAGAAGTCACTTTAGCCAGCCTTCATCCGCAGATTGGGGATGTAATTGGTTCCAAGACTGTTTTATCTGATACTACAGGTATAGCATTATTTAAAGCTCAAGCTTTCGGTAACAACGCTGAAATCTTTGATCTGGAAGCTACTTTAACCGCGAACGGGGCAAAGGCCCTCGGTTCACTAAAGATAGGAAGACCTCGAGACCGGTTGTGTATTTTCTATGGGGATACGGCATCAATTTCACCTGATTTTGATTCTATCATAGATGCACGTCCAGGTATACGAGTCCCGGTGGTGATACGAGCCATGCGTGGTGATACACTTGTGACAAGCTACAACACAGATGTGGAAATCAATGTATCGCCTGGCATTCTGGTGTACCCTTCAGAAGATGCTAGCGACCCGAAGACTATTTATTCATTAGTAAATGGAGAACTAAAAGTCTGGATTATGGGAATCATGGATGTGGCGAACGGAACCATAACCGTTACCCCAACAACGGATAACAACATAGTATACGGAACGCGCGAATCCATCTATTTGGGATACACCTCGCCTGTAGGTCCAAAAGTAAAGGTAAAATCAGGACCTGCCATTAATCTGATCATTTACGATCTGCGGGGAAGAGTTGTAGGACGAGTAAACGATATTGCAAATGCCAATAGCCTGAAACTGATCAATTCACGTTACCCGGCCGGTTCCTATATTATCCGCATTGTGCAGAACGGTAAGATCGTTTCAACACAGAAGAGGTTTATTGGAAGGTAAGAGCAAAATAGCCACTCCTTTAATTTAGGGGTGGCTTTTTTTATTACGACTGGCCGCAGTAGCGATTTTCTCACAGAGGACACTGAGTCCACTAAGGTAGGAAAAAGATGTTAATCTACTCAATATACTGTATAAAAGTTATTCTTCTAATCAAGAAGTTCATGGTTCGACTCTCTGCAAGACTCTGGTGCTGTCGCTGTTCGACAGGCGAAGCTCCGAACCGGTAACTTGGGCGTGCATTTTCAGCGTATCCACCGGATCACAGATCATTCCTCCACCAAGTACCTGAATGCAGTGCTGGGGACGCCACATTTTTAGAGTGTCCGATTCCAGTTTCCAGAAATAGAGTATCTTAGCACTGATATCTGGATAGCCTCCGACAATGCGTTCGGAATTTCTCTGCAACGTATCACGTTTAAAGTACCAGTTGTAGGTCGCTTCCGTGTTCACATCAGAGTATATCCACTGCCCCAGCAACGCCTGTGAGGAGGAGTCCAGCTCATTTTGCTCAATTCCCTTATCTCCACACATGAACAGTACTGTTCCAAGACTAACCAGCAATAACTTTTTCATATTCACCTTTTGACAAAGAGAATGATTTAGGGTAGCAATTTTCTGATATTTATCTTTGGCTTGACAGTCTTTAATTTGTCTTTACCTTTATCCAGACTTCCGAATTTTGCCTGTAAATCTTTCATGGAGGCCTTCTTCTGCTCAGGCTGCTTCTGCGGCTCTCTTTTCGGACGCGGAGCACCACCGGAGGTATTCCCCACCTCCTCCAGTTTCATGGACAGGGCAATGCGCTTCAACTGGGCATCAACTTTTAGCACCCGCACCTTCACTACCTGCCCCACCTTGACCACCTGCTTGGGATCTGACACGAAGGTATTTGACAGTTCAGAAATATGCACCAGCCCGTCCTGATGAACGCCTATATCCACAAAGGCCCCAAAGTTGGTTACATTGGTGACAGTACCCTCAAGTACCATACCCTCCTTCAAATGAGAAATTTCAGTGACCTCATCATTGAAATGAGCATACTTGAACTCCGCGCGAGGATCTCGACCGGGCTTTTCCAGCTCGGAAAGAATATCATTAATCGTAGGGAGCCCCACATCATCAGTTACAAATTCTTTTTTGTTAACAGTACGAAGAAGTGCAGTATTACCAATCAATTCATGAAGCGTTGTTTTAAGCTGGGATGCCATTTTTTCCACGAGTTCATAGCGTTCAGGGTGCACAGCCGAATTATCAAGAGGATTTTTACCACCAGGGATACGCAAGAAGCCGGCTGCAAGCTGAAACTTTTTTTCACCGAGGCCTGGTACTTTCAGAAGTTCCTGACGAGATGAGAATGCCCCGTGACCATTACGGTAGTTCACAATATTCGCGGCTATGAGCCGATTAAGACCGGAAACGTATTTGAGCAGCTCCTCGGAGGCGAGATTAATATCCACTCCGACCCGGTTCACACTGCTCTCAACCACTTCATCAAGAGAATCCTTCAGCCTTGTCTGGTTGACATCGTGCTGATACTGCCCGACACCTATTGACTTAGGATCGATTTTCACCAGTTCAGAGAGAGGATCCTGAAGTCTTCTGGCAATGGAAATGGCTCCCCTGACCGTGAGGTCAAGTTCAGGAAATTCCTTTATGGCCACATCGGATGCACTGTACACGCTGGCTCCGGCTTCATTGACAACCACACTTAACGGTTTGATCTCGGCTGGAACCTCTTTGAGAACGGTCCTGATAAACTCATCCGTTTCACGGGAAGCAGTACCGTTACCAATGGCAATTAGTCGCACATTATGGCGCTGAATCAAGGCTAGCATCACTGCCGTAGCACCTTTTACATCCTTCTGTGGTTCGTGCGGATAAATTGTGGTATTTTCAATGAATTTACCGGTGTCATCAACGACGACCACTTTACAACCAGTACGAAAACCCGGGTCAACCCCGATCACGGACTTTCGACCTGCAGGGGCAGCAAGAAGCAGAGCTTCCAGATTTTCGCCAAACACCTTGATAGCTTCCTCATCTGCCCGATCACGAATCTCCTTGCGAATTTCGGTCTCGGTGGCAGGCAGTAAAAGACGATCGTAAGAGTCGGCTACCGTTTCTTTCAACAGCTGTACAGCAGCACTCTCAGGATGCTTTATAAGTTTCTCATTCAGATAGGCAATAGCGGTTTCGGAGGGGACCTCCAGAGAAAGCCGCAGCACCTTTTCGCGCTCACCTCTAAGCATGGCCAAAATACGATGCGAAGGCAAGGAGCTGACTTTCTCCTTGAACTCATAATACATTTCGAATTTGGTTTTCTGACCTTCAAATTCCTTTTTAACAGCACTCACGATTTGACCCTCATCGGAGGCCAGCTCACGCATCCATTTGCGAATATCGGCATCCTCGGAAAGCCTTTCAGCAAGGATATCCTTCGCCCCCTGAAGTGCTTTCTGTGGGGTATCAATCTCTTTTTCCGGGTTGAGAAATTCTGCTGCCTTTGAAAGCGGATCTGCCCCTGAATCGGTAAGGTCGTAAATCCAATCAGCCAAGGGTTCCAGCCCAGCCTCTTTTGCCTTGGTTGCCCGCGTGGTACGTTTGGGTTTGTAGGGAAGATAGAGATCTTCAAGCTCTGTTTTACTCAGAGTCTCATTGATCTTTTTCTCCAATTCGGGGGTAAGCTTTCCCTGTGAACGGATACTTTCAAGGATAGTTTCTTTTCTCTCCTCGAGTTCCTTATAATAAGTATAACGGTGCTGAAGATCACGGACCTGAATCTCATCAAGGGAACCGGTACGCTCTTTACGGTAGCGGGCGATAAAAGGAACCGTCGCACCTTCATCAAAGAGTGCAAGAGTGTTTTCCACCTGAAATGGTTGAAGGTTGAACTCCCGGGTGAGCTGTTCGGCTATATTCATTGGCATGCTGTTTAACTCCGATTATAGTAGTAAGGTGAATAGTGTAAGATAATTTCTGCGTGAAAACGTTCAAGTTCTGTTTAGGTCAGATTACCTGTTTGAAAATATGGAGAAAAGCTGCTATTTTTATGATTTGGGAGATAAAGATGCAATCATTAAAAAAAATTCAAGCGTTCTTAGTTTCAGCTCTCATCCTATACGGCTTTCAAGTAATCGGGGCAGATACACAGTTTCTAGATTCTCTTCAGAACCACTTTTTTGTGGCTGAGTGCTGCTCGACAAATCTTTCGAGCTGCGCCAGAGAGAAACCGCACTGCGCCAAAGCAGCGGATCTATTGGCTTTCAGTTCCTGGTTAAAGGAGCTGGGACGCAGCACCGATGAGAAAATCGCGGAAGCGCTGCTGGAAAGATACCAGATGTACTACTCACCGGACACATTTACAATTGACACTTCAGGATGGACCAGGAGCGGCGAAACGGGATCAAAGCTGCTGATAACCGAATATTTTTCCGCAAGCTGTCCCATGTGCAAGTACACCTATCGCGAAATCCATAACGCGGTGACCACAGGCGTTCTTAAGGGAAAAGCGTACCTTATGGCAAAGCCGCTCACCACCGGTATCGGAGATAAAGCCCTGATGGCAGCTCAGGAAATGAACAGCTTTCCTGAGTTCATGCTGGCACTTGAAGAGTGGGGCGGCAGACCTGATGAAATGTTGATTACTGCAATTGCAGACAGCCTGGGGCTGGATACAACAAAATTCAAATCACTGTTGAATGACAAAGCATTGAATAGAAAGTTGAACATATCCTCTCATGAAGCAAAAAAGAACGGAGTAAAGGTTACTCCCACATTTTTTATTGGAAATAAGCGCTACAGCAGCTACAAAGATCCTAAATGGGTCTTAAAAGCTGTAGAAGTATGGAATAAAAAGTAACTTCTCTATTTCTGAAAACGCGCCACACTGAAAAGAGCATCTACCGTCTTTTCGAATGATGAATAACCACCTGCTTTCAAGAAGTTTTTGGGAGGAATTTCCAGAATCACGGTGGAATCGTAACCACTTTCCAGCAACATTTGCAGCTTGGAATCCCATCCGCTGGTAGTTGTGAGAAGAGGCCAGTGATCATCGACATTCACATCATGACAGTGAACATGGATAATGCGTTTGATGAGTTCCGGACCAGGCACCTGCGAACTCCCAAAGCGCAGGTTATTCAGGTAGGCATGTCCGAAATCCCAGCATAGCCCGCAGCCGCTGCGATAGGAGATCTGCTCCAGTTCCTCGAATGTATCTCCAACACGAACCATTGATTCTTCCGGATTGGCGGCAATCTGCAATTCTGCCGACACGCGCACATCGGGAGTGTATTCGCTGCACCACTGTTCGGCCCAGGCGTAAAAATGCACCGAGCGATCCAGAAGTTCCTTGCGACTGATGGTTTTTAGGTCGGCGGCAGGATGAATATTGACCAGTGCGGCATTTTTCTGCAGAACTGCTGCTTCATTTGCGATAAAGAAGATCTCCTCGTGAAAATGACGACAGGGGTTCTGCTGTGAATCGCGGAAAAAGGAAGGATTATATTCTGTTAATTCTGTATAGGGATGAATGGAAACAGAGAACCCGGCCTGAGTACAGATTCTAATGTGTTCAGAAAGAAGCATACGGTCGGTATTCGGCCCCACAGGTGTTTCCAGGGCCCGTATTCCCTTATCCCATAATGTCTGAAGGACATCTCTTCCTTCGAACAGTTCAACATATTGAGGATTATCAATAAACTTTACATCCAGTTTCAATCCGGCATACATAGCGAACCACCTGTCTTTATTATCCAAGAGCAACATCAACCAGAAACATTACCAGAATACCTGCAACAAATGCAAAGAAATGTCGGATACCCCATGACAAAACCTGAACATGCTTTACTTCGGGTATTAGATCGGAAGCTGCGATGTAGATGAAAGTGCCTGCGGCAAAGGGAAGGAGAAAACTGATATTAAGAGAAGCTGCCAGAAAGAAGGCCACAAAGCCGCCTGGTATTATAGTGAGTGCTGAAATGAAATTAAAGTACAGGGCTCTCTTTTTTTCCCATCCCCCGTGAACAAGAACGGCATACTCCCCCAACTCCTGAGGAAATTCATGAGCCATGCTGGCGATCCAGGTGGCGATCCCCGCTTCGATACTCACCACAAAGGCACTTCCTATTGCCAGCCCGTCGATGAAGTTATGCACCCCATCTGCCAGAAGCAGCATATAGGTGACCGGCTTTCGGGTTTGCTCGATTTGGTGATTGCAGTGATGCCAGCTTATGGTCTGCTCAAGCAGGAACATAACTGAAAAACCGAGCAGCAGCCAGAGAAATGGCCAAAGGTTCTGGTTATCCAGCACTGCTTCCGGAAGCAGATGCAGAAAGGAGACCCCGAGAAGAGTTCCTGCGGAAAAGGCCACCAGAGTTGAAAGAACCCCTTTCAGAGCCTGTTCCCTGAAAACCAGAGTAAGTGCCCCGGACAGGGCAACCAGAGATGTTGTCGAAGTGGCCAGAAAGATCCACCACAGCATCTCACACCACAGATCTGGGCCAAATATATGCAGCAACAATGGCAACTACCAGCAGAGCCAGCAACAGCCAGAAAAGAGCGCTCACCGGAAGCGAAAACGGACTGCGATCGGGTGTGGAGGAGCGTTCCTCGGTCTGGTATGCCGGGTAAAAGGGATAAGATGCCACGGCAATAAACAGGGCGAGGATTATGCCAGCCACGAAAAAAGCCACCACATAACCACCCAGTACAGGAGGCCCTATGGGGGAAAGCCACAGTCCGCCAGCCCATACTCCAAGAAGCAGAATGATAAAGAGTGATGCCACAATTCTCACCGCCGGGCGAGCTTTTCTAAGACCGGCCACCAGAAGCCCCGTAATAAAGAGTGCAACCAGCAGAGCCCACAGAAGATCAACATAAAAAAACATGATCGCCTCTCCTTGGCAGAGGTGAAATGCAAACGGTGCTTTTAGACAGTAAGGCAAAAAAAGGGCCAGTATCAAAAGCAAAACACCCGGCTTCTGGGGCTCAGTCCGAAAACGAAGAACAAAAATTATACATGGAATGAATGTTGCTTTCTGCTGATAGTTGGGCGAGTGTTTTCAGTCAAGTCCAGAGGGAGCAATCCATGGGACAGAAACTTTTTGATCGGCTTCGGCACGAGCACAATCAGATTAAAGACATACTTGTCAAAATGAGTGAGACTACCAACAGTGCACAAATAATCAGAGATAATCTGCTGCTGAAACTTCGCCAAATCCTTATACCGCACATCAAAGCGGAAGAAAATGTACTTTACTCCGCACTCAAATCCAATAGTCAATCCCACCAAATAACTCTGGAAGCTATGGAGGAGCACCATGTGGTATCCATGGTTTTTCAGGAGCTTGAGAATACCCCTTCCACACAAGACACCTATAGAGCAAAATGCAAGGTGCTGCTCGAACTTCTGGAACATCATATCGAAGAGGAGGAGGCAGAACTTTTTGATTCGGCAGAAGAAGTGCTTGGAAAGGAGGGGCTGGAAAAACTATTCGATATGTTTACAGCTAAACAAGAGTTCTACCTGAAATCGATAAACATGCGTCAAGATGAAGAATCTGCGTGAGAGGACAATTTAATATTGAAGCTTGATTTTCTGCAGTTCATCAGTGAAAGTGCCAGGGTCAAAACCGGAAGCGAAAGCCTTTGAACTGTCAAGAGAAACATCTGAAGGTCGGAAAGCGGGAGTAATTACATCTTTCTGGCTTGAGGCTTCAACAAGACTTTCATCAAAACCGAAAATCTCAGCCACTTTCAGAGCCATTTCATACCGGGAAATACGTTCTGCGCCCCCAAGATGCAGGATTCCCTCAGGGCCATTTAAGAAATGCAGTATACCTTTGGCGGCCCTTTCTCCGGAAACAGGCGTCCGGAATTCATCTATAAAGGCCTTTATTTTTTGTGAACTTCCCAGAAATTCAATCCATTTCTGCAGAAAGCTGTTCGCGGTGCCGAATCGGTTTCCAAAAAGTAACGGTAACCTTATAACAAGACTGTCCGGACAGGACTGCACCAGTGCTTCCGCTTCAGCTTTCAGTTTCCCGTAAGTATTTAAAGCGGAAACCGGATCCTCTTCATTGTAAGGTGATCCGGTGCCATCAAACACCAGATCAGTGGAGATAAACACCAATCTAATCCCCTTCAACTCACAGAGCTGGCACAAGTACCTGGTGGCATCCACAATAATTTTTCGTGCCTGATTCGGTTTAGCCTCGCACTCGTCCGGGGAGCTCATTGCTGCGCAATGAATGATAACCTCGGGTTCCGCTCTATCAATCAGAGTTGATGTTCTGTCAAAGGAAGTCAAATCACACTGCGCAAGAGGGATTTGAGAAGCTGCAGACAGACGGGAGAAGTAGGTACCGTGCACGAGGAACTGTCCGCCTGAGGCCCGGCAGAGATGAGCACCCAGAAATCCGCTGGCTCCGGTCACCAGAAGTCGGGGCTTGAAAACTGAATCATGAAACATGGACGTATCCGGATAGAGGAAGGAATTGGAAGTTTAGATAATAAATATACATTCCAATCCTTCATGAATTTCAAAGCAAAACTGATGTGAGGAGGCTAGTCGAACAGTTTTCTGTATTCCCCATATCCTTCCTGCTCAAGTTTGTCTCTGGGGATAAATTTCAGTGCAGCCGAGTTAATACAAAAACGGGTGCCCAGAGGCGCAGGCCCATCGGGAAATACATGCCCTAGATGACTATCAGAGTCACGGCTTCTCACCTCTGTGCGCAGCATCCCGAAGGAGCGATCCTCCCGGGAGATGACTTTTCGGGGATCGAGCGGTTTTTTAAAACTGGGCCAGCCGCACCCCGAGTCATATTTATCTTTGGATGAAAACAGAACGTCACCGGAGACCACATCCACGTATATGCCCTCTTCCTTATTATCCCAGTATTCATTCTGAAAGGGCGGTTCGGTGGCATTCTCCCGGGTCACTCTGTACTGCATGTAAGTAAGCCTCTTCTGAAGTTCCTCATCATCGGGTTTTCTTCGTTCCTGCTCCATAGTCCCCCCTATTCAGACCAGTTTTCAAATATGAACCGTTCCCGACCAGAGCCCTTTTTGTACAGTTTATAATGTTCGGGATTTTTCATGTAGTAGCGCTGATGATACTCCTCGGCATCATAAAACTGTGAGGCGGGGAGAATCTCTGTAGCCACCGGCCTGTCGAATTTTCCGGATTTATCGAGCTGCTGCTTCGATTCCTGAGCCTGGGCTTTCTGCCGCTCACTATGATAGAAGATGGCGGTGGTGTATTGAGAACCTCTATCGGCAAACTGCCCTCCTGGGTCAGTGGGATCGATCTGTCGCCAGAAAATTTCCAGAAGTTTGTAATAGCTCACCACTGTGGGATCAAAAAGGATCTGTACGGCCTCTCTGTGCCCAGTGCGGCCGGTGGTGACCTGTTGGTAAGTGGGGTTTTCCAGATGACCGCCGGTATATCCCACCCGCACCTGTTTGACTCCTTCGGTTTTTTCAAATGGTCCCTGCAAACACCAGAAACATCCTCCGGAAAATGTGGCAAGTTCCTCTTGCGGATTTGTCATGAACTCCTCCTTGAGAATGAGATGTCTTCATAACCATTACGGATTGAGTCAGGGAAAGATTCTTTAAAATCAACGCGGGCCGGGTCCCCGGGTCTTAACCGCTGAAAAATGAACTGGAATACTCTTTGCGGCTCAATGCTTTGGGCAATGTTTTCGGGATTATCCTCTGGAGGCGAGCATGGCAAAGGAATTTATGGATTTTGAAACACCCCCGATGATGTTTGCGGCCTGGCCCGGAATGGGTGATGTCGGTCTGACCGCAATGGAATATATCCGCAAAAGCGTGGATGCCCGTCTGTTCGCCGAGCTGGACATGACACCGTTTTATTCTCCAGAAGAGGTGATCGTGTCAAATGGTCTGGTGAGTTTTCCGGAGATTCCCAAGAGCCTTTTTCTTGAACAGCACGACCCCGACATCGTGTTTTTCGAAAGTACCATTCAAGTGGGCGGGAATGATGCCATGACCGTAGCTCAAGCAGTTCTGGATGTTGCACAGAAAATCAAAGCACCAAGAATTTTCACCGCAGCCGCATTCCCTTATCCCATGAGCTACACTTCCGAGTCCAAGGTGTTTGCGGCATCCAACAGCCAGCGTCTTTTAAAAAATCTCAGGGGCTACGGTATCGAACCGATGCAGGAGGGGTTTATAAGCGGTCTTAACGGACTTTTGCTTGGCATCGCTGCATCTCACGATATCGAAGCAGCATGCATTCTGGCCACCATTCCATCCTATGCATCGGGAATCCTCTATCCTAAAGGATCACTGGCCATTGTCAAAACACTCTCACGCATTGCCGGACTCGATGTCGACACTTCGGAATTGGAGAAAGACAGCCAGGAATATGAAGAAACCTATGCAGAAATCGAAGAACGTCTCAGACAGGTGTTCCCCTCCATTGCCGAAGGCGATGAGGAATTCAACAACGAGGGTTTTCCGCCTATAACAGAAGAAAAACCTGAAGAGAAGCAGAAAATTCCCGAATATGTTATGAACAAAATTGAACAGCTTTTTAATGAAGTGGCTCGCAGTAAAAACAAGGAACGTGCTAGAGAGCTCAAGGCCGAATTGGATAAATATGGAATTTTCGACCTTTATGAAAAAAGGTTCCTCGATCTTTTTAAAGAAGAAGAATAAACAGAATAGTCATTACCGGAGAAATCATGGACCAGAGCAGAATCAACCTTAACAAAGCAACATTCGAAGACATTGCCAAACTTCCACAGGTAGGAGAGGCGAGAGCTAAGGAAATTATTGACCACAGGCCATATCACAGCTGGGATGACTTGAGGAGAAAAGTACCCAGTTTGAATGAAAGAGATTTCAAAATGCTTAAGAACGGGTTCGCCAGCGTGGAATAATCACTCTGAGGTAGTAACCAGCACTGTGCGCATTTGTCCATCACGCATCTCTCTTTCCACCCGCATTCTGATGCCAGTGTCCACGTTAGCCACTACCAGTGCCTCAACAATAAGAGGTGTCGCAGATGCATCTAGAATAACAGGGTACTCATCATCCTGAATTATGGCATACCCGCTCTCCACATGAGAGCCCTTGAGCGCACAGGTGGTGGGATGTGCTCTGGCTTTATCACTGTAAAGGTATTGCGGCCATTCCCTGAGGCAATGAAGGTCAACCAGATAACCTACAAGCATTTCTGTTTCATTTCGCATATTTGTCCTCCGGAAGAAAAGAAAGCAAACCAGAAGCCAGAGGACAAATGCCAGAAGAATTTACCGGGTGAAGACCTGTTCCTGCGGTCCTCCATCAAGGAAATTTCTAGAAGTCCGCAACAACTGCAGCCGCCGACCTGCCTCCTCCAGGGTTTCCATTTTCTTGGCGAAGTGGAAGCGCACCAGATTGCGCACAGGTTCTCTGAAAAAGCTTGAGCCGGGAACTGCGGCAACACCGACTTCCCTGGCCAGCCATTCGCAGAAAATATTATCATCGGTACACCCGAATTCCGCCATGTCCACCATGACATAATAGGCGCCTTGCGGGTCTGTAAACTTCAAGCCGGCCTCTCGAAGATATTGGAGGAAAAGCTCCTTTTTAGATGTGTAAACCGCCGAGAGCTCCTCATAATATGAGTCGGGAAAGGAAAGTCCGGTAACAGCAGCTTCCTGCAGCGGGGCAGCAGCTCCTACAGTGAGAAAATCATGCACCTTTTTCGCCCCGTCGAGAATATGCTCCGGACCAACCACATATCCAAGTCGCCATCCCGTGATGGAATATGTTTTGGAAAGTGAACTGCAGGAAAGCGTTCGCTCCCACATCCCGGGAAGAGTGGCGATATAAGTGTGCCTGTTTGGAGTATAGATTATGTGTTCGTAAACCTCATCGGTGATGACAAAAGTGTCGAACTCTATCGCAAGTGAAGCAATATACTCCAGTTCCTGCCGTGTAAACACCTTTCCTGAGGGATTCGAAGGGTTGCAAAGAATAATAGCTTTGGGCTTCTGTAGAAAAGCCGCCCGAAGTGCTTGTCGATCAAAAGTAAAGTAAGGCGGAATGAGGGGAACATAAATTGGCTCGGCCCCGCTCAGAATAGTGTCGGCCGTGTAGTTTTCATAGAAAGGTGAAAAGATGACCACTTTGTCCCCGGGATTGCAGCAGGTCATCATGCTCGCCATCATGGCTTCCGTACTTCCGCAAGTCACCACGAGGTTTTTATCGGGGTCTATCTGCATTCCCATAAAACGCTCAAGTTTTGAAGCCAGTGCTTTACGGAAGCGGGGAGCACCCCAGGTCACAGCATATTGATGAGGTCCATTTCTTCCCACCCGTTGTGCAGCATCAAGCAGTTCCACTGGAGGGTCAAAATCGGGAAAGCCCTGAGAAAGATTAATTGCTCCGCATTCATCAGCAATGCGAGTCATTCTACGGATCACCGACTCCGTAAAACCGGCTATTCGACAGCTTGTCTGAGGCACGAAAACTCCTGGCTATATATAATGTAATAGGCGAAACCCTGCAATTTTACAATTCTTCACTGCTGAAAGAGACCTGATTCAATTCAATACCTGCTTGACGCGCCACAGTGAGCACTTTTTCATCACGGTAGAACTCAAGGTAGAAAATTCTTTTAATCCCACTGTTTGCAATGAGCTTGAAGCAGTTCCAACAGGGTGAAGCTGTAACGTAAATATCGGCATCATTGATGGCGGTGCCATTCCTTGCCGCCTGTATTATGGCATTTGCCTCCGCGTGCACGGTTGCCACACAATGCGTATTCTCCATCATGTGACCCACATCATCACAATGCGGCATACCCCTGACACTACCGTTATATCCAGTAGAGAGGATAGTCTTATCTCTCACAATCACCGCCCCGACATGTTTTCTGTCACAGGTTGACCGGGTAGCGGCCTGAACCGCAATGCGCATGAAATACTCATCCCAGGATGCACGCTTGCGCGGCTTTACAATCACCTCATTCTGATCTGAAACAGTGCTCACGAAAACCTCCCTTTTCAGTTTTCAGCAATTTTTCACAGCTCATCAAGCTGCTTCACTCGCCGTTCATGTCTTCCACCTTCAAAACCACCAACCAACCAGGCGTCAAGAATCGCCTTTGAAATTTCCAGGGGCGTGGTTCTGGCTCCAAGCACCAACACATTGGAATCATTGTGCGCGCGGCTCAGGGTTGCCATTTCCGGAGTGAAACAGAGCGCAGCCCTTACTCCCTTGTGCCTATTGGCAGCTATTGAAGCCCCCACACCGGTTCCGCAGAAAAGAACACCTCGGGGGGGTTCACCACTGGCCACCTTATTGGCGAGACAAGCTGCAAAACCCGGATAATCATCTTCTCTATCGTACTGGAGGGCTCCGCAATCTACCACTTCAAAACCCTTCTCTTCAAGGTAGGTCTTTATAACTGCCTTAAGTTCAAACCCGGCATGATCGCCCGCCACACAGATCTTTTTAGCCTTATCCATGAAAACTCCTGCGAATGATGATAGAAATTCGACAAAAAGCTCAAAATACTACACGCCTTTCATTACGAAAAACGTATTATGTTCTTGTAACAAAAAGCGTCTAAAAGGAGTCTAACAGTTGTGAAAGAGATTGATGAAACAACCTTAGTATCGGCTCAACGTGGAAACAGAAAGGCATTTGACCGCCTTTATAAGCATTATTCGCCTTTCATCTGGAGAATCTGTTACAGAGCAGCCAACGGAGAGAGGCCGATTGCGGAGGAACTGATGCAGAACATTTTCATTAAAGTGCACCGTTCACTTGAGGGTTTTTCCCGCAGGTCTGCATTTTCCACCTGGCTTTATACAATAGCTTACAGCGGCATCAAGGATTTTTTCATTTCCACAGCCAAACACAACAATCGAATGATTTCCTTTGAGGAAAATAGCTATAGCACCGGATCTAAAGGCGAATCCTATGATGATCAGCAGCTTGTAAAAGAGGTGCTGACACCCTTATCGGAGACGGACAAGTTTCTGCTTACTGCTCGTGAAGTGGACGGTATCTCCTATGAGGATCTATCTTCCATAACCGGAGAAACGGAAGGGGCACTGCGCACTCGCCTGTCCAGACTTAAAGCCGGTATCAGAACACGTTTAAGTGAACAGATAAAGGAGGCAGTATGATGCATAGTCTCAGAGAAGAACAGTTTTACAAAGCTCTGGGACAGGTCCCCCCTGTTCCCGATTACCTCGGGGATACCATTGCCAATCAGACTGGGCACGCTTTCCCCTACAGGAAGGTGCTGCTTGCAGCATCTCTTATACTGGCGGTTCTCATACCTGGATTGCTTTGGAACAAGTTGAGCTCCCCGGCCTATGCCGACAATAAAGAAACCATGGAAGAACTGTTAACCTGCTGTGAATACCTGAACGGATCCGATTTATTGAACGAAACATCTGACTACCTGTTTGTCGACAATCAGCTTTCATCATTTTTCAGAAAGGAGTCTTCAAATGAGGACTAAACTATTTCTACTGTCAATCGTGGCTACTCTACTGCTTATCCCTGCCGGCATTTTCGCTCAAGACGCCAGAGCAGAAAAGCACATGAAAAAAAGATGGGCGGAGCTGGGCATTACTTCCGAGCAGGAAGCGAAACTGCGCGAGCTTCATACAGAGGCCCAGAAATCCCGCAAGGCTCATATGGAAAAGGTTAAAGATCTGCGGGAGAAAACAAGGCAAGAACTGCTCAAGGACAATCCTTCAAAAAGCACGTTGAACGATTACGCCAAACAGATGGGTGACCTTCATAAAATTATGAATGAGAACCGCATCGATCACCTCCTGAAAATGAAGGCGATTCTCACGCCTGAACAGTTCAGCAAAATAGCAAGCAGAGGTTTTATGGGTGGAGAGGGTCCAAAATGCGGCATGCGTTCTCATGGTATGAAAATGAAGGGGAAAATGGGTGGATGCCCCAGAGATGGCGGCGCAAATCACTGCCCCAAAGCAGATGGAGCACTCGTTGAGTAGTTCAGTGTAGTCAGTTCAGGGGGGATATCCTTCCCTGAACTTAGAATCAGAAGAACCTCCCGCTTAAAAAATCTACCCAAGGCCGCAGACCATAACAGGTTTTCAAGCAGTTCCCCCCAGTGGTCCAATTTGCCACATATTGGTATTCTTCAGAGCAATAAACCTTTTTCCGAGGCGAATTAGTTTTCCCGAAATTTTTTTCCCCACTTCGACTCAATCGAAAGGAACAACAATGAGAGTGAAACACCTGCTACTGTCTCTTCTGACCGTTTCTGTTCTTGCGCCTCTTTCCACCAATGCTCAACCGAGGTCAGAGGTCAAAGTTCAATCTGTGAGGTCCTCGTCAGAAAGCTCAGACCTGAACTGGTTGCAAAAACGCAGGCTTAGAACTTTGCATAAAAGTATGCGACAGGTGAACAGGGATTACAGGCGAGAAGTTTCCGCGATTCAGGTAAGACTGAGCGCAGAGCTGGCCAAAAGTCATCCCAATAAAAAGAGACTCGATGCCTATTCTGAAAAATTGGGATCACTAAACGCCAAACATGCCAAACTGGTGACCCGTTATGAAATCAGAGCCAAAGACATAATGGGAAAAAGCTACAGTCCGCAATTTCAAAATGGCATTAGAATTGACAAAAACAAATTGGCCAGCATTAAAGACAAGAAAAAACCTTCCTATTATAGGTATAGAAGATTGGGTCCTGTACAGTGGGGATGCATGCCCCAGAGTAGAACGACTCTTTTTCTAAAGGCGAGGCACTGTCCGGTATTGGTTGGCAGAATCAGATGAAACAAAAAATCCCGCTCTGTAAATACAGAGCGGGATCTTTTTTTCGATGCGTAATCTGTTATCTTGAAATACCAGCTTTCTTCTGCTGATTAAATGGTTTCCTTATTACCTGGCCACTCTTTGTCTTTTCAGCATATACACCGCTTACCCTGACAAGGTATACACCCGGACCAGCTTTTCTCCCCTTATCAGTATAGCCATTCCACAGAAAAGCTAATTCGCGAGCTGCAAATAGAGAACGTTTCAATTTGCCCCTTTTAACCACATTACCAACTGCATCATAAATTACTACATCACCAAACGTCTTTAATGCATCTGGAAGTTCAGCATCATCAGGTATGAGCGGTTTGGGAGAGCTTACCGTAATCAACATACCTTTGGTTGCTCCGTCTGTGGCATATCTGTAATTATCGATTGTTTTCTGTGAATACGTACTACTCAACAGGGTTACCCCTGGAATGAAGGGATTAGGCCCGATAGCAATTTGGCTTCTACCCACGCTCCCCACTGCAATGGTATCGGGTATCATACCTGGTTCAGTAACTATAATGATGGTCTCTTCACCCTCACCGTTGAACCTTTTTTCCACCCGTGCCGAAGCACCGGTGAGTTTATTGACAGTAGCGACATTCAAATCGGCACTTATCCACTGAGCTGCTGTGGAATGACGAACGTAGTTGCCGTAATCATCACGTAAAACGGCCCATATTGTGGCATAAGGGTCATCATTGGGCGCGAAATAGAGTTCGTTAAAACCATCCTTTACATTATAACTCACCACAAGTGAGTCTTCCTGAATGTCCAGGCGTACCGGAGGACGCGGACCGACTTTGACTGTCAAGGTTTTAGTTGAAATCCTTTCAGGATTTTCAGGATCGCTATAGGTAGCAGTAATCTGCACGTCACCGGTTTTAGTGAAAGTCGTGTCGAAAAAAGGTCCCTTGCTGGTAGTGGTTACTCCATTTTGAACAATAGTCCAAGTCACATTGTCACTGAGGTGGGGCTGCCACACTTTGGCGCTATCAAAAAGATGGGCGTAAACAATAAATGGATTTCCGGCAGTGATGGGCAGCTCACTGCTGTACGGGGTATTGCTCCCCACATTGGGCTGTGAACCTTCGGGATAAAGTCCCATCTCAGCGGGAGGGGAGATGATATTTGTCTGGATCAAGATATGGGAGTGTGCTGAATGGCGCTCCGCATAGAAAACATGCAGATCGTACTGTCTGCCATTTACAAGACCTAAATCATCCACATTGAATGATTTTTGAATCGGCTCGTGAATACCACCAATATCCAGAATCAGTTTTTTATCCACAAACACCCATACGTCATCATCACCGTTAAATGTGAATCTCATCCCCGGCTTCTTGACAAACTGCCAGTGCAGTTCCATAGTATAGGAATAATTGTGATTTGGATTTATGCCCTGCTGGGCGTTGTATTCAGTATTTCCCAACTCATGATTCCATTCATTTCCAAAGCCTTTGCCGTCTAGCGGGAAAAAGTTATCGGATTTGTACTCATACATTCCTCCAGTCAAGTGAACAAAGGGAAGAGAGTCACGAATGACAATATTTTTAAACGCTGTGTCATAGGTGACATTCTGCACCCCCAAGTACCTGATAGTGCTGTCACGGTACTCTAAAACCCAGGAATCTCCACCGTAACGCTGCTTATAACCTGCCTTGGGACTGTAATTGGGGATAGTATAATCACCACCCTGCCAGGGGCGGAACCATTTTTTGATGTAATAATTCAAATAGGGGGAAGCACCCAGTTGCGGCTTACCTTCGGCATCCAGAGAAGTGGACACCATCCCCTCGCGCAGACCAGAGTTATGGCGCTGCTCAAATTCCGGATTTGAACGATCTGAATGATAATCATAAAAAGTAACCGGTACATAGATGATATCCGGCAGATTCTGTGCAGACACTCGCGCCGCGTACAGAAGCCCGACAATGCAGTACAAAGCGATTTTCAGCAAGGTTCTGTTCTTCATAGCTGTTCACCCTTAGTTTTAAACGTTTAAATCGCCACCCACCCACTACTTCAGTTTATAATATAAATATTCAAGTTGAGTTCAAGACAGATTTTAAAAAAAATGCTTGAAGAAATGTATTCACAAGTAGTACAGCGGCACCAAGTTTTCAAAGTTTTATAGCGTTTGAGTGCTCTAGCCCTACAAATAGGGTACTAAACAGCTGAAAAACAGTTCATTTTCCATTTTGGGAATTGGAATCTCTCTCCGCCCGCGGGTGAGCCTGCTTATAGACCTTAAGCAGATGCTCCCTGGAAATGTGGGTGTAGATCTGTGTGGTTGAGAGAGATGAATGCCCCAGAAGCTCTTTCACCGCCCGGATATCTGCCCCGGAATCGAGCAGATGAGTGGCAAAAGAGTGTCGCAGCACGTGAGGGCTTTTCTTTTTCTGAATACTTACCTGCGAAAGACTTTTATTTACAATCCGCTCTATTTGCCTTCGGGAGAGTTGCTCACCTTTTTTATTGATGAAGAGCGGTTCCTGTAAGCTTTGACCGGAAGGTCTAAGCGGAAGGTAGCTTTCTAACGCCTCTACTGCCTGATTGGTAATGGGGACAATCCTCTCCTTGCGGCCCTTACCCATTACTCTCACAGTCAACCTCCTGCGATCCACATCGGCCAGAGTCAAAGAATGCAATTCCGAAAGACGGATACCACTACCATAGAAAAACTCCACCACGGCACGATTGCGCAGACCTTCAAAATCGTCTGGTGTTTTTTCATCCAGCCGCTCAGCCTGATCGCGAGTAAGAAAAACCGGCAGGGGTTTGTCCATCTTGGGAGTAGCCAGAGTTTTTGAAGGATTGACCGAAATGATCTGCTGTTTTATACAGTAGCGGCAGAGCGATTTCAATGAGGCTGCCTTTCGGGCCAGCGTACGGGCCTTAAGCCCCTGCTCCCGGATTGAATAGGTGAACGCACGGAGACTTGGTCGGGACAATGCACCGGAAATGGTCAGTGGCAATTTTCTGTTTCTAAGAAATTCCACAAATTGGGCAAGATCGCTTCTGTATGCCTCGGTAGTGTGGGCAGAATACCCCTTCTCCTTTTGGGCATACTGCAGAAACTGCTCTATCAAGCCGGTCAACTCAGAGCTGTTTTGATCTGGAGAAGCACTCATAAATACAATATAGTATATTTTCTTTCTGGACTACGAACCACTGAGAAGTACTACGGAAATCAAATCCCAAATTTCTACTTCTCTTCTCACCTTTACCACGGAGCTGGAGTGCATAAAGGAATTATTTTAGCCGGTGGATCCGGAACTCGACTTTACCCCGCCACCATTGCAGTCTCTAAACAATTGATGCCGGTTTATGATAAACCGATGATCTACTATCCCTTGTCTATTCTGATGTTGGCTGGTATAAAAGACATTCTGATCATCACTACTCCTGAAGATCAGACATCCTTTCAAAAACTGCTGGGAGATGGAAACCAGTGGGGCCTTTCCCTGTCGTATGCACAGCAACCTAAGCCGGAGGGTCTTGCTCAGGCATTTATTATTGGAGAAAAGTTCATCGGAAATGACCCTGTTGCTCTCATTCTGGGAGATAACATTTTCTGGGGACACGGACTGGTGCAATGCCTCAAAGTGGCCATAGCCCAACCGGATGTGGCCACGGTGTTCGCATACCGGGTAAATGATCCTCACCGCTACGGCGTTGTGGAATTCGGGGATGATGGCAAAGCGGTGTCTCTGGAGGAAAAGCCGGCTCACCCCAAGAGTAAATTCGCGGTGACCGGCCTCTATTTCTATGATTCGGCAGTGAGCCAAATGGCCCGCCAGCTTAAACCTTCTCCCAGAGGTGAACTGGAAATCACCGATCTCAACCGCCTCTACCTTCAGCAGAATCGACTGCAGGTAGTAAATCTGGGACGGGGCATCGCCTGGCTTGACACCGGAACTCACGATTCCATGCTGCAGGCATCGGAATTTGTGGAAGCTATCCAGGCGCGACAAGGGTTGAAGGTAAGTTGTCCCGAGGAGATCGCTTACAGATTAGGTTATATAGATACCGGGAAACTGGAAACTCTGGCCCGACCGATGGAGAAAAATGGTTATGGCAGATACTTACTAGAACTCATTAATGGAAACCAGGACTGATCTGAATGGAATTCATCGAAACTGGTATCGCAGGTCTAATTCTTATCAAACCCAAAGTGTTCAATGACCACAGAGGTTTTTTCCTGGAAAGTTATTCTGAAGAAGCTTTCCGTAAAGCAGGAATCACCTGTTGTTTTGTGCAGGATAATCATTCCCGCTCCGCTCAGAAGGGGGTGGTGAGGGGTTTGCACTTTCAAAGGCAACCCTTTGCCCAAAGCAAACTGGTACGAGTCACCCGGGGATCGGTGTATGATGTAGTGGTTGACCTGCGCCAGGGTTCATCTACATTCGGCCAATGGCGGGGATTTGAGCTGAGCGAACGGAATTTTAACATGTTATTTGTTCCGCAGGGCTTTGCTCACGGTTTTTGCACATTGGAAGAGAACAGCGAAATGCAATATAAGGTGGATAACCCCTATTCCCCTACTCATGATGCAGGTATACTCTGGAATGATCCATCTTTTGGAATCGACTGGCCGGTGCAGAATCCGATACTATCTGAAAAAGATGGGAAACTGCCATTGTTTAAAGACCTGCGTTTATAAATTTCAAAAGGAGATCGGAAAACCAGATCTCCTTTTTTTTAAAACACCCACTCAGCTTCCTATTACATTCGTAGGAGAAGGTTTCTCCAGAATGCGGTCCACTTCACCGTTTTCAAGCGTTTCCTGTTCCATGAGTGCTGAGGCTAAGTTATCAAGTTTATCCCGATTTGCAGTGAGAATGGCGATTGTTCTCTCCTCCTGCTCACGGATTATCTTCTGAACCTCCTCATCGATCAGTCTGGCGGTATGCTCGCTGAAATCTCTCTGCTGGGTAATTTCCCGCCCCAGAAACGGGTGTTCTTCACCCTGACTGAAGGTGGTAGGTCCAATGATATCGCTCATACCCCATTGACAGACCATTTTGCGCGCCAGAGCCGTAACCTGCTTTAAATCTTGAGCAGCACCGCTTGTGAGCTCATCAAAGACCAGCCTTTCAGACACTCTGCCACCCAGGGCAACAGAAATGCGGGCCAGCAGATAGGTACGGTTGAGGTTATGGCGATCGGTATCGGGAATCTGCTCTGTTGCTCCCAGCGCTTGACCACGAGCTATGATGGTCACTTTCTGGAGAGGGTCAGTTTGGGGTAGCAGCTTTGCCACCAGTGCATGCCCTGCTTCATGGTAAGCAACAATTTCCTTTTCCTTCTCGTTAAGCTTGTCTTCCCTTTCTGCACCAAGCAGAATTTTGTCTTGTGCCTCATCGAAGTCTTTGGTTTCCACCACTTTTTTACCTTTTCGTCCAGCCAGAAGAGCCGCTTCATTCACCAGATTGCGCAACTCCGCACCGGAGAAACCAACCGTTCTTGCTGCCACTCTTTCGAGGTCGACATCGGGAGCAACAGGCACATTGGCACTGTGGATTCTAAGGATTTCCAGACGAGCCTTTTTCTGAGGAAGATCGAGAGCGATCTGCCGGTCGAAACGCCCGGGACGAGTTAAGGCGGGGTCAAGAACATCGGGACGGTTAGTGGCTGCAATTACCACTACCGACTCGTGAGGCTCAAACCCGTCCATCTCTGACAAAATCTGGTTGAGCGTCTGCTCACGTTCATCGTGGCTGCCCCCAAGACCACTCCCTCTTACCCTTCCAATGGAATCCAGCTCATCAATGAATATTATAGCAGGACCCTCTTTTTTGGCTGTTTCAAACATATCTCTCACCCGGGATGCGCCAACACCCACGAACATCTCCACAAATTCGGAACCTGAAGTGCTGAAGAACGGAACACCTGCCTCCCCGGCAGTTGAACGGGCCAGCAACGTCTTACCAGTTCCCGGAGGGCCCATAAGAAGCACACCCTTGGGGATGGTGGCACCCAAGGCAGCAAATTTCCCTGGATCTTTAAGGTAGTCGACGATCTCCTGCAGATCTTTTTTAGCGTTGGACAGACCGGCCACATCAGCATAGCTGATTTTGGACATTTCTTTTCTAAAACGCTTGGCTTTACTCTTCCCCACACTGAAAATACCGCCTCCTGGAAACCCTCCGCCCCGCATCTGCTTATTAAGCTTGGAACCGGCGTACATGAAATAGCCTATGATTAAAATCCAGGGGAGAAGAAGTACTAGCGAACTGAGAAGCCAGTTGCCGTCTGCCGACTCTGCTTTCACTGTAACACCCTGCTGCTCAAGAAGCTGCATCAGACCCTGATCTTCAAAACTGGGTTTCATGGTATTGAATTTTGAATAGCGCGCAGTATCGCCGTTTACAGTGGAGGTAATCTGTGTTTTAAACGTACCCTCAATCTCCTCCCCCCTGACTACCACCTCCGATACATTCCCTTTCTCGACCTGCTTCTTAAATTCGGTATAGGAAATGGAGGTGCTGTCGATGGAGTTAAAACTTCCAAATACATAGGCAAAAAGCGCCGTAAGTATAACCGCCCACATTAGAAAACGCCACAAATTGAATTTGTTGGCTGCCACCGGCATTTCATCGGGCCTTCCAGAATTACCTCTCCAATCACTGGCCATTTTTTAATTTCCTTCCGGTAGGGTAAACGAATAAATCTCCCGTACTCATCTTTAGCAGAAGAGCAAATTGTGAACCGTTCTCCCGTTTTTTATCCCTGCCCAAGGCACAGATTTTGCATAAACCAAGACCAGTCAATCACTTTATCTTTCACTAAAGGATCTATCCATGGGTACTAACCTGGCCAGAAAAATCATACAATCACACCTGCTCAGCGGAAACATGAAAGCAGGCGAAGAGATCGCCCTTCGCATTGATCAGACACTTATGCAGGATGCCACAGGCACTATGGTCATGCTTGAATTGGAGGCATTGGGATTAAAGCAGATCAAAACGGAAGTTTCGGTGCAGTATGTTGACCATAACCTGCTGCAGACCGATTTCAGAAATGCTGATGATCATCTGTTTCTGGCTTCTGCCTGCCGGAAATTCGGAGTATGGTACTCCCGCCCCGGAAACGGAGTAAGCCATCCGGTACACATGGAATATTTCGGTGCACCGGGAAAGACTCTGCTGGGATCAGACAGTCACACCTGTTCCGGTGGGTCTATGGGGATGCTGGCAATTGGAGCCGGAGGTCTTGAAGTGGCTACAGCCATGGCAGGAGAACCCTTCTATGTAAAAATGCCCCTGATCCGGGGAATAAAACTGGTTGGAAAGCTGCCGGAGTGGGTAAGTGCAAAAGATGTGATTTTGGAGCTGCTGAGGCGACACGGTGTCAAAGGCGGTGTGGGGCGGGTTTTTGAGTACCACGGACCGGCACTGGCCACGCTCGGAGCCATGGATCGCCACACCATTGCCAATATGGGAGCAGAGCTTGGTGCCACCAGCAGTATCTTTCCTTCAGATGATATTCTGCGCGGCTTTCTTCAAAGCCGGGGAAGAGAGAATGAATGGGTAGAGCTTTTGGCAGATACAGATGCCCACTATGATGAAGAGGAGGAGATTGACCTCTCCACCCTTGTACCTTTAATTGCTCTGCCGGGCAGCCCCGGAAATGTAGTCAAGGTATCTGATGTAAGCGGCAGAGAAATTCACCAGTCGTATATCGGTTCCTCTGCAAACCCCGGTTATAGAGACATTGCCATAGTTGCCGCCATGATAAAAGAAAGAGGCATTCATGATCGGGTATCACTGGATATAAATCCGGCAAGCAGGCAGGTACTTGAAGGCCTCACCTCCACGGGATATTTACAAGACTTGATCCATGCCGGTGCCCGGATACATCAGACCGGCTGCAATGGCTGCATCGGTATGGGACAGGCTCCCGCTTCAGGAAAAATCAGCTTGCGCACGGTTCCCAGAAATTTTCCCGGACGCTCGGGCACCCTGGATGATCAGGTGTACCTCTGCAGTCCGGAAACCGCTGCTGCCAGTGCCATTACAGGGGAAATCACCGACCCCAGAACGCTTGGAATGACCTGTCCATCTATACAGGAATGTCCTCGTCCCGCAGTGAATAGAGCGGTTTTTACCCCGCCTAATCCCGATTTCATGAATGCACTTCTTGAAAAGGGTCCCAATATCAAGCCACTTCCTGTGTTCACACCGATTTCAGAAGAAGTTCACAGTCCGGTTCTACTTAAAGCTGGAGACAACGTATCCACCGATGAAATCCTTCCTGCAGGTGCAAAGGTACTGCCGTTCAGAAGCAATATTCCTGAAATAAGCAAATTCGCATTCTCCAGAATAGACGCATCCTTCTATGATCGGGTTTTAAAAGCAGAAGAGAGTGGATTCATCGTGGTCGGAGGGGAGAATTATGGTCAGGGATCGAGCAGGGAGCACGCTGCACTGGCGCCCCGGTTTCTTGGACTGCAGGCGGTAATCGCCAAAAGCTTTGCCCGTATTCACTGGCAGAATCTCGTAAATTTCGGAATTCTTCCGCTTACTTTTAATAATCCCGAAGATTATGAAAAAGTAGCCCAGGGGGATCATTTGTCCATCCCTAATCTTCGAACGTCATTGATGTCGGGAGCTTCAACTCTACAGGTGATAAACAGTTCGAACAGATTTTCCTTTGAAGCCAGCCATGTCATGAGCAATCGACAGGTGGAAATTCTGCTTGCAGGGGGGCTAATCAACAGAACAAGAGATAAACTGGCCTCTGGAGCCCCTGAGATGATTAAAAGCACCTGAGGGCAACTGTTGTAAAGCAGAATCATATATATTTAGAAACCATGTCACTGAGAATATTCAATCGAAGGCGGGGTAAAATCATGAAAATTAAGCTTTCCAAGTCCCCCAAATCTCCTACCAGAATTCAGTTTCTGCAGGAGGAGGCAGACAAACTTCCTCCGGATTTTCATGGAAACAGCGGTGAGGTGACGGTCCGGTACGAGAGTGGATTGACGGTAATCTACTGCGGTATCGGGAAAAAGGAACAGTGTACGGAGCGCACCTTAAGAACAGCGGGTGCCAGAGGAATCCAAAAGGCGATTGAACTGAAGAGAGACCGGGTGGCCATGATTCTTCCTGAAGTAAAATGGTTGAGCACGCAACAAAAGCTTAACTGTGTGGAAGGGGCATTGCTCGGGAAATACAGGTTTGTCAAATACAGAAGTGAAAAACCGGTCACAGTCGAGACCCTGGAACTTGTTGGTGCTGACCTCACCCTTAGTGATGTGAGTCGACTTGAGATAATCGCAGACGGGGTGAATTTCACGCGGGATCTGGTCAATGAGAATGCCCGGGAGATGATCCCCGAAAGAATAGCCAAAGAGGCAAGAGCCATTGCAAAATCCTGCGGGATGAAAATCACTATTCTGGATGAAAAGGAGATCGAACGACAGGGATTGGGCCTGCTTAAGGCAGTGGGTCAGAGCTCTCCCTATCCGCCCCGTCTTATTCTGCTTGAGTATACAGGAAAAAGCAGCAGTAAAGAGCGTACGGCCATTGTAGGCAAGGGGGTGACCTTCGATTCCGGAGGACTAAATCTAAAACCCACCGGCAGTATCGAAACCATGCGTGAAGACATGGCCGGAGCAGCAGCCGTGCTGGGAGCCATGAAATGCATCGGGGCACTCAAGCCTAAAGTAAATGTTACCGGAGTCATTGCCGCCGCTTATAACGGAATAGGCCCTGACGCTTTCTTTCCCGGTGATATTTACAAGTCATATCAGGGTCTCACTGTGGAAATAAACAGTACCGACGCTGAAGGACGTCTCATTCTGGCAGATGCCATCGCCTACTGCAGAGACAAATGCAAACCGACATCAATTATCGACCTGGCCACACTCACTGGAGGCATACTGGTTTCATTTGCCGATGTGGTTGCGGGTCTGTTTTCGACCGATGATTCACTTGCCGAAAGCCTTTTCGAAGCGGGAGAAAGAAGTGGAGAAAGGCTGTGGCGAATGCCGCTTTACCAGGAATTCAGTGATTCCATCAAAGGGGAAATGTCCGATCTTCGCAATCTTTCCAAATTCAAGCGCGGGCACGGAGGATCCATTGTGGGGGCTGCATTTATCAAGGAGTTCACCGGAGATGTTCCGTGGGCCCACCTTGATATTGCAGGGACAGCCTGGAATGAAGGCAGTGTCAAGGGGGAAATCCCGCAGTATGCCACCGGTTTCGGAGTGAGGCTTCTGTTGGAGCACCTTTTAAAATAGGGTGTTGCTTTTCATGCTAATAATAGGCCATAGAGGCATTCCCTCCCGGATTCATGAAAACACGCTGGAATCATTTATTGCCGCCGCCCAATCCGGTGCAGATCTGATTGAACTTGATATCAGACGCACCGCCGATGAGGTGGCGGTTGCCTTTCATGATCCGGATATCCAGACAAATGACGGTGCTACACCGATAGCTTCGTTAACGTATGCAGAACTCCAGCGGAAGGCTAATGCCCTGGGGTTCGCTGTTCCTACCATATCAGAAACGATCAAAGCTCTTTCCAAACTCAAAGGCATACTTTTCGAGTTCAAGGAGCCAGGATATGAGCAGTCCATAATAGAAAATGTATGCACATTCTACTCGCCTTCCCAGGTGGCCTTTCAATCCTTTGATTATCAGATCGTTACCCGGCTTAAAGAGCGTAACCCGGATCTTTATGTCGGTCTTCTTCTTGAGAAAGAGTCCGAGCTGAACAACGCGGAAGCGTTCTGCGGCGATTTTCTTGCACCCTCTCTCGAGCTATTTCGAAACAATCGCAGTTTTTTTACGGAACAAAAGCGCAGAAGCAGGCACCTTGCTGTATGGACAGTAAATGCTCCCGATCAGCTTCAAACCTGTCTTGCAGACCCCCTCCTTGACATGCTGATTACAAACCGATGCGATCTGGCAAGGTCTTTATCAAAAGAAATTTCCCGATAATTCAAGCATTAAAAACTCCCGACTACTATACTTTACCCGCATCAGTAACTTATTTTAAATTTTTGGCTTGAAAAACCGGAGTGCATGCAGGGTATAATTTATAGTATGTTAAAGCAACAGAGCATAATCATTGTTGGCACTGGTCATCAGGCGGCCAATCTGTTTCGCGATCTTCTCAATACCGGCAATTATCGCATTCTGAAGGTGATTGACCCCAGCGTAGAGGATATAGGGACCCTTAGTGATATTCCGGACTTGGATATTATCATTAACACATCTGACTCCCCTGCAGTTGATTCCACTCTTCAAAGACTGAAACTGGATAAAACCAGCCTCATAAGCGGGCACTGCGCCGATCTTCTTTTCTGTACCGGTACAGAAGAACTCAAGAAGGGGGACTATACCACCTACAGAGAAAAGGTGCTTGAAAGTCTCAGCGGCATCAAGCAAACACTTTTCTTCACCATAAGAAAAGAGGAGCTGCTCAAAACGCTTCTGGATCTTACACGCAGAACTCTGGATGCAGACAGCGGTTCCATAATGCTTTTAGACAAACGCAAGAGATGTCTTACAATAGAAATGGCCGACGGACTGGAAAGTGCCATTGTAAAAACCACAGTGCAGAAACTGGGTACCGGGGTTGCCGGCATGGTGGCCAAATCTGGAAAACCGCAGATCATTTCCGAAAGCGATCCGGAGCGCGGAAGAAGCGATATCATCAGCTCTATGAGCAGTCCGCTTGTCATTGGAGACCAGGTTGTGGGCGTCATAAATATCAACAGCAAACGTTCCGAACGCACATTCAATAACAGTGACCTTCAGCACCTGAGTCAACTTGCCCAGTTCACAGCCGATATCGTGAAAACATCCAAAGACTATGAGACTACTTCCGCATATTCTTTCTACCGTTCATTTGAAGATGGCATTGAAGACATCTTAACTATGGAACAATATCCATTTCTAGAGAGAATAAGCCTCCTTCTACTCAAGCTTTCCAATACCTTCTCGGGAGAAATCTGCAACTTTTACCATTTCAACAGTGAAAATTCAGACTTCATCCTTCAGGCATCGAGTGCAATAAACCGTAATCTCACCAAATACAAAGCAATAAAACTCAACCCCCAGTTCGCCGGACAAATTCTTGAAAACGGTAACGGGTTCTGCATCAGCAGACTGGAAGAGAGCAGGACAAAGTGGTATCTGGCGGAACCCATCCGCTTTGAAGGGGAGCTGATCGGGCTACTTTTCCTTCACAAGATAAACGAAGGCGCAGGGGTTGAAAAGGAGATGCAGATCCTCAAGAGCACCGCAGCTCTTATTTCTCAAGCAATCAGAGAGGCATCTCAGGAGGAGCGGGTCAGAGCCGAAACCCTAAAGTATTCCGCGCTCTCAGAAGTGGCATTCGAGCTCGCCGGGGCACAAGGGGTAAACCAGCTTGCAAAGCTTATCGTTTCCAATGCCTGCCTGATTCTGGGTGCAGAGATTTCCGTTTTTTGTCTCTATAACAGATTCTCTAAGCAGTTTTCGATCTCAGACATCTTCAGCCTCGGAAGCATTCCGGATACCGAAGCCGTCCGATTGGTCAACAACACCGTCCTGCGCAGAGCCAAAGCCAATCGAAAAGGAACTCTGCTGGTAGCTGACTTCGCTGAATTCTTTCCGGAACTGCAGGATGGGGTGTTCTACCCCCGCAGCGCCATGTGCAAATACCTGATTGTAAACGGCCAAACCATCGGAGCACTTTCCCTTTTCAATAAAAATGATGCAGACCTTTTCCACAGAAGAGCATTTGACAACTCCGATAGTGATTTTCTCTCCCAGTTCTGCAGACACATCGTAAAAGCCCTCTCCCTCAATCTGGCCATAACCGAAAACCAGCCACTTGAATCCACTCGAAAAGTCTTGAACTTTTAACGCATCCTTAATATCATTATAAAAAGTGGAAACATTCATTAAGTCATTGTGGAACCAGCCTGTTGCGAGTTAATTTTATTATAACTGTATTCAAAACTCTCGATCATTAAACCCATTAAAGGAGGAATTACCATGTTCAAAGCTAAAACAGTAGCCCTGGTGGCCTTACTGGCATTGTTTTCTATCGGATGCGGCGGAAGCGGTCCGGCAGTTAAGAAAGGCGACAAGTTGGTGGTTGCCGAAGAACTGGCCAGAGAAAGAGTGGAAGTCGAGTACGAAGGTGGCGAAACAGACGGATTCAATAGAGAGATTCCCGCTGGAACAGTTCTACAGGTGGTGATCACCCCTTCACTGGGAACATCAATCGTAGAGGTGGTTCCGGTTGAATTTTCAGGCAAATCAAATCCCGAAGAAGTTCTGGAGCTTTTTGTGCCTGACAGATTTCGCAACAAAGAGGGTTTTCGGACCTACAGCATTGCTTTGAAAAATGAATACATCGGCAGCAAGGTGAAAAAAGCCGAATAAGAGATTACTTCACGTTTCTGCAAAGGCTTCCGGACCTGCTCCTGAAGCCTTTTTTATTTACCCCAAATTTGTAATCATTTTTATGAAAATTTGTTTTCAGATTTTTCGCTAAACATGCAATATTACCACAATTTATGCTAAGTTTTGTAATCATAAATTTAATTTTTTGTTGAATTGTCTATTTTTGTTGCTTATATTGAAAGTAGAAACAGCACACATTCTCAAAACAGGAGGACTTATGAAATACTCACAAATGATTCTCTGTGGCGTTTCCACCGCAAGCCTGGCGCTGCTGGCCGGCTGTTCCGATAACCCGGTGAGCAACAATAACAACACTACTGCAACCGATGCCGGCAGCCTTGGCCAGATGGCCTTTGCTTCAGTGCAGTCTTCAGAATTGGATTCGGTGTTCAGCTCCCTCAACAGTACCCCGGACCTTCTTTCAGCCCCCGAGCTTTCCATTGCCAGTCCAGTTGCCATGCTTTCCAAAGCGCAGGAAAGCCCTGAACAATGGACCACCACCGTGGTTGGCGGCAACCTAATGCTCACCCGCTCTACAGAGAGCGAATTCGACACTCTGGTCGTACAGGCGGAAGCCACCGCCAATATCATCGAAGCCAGATTCCGTCGGGTAATGCCGCTTAAGACAGAGCATATTGTAATCACAGATGCAGACGAAGACGGGATTCTGCGTGGAACCGATGTGCAGTACAATGGAAAAGCAAAGTTCATAAACACAGTTACACATACCGCCACCGGCCTTGTATTCAGAACCGGAGAAACTGAAAAATCGGAGCTTGTGGTCAGCAGCGGTGAAGACAGAGACTTCGACACTGAAGAAGACAATTTGATTATCAGTGCTTCATGGAGCAAAATGCTTAACAATGAAAAAATCGGACACGCAATCTATACCGACCTCGACGGCGACGGGATACTCTGGGGTAAAAAGGCAATGGTATACTCCGCAGAGGTTGATCTCTACAATTCAAAGGAACTGACCCGGCCATTTCTTGACTTTGCCAAACTGAGAATTAAAATCTTCAGAACTGAAGATGGAATTGAAAAGGTCAGAGGGTTTGCCGGTGAGGAAACTTACAAAACAGGACGAGTTTCAAGTTTCTGGGTCGTGGATTCCACAGGTGACAGCACCATAACAAAAGGTGAAATGGCGTACGTGAATTTTAAAACAACCACACCAACGTCAGATGCCGAACGCAGTGCCCATGTTCTCTATGTCATTAATCCCGGAGAAAACCTTGGTGATGAAAGCGATAATATTCTTTATGAAATTCACATTGACAGAGAAAACCGCCGCGGAGCAGTCAGAACGCTCAGCTTTGAATTCATCGCCGATCCTCCTGTGGCTCACGGGCAAAGCGCCACAGGCGGATCCTTCGAGCTCAATGTGACTCATTTTGACAGCACCACCGCATCACTTGTCGGAAATTTCACCCCTGCCACTCTGGTGGCAACCCACACGGACAGAGAGGGAAATGTACGAAGCGTATCCATTGACAAGTCCGGCAGTGTAAGCGAAAACCAATAACCCCCCCCGCCAACCACGAAGAGCCTCCGCGGCAAGATCCGCGGGGGCTCTTCACCTTTTGTACTCCTCCAGAAACTATCTTACTGACTACACTCACCAGTGGAGGAGCTCATGAATTCCGCAGACCTCTCGCATATACGAAAAGAGTATACCGGAAACCACCTTGGAAAAGAATCCACCCCTGAAAGTCCCTTTCTTCTTTTTCGCCAATGGTATGAAGAGACAGTTACTGTCAGTGAAGAACCGAACGCCATGATACTGGCCACCGCGGACCAGCAGGGGAGGCCATCTCTGCGTACGGTTTTGTTAAAGGAGTATAGCGAAAAGGGGTTTTCATTTTTCACCAATTACAACAGCCGCAAGGGAGAGGAGCTCAGTATAAACCCCAGGGCAAGTCTTCTTTTCTACTGGGCAGCTCAGGCGCGACAAATCAGAATAGAGGGATTGGTGAAAAAGATCGAAAAGAAGGATTCAAACGCCTACTTTGCAACTCGCCCCAGAGGCAGCCAGCTCTCCGCCTGGGCATCGGACCAAAGCCAGATCATTCCTGATAAGGAATTCCTTTACAAAAAGTTTGAGAAAATCAGCGGGCAGTTTGAGAACAGAAGCATCCCTCGCCCTGCGCATTGGGGCGGCTACAGATTGGTCCCGGACTACTTTGAATTCTGGCAGGGCCAGCCGGACCGTCTTCATGACAGGATTTCCTATATTTCCGAAGGAAAGCACAAATGGAGAAAGGAAAGGCTGGCTCCATAGAATTCACTGATCGGGTGAGAATATCCAGTCCGTCCCACGTACCTCTTCCCCAGCCTGCGTCCCGGAATTATTTTCTTAGCGAACACGACTGGCGCTCAAGATGGGAGAACCATCGGGGAGTATTCCGCTGAATCTGTCGCGCGCCTGGGCAGGTCAGATTTCCTTGCAATTAGGAGGTCTTATCATGTCCAGTTCACCATTGAGCTCCTATCTTTCACAAACTGCACCCGAAAAGATCGATTCCGGGTTAGTCGCCTACCTTGCAAACCTGACTGAAGTTGCCAAAGTTGCTCCGGGAATAGCCAAATCAATAGTAAAAGAGCTTGCAGACCAGCGTTCAAATCTTAAACTGATCGCCAGCGAAAACTACTGCTCGCTTTCAACTCAGCTGGCCATGGGAAACCTCCTCACTGATAAATACGCTGAAGGCTTCCCTCACCATCGTTTTTATGCAGGGTGTGACAATGTTGATGACATCGAAGCTTATGCCGTGCAACAGGCATGCAAGCTTTTCGGCTGTGAACATGCCTACGTTCAACCCCACAGCGGTGCCGATGCCAACCTTATCGCCTACTGGGCGATTCTCAATACCCGCATCGAAGTACCCGAACTTGACAAGCTGGGCGAAACAAACCTTGCCAAACTCAGCCAGGATGACTGGAACAAGCTCAGAGCACTTCTGGGTAACCAGCGCCTGCTCGGAATGGATTACTATTCAGGCGGTCATCTGACACACGGATATCGTCACAATGTTTCCGCTCAGATGTTTGAGGCATTCAACTACGGGGTGGACAAAAACACAGGTCTGCTCGATTATGACATGATTGAGAAGATGGCTCTTGAAATAAAGCCGCTCATCCTTCTGGCAGGTTACAGCGCTTATCCACGTAAAATCAATTTCAAACGCATGCGTGAGATTGCCGACAAGGTGGGTGCGGTATTCATGGTCGACATGGCTCACTTTGCAGGTTTGGTGGCCGGCAAGGTGTTTCAGGGTGATTTCAATCCGGTGGCGCATGCTCATGTGGTAACCACAACCACCCACAAGACCCTCAGAGGTCCCCGGGGCGGTATGGTTCTGTGCACAACGGAGTTTGCCGAAAGTGTTGACAAAGGTTGTCCACTTGTCATCGGAGGCCCTCTTGCCCATATCATGGCAGCCAAAGGGGTGGCATTTACAGAAGCAAATCTTCCGGCATTCCAGACCTATGCTCAGTCAATCGTCAAGAACTCATCGGCAATGGCCCGTTTCTGTATCGAGCAAGGAATGAGTGTAGCCACCAGTGGAACAGACAATCATCTGTTTCTTATAAACGTGACGCCCTTCGGCCTTACTGGCCGTCAAGCCGAAAGCGCTCTGAGGGAATGCGGCATAACTCTCAACCGGAACTCTCTCCCCTATGATGCAAACGGTCCGTGGTACACCAGCGGACTGCGTATCGGAACCCCTGCAGTGACCACTCTTGGCATGGGTGAAGAGGAGATGAAGGAGATTGCGGCTATTCTCAAACTGGTGCTGGCAAACACTAAACCGGAAACTATCGCATCCGGAGAAAATGCAGGTAAAGCCAGCAAGGCAAAGTACGCAACTGATCCCAAGGCCGCCCAGGAAGCCCGCTCGAGGGTCAAGGTGCTGCTTGACAGGTTTCCAGTATACCCGCAGCTCGATCTTGAACTGCTTCAGAAGTCTTTCGGTTGATTCAAGGCGCGCCGGGAAGAATTCCCGGCGCTTTTCCCTATTCTA
>JAEZKC010000010.1 GCA_023436205.1 Fibrobacterota bacterium
CTTTTACCTTGAGTATGAATATCCATATCGGGAACATATACGATATAATCGGTGCTATCCTTTTGAATAAAAATAGGATAAGCCTGTTTCATACATCAACACCTCCTGTTTTCTATTTTAGGTTCAACTTCTTTATGATAGATTTTGCTAGTAGTTCGTTTATTTCCGTATGTCGAGGTATTGGAATCGTAACCTGGCTTTCATTAGCATAAAGGTCATGATTTCCTCCATTTCTCTTCAAATAGAAACCATTACGTTCTAAAAGCGCTATTAAATCTTTTCGCTTTATAGTATCACCTTCCACCTCTTAATTATACGCATTAATACGCATAAAGTCAATTTAAAGAGTAACTATCTTATTACCCTAAACACCTGCTCTTACTTAATGAGTAATGAAGTCAATACCTTCTTGAGCACTTCCAGAATAGTATTTTTCCCAAAACTCGGCATCTTCTTTGGTATCTTTATATGTAACTCCTTCTGTCCAAAAATCAATTCCTTCTTTTGCTATTCCTAAATTGTACTTAATAGCAAAAAGGAACCAACCAATGCCCTTATGGTAAGATGCCATTGAAATAATACCTATAATAGTACGAATAATTCTCATAAAACCTCCTAATCAACTTTCCCACCTTGATAATATTCACCCATGGTCTCTGCTCTTCGTAATTTTAACTTACGATCAACTACTATCCTTTCACTCCGGCTACAGTACCCATCTGTATAAACACCAACGATTTCCCATGTATACTTTGGATGATCGATAAAGTTACGATTTATACCACAATGGTCATATTCAAGCATTGGATATGAATCATATTCTTCCCTTTGCTCTTTGGTGATAGGGACTGTCTGTCGGCCACGAAAGCTATAGCAGCTGTCATAGTCTTTGTAAAATTGAGTTAATTCCCCGGTTTCAAAATAGCGTAGATATTCATCAATGAATTCTTTAGCATCATAAAAATAAGAGATAAAATTATCTTCTTTTGATGCTTTAAGAAAATACGCTATTCGTTTCTTTACTACCTCCTGGTTAGGTTGAATGGATAATACACCACAAATCATACCAATAGTAAATGTACAATTTCCTTGATTTACTTTCTTTTGATATAATTGTTCTAGTAATTCCATAACTTTTTCATGACCTTTCTTCGTCATAAACAAAACCTCCTATAAATTGATTTCTGAAAGATGAGCATAAAAAAACCCCAATCCACGAAAGGATTAGAGCTCACTACACCTCTTCAGCCAAAACACTTGTATCTTTATATAGATACAGTTAATAAAAAAATAGTAATTACATCTTCAGCTTATCATAATTTTATGTATAATGCAACGATATCTTACGATGCTTTGTTTGCTTATATTCTTATCATTTTCAAATTTTCCTTTTGTCGTTCTTCAATCCCCTTCATAAAAATAGACAAGTATATTCTATTTCTAACAGTTGATCTTCCTACCGTACACACTCCGTTATTAATATCTTTATAAAAACGATTTATTTGCTTTTTTAAGGCATAGCATATATATACTAACACATTCTCTTGATCGTCATTGTAATCATTTTTCTCTGTTAGATAGGATGTTAAGGCATAAGGATCGATTTCATCAGGAAACAGAAAGAAACCATCACGTTCTTCACTTGAGGAATAAAGACTAGAAATAGACATTCTTATTGATGTTGCTGCATTTATTGTAATAGAGTTTTTTAACTTAGTTGTCTCATTTTGGGAAAGAATATTCTTGATTATTTCTCTTACATTTTCTCTACTCATCATAAGTGCTTGTAGTCTCTCTATATCCTCCATAAATAGCTCCTTTTCTATTCCCTATTTTTCTCTATTTTATCATATACTCACCTAATAACAAGAGTTTTTACACCTTTTTACCATACTAAAAGGGGCCTGCGCCCCTATTAGTATCAATATTAATTTACGATAGTTCACTATTATTTTATAGGTACATATTAATGACCAATAATAATCACTACCATTACTCCTTTTAAAGTTTTATTAGCTAATTTAATCTTTTTCCTCAAGTGGTTCTACTTCTCCATACTTTTCAGTGCATGCCTTTTGATTTGGATATAAATACATACAAGCACCATCGGTTATTGATCATCTCCACCCATGAAATTCATCAGCCCTTTCCGCACACACACATGAGTTATTCATACTAATTTGGGTAAAGTAGTAATATTTAGCTTAACTCACTAACATCAACTACTAATTCACGGATACCTGTTCCTGCTGTTCTTCTTGTTTTTTCATTTCAGCATTAGGAGAATAAGCACTAAACCCGTTATAACATACATTCGCTTTGTTACATCCGTAAAAGCTATCATCTTTATGCTCGCATGTATTACAACAACGATATAGTTTTGATTCTTTCATTTTACAACCTCCGCTAAAAATTTAGTTACCTCGACTAATGTTTAGTTTAACTTATCCATACGAATAATTTTTTCGTCTTTGATTCTTTTTAACTCTCCACTTTGACTACATACAATCATTTCATCATTATCTAACAATGCGTGGATTTTGTATATGTCCCCATTGTTGTTTAAGACATTATCACCTTGTTTAAGACTTAAAAACTCACTATTTTTCATATAAGTTATCCTTTCTACTATTCTGCTAACTCTTAAGTTATTCGACTATTGGTTAGTTTAGTTCAGTAAATAAATATTTCGGAAATGGATTAAAACATCCATTGTCGTCTTCTATCCAATACTCGTCATTAACAGAATCATCCATTTTAACTTCATATAATTTATATTTAGTCAAAATATCACTCCATAGTAAATTATTAGTACACTTAACATCCATATTAAAACCTCCTTGCTTATTTAAGCAACGTTTAGTTCGATTTATAAGTCATAGTACATTTCATATGCTGACATATACTCTTTTTCTGATACACGTTTAGGTTTATTCCCTTTAGACTGGCAATAAAAATAACCTCTTTTACTTTGCCAATAAGCACAGCTAAAATTATCTTCAGGATAATTCAATATTATATATGGCATATTCCTTACCTCCGCTAAAAATTTAATTACCTCGACTAATGTTTAGTTTAACTCACCAAACAGATTTGCCAAATCTTCTTAGGCTCTGTTGGGGCTTTGTCTTTTCTTGGTCTGCGTTTTGAACTCCAACTACCACCTTTATTAATTCCAATACACTCAAAGCCTGTAGCAATTAATGATGTTCCAATCTCTTGCTCTAAGGTATAAGTGATAACCTTTTCGTATCCCATTTCTTTAGCAATCCGATTAACCTTTGAATAAAGAATACTACATACGTTTTTATATCCATGTTTTACACAAAGCCTTCTAACTTCGATAGTCTTTTGGTCGTCTCTAATTCTACTAACAGGTCTGCCTGCTATAGCTACACCAACGATAATATCCCCATCTGTAACAGCTACTCCAAACTTATAACCTTGA
Source organism: Fibrobacterota bacterium (assembly GCA_023436205.1). GTDB lineage: Bacteria > Fibrobacterota > Chitinivibrionia > Chitinivibrionales > Chitinispirillaceae > JAEZKC01. The sequence goes on from JAEZKC010000010.1 coordinate 3,449, forward strand.
GGAGCTACATGATGTCTGTGATATTTATTTACGAAATTACTAGCTTGCTTAAATGTTATAGGAACTGCTTCAAACTTTAATGGCTTAAAATCATCGTAGAACTCTTTCATGTAGGAAGTTGCTTTTTGATATGAGTGAAATATATTGCAAAATTCTTCGTACCCATCCTCAATTAGATAATCTAAAATATATGTATCTCCATCACCAAGTTCTTCATCGGTGAGAATTATATATTTTTTAGTCGATTCCTTTACAAGTATATTAACCCACATAATGGTTCTCCTTTCTTCCCTTTTAGTTCGTTAAATTTTAATTAAGCTCATCTAAACCTAATACACATTTTTCTAATGTACAATGCAATCCAGTATGATTATATTCACACTTATGAGCTGTGCAAAACCCCTTAGGCAGTATCTCTTGTTCAGATACCCCTTCCTTATATAAAGTTTTTACATCCTCCGTATCGATACAAACTTGGCCACATGTAATGCTGTTAAGCTTACATATATGACATTTAATAATACTCATATTCAGACTCCTTTTAATTTTTCTACCTAATTATATTCTTCCGGTAACAAGAAACTAATGTACTTATCATCAAAAACTTCGTTCTTTGTAATAGTTGAAAAGCACCATATTTTCTGATTTCCATAATGAAATACCTGCAGACAATCTGCATTTGGATGATTTTTCTTAATAAGTTCAATTGCCTTACTTACTATCTCTGCTGCCATTTCTCCAAACTTTAGTTTAAAACATTCTGAAGTTCTTACAGGTATTTCAAAATCATAATTTCCTTCACACTTTTGTGGATTCAGAGTTAATTCTTCTGCTAACATTCTTTTTCCTCTCCGCTCTCTTCTTCCTGTTCACTTTCACTGAACTGTTTACAATAAGATGCATAAGCATCTGCATTAGCAGCTTCAAGGATCTCTGGATTAAAGAATACGAGTGGATATTGACAATAACCCGACCTTTTAGTAAAAAGCGTCTTTACTGCGATACCTTTCTCGACAAGCCATTCATCTATCCCAGGCAGATTATTTGTGTCAACATAAGCAGCATTCTTAGCTAAATACGGGATACCCTTGATGAAATAATCAGGAATATTTACCGTGATGTCTGCAAAAAATTCATCCGTACTTTCATCCAATAGGCCTACATATAAGCTTTTATTATCCTGGTACTGCCCAATCACTAAACTTACCTCAAACTCTTCTCCATAAATACTCATTTTCATAACAATCCGTCTTGTTGCGATTACGTCTTACACAAGACTACACCTCCTTTAAAATTTTACTAAAAGCATAAAAAAATAGCCTTAACCCATAATGGACTAAAGCTACTCTATACTTTCGTCAATGTAACTTACCACTTTGCATAAAGCAAGTGATGAATAATAAAATAATAAATAAATACATACCAAGTATAGCACAAGGTCTATGAAAAATCAAATTATTTAACCAAAAAATGCTAATACCAATAGAATCAAGTACTTTCTATTAGTATTAACATTTTTGATTGTTACTAAGCATTTTATATTACAATGCTCTACACCTCCGATAAATAGACACAACTTTCATTGTGCACTTTATGCCCTTGCAGATTTTATTATACTCATATTTGGGTTATTAGATGCAAGAGTAATTTCTCTCGTGTTCCTATCATAACGATAAACC
>JAEZKC010000028.1 GCA_023436205.1 Fibrobacterota bacterium
AGAAATCATTCGGAATTTGCGATGGACGATGAGCGATGAGCGAATTTTGAATTAAAGAAAGAGAGGATTATCCTTCGACTTCGGCGGACCTACGCTCAGGATGAACGGAACGGGGCGGAATTGTACATCGATACTGGTTCTTTTCAATCCGCAATCAACAATCTAAAATCAACAATTCTCCTTCGACTTCGGCGGACCTACGCTCAGGATGAACGGAGCGGGGCGGAATTGTACAACGATACTGGTTCTGTCAATCCGCAATCAACAATTCTACAATTCGCCCATCCTGACGGATTGGGCTACTGCAGGAGCTCTCCATCCGAAGCTCCCTAATCAACAATTCTTTCTCCTTGCCCCCCCTCTCTGCCACAAACGATTTTAGCTCATTCAGGTGACAAGGGAATCCCGTGAAATTCGGGAGCGGACCCGCCACTGTAATCCTGATCCTTTTAGGATCATGGAGCTGCCAAAGAGACGTCACTGTTATCCGACTCGGTCGGGACGGGAAGGCGAGGCAGCTTCAGGGAAAGCCAGGAGACCTACCTGAAGTTGTCTAACCTTGTACGATCCTCGAGGATAAGGGTCGGAGGATTTGTGTTTAAAACCACTATTTCTTTCTTCATACTCCTGTCTGCATTTTACAAGCCTGCACTTTGCATTGAGCCGCTTGACTCCAGTGCTGTCCCGGAGCTTGAGCGGGTTGTGGTCGTGCACAGGAAAGCCACCACTTCCCCAGCTGAACAGATACTGCAAGCTTCCGATTTTCATGGCAGATACGATGACCTTCCCGCAGTCCTGGAGAGCGTTTCAGGAGTGGACATCCGTTCCATGGGAGGCTACGGGCAATACGCGGAAGCCTCGATCAGAGGTGGATCGGCGAGAGGTTTACGCGTGTACCTCGACGGAGTACTGCTCAATACCGCCTCGGCTTCATCGGTTGACCTGGGCAAAATACCCCTGGAAAAAATCAGCGAAATACGCATCTCCAAAAGCACCTCCGACCTGAGAGACATGGGTGACGGCATGGGCGGGGTCATCGAGCTTTTCAGTAAAGCCAGACAGGATATCACCAGCATAAATCTGCAGACCGGAAGCTTCGGGCTTTATAACGGAAGTGTTCTTGTCAAAAAAGAAACAGAGCGCATGGTCCACCAATTCAATCTTGATTTCTGCAGAAGCGAAAATGACTATCCCTACGTACATGACAACGGAACCACCCTCCCTACTCTGCGCGACCCCGATCCTTCATGGGACGACACCACTCTTTATAAATCCAACAACCAGTTTTCGATGACCGATCTCGCCTACAGCCTGGGATATGCCATCTCAAAAAGCAGTTCGCTGCAGCACAGGTTCTCACTCAACACAACAAAAGAGGGACTGTTCAACTACAGCTACAAGGATGACCAGAGCGGATCTCTTGACAACAGCTTCTACTCCTTTTCCACAGATTACAACGGAAGTCTCTCTTCCACAGTAAAACTCTACTGCGCGCTGAGCGGGCAGTACAGAAACTCCCTCTTCAAAGACCCCGACGGACACTTCTCCGTGGGCGGAGGCAACAGAACGCTGTCATCAACGGGGAAAACTGCCGACCTGCATTCCGGGATTTACTATTCCCTTTGGGAAAAAGCGAAGCTGGAAGCGTTCAGCGGCGCACGGGTGGAACTGCACTCGCAGAAAAACAGTGAATCTGCCGAAGAGCCCATGATGCGCAGAATCGAGGGCAGAGCGGGTGCGGCTCTGCAAACCGAATCTCGCCAAGTAGTACTCAATCTGCGCGCGCTTTATAAATACGAAACGGATACATCCACGGCAGGACTGGGCTACTGGTCATCAAAAGGCAGAAGCTCAACCTTGGGCTATCCCTGTGCTGAAACAGACCTGCTTTATTATTTAACAAAGCATGCCAAACTGCGTTTATCGGCATCATCCTCGAAGAGAAGCCCCACTTTCTTTGAACGTTTCGGATGGGGAAATTCCTACCTGGCCACGCCGGAACTGACAGAGGAGACCCGCTACGAAGCGGATGCGGGAGTATCGTTTGACTATGACCGTTTCAGCGGATCCATGAATCTGTTCAAAGGCCAGGTACTGAACAAGATTAAAAGCATTCCGAGGAGCGGCTTTGTTAAGGTGATGAACTTTGCCGATACCGACTTTCACGGTTTGGAAATCACCATGAAAGCGAAAACTTTGAAGGTGCTGAATATTGAGGCCAGCGGCACGTTTCTCAACAGTACCGTATCAAATGCCGAAGATCCCTCCCTAAAAGGAAAAACAGAGCCGTTTATTCCTCAGTACTCGTTCTTCATCAAAACCGGAGCAGAACTGGGGAAGTTTGATATCGGACACAAGATACGATATGAAGGGCCCTGCTATACCAGCACCGATAATTTGGAACTCAAGGACCCGCAGCTGGAGCTGAGCGGGTGGGTTTCGCTGACTCTCTTTAAGAATGGAAAGCTTTCGTGCAACATTGACAATTATCTTAACTCGGCCAGTTTTGATTTTCTGAACAACCCCAAACCAAGAAGAACCTATTCGGCAACTCTCAATTTTACGTATTAAAGGAGCAATCATGAGGATTCTTATTCTGGCTTTCATCCTTTTTCTGATGCTGATTACCGGCTGTACCGAAAGTCCTATAGTAAAGGATTATCTACCTGTAAATGATAATGTCATTCTTATAGGTACCACCTCCAGCGATTACTCGTCATCCAACCTGGATATATTGACAACCTCCACCCGTTCCACAGCAAAAAACCAGTTGAAACTGCATACCGATCATCTTATCCGTGTCAAAGATGGTGCCGCCTACATTCTTGAACGAAGCGGCAAGGATAACATTATCAGATACGATTATAAAAACAACGTTATCGGCTATCAGGAAAACCTGGGGAGCGGAATCAATATCCAGGATATCGCATTTGTTTCATCCACCAAGGCTTATATCACCGCCTATCAGAGTTCTGACCTCATTGTATTCAACCCTGAAACCGGCAAAAAAGTAAAAGTGATCGACCTTTCAGCCTACAACAGCTTTGCAGGAACCGACAGTGCGGAATCAGTTCCATTCATGAGCTCGATAATGACTTACGAAAACAAGGTGCTTGTGGCCTGTCAAAGACTGCAGACGGTGCAAGGGCCCTGGGGCAGCACCTGGGCTCCGGGTGACAGTTCCTGTATTCTTATAATTGATACTGAGAGTGATCAGGTGGAAGAAGCAATAATCCTTAACAAAAAGAATCCTGCGGCCATAGACACATTTGGAAACCGGCTCTTTGTATCCTGCTCCGGTTCCTGGTTTGATCCCACCGATGGCGGTGTGGAAATGATCGATCTGGCCAATTTTTCCAACCTGGGAGTGGTGGCCGAAGAGAGTGCATTCGAAGGAAATATCGGCAACATCGCTGCGGTAAGCCTTCAGAAGGTATATGTATGTACCGGAAAAAATACGGAAGACTTCAGCAAATTCTGGACAGAGGTGATCCCCTTGAATCCGACACTGAAAACAATAGGTTCCAAGCTCGAAAGTGTCAAGGATGGATCAGGCGGCATTGTTTTCGATGGAGAGATGCTCTATGTTGGTGACAGAGACCTAACCAGTCCAGGAGTGGTGATTATAGATCCTGAAACCGATTCACTGAATGAAAGGATCTCCACAGGCCTCCCCCCTTCAGCAGTTGCCTTTAGCGAATAAAACGTAAGCTGATTGCAAACAGGGCGGCCAGCATGCCGCCCCTGAATTAAAAGACAGTCAAAAGAATCGGGCTTCGGAAACTTCAAGCATACGTTTTTACATGACCGAACTACTTTTTAGCTACGGTTTGAAGAAGCCGCTCCAGATCGTTCTCACCTGAAGCCACGATTGTTTCCCGGTTATTTCTCACAAGCACCACCGGGTCTCGAATATAGAGCCCTGATAAGGCATCCCAGTTATCTTTAAGCAGTTTTTCGCTCGCTTTCACCTTTTTCAGAAACTCTTTAGGGTTGATCTTCAGTTCATCCAGCCAGAGATACCAGTAGCTGGTCCCGGGGTCTTTCGCATACAGCTGTAAATATGCTTTAAACTGAGCGGGATATTGTTCGGCAAGGACTAGCCACCGTAAACTCTCCTCCTGCCTCAACTTGTCTTCAGCGAGGGATGATTTTTCCAGGGGGCTTTTGGGCATGACAGGCTTTACACGCACATCCGCCTTTGTTTTAAGAACCACATCAATCACCTTCCCGATATCCCCCATCAACGGGTCCACGTACAGGTCGTAACCCTTTTTTACCGCCCTTTGCGGATAAAAATTAGTTCTCACACTGCCATTCTTAAAAACGAACAAGCCATCGCGCTCTTCAAGCACACTCTTGATAGAAGCAAAATTCTGCGCACCGGACGCTTCCCTGTCAACCACAAAGAAAGGCAGGGCATCAGGTTTGAATTTAGCGATAATTTCCTGACCCTTTTTGGAAGAGAGCGTCACCTTTTCTATCTGCACGGCAGGGAACATCTCCTCGGTGGCCCTGATCACATCCGATTCAGGAGAGGCAATGGAGGAATCCGCCACCACTACGGTCATGCCAAACTGCACATCGTCTTTGAAAACACACCTGGGTTTCTCCCCGTCATCGCCTCCGGCACAGCTCCCGAGCTTCCCCTTGGCTTTACAATCACTGTCATCGATACATTCAGGTATCTCATTGCAGAATGCAGGCTTGTCCTGTGCGGTTTTACACTCCTCCCATACAAGGCGCCCGTTGCCAGTACTTTTATCATAGGGCAAATTATTGACAAGTACGGTAGGCGACGCATCGATTTTCAGGCGCATCGACCTCAAGTAGTGATTTCTGAGCTCGTTCTTTCCCTCAGCAGCCACCCAGGAGGTGATCTTCTGCATATCAAGTTCCATCTCTTGAAGGATAGCGGCAGTGGGCTCCCTGGAGGACGCCCTCTTGAAAAGAAACTCTGCATATCTCTGAGGGTAAAGCGATGACACGGCAAGCCAGAGCATCTCATCACTCATCTCATCTTCACCTCTGAGAGAACTGAGGTTATCTCCCTGAGCCGATCCGATAAACCAGATATTCCATTCAGTCTGGGGAAATGCCCTCAGAAGGCCGGTCAAATCCGCCAGGGCCTGCAGGCCATAGGGACACATACTCATTATATAGAGGTCATAAACGCGCGCCTCCTGATCCATTTTCTGCGATAAAATAGTGGCCACCTGACGATCCTCCCCCAGACCCTCATCGATTTTGAGCCAGCCGCTTTTTCCAAACGATACCTGCTTGCCGGTAAACTTCATCCCGACATACGATAAGGCCTTGCCCTGAAATCCAAAGTTAAGCACCGGTATTTTATGGACACTGAACAGCGGATCAGGAGTTACTTTGCGATGACCATTGGCGGCAAGCAGCAGATCAGGAAATCCCTTAAGCAGTGCAGATGTTTCCTCCTCACCCAGATGAGAGATCAGAACCTGATAATCGCTCTTCTCTTTTATTTCTTTATAGATTTTCTGCAGCGACGAGCGCGGGTCCTCAATTCTGACTTCGTTGTCAAGCTGAAGCAGCTTCTCAGTTGTAACCACAGAGGTAATGGCGAAGGTCTTGCCCCTCTTTTTCACCAGCAGATAGGGAGACACCAGATAGGAGCCATCTTTTTTGAAGCTGTTGGCGGAAACCAGAGGAAGCTTTTCCTTCTTTGCACGTTCAGCAAGCCAGTTCCCACCATACTGAAAATCATCATCGCCCAAAGCAACAGCATCGTACCCCATCACCCCCATGGAGGCTATGGTCTGAACGGTTCGTATGGAATCATTTTTCCTTCCCTGGGAATAGGTGTCGTACATCCCCCCCGCGGAAAATCCTCCGGCATCAAGCAGCAGTGTGACATCGCGATTATACTTTTTGAGCAGACCGGCTCTCTGGGCCAGTCCCCCACCCGGTTCGACAGGACAATCACAGGGATGGAGCATGGCGTGCGTTTCACCGCTCAGGATAACGGTAAGACTGTCGGCTGCAAGAGGAAAACTTGTCCACAAAAGGAGGAATATGGCGGGAATAATCTTATTCATGTCAACCTTGTTCGATGAAGTAGAGAGGAGACCCTGAAAGGATGAACCTCAATTGAAGTAGTATCTATAAAATTGTATTAAGCCAGAGCTAAAATCATAATTTTTGCACAGCGGAGCGCTGTTTTTGATGCAGGAGAGGGTAAGGAAACAATCCTGTTGATTTTGGTAACCACCGCAGCTATTTTTTGGCAGATCGGTTCTATTTTAAGCGTTTCAATGAAACAATACAACCCGATACTCACGCCCTCAAAGGATCCCAAAGCTCCCCGATGAAAGGTCTTCCCAGATGATAAAGAGAGGTTCGCTTCTGGTTTATGCTTATTTCATTCTGTTTTTCCTTTCCGGAATTGCAGGTTTGATCTATGAATCGATCTGGTCCCATTATCTTAAACAGTTTTTGGGGCACGCCGCCTACTCCCAGACGCTTGTGCTGGTGATCTATATGGGGGGCATGGCGCTGGGGTCATGGCTTGCCGGGGAGAGGACCAGAAAGATACACAACCTGTTAAAAGCTTATGCGATTGTGGAGATAGTGCTGGGGGTGCTTGCGCTTGTGTTTCACGATCTGTTCCTTGCCTACCTTGATTTCTCTTTCCAGAAAGCGATTCCATTTCTGGATAAACCGATTCTTATCACTCTTTACAAGTGGATTACAGCATCGGCAATCATATTCCCGCAGTCGGTTCTGCTTGGGGCGACATTTCCCCTGATGGCCGGAGGGATATTAAGGCGTTTTCCGGGGCTTAGCGGTTATAAGATCTCCTTCATTTACTTTATCAATACTCTGGGAGCCTCGCTGGGAGTGCTTCTGAGTGGATTTTATCTCACGAAGCACTGGGGACTGAAGGGGGCCATTGTTACCGGAGGGTTGTTTGATATTGTGGTGGGAATCGGAGTGTATCTTCTGTGCCTGAAGCAGAATAGTGCGTCGGAAGAGCCGAAAGCCGCTCAGGATTCAGCAAATGAAGAAGCTGCGTTCATAATTCCAAGCCTTGAGGACAAGCGCAACTACTACTATCCAATGCTTATACTCTCCGCGGGCACTGCGGCGGCGTCCTTTATTTATGAAATCGGCTGGATCCGCATGCTCAGCCTGGTGCTGGGGAGTTCAACCCACTCCTTTGAACTGATGCTCAGCGCTTTTATAATGGGGCTTGCACTGGGCAGTTTCTTTGTGCGCAACAGACTTGACAAGATACAGAACATCCCCCGCTTTCTGGGTGTTGTACAGATAATAATGGGCGCCAGTGCGCTGATGACTCTTTTCACCTATGGAAACATGTTTGAATTCATGGCATTTATCCTGGGTGGCCTCAAGGAGAGCACGCAGGGGTATCTGTTTTTCAATCTGCTCAGCCATCTTATCTGTCTTATCATGATGCTTCCATCCACGATATGCGCCGGAATGGTGATCCCTCTTATAATACATCTTCTCTACAAGCGGGGCTTTGGCGAGGAGGCGATCGGGAAAGTGTACGCGGTCAACACTTTCGGAGGAATCGTAGGGATTATAATTGCGGTGTGGGCACTAATGCCTGTTGTGGGGCTGAAGTTCCTCATCACCATAGGAGGAGTAATCGACATGGGGCTGGGCCTCATGGTGCTCTCCTATTTTGCCGAAACCCGCTACAGTTTACTGAATACTTTCATGCGCCCGGTTACGATTCTTCTGGTGCTTATCACAGTTGCATTCTCCCAGGTTGACCCTTCGATGATATCATCAGGAGTTTTCAGGTATGGCCAAGTGTCTCATAAGAAAAGGGTTATCGCCCATAAAGACGGAAGGACTGCCTCCATAACTCTATTCAAGTCGGGAGACAACCTGGTTCTTTCCACAAATGGAAAGCCAGATGCCAGCCTTGGCATGACCGAGGAGTACAGCACCGATGAATACACCATGGCCATGCTGGGGGTTATCCCACTGAGTGTTAAGCCGCAGATATCCAACGTGGCAATCATTGGAATGGGTTCAGGTATGACAGCCCACTACGTTCTTTATGACCCCAATCTGGATTCTATGGATATTGTGGAGATAGAGCCGGCCATGGCCAAGTTTGCAAAAAAAATAGGAGAAAAAGTCAGTAACACTTTTACGGATAACAGGTGCAAAATCAATATTGAGGATGCCAAGACGTTCTTTTCCGCCCGCAACCAGAAGTATGATCTTATCATTTCAGAGCCTTCAAATCCCTGGGTAAGCGGAGTATCAAACCTCTTTTCAACCGAATTTTTCTCTCTTGCCAAACGCTATCTCAACGATGATGGTATCATGGTGCAGTGGTTCCACAAATATGAATCGGATATTTCGGTGCTGGTGTCTATTCTTAAAGCTGTTTCAGGGGCTTTCCCCAAGTACGAGATGTATGCAACCGGTTCTGACTTGATAGTGATTGCATCAATGAATAAAGATGCTGACCTGTCGCTTAAAAGGGATGTCTTTACCATTGATAATCTGGCGAAAAGTCTGGGCAAAATGGGTTTTGTAAGCATGGATGATATCAAGATGCTTAAATATGCTGATCAAAACTTTTTTAATATTCTCCTGGACTGTTATGATTTTCCGGTGAACAGCGATTATCACTCCTTCGTGGATCTCTATGCGGTGAAATACCGGTATTTGGGAACAAATGTCAAGGAGATGGATGATCTGAGGACGTTTGTGATTCCTCTTAAAAAGCTGGCTTTGAAAGATACAGCTTTTCAGAGCTTGAATCCCTACCGGAATCTTCCTGACATTTACAATCTGGCGGATTATCAGAATGCAAAGCTACTTTTCAATCAGATGGATGAAAGCCAGAACGTGACAGAAGTTATCAAGGAGGCTGCTTCGGCTCCGGTGTTCATTCTCGATTACGCATACTCAAGCCCAAATAGAATTGTTTATTCACAGGTGCAGAGTGCAATCATACAGATTCTGCAGAAAACGCTCCCCTACCTTTCTGCGAGCGAAATGAGGGAGATTTGGGACGTGATCGAACAGAAGATCTCCAGATTCACATTTACTGACCAGGAAAAGCAGTGGATCTCCTATTTCCGATCACTTTGCTACTACGACATGCCGGCCATCCGCCAGCTCAGTGTGGAGCTCTTGCCTGAGGATTCCATAAGCGACCACTACAGCAACCAGATGCTTCTTGCCTCTCTTTTCATGGCCTCGGCAAATCTTAAAGATACGAGTGGACTGGACAGAATCTGGAGGAAGTACGAGCTTCGCGACAAGCCTCCGGTGGTGCTTATGATGGGGCGGGCACTGGCCGGTATTACCGAAACATACAGTTCAGATTGACAGCGGATGATATCTTTACAGCGGAGACAACGACTTTGCAATGAAGATCGAGTTCAAAGTTACCGCCGAGGATAATCTGGTCATAAAGCAGGCCAGACCCTGGAGCCGGCAATTTCTGCGTTCGGTACTCTATGCTCTTTACGTGCTTTGCTCTTAAGCCATCGGACTGCACAGAGGAAGCACGAAATAGAAGGATGCTCCTCCCCCATCCCTGTTCTGCGCCCATATTCTTCCACGATGAGCAGTGATGATCTCCCTGGCTATTGAAAGGCCCAACCCGCTGCCACCGCTTTTCTTCCCCTTATAAAACTTGTCGAACACCCGTACCGGGTCGATGTTCCGGAAGCCCTCGCCGTTATCATGTATACCGATTTTCACCTCTCCATCTGCACTGTCAAGACTGATGGACACCGGTTTCCCATCCCCGTGATTTATGGCGTTGGACAATATATTTATCATCACCTGTTTAATTCGGTTTCGGTCACCAAGCACGTGGAGAAATCGGTTTTCAAAAGAAATTTCAACCGGGACAGAAGTACTCATGCGCACCGTTTCCAACGCTTCCCTGGCAAGCTTTGAGATATCGAAGCAAGCCTGTTCCATTTTTATGGCGCCTACCTCCATCTTAGTGAAATCCAGAAGATCATCGATGAGTTTTCCAAGGCGTTTACCTTCATTTTCTATAATAGAGAGGAACCGTTCACGTTCTGCATGACCAAGCTCATCTCCTACGGACTTCAGTGTTTGAGCAAAACCGATCATGCCTGCCAAAGGGGTCCTGAGTTCATGTGATGTTACAGAAACAAATTCACTTTTAGCGATATTGGCTTTGTGCAGCTCTTCATTCAGTTTATCGAGCTCGCGGTTCTTTTCCAAAAGCTCCTTGTTTCTCTGGTCCAGCTCCTGTTTGCTGCGCAGTCGCCCCAATGCGATCCCCAAACTGGAAGCAAGCCCCTCCAGAAAGACAATATCATCTTCACTGAAGAGATCTTTCCGATGATCGGAAATCTGCAGGAAACCGAAAAGTTCCTTTCCTGAATGGAGAGGAATCAGGGCGATGGAGGAAAAACCGGCTCCTTGACAGCATGAAAATAGATTATCGAGCAATTCACTGCCGAAATCATGTTTATCCCGTCTGTTGGACCATACGGTGCGGGGATTCTCAAACAGTTCGGTTACCGCACTGCGTTTTATGCATTTGTAATTGCCGCACATGCAGTTCTGAGTCACTCGTTCATCGGTAAACAAACCCGTTACCGCTCCATTCACCGCATCGGCATCATTGGACCGCATGGTGACCAGATCAAAATCCCCGAATTCCTGAATGTAGTCGAAAATCTTCTTCACCAGCTCGCTTTCTGCACCTTCTGCGGAATTCAGTTCTTCCAGTATGCGTACAGCCACTTTCTGCCGATGTTCCTGAAGCATAAAAACTCCGATATCGGTCACCATGCCGATGGAGCCGCAATCACTGCTTTCCTCACCGAAGTGGCAGGAGGATTCCATCACCCACGCTGAAGTTCCGTCTCTGCGCTGAAACCGACGTTCGCGCACCCCCTTTTTTCTGCGTTCGGGAAGATTGTGCTCTGCAAGGTATCTGCTGTCAAGAGCGAATGCCTCCATGGGCTTGCCGATTACCTCATCGGCAGAATAACCCAGAATGCGAGCCATTTTGCCGTTAACGTAACGCACGATCTGGCCGCAGTCAGTTACCCAGATCCCCTCCTGGGCGGTATCCACCATGGAACGGAAACGCTCCTCGCTCTCCAGCAGAGCGCGCCTGATTTTTTCCATTTCGCTTATATCTACTACTATGCCCCAGGTATTGAGAAGGTTACCCTGGTTATCGTAGTATCCTGAAGCATTGAGCATGACCTTGACCTCCCGACCGTCTTTGCGACGTAGCGTGTAAGAGAGATTACGCACAGCTTCCCTCTTCTGGAGAGATGCCCAGTGCTTTTCAAACTGCTCAATTTGCGAGGGTATGATCAGGTCTGCCCAGGTTTTCTTTCCAATCACTTCGCGGCGGCTGTAACCGGTTAAGGAAAGCTCAAATTCATTCATTTCAAGGATCAACTTGTCGGGGCCAAAAAGGTGAAATCCCACCAGTGCGTTATGAAAGAAATCCTCAAACCTGCGGTCATTTTGAAACATCGACATCTCCGGTTTCGTCTGATTTTTGCTGTAGATAATTAACGGTCCTGAGGCGGTAATATTTGATTTTCAAGCGTTTTTTTTGGGTTTCAGGGCATAAATCAAAGGCATTATTTATCTTCAAACTGATTTTCCCAAATAATCAGCCAAGGATTCAAAACGGATGCAGAAAAGATCCATTGAAGATATGATCATTTCATGGTGGCAATCCCCTCCCGAGAGTGCCTACCGCAATCTCTGCAATTATGAGATAGCCATTCTGGAACAGAACCGTAACAGGGCTTTCGACTGGAGTCTGATTTCAGTAAAGAACGGCTTTGATGCAAAGAGAGTTATTGATTGCAGCTTTTATGGAAAGGTTCTTATCGGATGCACAGAAAAAGAGGAGCTTAGTCACGGCAATATGAGGCTTGCGACAGGTCTTTACCGCAGCCATTTCAGCGACACAGTTATCGGAGACAATGCATGCATCCACAACCTTCTCTATTGTCACAATCAAATAATTGGTAAAGAAGTCCTGATCTTCAACACTGCAGAAATCAGCGCAGACGAGAAATCAATGTATGGCATGGGAATACTGCTGGATCAGAACGGTTCGATCACAAAAAAACCATTGGAAATTATAAATGAAAACGGCGGCCGTGCGGTGTTTCCCTTTCCGGGTATGACCTGCAGCGATGCATTCCTTTGGGCAAAGTACAGAGATGATGAACGTTTAATGGAGCGGCTGGAGCAGGTAACGCTTGCCACCTGCAGCAAAGTTCGTCCCCCAAAAGGAGTGATTGCTGATGGGGCGGTTCTTATAAACTGCAGAAGCGTAAGAGATGCAATAATCGGCCCTCATGCATTTCTGGAACAGGCCGAGAGTGTGCGAAATGCAACCGTGCTCAGCGACAGATCAGAAGCAAGTTATATCGGGGCTTCCGTTCAGATAAAGGATTCCATTGTAGGATGCGGCAACAAGATCGATTCCGCGGTGCAATTATCGACCGTAGTTACCGGAACGGCGGTGTCGATTTCTCAAAGCGCCAGAATCAGTCATACCTATATTGGCGACAATGCCGCCATTTCCTGCTGTGAGATCGCCAATTCACTTCTGATGCCCTCACACGCCCAGCATCACAACAACTCATTTCTCATTGCCTGTATGATCGGCGGGCAGAGTAACATCGCCGCCGGGGCCACCATTGGTTCCAATCACACCAGTCGGGTCAATGATGGCGAACTGTGGGCCGGTCGAGGTTTCTGGCCGGGGCTGTGCACAAGTTTCAAGCACAACAGCCGCTTCGCGTCATTTATCATGTGCGCCAAGGGCGATTACCCTTCAGAGCTCGACATAAAGCTCCCTTTCAGTCTCATTTTGCTTGACAGTGCAAACGAGCTTCTCATCTTTCCCGCTTTCTGGTTTACCCACAATATGTACGCAGTGATGAGAAGTGCACTGAAGTTCAAGAAGCGGGACAAGAGGGTTCACCGGCTGCAGTATATCGAGCATGAAATCCTTGCCCCCGACACTATCGAAGAGATGTTTTCGGCCATAAGGCTCCTTGAACTCTGGACCGGCAAGGCTTTCCTTGCTTCTCAGGGTGCAAAGCTGGGCGACAAAACAGAAGAGGAGCTGGTTTCTGCAGGAAAAGAGATATTGGCAAGAAGGCCATCCATCTGCTCATCATTAAAAATCAATGCCGAGAAGGCTGAAAAGGGACGTTACGAAACGCCGCTTAAAAACGTGGCACAAGCCTGGAAGGCGTACCGATCAATGATTCGGGTATACTGTGTGCAAGTGCTGATTCCTTACATGATGCAGCAGCGGTTTACTACTATTACAGAGTTACGGGAACAGATCGGTACTGCAGCAGCGGAAAAATGGGTGAATCTGGGATCCATGGTTATAACGGGTTCGGAGCTGGAGAAAGTTAAAAAAGATATTATGACAGATCAGAAAGCCAAGACCTGGAGTGACATAAATCAGGAGTTTTCTACTTTTACAGATGGTTATGAGAACCGAAAGATCAACCACGCATTTCTTTGTGCCGCCAGACTGGCTGAAAGCTCGCCGGAAAAGATTACTGATGAGCAGTTCCGGGATCTGATCAAAAGTGCCGCCGACGATGTTCGCTCCGTGGCCCGCCTCACCCAGAGTTCAAGGAACAAGGATTTTTCCGACCCGTTCCGTTCAATGGTCTACGATTCAGCGCAAGAGATGGAATTGGTGACAGGAACTGCTCAGGGAGATTCTGTAGTGAGGGAAACTCTGTCCATATTTGAAGGAATGAACAGTCTGATAAAGGACTTTCTTGGAGAACAGTAATTACAGCAGCTTGGCTTTCATGATAGAAGCGAAAAGACATTCTGCACCAGTTCATCAGCACTGAACGGTTTGGGCAGAATACAATCTGCTCCCAGGCATCTGGCAATCTTGAGATAGGTGTCCTTTAGCCCCACTCCGCTGATAGCCATGATTTTGACTGAGGGATTAATAGCCCTTATCTCTTTAATGGTTTCAAGCCCCTCCTTTTCAGGCATCACGATATCGGTTATCACCAGATCGATTCCGGGATTTTTCCTGCAAAGAGAAATACCCTCCGACCCGTTGGAAGCCATAAAGACCACAAAGCCTTCATCTTCCAGAATAGCCTGAATCATTTCCCTGATGATGAGTTCATCATCAATGACGAGTAATTTTTTCATGTTGTTTTTACCAAGGGGAAGCACGTTAGAAATCCTAATCTTTAATTTAACCCATAACCACTCTTCAGGCAAGGAATTTGATGCTGTTTTTTTTTTAGCACTCTCGAAAAAAATCCCAAAAACCGGACAGATCAGCCAGAAAAAAATGCACTTCACGTTTTGGGGTACAAACATTTCCATTTTGGTACTACAGGGAGTATTTTTATGCTCTGGAAGTTTGGAAATAGTGCTGAAAACGACGGTCTTACCACACAATTCAAATCTCGGAAACACAGGCACAGATATTGCAGCAGCTCTGCAAACCAACTAGGAGCATTGGGCTACGGGTTAAGGCATCATTGGATTTATAAGGGGGCATCTTTGAAAAAGTCAGGTTTCAGTTTCTGCAGAATAACAGTCTTGCTGCTGCTTGTATTCACCACATCATCTCTCTCGCAGGAAACATTCCCCGTGCCGGAGTGCATAAAGGAGAATGTGCGGTTCTGGGTTCGTATCTACACCGAAGTTTCTCTTACCGAAGGGCTTCTGCACGATCGGGACTATCCGCAGATTGTTTACGAAAAGGTGAGTGTGGGAGAGCGCCAGGGCAAATCACGCAGCGACTATGTTGATGGCAAGCGAAAAAAGATTGCCTCTGCCATACAGATTGTGCGGGATTCTTCACAAGAAAAATGGGGCGAACTTGAAAAGAGTGTTTCCAATCTTTTTAAACAGCTCCCGGAGGGAGCGCTTGCCGATGCCGAAAACCGCATACGCTTCCAGACCGGTCAGAGGGAGCGGTTCAAGCAGGGACTGGAGCGTTCTTCAATGTATCTCGACACCATAAGTACCATTCTCAAGGCACAGGGTGTCCCCGAAGAGCTCAAGTATTTGCCGCATGTGGAGTCCTCCTTCGATCCTGAAGCTTACTCCAAGGCAGGAGCGGCAGGGTTATGGCAGTTCATGCGTTCCACTGGCAGGAATTATCTGAAAGTGGACTACATGTTCGATGAACGCAGAGACCCGATCCTTAGTACGTTTGCCGCGGCCAAATTTCTCAAAGGTAATTTCGATCTGCTTAAATCGTGGCCACTGGCCATAACCGCTTACAACCACGGCCCCAACGGCATGAGAAAGGCTGTGGCAGCAGTGGGAAGCAACGATATTGCAGAAATCCTGCAGAAACACGAGAGCGCCACGTTCAAATTTGCCTCAAAAAATTTTTACAGCTGCTTTTTGGCGGTGGTTCAGATTGCAGACACACCCGACAGTTTTTTCCAGCAGATTGAATGGCGGCAGCGTTTTCAGGCAACCAGTATAGAGCTGCCCTTTGCAGTCAAGGCAAGCACATTGTGCAAATCGCTTGGTATTAGCGAGCAACAGTTTAAAAATCTTAATCCCTCGCTGCGTCCGGTTATTTTCAGTCAGCAGAAACCGATTCCCGCCGGCTACAGAGTGAATGTCCCCCACAGCCTGGAGCAGGAAGCAGCCATTGCACTGCTGAACAAGACTCCAACGCAGCAGAGAAGCGCTCCGAAGGAGAGCGAATCAAGCGGCTATTATACCGTTGTCAGGGGGGACAATCTCTATAATATTGCGCGGATGCTGGGGATAAGCATGCATGAGCTCGCGGCAGCAAACAATCTTACTCGCAATAGCAAAATATACGTGGGCCAGGTGCTTGTGATTCCCTCCACCGCAACCACAGAAAAAAGTGTCAAGGAGGAGCCACTTGTATCAGTATCAAGTGTAAAACAAGACACTGCATCTTCAGAGTCGCAGAAACAGGGTTCGGCACCGCCGGACAGTTCTGTTTCATCATCTCCGCAGCAAATTTCGCTTGGCAAAGACTCTGTTTCTTCAGATTCCACCCCTCCACAGCTCGCGGTTGGCGATACACTGGCATCCGCCGCTTTGGAGGAGGCTGTCCCAGAGCCCAAGCAGAAAAACGGAAAGCCTGAAATCAGTACCCATTTTGATGCGGAAGTCTACGATCTGGGCATGACGGTGGCTCCCGGTGCTTTGAGTGTAAAGATAATGGTTGCTGTGGAGGAGACCATTGGCCATTTTGCCGAGTGGATGGCAGTGAGTGCGGCTGAGATCAGAAGGATGAACAATCTGACCCCCGGGGCCTCACTTGCCTGGGGCAGAAGTATTCAGCTACCAATTGGCGCCTCGAGTGATCTTAAAAAATTTGAAGTGAGTCGTCTTGAGTACCACATGGCAATGGAAGAGGATTTCTTTGCCAGATATGTTATGCTTGATCTGGATAAAAAGACGATTAAATCAGGAGACAATCTGTGGAGAATCTGCACCGATGCCCAGATACCGCTATGGCTTTTGAAGAAGTACAACCGTTCGCAGAATTTGAATAATTTAAGACCGGGAAATCAACTTTGGATTCCCAGGGTCGCAGCAAAGGATTCCCATGTTCCTCCTCAGATTGCTGAGCCGATTGACGAAGCAGACACCTTGCAACTTGACGGCCGTTGAAACCCAACAGGTTGGAACCGTTCAGAGTGAAAAGGGAACGCATCCGCTCAGGAGGCTGATGCGCTTTATCCGCAGGGCAGTTGTTCTCATTACCCTGCTTTTTTCATTGCTGGGTTTTGTGGCTATAGCTGCAGGGGGTATACTTTTCCTATACGAAATTAGAACGCACCGGTTTGAATCCGCCTGGTTTTCAAAAACCGCTTCAAACTACGCCTTTTATATGGATCAGGGGCCCAGTAACCACATCCGTTTCCCCGAAAGCGGACCGCTCAACGAGAGGCGCGGCTATACCAGGCTTCCCTCCACCATCTCTCATCTGCTGACTCAGGGTTTTCGGGTGAAAGCCCAAAGCCGCATATCACCTGAGATGATTGAATTCATGGACAAGGGATTCAATGCGCTATACGATGAAAAAGAGCAGGGTGGGCTGACCATTCTTGATCGCAGGGGCAAAAAGCTTTTCTCAAGCATCTATCCCTCTCCGGTTTACAAGTCATTCGATTCCATTCCGCCGCTTGTGCTGCAGACTATTCTCTTTATAGAAGACCAGAACCTTATGGATACTCTCAATCCTATCCGCAATCCCGCCATAGACTGGCCGCGATTTGTGGGCAGCATGTTCCATCTGGCTGCGTCCAAAGTGGGGTTTGGCGGCGGAGGAAATGTGGCAGGGGCAAGCACCATTGCCACTCAGCTTGAAAAATTCTGCTATTCCCCCGAAGGTCGCACGTCAGAACCAACGGAGAAACTAAGACAGATGGTTTCCGCCAGCATGCGAGCATATCAAAACGGCGAGAACACTATCGAGGCAAGAAAATCCACAGCTGTTAAGTATATAAATAACGCTCCACTTGGGGCATTTTCCGGCTATGGAGAGGTAAACGGGCTCGGAGAGGGTTTGCGACTCTGGTACGAGGCAAATTTTGATTCTGTGAACATGGCATTAAAAAACCCTTCCGAAAATCTGGATCTGGCGGGCAAGTACTATCGGATGGTGCTAAGTCTTTTCATCGCTCATCGTCGTCCCTCATTTTACCTTGGAACTCACCCGGAAGCTCTTCAGAAGAAGACAGATACTTACCTGCGGGTTCTCAATAAGGAAGGGTACATCAGCGATGATCTTTTCAGAGCCTCCAGCACAATCCAGATAACTACCAGACGCCCGGGTCAATCAAAAACAGTGCTCTATTCAACTGTCAAAAAATCGGCTTCCATCATACGTTCCCCTCTTTTATCACTTATGTCGCTTCCAAGGTTATACGATCTCGACCGCATGGATGCCACGGTGACCAGTTCACTAGATTCCACCACTCTTGCAGGAGTGGAGAATCTTTACAAGAAGCTTCGATTCACGTCATTTCTCGATTCCAACGGACTTAGAGGTTTTCGCATGCTGGAAAGGGGTGATCCCGCATCCCTCATTTACAGTTTTACTCTTTACGAGCGAGTCGGGAACCGTAATCTGCTCAGGGTGCAGGCAGATTCTTATGACAGTCCTCTCAATTTTAATGAAGGCATCAAACTTGACCTGGGGTCCACAGCGAAATTGAGGACCATGGTCACCTATCTTGAAATCATGGAAGATCTTTACAATGATTACTCCAGGATCAATAAAAAGCAGCTGTCTGCGCTTTCACCGGCTCGCCCCGATGCGCTAAGCAACTGGATGAAGCAGTATCTGCTTTCAAAAGACACGCTGCCCTCCTTAGATGCTGTGCTTCAAGCGGCGCTGCAGAGACCCTATTCGGCTAATCCCGGGGAACGATTCTTCACCGGTAGCGGTGTTCACACTTTTGCCAATTTTGACCATAAGTACGACCACAGTGTCCTGCCCATAAAAGATGCATTTAGGCTCTCCCTCAACTTGCCTATGGTGAGACTCATGAGAGATATCGTTTATTATTACATGTATAATGCTCCGGGAACAAACGAATACTTTCATGATACAACGGGGCTGGTCAGAGAGAAGTATCTTGACCGTTTTGTGGAATATGAAAGCAGGGTTTTCATGAGCCGATTCTACAGCCGGCTTAAAAAAGTGGACCCGCAATACATGATAGACACGCTTGCCAGCGGAATGAGACCTACACCGAGGCGACTGGCGGCAATATACTGCACGGTTCAGAAGGACCCCACCCCCGAAGGGCTGCAGCTGCTTATTAAAAAGCACGGGTTGAGCGATACAAGTATAAAGGAAGCCACAGAGCTCATTTCACAAGTCAACCCGAGTGTCATGAGTCTTTCAGACAGAGGGTACATCACCAGCATCCACCCTCTTAAGCTCTGGCTGGCCTCTTACATGATGAATCATCCCGGCGCCCCATTCAGAGAAGCGCAGCAGGCCAGCATTCCAGAGCTGAAGGATGTTTACAAGTGGCTTTATAAAACCAGCAGAGTCGCGGCTCAGGACAAGCGAATCCGCACCATTCTTGAGATGGAGGCCTTCTATTCGGTTCATCAGTCATGGCAGCGACTGGGGTACCCCTTCGCCGATCTGGTCCCCTCGTATGCTACCGCTCTGGGAACCTCCGCCGACAGACCTGCAGCGCTGGCGGAACTGGCTGGAATCATTCAGAATGACGGCATGAGATATCCCATACATAAAGTGGAAAAAATCCATTTTGCGGAAGATACACCTTACGAAACCATTGTTGAGCGGGATCCCACAGACGAGGGTCTGCGGGTACTTTCGGTGCCGGTTGCCCGCGCAGCGAGAGGCTGCATGTATGCGGTTGTGCAGGATGGAACAGCATCAAGAGCAAAAAATCTTTTCCCAGATCATCCGGAAATTCAAATTGGCGGTAAAACTGGAACTGGTGACCACCGAATGAAAGTGGTTGACAGCCACGGCAGGCGGGTGGAGGAAAAAATCATGAACCGAACCGCAACCTTCATGTTTATAATCGGCGACCGCTTCTTCGGTACCATAAGCGCCATGGTTCCCGGGAGTGATGCCAAGAATTTCTCATTTACAAGCAGCTATCCCGTGCAGTTGCTAAAAATCCTTGCACCTCTCATTGAGCCCTTGATTCTGGAGGGCCAGAGCCAGCCGGTACACCCGCTCATAGTGCAGATTACACGATAGTATTCAGCATTTATGTTTTGAATAGGCGAAACGGGTAGATATTCAAATCCAGGCTAAAAAGGTGGTTTTCTGTCCTCTGGCTTCTGTCCTCTGGCTTCTGTCCTCTGGCTTGTGTCGTCTGGCTTCTGTCCTGTGGCTTCTGTCCTGAGG
>JAEZKC010000086.1 GCA_023436205.1 Fibrobacterota bacterium
GGGGCCATAATTCGCGGACTCAATGGCCCCGGAAAGAAGATCGGCGAAAATCTTGAATCCGCCAGTGAATCGGGGCGGATCCTCCAATCGCAAGTACCACCGGGGAGCTGACTTCGTTGCGCCCCCTTCGAGCATTGTTCCTTTGAACCGGGGGTTGAGAATCGGTAGTTTGTCAATTTATATGGACCTTTCCTTTGCATAGAGAGAATGTCTCTACAGAAAAATGTTTTGATTGGTGATTTATAGGTTAACGTTCTAAAATGATCTTACAAAAGAGAAAAACCGCCACGATTCTAAACCCCACGTCAATGAACATGTCCTCAGTAGATTCGCACGGCAGTTAGAATCCGTAGAAAAATGGCACGATATGGGTATCCGCCCCAGTCACTGGCGATTCGCGGTTTTGGCGGTCTTCCTCCGGGCCGTCGATGTCCGCGAGATACGGCCCTATCCCCGCCAAAATCGCGAATATTGAAGCCAGTGTGGGGCTCTCGGGGCGTTCTTTGCCCCGTTGTCATTTCATTCCTTGAGAGTAAGGTATCCAGCGCTAAGAAGCGCTGTTTACTCTTATATAATTATGCTCTCTCTTTGGCCTTGGAAAGAAAGTGGGTCGGGGTTCGGGGCTGAAGGCCCTGATTGTTTTAAAGAACAGTGCTTCCTAGCACTGGATTCTTATTCCCCTTAATCCGCCAGTGAATCGGGGCGGATTCGTCAATCGCAAGTGCGTTCCGGGGAGCTGACTTCGTTGCGCCCCCTGCAGGCAGGGTTCCTTTGATCCGGGGGATGAGAACCGGTAGTGTATCAATCTATCTCTTTTGTAATGTTTGAAAAAATCTTGTATACAAAGAAGACCCAGCCCTGAAGGGGCGATCTCATACTAGCCCAGGGCAGAGCGGTACTCCGCGCCGCCCTGGGTTAACGAATCAACAACAAATTTTTCCGGAGCCCTGTAGGGGCAGTGTCACGTGTGGGAGATATTTATGTTGACGGCGAATACGCCTCACAGGTCACCGGCACCATCTCCCGCTATGGTGTTTTATCGAAAATAGGTATCGGAATGTGTCAATCACGAATTTAGGAACGGGATAAATCCCGTCCCTGAAGGAATGTAAAGCCCGGTGAACCGGGCTGCATTAACGGTAGTGATGCTTGGGTCACAATTCCCCGTAGTGTTTATGGTATACTGCAGCGAATGGAAAATAATGAATCTATTTACTGAAGATTCAGCGCTGAAGGCGTGGGATGTGACAGCCCGGGGTAAGCGGTCTTCCGCGCAGCCCCGGGTAGGAACCCCAATCCGGGTTCCCAAGCTCTGAAAGAGTGGGATGTTCCTATTAGGATATTTTCTATTACGACGATGAAACATCCCTGTCCCGTAGGGACCAGAATATACACTTTGAAAAAACGGTTCGCTTCTATATACAAACCCAGGACTAAAACCTGTATCCTAGACCAATTTTTGGAGTATACTTTTTATCCCATAATCCTATACTGAAATAGACTGGAAATATCTCTATTGCGATTTTGTTACCCAAACTAATTCCCGCTATCAAATTCCAGGCGGCTGATATATTATTAATCTTTTCCTCTTCTAAATGCTCTTCACCATACCATCCATTCCATTCTTCCTTGATCCCATTTATGTATGCTATCGAAATACCGGTCCCGGTTTTAATCTTGAAATATCTCAGATTAACTATATTGTAAAAAGTATTAGTTCCTGCAACCCATTCTGTAAAGTTTATCTCTCTTACATCCGTCTTAAATGAAGTATAGATTCCGTATTCAATATATGGGGATACAGAGATTTTGTTAATAGTAACATTGAAACTTGTTGCAGCATCAAATCCGATGCACCCAATGGTACTATATCCTTCAGATAATTGAAATTGAACGCCGTACTTATAGTTGGAGTCACTCTGTTGGGAATACAAAAGTGACGAAATGACTAATATGAGCAGGTAAAATTTGTTTATCATTGCTTTTCCATCCACTCGATCAGTTCTTTTCCGTCTACAATGGACCAGGAATGAGGATGACGTATATTCTTCTCTTTCCTGTAACCTTTACCAATGCAGTTAATTAGCTCTGCCTTGTCATTGCCCATCGATCTCAACCAGTTTATCATGCATGCGGCATCAAAAACATTCATATCACTGTAATCAACATATCTGTTCTCGATATACCAGTTGATATCCGGGTCATTGTAAATTCTGAGCGGAACCCTTTTTATTGATTTTAGTGCTAAATGCGAAGTGTCGGAACGAGAGAATGGTGATACTTGCCAGAAATAGTTGGGGTTGTCTTTGGGATTTGTCCCAAATGTCTTCTGTAAAAGATCGGTAATGAAGGCATTTTCCCCCTGAGAAATGGGATGCTTGGCAGGACGGTCTGTAGTGGTCATGCTGATATACATCCTCTCGAGGTCAAGCGGGGGATCAATACCAAATACCGCAGATGGTTTCCGAAGTTTGGAATTCGGCAGATAAGCACGCTGCGTATATTGAAAAGCTGCGACACCACCAAATGAATGGCCACCGATAAAGAAGTGCTTTGATGGTAAATTATACTTGGCGAAAACAGTATCGATAAATCTGTGTAGCTTCTGGTGCGATGCATCATCGATGTAAAAGAATGACCAGTCACCCAGTGCCGGGATAAGAGTTATATATCCTGACTTGGAGGCATATTTGTAGATATCAGTTTCGATAAGTGTATTGGATGGCAACTCCCCGAAGCCCGGGAGCAGAATGAGTGTACCCTTTATTTTGCCTGCCGGGTAGATGGTGACGTAATAGTCTTTCGCCGTGTCATCTGAATTATAGGTATAGCTGATTTTTGGATTAGTATCTGAATCTAAAACGGAATTCATTGCAATTGCAGGATTCTGCTTATTGCCGGCGAAGACTGATGATGCAAACAGAATGAAGAGAGATAGACAAAACAGTTTCTTCATGTAAGGGAATTCCATAATTGATTTAGAAAAATTTGTATAGTTAAGATTTCGTTTCAAAGCTATCTTTCCACATTAGTTTTTGAGCCTGGAGCAATTCGTTCAGGGTTTATAAATAAGTTTGTCCTGCTCACCATACGTCCATCCTCTGCAAAGCTGCAGAAGTATACAAATAGTGCCCGGGTATCGGGAGAAGATATTTCCTATTGATACTTTTCATCCTTAAAAATGATCCAGCCATTCTCATGTGTGCCCCTTGGATCATGATGTGTCCAGTGAACAAGACCCCCTTGGCTGTTCCAAATGTAATCACCGTGTACATAAACAATTGATCCTTTACTTAATCCACTAACGCGAGGTGCAATATCTATGTTGTGAACTATAAGAAGTGTTTGGCCATTTGAAAGCTCAATAATGAACCGTTGGTGAGCATCTCCTACTGTATCATCACTGAGAATGCTTTTAACTGAGCCACAGACAAAAACTGAAATATCACTATTCTGACTGGCAAATGCCTGTTCAATTTCTGTAATCGGTGTAAGTAGCGAGTCAAGAGGATTTGTCCCATGCTTATTATTGTTAGTACCGGTTGATGAACTTTGGGTAATGCCGCAGTTAAGGAGTGGGCTACAGAAAAGGATTGCTGCAATAATAAAAGCAGATGTCAATTTAATTTCAATTTTCATATTACCTCATCTCCCCAATAGATAAAGCCGAGCTTCACCAGTTATCGTTGCAGTTCCAAGTGCGATGATGTGCACCTCTGCAGATAAATTATATTACGCCTGCAGGAGAGTAGAAAAGAGCGGCGGTACTCCTGCTCTTAAGCCTCTGCGTCTTCCCTTTGCGTTCTCTGCGCAGAGAGCGCAGAGAGCGCAGAGGACAATGCTTGGCATTTAAGAACCCCCCCAGTCCAATGTTCAGCGCCATTCTACTCAGCATTTTGCTCTTCTCGAAGTCCTCCAAGAATACTAAAACTTGTAATCGAAACCAATCTTTTAAATTCACGTCTTCGCACACATCCACGTTGCTTCCGCCACCAGCTCATCATTTACATATGCCCAGCCCTGTTGCTTTATGGCTTTTGACCCTAGACGTAAGTTTTTTATTTTCATTCTGACTGTCTGACCAATTTCTACTGCTTTTACAAAATTAGCATTTTCGATTGATGCAAGAACAAACAGCCCGCCTTCAGCATTCTTGATCTTCCTTACACCTGCTCCACCGCATTGGGCCATTGATTCGATCAATACCATTCCCGGTACAATTTGATAATGTTGGAAATGTCCTTTAAAGATCTCAAAGGATTCATCATAGTGCTTTGTTCCAATGATCTCCTGTTCGTTCGCTGTTTCTATCTCATCTACAAACAAGAATGGTTCACGATGAGGTAGTAAGGCCTCGATCTCTTTCATGTTCTCTCCTTGGGTTTAGTGGCGGTGAAGCGTCCAATAGATAAATTATATTGCGCCTGCAGGAGAGGAGAAAAGAGGGTGGGGTGAAGGAGGGATATTGATTGTTCGTGTGCTATAAATATGTAGTCCCTACCCGTCTTTTGTACGAAGTTGTGTAAAGGAAGTCAGGAGGGACCAGGAAATTAATCATCCTTGTTTTCATTGTATTGCGTGTTAGCTTCTTCGATAGAAAACTGGTGTTCAATTATGAAATCACGTTATAAACATACCTGTCCCGTAGGGACATAATATTTATAGGAAAAGCCCACCCCCCAAGAAATTCTCCTTGTCCCGTAAGGACAAAATATAAAACATAATGGAAAATTAGCTTGCGATATATAAGAAAACAGGTCGTCCCGACCTGTTTTTCTATACAGCTCCGCCTCATGCCTGGGCGGGATAAATCCCATCCCTGAACGAATGTCAAGCCTAGTGAACCGGGCTGCTTTAACGGTAGTGCCGCTGGTCACTATTTTCTTTCCTTTTTACAGTCTATTATCAAGAGGGTATGTCTGAAGGCACGGGGGTGTGACAGCCCGGGGTGGTGTCCCTCCGGCATTCTCGCAAAGTCATTGTTCATTCTAAACTTATTTCTCATAAAGAGCTTTGATTTGATTGTATTCCTGCTCAGATATTTCAAATGGCTGCCATTCAAGTACTCTGTAGCATCCTTCTGAAATCGAGCCTTTCCGTAAAGTTGAATTTAAAGTATTATATGGTAGAAGCCCACCACTAAAAAAATTTTTTAAAAAAGAAATGTATTCAGGTAGTAAATCGATTCCGATCGCTTCTGTTTTAACTGAATCTTTATCTTTAATTATCAATTGAATAGCTCTCAAATAGTTATCCTTTTCGTTCGGATAGTGTATACAAAGTATTCCATCTTAGATTGTTTTCATAATGTCACACGGTGCGCCTGCATCTCGTGCTCCAACGTGCCAAAATCATCTATTCTCCAACTCTTTCCACTTTGACACCACATCTTTTTCACCTTCAAAATATTCTACTTTTGATTCCTTCTTAAATATCTCATAAGATGGAGCAAGGAACACCTTTTCAGAATCTGGATATTCACAAACATCATAGCCAAGGAAAGTCCTGATATCCATGTAGATGCAAGGCTCAGTTCCACTGTTATGAAACTGGTGTGCTCCTGTTTCTCCTTTTTCACAAAAAATAACATCTCCAGTTTCCACTTTTTCTAATCCCTCAAGCGTCCGCAGAGTCATTTCGCCTGATATGATTATGAACAGCTCCTCAGCGAACCGGTGGAAGTGAAAAGGCGCAGAAAATTGGCCAGGATTCAATTGGCGTAAATCGAAGTTCAGGTTTTCCGGCTTAATGTCGTTTTTAGTTCTGGATGTATCAGTGAATAATCGATAGGTGTCTATCTTGTTAGGATCCTCTTTAAATTCACGCTCTGTTTTTTTTATGACTTTTGCCATTTTGATTACTCCTTTAAAAATGATGTCTGAGATTTCTCTAGCAGTAAGATCAGTTTTCTCTTTTTCGATGATGCTCTGAGGCGCTCAATAGATAAAGTATATTGCGCCTGAAAGAGAATAGAAGGTAGGGTGAGGCCTTCTAAACGCATGAAGAGAAATTGCACCCATTCACAAATAGCCCAGCGCTGAAGGCGCGGAATGTGACAGCCCGGGGTAAGCGGTCTTCCGCGCAGCCCCGGGTTAATGTGAGATAGTGGTTTAAGCTCTGAAAGAGTGGGATGCTCAGGCGTAGTTCTGGTAATAAAATCAGCAGCGGCATACGAG
>JAEZKC010000135.1 GCA_023436205.1 Fibrobacterota bacterium
AGTTAGTACCATAATAGGTACTAACTGTTTCTTTTATTAAATGAAATTTTAAGGATACTATCACACATTGGATTGAGGTTCTATTAATATCACCTGGTCTTTTGGTAGTCGATATAATTCCTTATTATCAACAATCTCGATAAAGTAGTGATCATCTTTTTCGTCAATTAGAATTGCCTTAATATAAGCATAGCTGTATGATTTGTCATTTGTCACATAAGCACTATGCTTTTCGGTAAATAAGGAAATTAGATTCCTGTTTTCAAGATAAAGGAAAACATGCAGTTCATCATTTACTCGTAATCTACCAACGAAAACAAGACTAGTAATAAAATTCATAGCTATCAGAAATAAATATAATATAAGTGTAGGCGTCAGGTTATTGAAAGAGTCAATAATAGCGTAGAAAACTAATCCAACCAGCAATCCATTAATAAATGTGGCCACAAACGGAAGAACTTTACTTCTTATATTCTTTTTGAAGCAAAATAAGGATATAAACGCAAAAATTAAAGTGATAGGGATTAGCAGATAAGGATGCATAGACCACTTTATTTTTATAGAAATTGCCCCCGTGCTAACACATCCAAATACATACACTAGACAATAGAGTATGGTATCGGTATCAAGAGCTTCATTAACATATAATTTGCTCTTTTTCTTGTCAAATACATTAATCCACGTAAGATAATGAGCTACTATATAGATAGCTATTAACAGGGATACAAGCTTGAAAAGTAAATCTAGAAAATCATTCATAGTAATAACCTCCAGTTAGTTTATTTTTATAAGTATAAACAATCGTAATATAAAAAGTCAAATAATAGCAAAAAGAATATAAAAAAAAAAGATAGGATAACTAAACTTGACATTATAGGGATACATATCATAGAACATAACTAGTGGATGTAGGTTATCAAACTAATTGAGAACTTACAGTGTCAAATGGCAAGAATAGATAATACATGTATATTTTATCTAAGTTTACCGAGTACGACACAGAGGTACTTTGGCCCCTAGCATAGTCCTCGCTTTTGGTTTTCTCTTTTTAAAAGATCAGTTTTCACTCTGCTACGTGGAAACGTGCTGAAGCACGTCGGAACCTTCCTCTCTTTCTTTTTTTCTTTCTTTCTCCTTCTGGGCGGGCAGCAGTGGTAGATAGGCGGAAAAACGTCATTAAGAAGAGAACTAACCTGGTCCGTAGGCAAGAAAAACTAGCTAGATTGGGCGAAAGTACCTCTAAGTCGTACTCGGTAAAATTGAGTAAAAATGTGTTGACATTATTAGTGGAGTAGTAGTATGCTAAGTATATGGAATATTTTAGTTGCCTGTTTTTGATCAGATGGCAGCAGTATAGAAGTAGACCTAAGGACTTTATACTGATTAATAGTTATTGAAGGATTAGGAGAAAGGAGAGAAACAAAGAATGTGTGCAGAAAAAAAATTAATGATCACAAAAGAAAAAATGGACTTAATGGCTGATATGTTACTATTAGTGCCTGAATCGGATAATGTTACTATCGAATGTGAATACAAGGAAAGAGAAACGTTAATCAAGAGTTGTATTGAGTTAATCAGTGGTCGTACTTATCCTTCCATAGAATCATTCATTAGAGGGTGGTTGTTTACAAAAAATGACGAAGATGTAAAGTTCGGATATATTATAAAAGAAATAACTCAACAACAAATATTAAATGAGTTAAACCAAACAATACAGGATATATCGGAACCGGATAACACACTTTCTGATTGGTACCAGGAGGATGAGGTAAAGGAGAATACTAAGTTAGAAAGGACAAAGATAGCAACTGTATTAGAGTTTTTGCTGTCTTTGGACTGGCAGATGAAATCTTATGAGGTAACATTGAAATGGATCTTTGAAAACAAATGTCCTGTATGTGGTAAACATTACTATACTGAAGATGAAGAATACTCATGCCAAGGACAAACCGTTAATAAATTTAAAGAAATAAAAGGGCATCACTTTAATTATCCTTTTATTTATAAAACTCCAATATCTGAATGCGAGATTAATATTGTTAGTAATAGAATAATTATTGAACATACAGAGATGGATAATGGAGCATACCATACAGTATGTGGTGAATGTAAGCAATTAGAAAACTGAGTTGAAAGATGATCACCTAGCGATATACCATGTATGCTCTACATAAAAATAAGCTAGAGTAAAATTAATACGTTTACCATACATAGTTGCTACACAAGAAAAAGAAACGCCACCTCTTATGTCTTTGGTGATACTAATACCATCGATATTAATGGTTTCAACAGACTCATCAGGTAATACATATTTACAGCGCATGGGTTCAATTTTTCCATTAGAATGTGTACAAAAAATAACATCAATTGGCTTATATATGTCATGATTAATATAGCTAGGTTCGTCTTTAAACGGTGGAAAAAATGGCATAATAGCACCTCCTAAAATAAATTATAGCATGTTAGATTAAAGTTATAAATGAGAAAATGTGGGAAATAAATAAGCACTTATGAAGATGTGGAATATAAAGAAATATATGGGCCTAAAAATTACTATCGGAATATTGAATATTGAATATGCTTTAAGAGGAGGAATACAAAATGTTCGAGAATATTGAAAAAGTTATCCGGAGATGTGGAATTTTACACATTGAAGAAGAAAAGTATGGTTCGGGACTATTAGCTGGGTTCGATTTTGCTTGGGGCATCATTAATAATGCTACAGATACCGACGACGCTACTGTCGTCTATACAGGAACAGAAGTGAAAGATACTATCGATGTGGCTACAAGCCCAGGAG
>JAEZKC010000015.1 GCA_023436205.1 Fibrobacterota bacterium
GCTTGGTTCGGCGGCGCCCGTCAAGGCGCGAGTCGCCAATGGGTGCGATGCATTCTTGCGGGGAAGCTGGCACAATGGCCGGCAAATCACCGCCTGGGCGCACATTGCGACCGTCGGTAGCATGGGACTGACGGGGGATGGCGTGCCCGAGCGCAAGATGAAGAGCGTCGCCGAGGTGAAGAGCGTGGATCCGGAAGGCGCCGAATACGCCACCGGGTCGGGCGCGCCGGCGGCCGAGGCGGTCACGCTCGAAGAGGCGCTGGGCGTGCAGGTGCGCTCCATCCGTCGCGAGCTGGATCTCACGGTGTCCGATCTCGCGGGCGCGGCCGGCATCTCGGTGGGCATGCTGTCGAAGATCGAGAACGGGCAGATCTCGCCCTCCCTCGCCACGCTGCAATCCATCGCCAAGGCGCTCAACGTGCCGCTCACCACGCTGTTCTCCGCCTTCGAGGAGCGGCGCGACTGCTCGTTCGTGAGGGCGACGCAGGGCGTCATCATCGAGCGGCGGGGCACGAAGGTCGGCCACCAGTATGAACTGCTCGGCCACGGCCTCGGCGGCGACATCGTGGTGGAGCC
Organism: Fibrobacterota bacterium; assembly: GCA_023436205.1. Taxonomy (GTDB): domain Bacteria; phylum Fibrobacterota; class Chitinivibrionia; order Chitinivibrionales; family Chitinispirillaceae; genus JAEZKC01. The sequence goes on from JAEZKC010000015.1 coordinate 577, forward strand.
CTACCTCATCACCCTCACCGAGGAGGCGGCGCCCTACACCGGCTTCCGGCATGCGGGCGTGGAGTTCATCTACATGCTCTCCGGCGAGGTGCTCTATCGCCCCGCGGACCGTACCTATCACCTGCGCCCCGGCGATGCGCTGATGTTCGATTCCGGCGCCGCCCATGGCCCGGAGGACCTCATCAAGGCGCCGATGACCTATCTCTCCATCATCGTCAACGGCCGCGACCGGCACTGAGCGGCGCGCCGTTTCGCCCTGTGGATCGGGAAAGTTTTCCTCCAGAGAAAATTATATTCTCTTCTGATTGACGCCCCCGGAGAACGGGCGTACTCCTTGTGACAAGGCCGCAGCGGCGGCTCGCAATGGAGTAAAATCGAACGCCATGTGCGGCATCGTCGGACTTTTCCTCAAGGACCCGAAGCTCGAAGGCGAGCTGGGCGCCATGCTCGCGTCCATGCTCTGCGTGATGACCGATCGCGGTCCCGACAGCGCGGGCTTCGCGGTCTATGGCGCAGGCGGAAAGGACAGCGTGAAGCTCTCCCTGCGCGCCGCCAAGGGCTATGATTTCGAGGGCCTCGCCGCCGGCCTGTCCGGCCCCGCCAATGGCATGCCCGGCCTCGTCCTTCACGGCACCCATGCGGTGGTGGAAATCCCGCAGGTGCGGGAGGCCGCCGTGCGCGCCTTCCTCGCCGAGCGCCATCCCGAGGTGGCGGTGGTCGGCACGGGCTCCCGCATGGAAATCTTCAAGGAGGTCGGCCTGCCCTCTTCCGTGGCTGAGACCTTCGGCCTCGCGCAGATGCGCGGCACCCACGGCATCGGCCATACCCGCATGGCCACCGAAAGCGCGGTGACCCCCGCCGGCGCCCACCCCTTCTCCACCGGCGCCGCCCCGTGCCTCGTGCACAACGGCTCGCTGTCCAACCACAACGCCCTGCGCCGTCAGCTGAAGCGCGAAGGCATCTCCATCGAGACCGAGAATGACAGCGAGGTGGCCGCCGGCTATCTCACCTGGCGGATGCGGGAAGGCGCCTCCCTCGGGCAGGCGCTGGAAGCGGGCCTCAAGGACCTCGACGGCTTCTTCACCTTCGTGGTCGGCACCGAGAGCGGCTTCGGGGTGCTGCGCGATCCCATCGCGTGCAAGCCCGCCGTGATGGCCGAGACCGACCAGTATGTCGCCTTCGGCTCGGAATACCGGGCGCTGGTGGACCTGCCCGGCATCGCAAAGGCCAAGGTTTTCGAGCCCGAGCCCGCCACCGTGTACTTCTGGGAGCGCGCACAGTGAACGCCATTGCGCCGGACGTGACCTTCGACCTCGCCACCACGCCGCTGCGCGAGCTGAACGAGGCCCTCCACAAGGCCACCGCCGAGACCAACGCCCGCCGCTGGCGGGTGCTGAACCCCAACGGACGCCACGCGGTGGCGGTGGGTCTCAACCTGCCCCTCACCGTCGAGATCGAGGGCAACGTCGGCTATTACTGCGCCGGCATGAATGCGGAAGCCTCCGTCATCATCCATGGCAATGCCGGACAGGGCGTCGCCGAGAACATGATGAGCGGCTTCGTGCATGTGCGCGGCGATGCCAGCCAGTCGGCCGGCGCCACCGCCCATGGCGGGATGCTGGTGGTGGATGGCAATGCCTCCGCCCGCTGCGGCATCTCCATGAAGGGCGTGGACATCGTGGTTAAGGGCTCCATCGGCCACATGAGCGCGTTCATGGGCCAGTCCGGCTCCCTGGTGGTGCTGGGCGATGCCGGCGAGGCGCTGGGCGACAGCCTCTATGAGGCCAAGCTCTTCGTGCGCGGCACGGTGAAGAGCCTGGGCGCGGACTGCATCGAGAAGGAGATGCGGGACGAGCATAAGGCGCTGCTCGCCGAGAAGCTGAAGGCCGCCGGCCTCGAAGGCGCGGTCGATGTCTCGGAATTCAAGCGCTACGGCTCCGCCCGCAAGCTCTACAACTTCCACGTGGACAACGCGTCCGCCTACTGAGGCGCGCCGCCGTCGCGCCCGCCACGGGCGGACCGCACCGACCGCTTTCGAACTTTTCCGGGTGAGGACCCTATGACCGCCCACAACAACACGCCGCGCACCCCGCCGCGCTTCTCCGCCACCTTCGATCCGGCGACGCTGGCCGAGATCCGCCGGGCCGCGGCGACCGGCATCTATGACATCCGGGTCGCCGGCACCAAGCGCAAGCTGCCCCACTTCGACGACCTCCTGTTCC
>JAEZKC010000114.1 GCA_023436205.1 Fibrobacterota bacterium
CTGTTCCAGCAGGGCGAGATCGACATCGGCGTGCAGAACTTCAATTTCGCCGAGGAGCTGAAGGCCAAGGGCGTGCCCATCGAGTTCGTCCGCGTCAGCACCGGCACGCCGGCCTGGAAGACCACCATGCACATCGTCGCCGGCGCGCTGAAGCCGGAGTTGGCCTACGCTTACGTGGACAGCCAGATCTCGCCCGAGGTGCAGGGCGAGATGCAGAAGTCGCCCTGGAACGTGATCCCCACCTCCAGCAAGGTGCCCTACGCCGGCCTCGTCGCCCAGCAGATCGCCGCGAGCCCCGCCGACCTCGACAAGATGGTGTTCTTCGACTGGGCCAAGGTGAACCAGAACCGCGCCGCCTGGACCCAGCAGTTCAACCGCGACATCCGGGTGTGACCATGGCGGGCGCCCAACACTCCAAACCCAGGGACTGGGCGCTCGCGCTGCCGCTTGCGGCCTTCTTTGCGCTGTTCTTCGTCGCGCCGCTCGGCTTGCTCATCGCCATCAGCTTCGAGACCGAGCGGCAGATGACCGGCACGCTCGGTCTCGGCCAATACGCCGCCTTCCTCACCGACGGGCTCAACCTCGCGGTGCTGCGCGCCACGCTGCTGGTGGGCGCGAAGGCGACCCTCCTCTGCCTCCTGTTCGGCTACCCCCTGGCCTGGCTCTCGACGCGGGTCGCAGCCCGCTGGCAGGCCGTGCTGATCTTTCTCGTGGTGCTGCCCATCGTGACCAGCGTGGTGGTGCGCACCTTTGCATGGATCGTCATCCTCGGCCGCCACGGCATCGTCAACGAGGCGATCCTCGCGCTCGGCCTCTCCGCGCAGCCACTGAAGTTGCTGTTCAGCGAGACCGGCGTCGTCATCGTACTGGCGCAGGTGCAGATGCCGCTCATGGTGCTGCCGCTCATCACCACGCTCCAGCGCATCGATCCCAACCTGGAAAGCGCCTCGCAGGCGCTGGGGGCGGGGGCGTGGCGGACCTTCTTCAAGGTGACGCTGCCCTTGTCGCTGCCCGGCATCATCGCCGGCACCATCCTCACCTACACCGCCTGCGTGACCGCGTTCGTCACCCAGTCGCTCATCGGTGGCGCGCGGCTGCTGTTCATGCCCATGATGATCTTCCAGCAGGCCATGGATTTGCAGAACTGGCCGTTCGCCGCCGCCGTCTCGGTCATCTTCATGGTCTCGGTGCTGCTCATCGTCGCCATGCTGGTGGCGCTCTCGCGCAGCCGCGCGGCCCGACTCTACAGCTAGGAGGACGCCATGCTCCGCGATTGGCAGACCCTCTCCTTCAACACCGTGTTCGGCCTCCTCTCCCTCATCTCCGTCATCGTGCTGGCGGGGCCGACGCTGGTCATCCTCATCCTCTCCTTCACCGGGGAGGAGGCGCTGCACTTCCCGCCCGCCAGCTATTCGCTGCGCTGGTATGCGGCGCTCATCGACGCCAACGAATTGCAGGCGGCCCTGTGGGTGAGCCTGAAGGTCGCCGTCATCAGCGTCACCGCCTGCGTGGTGCTGGGCGTGGCCGCCGCGCTCGGCATCGCCCGCAGCGAGGGGGCGGTCGCGCGGGGGCTGGAGACGCTGTTCCTGTCGCCGCTCATCCTGCCGGCGCTGGCCTTCGGCTTCGCGGCGCTAATGCTGTTCTCGATCCTGGGGATGCGACCCTCGACGCTGACACTCGCCATCGGCCATATCGTGGTGTGCGTACCCTTCGTGCTACGCACCACGCTTGCGAGCCTCGCCCAGCTCGATCCGGCTTTGCTCGACGCCTCGCGCAGCCTCGGCGCCTCGCGCGTGCATACATTCCGGACGGTAACCCTGCCGCTCATCAGCCCCGGCGTCGCCTCCGGCGCCTTCATCGCCTTCATGGCCTCGTTCGACAACGTGCCGGTGTCACTGTTCCTCCAGGATGCCCGCACGCAGGTGCTGCCCATCTATCTGTGGGACATCATCCAGAACCAGCTCGACAGCCGGGCCGCCTCCGCCTGCGGCGTCATCATCATCGCCACCGTGCTGATGATGGTGCTGATGGAGCGCGTCGCCGGCTTCTCACGCTTCATGAAATGACCGGGAGAGAGATGTGAGCAACCTCCTGAGCCTCGATGCCCTGAACGCCATGTCCGCGCCGGACTTCGCGGCTGCCCTCGGCCCGGTGTTCGAGAATGCCCCGTGGGTGGCGCAGGGCGCCGCCGCCGCCCGCCCGTTCGCCAGCCTCACCGCTCTGCACCGGGCCATGCTGGCCGGTACCGAGGGACTGCCCGGCCCGGCGCTGGCGGACTTCCTTAATGGCCATCCCCGCCTCTCCCCCGAGACCCTGCGGCACGGCACCACGGCGGAATCTACTGCCGAGCAGACCGCCCTCGGCCTCGATGCGCTCGATGCCGAGATCAGCGCGCGACTGGACCGGCTGAACACAGCCTATGAGGCGCGCTTCGGCTATCCCTTCATCCTCGCCGTGCGCAAGGCCTCGCTGGAAACCCTGTTCGCCACCTTCGAGCGGCGCCTCGCGGCGAGCCCGGAGGCCGAGCGCGCGGAGGCGCTGGCGGAGGTCGCGGCCATCTCCTGGATGCGGCTGCTCGACCGCGTGCGCGCTGCCCCCACGGGCAGCGTCTCCACCCATGTGCTCGACACCGTGCGCGCGGCGCCGGCCGGCGGCCTCGGCGTGGAGCTGTGGCGGCGGGAGAGCGATGGCGGGATGACGCGCCTCACCTCCTTCGTCACCAATGACGACGGCGCCTGCGACCACCATCTCCTGGGCAACGGCGACCTCGCCGCCGGGACCTACGAGTGGCGCTACGACACGCCCACCTATTTCGCCCGGCACGGCTATTCCACCACCGCCCGCGCCTATCTGGGCAAGGTGCGCGTGGCCTTCACCGTGTGGAACCCGGAGGAGCACTTCCACGTTCCGCTCCTGCTCTCGCCGGGCTCCTACACCACCTATCGCGGCAGCTGAGGACGATCTGGCGCGCAATGTGCTTCTGGGCGGGCAATGTCGATTTTTGTCGCATTTCCAACGACCCGCCCGACAGGAGCGTATTGTGCCGGCATTGCAGGAAACCCGCGCCAGCGTGACACTGGCCCCCGCCAAGCCCACCGGGCTCGCCGACCTCGGCGTGCTGCCCGCCGATGGGCTCGCGGTGAAGAAGGGGCGCGGGCATGAGTTTCCGCAATTGATGGCGGCCGGCACCCTCGGCCGGCGCTTGCAGGACCTGAAGGT
>JAEZKC010000080.1 GCA_023436205.1 Fibrobacterota bacterium
TATGACTATATATAAATAAAATGAAGGAAGGAGACATATATGTATTATCTTGATAGAGCTTGTCAAAATCTTGTTTCACTTTTTTATAACGACAAAGATCCATTCGATTATATTGAAAAAAATGGGGTGATTAATACTCCCGTTTTAAGAAAGACAGCAATTGATCTTTACGATCTTCTAATTGCCATTGGTACAGTTGGTTTGATTATAACAATTATGTACTGTGCATTAAAGTACATTAGTACTAAAAATCCTAACGCAAAGAGAGAAATAAAAAGTACATTGGTTCATAAATGCATTGTTGGCATTGTCTTATTCGGATTTGTTTTCTTTGCGGGAATTATAATGAAGATTGCAAAATCATTTGTTTAGATGAAAGGAGATAATAAAATTTTATGAAGTTCACTTATGAAATTCCAGGAGAATTTAAGGATGAAGACATATGGTTGCGCTATTTTTCAAAAACCGCTATCATATCACTCTTAATATCGTTTCTGTTTGCTATTTTTTTAAGCAAGTTTACTGATTTTTTATTTGGAACAATGATACCCGGAATAGTCTTAGGAGGTCTCTTGATGATTGTTGTTGGGATTGTAACAACGATTAAAGTTCCTGAATCAAATTATTTAACAGGGGCAGGTAATACATTGTATAAGCTGTTCGTTACTCGTTATATTAGAAAGAAACATTCCTGTATTTATGTTCTTGGATATGGAGAAAAGGAGGATGAATACTAATGGAAACCATTGCTCTTTTAACAAAAATATTTAGAATTCTTGCTGTTGTTATGGTAATCATAGCTGCTTTTGTTTTTGCTTATATTTACATGCGATCAAAAAAAAGGCGAAAGATAAGTCATAAGTATGAGGATGTTGATTATTCAAACTTACAAAGACTAAATTCAAAAGATTATATAAAAATTGATGATATTAAGGATGATATTATTATTACTGATAATGGTACCCGCTTTATTGGGGTATTAGATTGTACAGGTTTTGATTTTTATTCGGCGCATGCGTCTGAACAAGGAGCTACCGTACAAAATTATCTATCTTTCATAAATACGATTGATGGTCCTATTACATATCGTCAATATTGTAAGTCCTCTGATTTGGAAGATACAATGGATCGTTATAAAGAAGCATATCAAAAGGTTTGTGATAAACTGCTTCAAGCATTAATGCAGTTTGATAAGTTATCTATAACTTTAGAACGTACAACAAACAAAAGTGAAAGAGAATTGTATGTAAACTCGTTAGCAGCATTAAATAAAGAAATTTCTGCATTGGAATTTCGAAAATTTCACTTAGAAGATCAGATGAGATATATTGATTGCTATTCTGGTAATCGAGTTGCTCCGCTTTCAAGTGAAACATACGTATTTGATTGGTCATCAGATAGTTTTGATCTATCTGATCAATTGTCGGAGGATGAATTATTTGAGAAAGCAAAACGAGAACTCCACTCAATCGCAAATAGTAAAATACATGCATTAGAAGCAGCTGGTGTCAAAGCCAAAAGGTGTACGACAGATGATCTAATTGATATGTGTAGAAGACATTCGCAACCTATTAGTACAGAACGCTTTAAAAAGAGAGATGTTAACAACTGTAATTTTGATGCTGATATTGTCTCCTCTGATTCCGTCAAGAGAGTTCAAGAATATGTTCTTAAAGTCATGCAAGAAGAAAATTCTGCCATAATAGAAAATGCATTTGAAAATAGTAATTTTGAGGAACTTCTAGGACAAACAATAGAGAATATACCACTGGATTCTCCCACGGATGGTCCAAGTAGTGTTCTAACATTCGATTAAGATGGAGGTTTAATATTTGATGAAAAAAAATAAAGATAAAAATATACCTGTAAGCGATTCTTTATCAGCTAGTAACGAAATCAAAGGGAAAAATCTCTTTTTTGAGAATCGTAAATCAATTCGTGAACTTATTGCCCCTATCGGAGTTAATCCCAATCCACTTGAATACATGGTAATAGTGGATAATGAAACTAAGATTTATACTTTATGTTATTACATTCATAAATTGCCAAGAAACGCTACATTTGCCACTACATTTAGTTCCTTATTTAATTTTCCGAATGTTACATCAAATGTATTTATTAATCCCATGGTTGAAGGACAAGCATCAAAACTACTAGATCAACGTGTTTTGGTTTTAGATTCTGAACGTGTAGGAGCTGATAAAATAGGAGATACTAATCGTATCAGAAAGATTAAAGATAAACTCGTAGAAGCTGAAGAATGGGCACGTTCTATTGAAGCTGGAGATAATACGCTATTTGAGGTTTCATTTCTTTTTATTCTACAAGATACAAACCTTGATAAATTGCATGTTAAAGCAAGTGAATTCTTAATGCGTGCTAGAGAACGAGGTATTGATTTAGCAGCTTGTTATAGTTTTCATCCTGAAGCCTTTTTATCATCTTATCCTACAAATAAAATATTTAAGCCGTCTTATGGTTTGTTAAAGGGTATGTCGATTAAAAAATTTGTTTTTGACAAAGGCTCATTATGTACTATCTTTAATCACACACGTGCTGAATTTAGTCACAAGGATGGTATTGTGATTGGCCATAGTCTTAGCACAGGGCAATTAGTTATTTATAATCCATTTGACGAATCACACGATGGATACGGTGTAGTAATTGTAGGGAAAACTGGTTCCGGAAAAAGTGCCTCGCTAAAAATGTTTATTACCAGGTTCATTGATTTTGATTTTAAAATCAGGAGTATCGATTTTGAACCAAGAGGAAGTGTTGGTGAATATTCTATTGCATGTGATGCAGTTGGGGGAATAAATTATCAAATTAAAACTAATTCAAAAAATGTCTTAAATTTATTTGAAATAGACAAAGAAGAAGAATTTGATGAAACCACTAATACCGAGTATTCTGTATTACGTCTTAGTTC
>JAEZKC010000125.1 GCA_023436205.1 Fibrobacterota bacterium
AATAACTCGACACCGACACCGAGGGAAGATATTGAGCCTGATTTTTTGTCAAAGATGGTTGGAACTATGATCAAAACCTGGGGTGGGATTTTTTACATGGAATTTGACAATTATGGAATATCAATAAACAAAATTGTCATGGGCCGTGTAGATGGTAATTCTAACAATGGTGTTGCACTATTTACGTTCGAACTTAAAGAAAACAATCCTTACGGTGTAATTGGAGGACTCTTATATGCTATATTTAGAGGTATTGCCTACATACTATTATTTTTAACTATATTTGCGAAAGTAGTAAGAAATACATTTATGGGTGCCACTCCGAAGGCAAGAGAGAATCTAAAGGAGACTATAACAAAATTCATACTTTCTTTCCTACTTCTTACAGTAATGCCTTATTTTCTAGATGTAGTATTGTATATGAGAGATATCTTCCTTTCTGTACTTGCGAATTTACACTTATCTCCAACAGATATTATAGTACATTTCTATCTTAACTCAGATGGTTTTCTTTATTCCCTGATGTTTTTCGCTTTAATTTGCTTTACAATTTATCTTGCCCTTCAATATGTTGGATATGCGATGAGTTTCTTAATTAACTTTATAGCCTTTCCGTTTATTGTAGTTGGTTCTAATGTAGATAAAAATTTACTAGGAAACTGGCTCAAAGAAGTCATATCACTTGTTTGTATACCAATACTAGACACTAGCCTCTTATTAATACCTGCATTTCTTGGTTCCCTTAAAATTGGTTTAGATTTATCAGGAATAACTTTTTTGGTATGTATGATGGTAGTTCCTGCTAGAAATATTTTAAGACGGTTGTTAGGATTATCTCAAAGCAACGGCCTTGATATGGTTGGTATGTCAATGCTTCTAGGTGTCGGTAAATTAGTGAGTTCCGCTGGTTCTGCTATAAAGAGAACTATTGGTGGAGTAACAGGTGCACGATCTGACATGAAGATGAGTAAATTTCTTACCGAAACCGGGAACAAAACTGGAAATGGAACTATTGGGTTATCATCTCAAAGTGATGGAAGTTTTTCAACCATGGGTTCAATAAATTATGGTAGTACAAATTCTGTAAATTCTCAGCCTTCATCGTTTAGCTCTCCTTTAGGATTTAATAGAGGGGAACAATCTGGTTGGAGTAGTGATATTGCAGATAAATACGCCAATATTCATAACTTTGAAACAGCTCCATTCTCTCGTAATATTTCTACGCAAAAAGCTGCTGAATTATATCGCAGGAGAGCGGGGGCAAGAATGTTAGGAGCAATCGGCACTGGAGTAGGTAGTATTGCAGGTGGTGTAATGGGGATGGGTGCCGCCACGTTCTATGGCCCTGCGGCTATGACAACAGCAGGTTCTCTAGGAATTAATGCTGGTTCCTCTCTTGGTACTGCAACTAGTAACCTATACGACCTGATTCAAGCAGGTATAAGTGATATGCAAGACGGTAATAATTATATACAGAATGCAAATTCATCTAGTTTTGCAAATAGCTTTACTCCAGATATGAGCAACATCGGGGCAATGACCGTTACAGAAACAGTAGAAAAAGTAAATGGAGAATCTATAAATATAAAAATGCCTTCTGTGACTAGACAAAGTGCATCTCAAGTAAAAGGTGATAATTCTATGAAAGAAGTGATTGACCTTTGTAAGAGAAATGCGCAATCTGCAAAGCAAGCAGCTACTTATGTTCAAAATAGCTATATAGATCACCCTGAACAATACATGGCTCCTATATGGAATAGTATCAAATCTGATTCATCGTTGTCTTCTTTAGATGCTAAACGTGATGCGTTTAGAAAAAAAGTCGCAGAAAACTATATTAATGACTTTACAAAAACTTATATGGCAAGTGGCAACACCGTTTTATCAGGTAACGAGAATGTTGATAATCAATCAATGGATGCTTACAAAAGAATGCTGAGTAATATTGTCTTAGACAAAACTAATTCCTCAAGTTGGTTATCAGATAATGCCATGAACAATTATAGCTGGATGGCTTAATCAAGAAAAGGAGAGAACTTATGTTATTAAGTCTCTCCTTTGTTTTTATTTTACTTCTTCAGTTAATGTAAAAGGCAATAGAGTTATGCCTATTGGATTAGGATGTTTTTTAAAATAATTGAACAGCATAGTTACTTTAATTAACCTTCCTGAATACATTGTAGCCTCTTCAAAGGTGATCTTTTTTAATGGTGGAAGAGTATAGTCGGTATATGGATCTATCAAATGAAGAATTGGTCCGTTTTTTGAAGGTATAATCATATCACAATAGCCTAAAATATTTGCTTTTAAATCTTTGTCCGGAGCACAAAATGGATTATTGTAACAACCTTTATTTAACATAGGAATCATATCAAGGGTGGAAAATTTCATAGTCTCTAGCAATACTCGTTTCGTGTTAAATACTGTTTTTTTCCAATACTCATTATAATTAGGTAAATTTTTAATGTTACCGTAGATACCGCCACGCATACCTGTTTTTCCATATATTTTTGCTATATCATCATTAATTTGAGAATCTTCTTTTTTTTCTCTAAGCTCACTAATAAGAGCAGCATTTTCTTCCTGTAAGATATCTCGTTTTTTCTCTAATTCTTTTATGTTAGTTTCTACCAAATTATACACCCCTTTCTTTAGTTTTTTTTATTATAGCATAGTATGTGTACGTTGTCAACTTGTACATACACAATATTATCGTAAGTAAAATTGCTTACCCAATTCCTATTGACATTATAGCTTTACATATGAGTATTATTAGGTAATTCAAAAAAGGAGTTGTAAAATTGGGAACATTATTAAAAGTGAAAATAAAATCTTATTTATTAGCTATTAATCTTCTTTTTTTGCCCTTGCTAATAATAATAGCTATCTTAGCATCAGGTATGTTAGCTATCGGTTCATTCTTTTCCTCTTTATTCTCATGGGGAACAAAAAACTCTGTGGATATCGATTCCTTATCATTACCACAATTGATTGAATATGTTCAGGATGATTCCATACTTACAGATGAAGCCTTAGAACAAATGATGATTGGAAGAGAAGAACTTACATATCTATTGACAACGGTAAATAATTATAATACACGCATTGAATCCAAGGAAATCACCGTTGAAGTAAATGATACCTATGAGAAAATTTCATATATCTTTGATCCTTTAGTGAAAAAGCGTATTAAAAAGAAAGAAATCATTAATGGAACCGAAGACTTTATATTCTCAGTTAATAATTCCGCATATACAGCACCTTATACTATTGATTGGCAAACAGTTTTCATTTTTAGTGTTTATACATCACTGAAGAAGCAAAATAACAATGATGCTACGGAAAGAGAAATATCAAAAGAAGATATTGATAATATCATAGAAATGGTTAAACCGAGCTTCACATATTACTACGATGCGGTGAATAATTCTAAAGATTTTTATTCAATACAAGATGTTGTGTACCCAATTCCTCGATATTATTGGTCTTATCAATTTGATTCACATTCCTATTCTGGTTATATACCTGTCAGTGGCTTAAAGGAAGTTAAGACATTATTATACACAGATATCTATACTCCAAATGCAGATTACACATCGTTTACTAAAACAGATACTATTGATAATAGTGGTTATTTAATCAGTATTGGTAAATCGATAACTAATGATTTTGATTTTGAAATATTCATATCTTTACTTCAAAATCTACCTGGTGGTAAATCTGTTGCATCAAGATATCTTAGATATTCTTATGAAGTGGGTGGTAGCAGCGGAGGAATTTCGAGAACTAGGTTAACTGATAGTGAAAAAGCGCAAATATTAAATGCGATTACGAACGCAGAAACTAAGCAAGTAGTTTCATTCGCTCTTTCGAAAGTAGGTTATCCTTATAGCCAAAGATATAGAGATAGTGGTGATTACTTTGATTGTAGTTCATTAGCCTTTTATTCATGGAAATCTGCAGGAGTTAATATTAGTTATGGTGGTGCCTCTACAGCAGCAGCAGAGGCACAAAATCTTGACAAAGAA
>JAEZKC010000032.1 GCA_023436205.1 Fibrobacterota bacterium
GCTGAAGGCCACGGGCGAGGGCCTCGCCGGTGACGCGCGCGGCGTGCGCCTGCCCGAGCGCGGCGGCCTGGTGGTGCGCGCCGGCCGCGCCTTCCTCACCGGCAGCGGCGCTTTGCCCGCCGCCGCCTACGCCTTCGCCGTGGAGGTGGACGCCCCCCTGATGTTCCGCTCCGCCGGGGCGGGGTGGGAGCGCATCGCCGGCTGACGGCCAGGCGCCGTCCGGAACCGCCGTCGACCTCCGACTTGATCGGAGGACCCATCTCGCCGCCGGCGCAAACGTCGAGATGGGCCCTCCCGTTCAGCTGGAGGGCAGCGCCCAAGCGGCCGTTGTCGATCCATCGCTCGAATGCGCTAGCATGGCCGTGAGCGACCCGGCTTCGCCGGGAATTCATGGCGCGGAGGGGGACCATGCCAAACGAAACGCAGACGATCGGGGCGCGCGGCGGAAGCCTTGCCGACCGGCTGGCGGACCTTTGGGATCATCTGGAGCTGGAGGCCGCCCATGTGGCGACGCAGATGCCGGGCAGCCTCGCGGGCTTCGCGGCGGCCCATCCGGCACGCATCGCTGGCCTGCTGTTCCACGAGCCGGTGGGCTGCGAGCCCGCCGCCTTCGCGGCGGTGGCCGACCGCCTGACGGTGCTCGCCGGCGATGGCGGCACCTCTGCCCAGATCGCCGCCGTTATCGCGGCCGCACTGCCCGAGAGCCGGCGGCGCGTGCTCGAAGGCTATGCGCAGCCGGGGTGGGCGGATCATGTGCGCGACCGCACGGACGAGGTGATCGCCGCGCTGAAGGACCTGCCGGGCGCGGCCAGCACGCGCGCCCGCGCCCCCGCCAGTGGCGCCCATGCGGGCATCAGCTACGACGTCAGCGGATCGGGGCCGGCGCTGGTGCTCTTCCCCCTCTTCCTCGCCCCCACCCAGTGGGACGCGGCGCTGCCCCGCCTCGCGGCGGAATTCACCGTGATCCGGCTGGGCGGCGCGCACCTCGGCGGCGTCGCCCTGCTGGAGGACCGCGCATCGAGCCCGAGCTATCGCGGCATGTTCACGACGCTCCTCGACATCATCGATCCCGGCCCGGCGGATCACGTTCTCGACGTGGGCACCGGCTCCGGCGCGCTGGCGCGGATCGCGGCGAAGCGGGCCGGTCATGTCACGGCCTGCGACATCAATCCGTACATGGTGCGGGAGGGCGCGGACCTCGCGGCGAACGCCGGCCTGTCGGAAAAGATCACCTTCCAGGAGGCGGATGCCGAGCAGCTGCCGTTCGCCGACGCCAGCTTCGACCATGTCTACAGCGTGACGGTGCTAGAAGAATGCGACGCCGACCGCGCCATCGCCGAGCTGTTCCGGGTGGTGAAGCCCGGCGGGCGGGTGGGCGTCATCGTGCGCGCCATCGACGGCCGGCACGTCTTCAGCGCCGATCTGCCGGATGCGATCCGCGCCAAGGTGGAGGTGGTGCCGCCCATGGTGTCGCCCGGCGGCGTCGCCGACGCGAGCCTTTACCGGCGGATGCGCGCGGCGGGGCTTGAGGGTCTCGTGCCCTGCCCGGCCATGCCGTCCTTCGACAACGGCAGCGGCTTCTGGCGCTTTATCGTGGGACGGCTGGAGCCGCGCCTCCCGGCCGAGGAGCTTGAGGGCTTCCGGGCGGCCCTCGCGCAGACTGAGGCCGAGGGCAAGCTGTTCGTCACCTTCCCCCACCACGCCGTGGTGGGCACGAAGCCGGCGGCGGGCTGACCTCATCGGCATCGTCTTGTTTTTGCGGCTCGTCATGGCCCGGCGCGTCCGGGCCATCCACCCATCCGCAGCAGGGGTGACACCGCGCCAAGCACCGCTCCAGCGGCGAAGTGGATCCCCCGGACAGGCCGGGGGATGACGGTGGGGGGAGGCCGCGACCTAACCCCCTCAAAGCTGCCGGTTGAGGTTCTCGGCGAAGGAGAGGATGTGGGCGCGGGTGGCCTGCTCGGCGGCGTCGGCGTCGCGGGCGGCCAGCGTGTCGACGATGGCGGCGTGCTCGTCCACCACGCGGCGGTGATGGGCGACATCGCGCAGGGAGACGAACCACACCCGCTGCGCCCGCTCATGCAGGTTCCGCAATATCTCGCCCAGCACCGGATTGCGCGCGCCGCCGGAGATGGTGAGGTGGAACTCGCGGTCGAGGGCCATCAGCTCGGTGATGTCCCCGTCCCCGGCGGCGGCGGTGCCCCGGCGCACGTTCTCCTTCAGCGCCGCGATGGTTGCCGCGTCCGCCCGCTCGGCGGCGAGGCGGGCGCAGAAGCTCTCGTTGAGGAGGCGCACCTCCACCATGTCGCGCACCTCGTCCTGCGTGATGGGGCGCACGATGATGCCCTTGCGTGGCAGCACCTCCACGAGGCCGTCGCGCATCAGGCGGTCGAAGGCCTGCCGCACCGGCGTGCGGCCGAGGCCGAGGGAGGCCGCCACCTGCGCCTCGCTCAGCGCCTCGCCGGGGCGGAAGGCGCACATGATGATGCGCTGCTTGATGGCCTCATAGGCCGTGTCGCGCAGGGAGCGGACCTCGAGGCGGCCCGGCCCGGCCTCCTCCGGCACGGCGTGATCCATGTCGCGTGCATCAAGCTGCATGGCGCCCTCCCCTGCCGTTTGCCCGACCGTACTCAGCCGGCGATGGGCAGCACGGTCACGTCATAGCCGTGGCGGATGGTGCGGCCCAGCACCGGGTCCTCGATCTCGAACTCGAAGCGCTCGGCGGGGCGGATGCCGCCGATGGCCGCGAGCGTGCCGCAGAACATGGCGGTGCCGTCGCCAAAGCCCGGCTCATAGCCGGCGATGATCTCCTCGGGCGGCAGCATCGCCGCCACCGAGCCCTGCTGGTAGACCACGCGCGCCCCGTCGATGACCGCGTAGGAGCGGATGAGCAGGCTGTCCCAATGGGGCAGCACCTCGTCCAGCGCCCAGAGGTCCGCGGCGATGGGCTTGTCGCACATCTGCTTGGACACGGTGATGCCGTAGGTCTCGACCTTGCGGTCGGTATGGTCGGAGCCGACGCCGAGCCAGCGGCGCCCGTCCGCCTGAAGGATCATGAACTCCACCTCGCCGGAGGACTCCGGGCCGGTGGATTCGATTTCGCCCGCCGTGGTGAAGCGGGCGGCGGCGACGCGGTAATAGATGGGCGTCGAGGCCGGGCGGGCGACGCCCAGCTCCTCCAGCTCCACGATGTGCTTCTCCAGCGCGATCTTGTCGCGGCCGGTCCAGCCCGCGATCACCGCATGGCGGATGTCGAGGGTTTCGGTCCGGCTTTCGCCGCCGGCGTGGAGGGTGAAGGTGATCTTCGTGCCCATCGGGATCTCTCGTTCAGAAAAAGGGAAGAGACCGGCGCCTCCGAAAGGGGGAGGGAAAGGAGGCGCCGGCCGTACACACACCAACCGAGGTCAGTTCGGCGTGCGCGTGTCGAGCAGGGTCCACTTTCCGCCCTTCACCTCGAGGATGTAGACGGGCTTCACGGCGTCGCCGTCGGTGAAGGAGATGGCACCTTCCAGTGCCTGATAGTCCTTCAGCTTGGCGAGCTGGTCGCGGATGGCGGCGCGCTCCTCGGCGAGCTTCGCCTTGTCGCCGGTGACGCCCGCGCGCTTCATCGCCTCCGAATAGAGATAGACGATGTCGTAGACCGAGGCGTCCATCTGGTTCGGGTCGGTGCGGGTCATGCCCGCGGCCTTGGTGCGCTTGCCGAACTCGGCGGTGAAGGCCTTGGTGGTGGCGTTCACCTCCGGGAAGAAGGTGGTGCCGATGGTGAGGTTGTCGCCGGCGCCGTCCATGCGCTTGGGCAGCTCGGGATCGGCGATGGTGGTGCCGCCGACGATGCGGGTGGAGACGCCCTGGCGCTTCAGCTCCTTGGCGAGGTTCACCGCGCCCTCGGGCGGCGAGCCGAGGCCGACGATATCCGGCGCCATCTGCTTCAGCTGCGCCACCTGGGGCGACAGGTCGAAGGCGGCGAGCTGGAAGTCCACCGCGCCCTTGGAGGGGATGGCGTACTTCTCGAACATCTTCGGCACCACTACCGTGCCGATGGACTTGGACACCACGTCGTCGGTGGCGTAGGCCGCCGCGCCCGCGGCCATGGGCAGCTTCTTGTCCTTGATGGAGGCGAGCCCCTGGTCGATGACCTTGCCGTCGTCCGGGGTGTTGCGGAAGCCGTAAGTGAA
>JAEZKC010000037.1 GCA_023436205.1 Fibrobacterota bacterium
GATCAGGACAATGAAGAGGAGAAGGAAGACAGTAGCAATAACGTCTATCTTGATTTTGAAACGCTAGAAAATACAATAACACACAAAGATATCATAAATTTACTGTCAAGAATGGATGAAGAATAGAATAGCGAAAACCCTATCCTAATGATAGGGTTTTTCTTGATATTTATTCTATGATATGGTAAAATGTGAGAGTAAACATTATTATTTTATTATTTGAGTGCTTGTGCATTCATGTGTATCGACTATAAAGACATTATATTAGCTTTAGTCCAGGAAGGATTAAGGCTATTTTTTTGTCTTATAGTAAAAATTTTAAAGGAGGTGTAGCTTCGTGTAAGACGTAATCGCAACGAAGCAAATTAGTATGGTTGTGAAAGTATTAAGCGAATATCATTGTGATATTGGCAACACTTTTCCATTCCTGTGTTATGTAATTGAAGAAGAGGAACAGGGAAAAACAACAAGATACCATGTAAATCATTTTGAAGGAGAGTTTAGATTTAGCTATATTCCTCTTTGGTATCAATTAGATGATGTAAACAATATTTTATTAGCGTTTACGTATTCTAAAGAAGAGATTCAGAATACCCCTTACTTTGAAATCTGTATGGAATTAAGTCAGAGAGAAGGTAATAATGAGTCTTTGAACTACAAATATACCAAGTATGAGGATCCCTATGACAAAAGGTCATATATGCTAAATTGCCATGGATACCATATCTTTGTCACAAACGTATTTGAATACTTTGTACAAGGAAAAAGAAGTATGGCGGGTTATTATATGTATAAGGATGATTATGAGATTGATGATGAATTCTTTTCTATTCCAGATATATTATGGGATAGTAGAGAGGAAGTAGGACCTTTTCTTACTTGCGCAGATATCACCCACATAATCTCCGATTCTATTGGAGACAAAGGGATCAGTAATACATTTCAATTTCCTGAGGAATGTGAAGTTGATTTTTATAACAATGGTTGTGTTTTTAACGTAAGAACTACCAAAAAATCTTCAAAGCAGGTTGAGGAACCGATATTTAAGAATGAGTTTAATCCGATAAAGTTTCTACTTGAAGGTAAGAAGAATATTTCTTATAAAGATTTTTTTGGTTATCTTATGGAAATCCAAAGTAAGGTAATCAAGTTCGTAAAGTTGGATTGCAACGATGGTTTGCAATATTTTGTCTATGGTTCTACAAATAAAATTATAACATGCTCAAGGCAGTGTGAGTGTATAGAGTTTTCAATTGCCTATGAGTTATGTGAGGAGGTATAGGATATGGGAGAGTTTATGTATGCTTTGGGCCCAATGATCTTTTTAGTATTTTGCATGGTTTGTTTATTGTGCTTTGTTTTCGTTATTTCTGTAATTTGTTGCAGAGAGTCTCGTAATGAGTTGATGAGATTTAGCTCTCACTTATACAGACAGCTAAAGAATTATGTAAGCTATTTTTCTTATATGAGAAAACGATTAAATGATGCGAGAACGGAGTGGGAGAAAGCAAGCCAGAAAGGCAAGATTAGAGCTTAATGTAGGTAGTGTAAAGGAATATTATATTTAAACGGAAGGAGATATTAAGTTGATAAATGGAGTTGGTCATAGGTTATATGAACTACGACAAAAGAAAGATATTTCATTAGACAAATTATCAAGTGCTACTGGAATCTCAAAATCATGTTTATCCAGATGTGAAAATGGAGTACAACTTCCTTCACTAGAAAATGCTTATCAATTAGCAAATTACTATGGGGTAACACTTGACTATATTGTGTCAGGAAAATAAAGAAGTTCAACAGGAGGTCATGTATTGATCAAAATTTTATTTATGTGTATTGCCGCTGTTCTTATAGGAATTTCTCTGCTATATTCCATTTATGTAACAGGATTAATATTGAGATTGACAGTACGTAAGCTAAACGCAGCGGAGATTGAAGCTATTAAGAAAGAGGGAATTATCCATTTTACTTCAGACGAAGGACTAAAGGGTATTCTCAGTGAAAAAAAAGTAAATGCGAAGAAAGATTTTGATAGCCGCTATATCTATCATACTAAAAAAGTATGTTACTTTCTCAGTAACACTCTAGCGAAATCTGATAAATATATCCTTGAATACAATTGGAAACCACGATTTAAGCACTGTATTACCATTATGAACTTGACAGACGATCAAATCAAAAATCTAAGAATAAGAGAAAGAGATTTTGCTTTAATCTATATCGAGGATTTTATAATTTGTGCAGGGAATAATGTTAAGAGTGTTTGCGTGACAAAAGAATCCATGGGTATTTCAAAAGGTTCAGGCGTGATAGGTTTACTTAGATATATAGGGTGTTGTATCTTAACATTATCAATGGGGCCAGGGTGTATGTTTTTCTTAATGATGGCAGTGAATTATCTATTATTTGGCATACAAAAGTAGCATAGTTCATAAGTCATATAGCTAATAGCTAACAAAATAAAAGGTGTTTTGATAGGCAGCGTATCACTGCTGCCTATCCTTATAAAGGAGGTTTTGGTATGAGAGTAACTACTTATAATACTAAATTGAATGAAGATAGGCTTAATATTCTAGTGAAAGAAAAGACGGTGAATTACCAGACCAATAATATCAGCAATCCGCAAAGTGTATTTGAAATGATGAATACCTTGTTTGATATGGGTAATTTAGCGGAAGAATATATGTACATGATAGCATTGAATACTAAGGGCAAAGTAATCGGAGTATTTGAAATATCACATGGCACAATAAATGCTTCACTAATAAATCCAAGAGAAATATTTATTAGGGCACTGCTTTGTGGAGCAGCAGGTATTATTATAGCTCATAATCATCCAAGTGGAGACACATCACCTAGCGCAGAAGACAAACATGCTACGAAAAGAATTAAAGATGCGGGTGATTTGATGGGAATTAAGCTATTGGATCATGTTATAATTGGTGACAATTATTTTAGCTTTAAAGAGAATGACCTTTTATAAGTGAATTGGTAAACAAGGTAATAATCTAAAAATTATTACATAAAAACAATTAGGAGGTTATTATGGCAGAAGATTTTGATATTTTAAAGCAGGATGATAAGTTTCGTTATCAATTATTGGGCAGATTAAGACAAGATTGCGACTATTATTTAGGATATGGTAATCGGTGTGCGAAACATCTATGGTCAGGTGACGAAAAGGAGATCATTATAACTATGAAGCTTCTTTGGAATAGCTTTCTTTCAGAAAATAAGCCTGAATGGTTAACATGGGATGAAATACTTGAGTATGAAAAGGCTATGTTACAATAATTCTTTGAATTTGAACTAGAATATCGTGGAGAGAGTGCAATGACTCTCTCCACTTCTTTTATAGCTTTTCGATATATATAAACTATATATAAACTATTAGTGTTTCATTCTTGAAATACAAGTTATTAAATGATATAATACGATTGTAATTTATTTTTTTTAATAAGAATGCAAGACATTCAGTGTTTTGACTACAAGCGTGTGTGGTTCTAGTCCTAAAAGGATTGGAGCTATTTTTTTATGCTTAGTCCAATTTACAGGAGGTATTTATGTTTAAGAAGGAAGTATTAAAAGGTCATAGCATGAAAAGGGAGTTATCATCATTTCAAGAATTTAAAGAATATTTTATGGAGAATTATACTGGAGCTCTAAGAGTTGTTATTGATCAACCTACTACTGCAGGGATAAGCCTACATTTAAATTACGTGGCAGATGAATTAAAGACTATCATAACTAATGATACTATTATTATCGAACATAGGGGTAAACCTCTATTAGGGATTAATGATTCATGTAACATTTGTATACGTTATGATTATGGATCTGGTGCACACTTTCATTGTGGTTATGGCCAGGATAGTTTTGAATATGGATTCATTGCTATTTGGTTCTTGCCTGAGGGCTATGAAGAAATGAGACAAAAGGATGGTAGTGGTTGTGCGGTGAAAGAATGTGTATAATAGTAACTATATTCTTTATCTACAAGAGATGATATAGTAAGAAAATTTAGCATCGATTAAAGCGGGTTTTGAGCAAATACAGGAACTTGTGTTTTTGTTGTAATACTTGATTTAAGGGCCTCTATGCTCCTTGGTAGAGCTCTTAATCCAGTATAAAAGCGTAATCGTTAATTGAGCGTAATATAACTTATATAAAGTAGTGTTGAGAGTATGGTTAATACATACTCTCTTTTTATGATAATCATAACGAATACTTGTTAATTCATAAGAATCATCCTATGTTTTTCAAAGAGCATACTTGATTTGCATACTGTATTATGATATACTCAATATGTATTTATTTTAATTTTATTAATTGAATTGCTATGGCAATTCTTGTGTCTTGACAAAAGAGTATTTTATTAGCTTTAGTCCTTAGGGAATAAGGCTATTTTTTTATGCTTTTTTGTACATTTTAAAGGAGGTGTTTTAATTGTTAGAAATTGATTTTGCTAAGATCAGAAGCGAGTTAGAGGAAAGTAATCTTATTGTAAACGAGGATGAGACTCTTTGCTATGATTTATTACTAAAAATAACGTCGCTGGACGAGTTAGCAGAAGTATCTACTAAAGAGCTTATTTCAGCTTTTTTGTACTCTCCAACCCTTTTTAAAACGATAGGTAATACAAGTAAATATTTTAATGAAAGTATTAAACGATCTATGAAGGTAGCTAGAGTACGTACTAATCGACTTTTATAGGAGGTGTATATGAGCGCAGTTATGACAGCAAAAATAATTGAAAATGAACCTTGTGTTGTTCATATTCAGATTGCAAAAACTCAAGATGGAGTAGAGGAAGTAATAACAAAGAAAGTATCGGTTGAAGACTATATTAAAATTATTAATTCTTCAATTATAGGGGATAGTAAAAAAAGAATTGGTAAACTTCCAATTGGCTATTATGACGGGAAGATATCTAGTAATGGATATTCTGTTATTATCTCGATGCCTGCAGGCATTTGCCCACTATCTTATTACAATACTACTTTTTTAATTCCATTCCCAAGGCTTGTTTTTTACTTTAAAGTAGAAGAAGGAAGAATATTTGAATCCTATGTATATGCATCCGTGGATGAAGAACTTACCGACGAGTCAGTGCTTTATCATTACCCGTTTGGGAATGTGTATCAGTGCGGTAGTATATGTTGGGGAGGTAACTGTTTTGGTGGGGAGTGTGATAAAATGAGCAGTCTTAATTCTGTTATTAGCTTGTTTTATACTAGCCCAACAAATGATGATTTGTGGAAGTCCTCATATGTAAATAAGCAATAAGAAGCATTAAGACCATTGTATGAAAGTCTAGACGGAAAAGAGAAGTTTCCTAAGGAACTGTTAGTGTCGAAACGAAATGTAGTAAAGGATATCTTTGAATTAATTTAATGTGTTTTTTGCCTGATTAGTCAGGGCTAATTTTAAAGGAGGTGTAGTCCTGTTTAAGTCGTAAGCGCAGCAGGACAAGTTAGTATGGAAGGACAATATGATTTATTTAGTGTTATGGGT